>DASCPX010000062.1:0-1689 GCA_036012755.1 Myxococcota bacterium | reverse complement strand
CTGGCCGGGTTCGAGGGCCGCATCGCGGTCGTGCCCGGCCGGCTCTCGCTGCTGCGGAGTTGGGCGCAGGCCGGGTCTCGGCTGTCCGGTCCCTGTCCGGTCCCGGACGCTCAGCGGGACAGTCCCGGACACCTGGCCGCGCGGCAGGCTGCCTGCCACATCGTCGCTGTCCCGCACCTGACCCCCGCCGACTTCCGCCCGGCGCGGACGTTGCACTGCATCCAGCGCTGGATGCCGTGCCCCCCGCTCCTCCCACCTGGCTACCGCCGTCGGCGCCCCGAGTCAGGGGCGCTGCACCTGATCCTGCGTGAACACCTCGAGACCTTCCTCGAGCGGGTCGACGAGGACCCCTGCAGCCCTGGCCTCGCGTCTTTCGTCGAGGCCGAGCTGCGGGGCTATCTTCGCTGCGGGATCCTGGCCCACGGCTTTGCCCGTTGCCGCTGCGCGACCTGCAAGGACGACATCCTCGTGGCCTTCAGCTGCAAGGGTCGCGGAATCTGCTCCTCGTGCGCGGGGCGGCGGATGGCCGAGGGGGCGGCGCGCCTGGTCGACGAGGTCCTGCCGCGCGTGCCCGTGCGCCAGTGGGTGCTGACCCTTCCGTACCCGCTTCGCTATCGCCTCGCCTGGGACTCGGCCCTGCTCACCGAGGTCCTCAACGTCTTCTTGAGCGAGGTGACGGCCTGCTACGCCCGCCTCGCCCGAGCCCGCGGCCTGAGCGAAGCGAAGACGGGGGCGTACACCGTCATCCAGAGGTTCTCGGGCTCGCTCGCCCTGAACATCCACTTGCACTCGCTGCTGCTCGACGGGGTCTTCGTGCCGGGAGACGCAGAGCAGGCCCCGGTCTTCCAGCCCCTGGCGGTCAAAGAGGCGGACGTGCTGGCGGTGGTGCGGAGCACGGAGCTGGCCGTCCTGCGCCTGCTCGAGCGCAAGGGCCTCATCGAACCAGAGGAGTGTCTTCCCCGAGGAGAGGACGAGTTTGCCGAGCAGCAGCCCCTCATGGCTGGTCTCTACCAGAGCTCGGTCGAGGGACGGATCGCCGTCGGAGAACGGAGGGGGCTCGCGGTCCGCCGACTTCGGGGCCTGCCCTCCTCGCGACAGGCAGCGAGGCGACGCCCGAAGCGCAAGAAGCCCATGTGCGCGACGTCGGGCGCGTTCGACCTGCACGCCAGGGTCCGGATCCGCGCGGAGCACCGCGGCGAGCTCGAGCGCCTCGCCCGCTACCTGCTCCGACCTGCGATCGCCCTCGACCGGCTGCGTCTGCTGCCCGGCGGCATGGTGGCCTACGACCTGAGGGCACCCTGGGCCGACGGAACCACCGGGTTCTTGTTCTCGCCCATGGAATTCATCGAGAAGCTCGCGGCCCTGGTTCCACCGAAGGGGAGAAATCTGGTGCGCTACCACGGCGTCCTGGCACCAGGCTCCCGCCTCCGCGCCCTCGTGGTCCCGGGGAAGCGACGCCGCAAAGAAGGTGCACCGCCGAAGCTGATCCCGCGCACCAGGATCCCCTGGGCCGACTTGCTCAAGAGGGTGTTCTCGATCGAGATCCTCCGCTGCGTGCGCTGTGGCGGCTGGCGCGAGGTGATGGGCGTGGTGAAGGACCCTCTCGCTGCGCGCAAGATCCTGGAGCACCTGGGGATGGACACCGAGGCCTACGAACCCCTGCCGGCGCGAGCTCCTCCGCAACTGGAC
>DASCPX010000061.1:0-26711 GCA_036012755.1 Myxococcota bacterium | reverse complement strand
TGCTCCCACCGAGGCCAAGGCCCTCGTCACGATGCTCCGCCGCTTCCCGACGCTCTCCACCGACCGCCAGCGCGCCTACGTGCGTGCCGCTATCGCCGTCTACGAAGCCGTCGATCGCTGAACTGCGGAGCGCCTGCGGAACGCGCTCGGCTGCCCAGGCCGCAACCCACGGGAACGACTGCGTTTCTCCACAGAGTGGCGGCGGGTGATGGGAATCGAACCCACCGGACGGTGCCTCTCGACACGCCCCGACCGGCTTTGAAGACCGGGGCCACCACCAGGACGGCGACACCCGCCACCGCAGGTCTAACGTGCTGGCTCAGGAGCCGAAACCCGCGGCCCAGGCGTAGCTGCGGAGGTCGATGAGCTCGCCCTCGGCCGACCAGGGCATGCCGTCGTCGTGGCCGTACCAGGGGGTGAACACGCGCCGATGGGTCGGGTGCACGGCGAGCGCAACCCCGCTCTGGCAGCTGCCGAGCTCGAGGACCCCGTCCGCGACGTTGGTCAGGTAGCTCTTGTAGGTGTAGCCGAGGTCGACCGGGCCGAGGCCGAGGGGCTCGGTGATGAAGTGCTCGGCCGTCAGGCTGCAGTCCCCTTCCTGGTAGGTGCTGCCGATGCCCATGTCGGTGGACTCGAGCTGTTCGTTGTTCCCTCGATGGATCAACAGCCCCGTCTCCTTTGCGTCGTTGGCCTCGACCACCGCCGAGATGTCGCTGAGCGCCGCGTCGAAGGTGATCGCCACCACGTCGTACTGCGAGAAGTCGATCGACCCGTCGATGTCCTCTGCGGCGAGGGCGTCCACGTCCCAGCCGCGCTCCAGGAGCATGTCCTCGACACGGGACGAGGTGTAGACCTCGCTCGTGGCCAGCAAGACCGAGAGCACGCAGTCGTCGGGAAGCCCGTCCCCATCGGTGTCCTCCAGCGCGTAGCCGTCGCTTCCCTTGCACTTGTCGCAGCCGAGGGCGTCGTCGATACCTGGGCACTCGTCGTCGCTGTCGCACACGCCGTCCCCATCCGAGTCGTCGAGGGGGTCCGCTGGGCATGGATCGAGGCAGTCGGCGACGCCGTCCGAGTCGGTGTCGAGGCCGTCGTCGCTCCCCGGACACGCGTCCTCGCAGTCCGGTACCCCGTCCCCATCGCTGTCCAGGTCGTTCGGCACGTCCGGGCAGTCGTCGTCGAAGTCGCAGATGCCGTCGGCGTCGCCGTCGGCGCACGCGCTGTCCGGCGCGCCCGTGTCCTCCGTGTCGGACGGGGTGGCCGTGTCGAGGACGGCGGCGGGCTCGCTGCAGCCAAGAGCGAGGACGAGGAACATGCCGCATCATGGACCAGGCTCATCGGATCGACCACGGACTCTGACGCCCCCCATCGACTCGCCAACTCGGTCGTGCGAGAATGTTTGGCTCATGCAGGTCAACCTGGATCTTCCGGTCACGCTGAAGACCGAGAGTGGCATCGCCTTCGGACGCGTCATTCGTCTGGACGGCGAGGACCGAATCGCCCTCAAGACCGATCGAAAGCTGCAGATCGGGGAGCGGATGACGCTGAAGATGGAGCTGCCGGGGACACCGGTGCCCTTCACCTGCGTCCTCAAGGTCACGCGCACCGGAGGGCACGCCGCGGGACAGCGAGGCTACGACTGCACCGTCGACGACGTCAGCGACACGGACAAGGCGCGCTACCACGTCTGGATGGAGACCCACGCGGGCGGCGGCTCCAGCACCCGCCCGGAGGTCGTCGTAGACGAGATCCAGGACAAGTTCGACATGCGGATGTCCTCCGCGAACGACGTCCAGGTCGCCCACACCCTCAAGGCCATCGACGAGACCCTCGGCCAGCAGTCGAAGTCCAAGGACCCCTACGGCTTCGAGGGCAGCGACTCCGACACGGACGTCAACCAGGGAGATCGCGAGGCGGTCCTGAGCGCGCTCCGGAACTCCCTCGCTGCACGCCGGGAGCGCGAGGCCAAGAACCCTCCGCCAGCGCGTCCTGCCAACCAGACCGCCGCACCCCAGGAGTCAGAGGACGAGAGCTGGCTCGACACCCTCGGAGACAGCCTCGACAGCCTGGACCTCGGCCTGGACGAAGACGCCAGCGAAGACGGCTTCCTCTCAGAGGACGACTTCGACTCGCTCCTCGAAGAGGGAGGCGTGCTCGAGGACATCATCGAGGACGACGACGAGGACGACTCGCTGATCGAGGTCATGGGCACGAGCGAGGTCCCGGACCCACCGGTGGAGCAGTTCGTCTACGAAGACGAGTTCGACGACGACGACACGGACGACCTCCGGCCCCCACCCTTCCGGGACGACAGCGACGTGCCTCAGTCCAGCGCTCCGGACGAGGTCGTGCAGTCTCCCGCGGTCGACGACATGCCGACGGTGGACTTCGACCCCCAGGACGAGGACATCGAGACGGTCCAGGAAGTCGGAGACGTCGAGGAACACCAGGAAGTCGAAGACGAGGACGTCGAAGACGAGGTGACCGACGAAGAGAACATCTCCGACATGGAGACGCCCGTCGACGCGGAGGTGCTCGCTCGCCGGGAGGCCCCCGCCGACCTGCCGGAAGACCCGGCCCCTCCGCCTCCCACGGCAGAGGAGCCGGAACCGGAGTCGGAACCGGAGTCGGAACCGGAGCCGGAACCGGAACCGGAGCCAGCCGCGGTCACCACTGGCGGGCCCAAGGTCCACAAGGTCGGCGATACCTACGTCATCAAGTGGGCGGACCGGGACGCCTTCGCCGACTCCTGGGAAGGCGGACTCAAGAAGAAGAGGCTGGCGCTCCAGACCCACGAAGCGCCGCCGACGGAGGGCCAACGCGTCAGCCTCCGCCTCGAGCTCCACGACGGTCAGGTCATCGCGCTGATGGCCCGGCTCGACAGCGAGATCCCCGGAGGATTCCAGCTCGCCGTCGACCTCGGCTTCGCCGCCAAGACCAAGCTGAAGCGCGCAGCCAAGCGCTGAGGGCTACCTCGGCAGCCCCCAGCGGAGCATGCGAGCGAGATCCGGCTGGGGACCGATCTGTTGCGACGTCAGGGACGACTGCGGCGTACCCGTCGAGACCATGAGCGCCCTCAGCTCCCGAGGTGCCCACGGAGACCCGGTCAGCTCGATCGCCGCCGACTGGAACGCCGCCGCGATGCCAGCGACCATCGCGGCAGCACCAGAGGTCCCTCCGAACTGGGTCGTGTAGGCCTGGCGGTCGTCGGAGTCACCGTAGAAGAGGTCTGGCTGGTAGTCCCCCGTGGTCGCAGAGACGGTCGTGTACGAGTACCAGGCCTGCACGTCCACTCGGGCCCCGTGGTTCGAGCCCCCGGTCCATCCCCGGATTGGGTTCGAGGAGTCCAGCGGTGACGCGCCTCCGCCCACGACGATGCCGCCGTGGTCACGAATCGAGGGATCGAACCAGCCCTCGAAGCCGTCGTCGTCGAGGTCCTGGCCACCGTTGCCGGCTGGCTCGATCACTACGACGCCAGCGTCGACCAACAGCTCGATGGCGTCGAAGACAGAGGGGCTCACCGACACAGGCGCGTAGTTGCCGTTGGCGTAGGCCTGCTGCTCGATGAGGAGGACGTCACCCGGCTCCAGCAGCTCTGCCGCCCCACCGATCGCGGCGGCGACGTCATAGTCGTCCTCCGCCACGTAGGGATGCACGACGATGGCCGTGGCCTCCGGTGCGATGCCGACCAGCCCGTAGCCGTTGTCGCCGGAGACGATCAGGCTGAGCACGGCGTTGCCGTGAAAGACCCAGGTCTCCGGGTCCCAGCCCCATGTGGTCGCGTCCACCGTGCTGCCGAGATCCTCGTGCTCCGGATCCCAGGAGAACTCGACGTCGGCCACAGCGACGTGCTCCCCGCGTGCGCCTGGCCACTCGGTGACCGGCTCGACACCGAGGCCCTCCGGGCTCGCGCCCAGGTAGATCTGCTCGGAGCTGAGATCCGGGGTCTCGGGCGGGATGTCCTGTGGAGGCGGCTGGGGAGCGAGCGCCGGTGTGGCGGCAGCGACCCAGTCCTCGGACCTCAGCCGAAGAGCCAGCGCTCCGGCATCGTCCGTGGTCACGCGCACCCAGGGACTGCCAGGCCAGAGAGGCTGACCTAGCTTCGCGAGCCCCGGTCGCGCCTCGCTGACCTTCACGTGTACGAGGTCGCTCCGGAGTCCGGGAGCGGTGGCGTGGACCTGTGCGAACAGCGCGAGGAGCACGACGCTACTGTAGCCTTCGAGCCGATGCTGTCGCTGCTGCTAGCCTGCGCCGGGGCGGGGCTCTGGAGGGTCACGCCCGGACCCTAGCTGTGGACGAACCACCGCTGTCCGTCGAAGACGTGCTTCCTCGGCTCCGGCACACCCTCCGGCAGGATGACCGTGATCCTGCCGTCGATGACCTCTGCCCTCGGCTCGATCGGCGGCGTGGGCCTCTTCCGTCCAGAGGCGAGGACGGCGTCGACATCCCGGAAGTCCCGGAGCTCGAAGAGCGTGCGCCAGGTCGGGGGCGGGAGCTGGATGCGGCCATCCTCGAAGCGGCGGAAGATCTCACCAACGGTCCACCAGGCACTGTCGACCGTCTCGTGGCCGTCGTGAACGGCCACCTGGTCGGGTGGGACCTTCGCGACGAAGAAGCGCGTGTCGTAGCGCAACGGTCGCTCCCTGGGCGTGATCCAGTGGGCCCAGTACACGAGCTCTCCGGGGACGAGCCGCACGCGGGCCTCCTCGAAGCACTCCCGCGCCGCCGCGACCTGGTAGGCGGTGCCTGCCTCTCCCAGACCCATGCGGACCCGGTCGGCTTCACCGCCAGGCACCTCGATGCCCGCGTCCTCGGGATCCACGCGACCACCGGGGAAGACATAGGCGTCCGGCATGAAAGCCGACCGCCGGCTCCGCTTCACCATGAGCACCTCCGGGGCCTCGGGCCCGTCTCGGAGCACGATCACGGTGGCGGCAGGGCGCAGAGACATGATCAGGCCCTAACCACCGCGCACTGTTGACATGCATAATCACTACTTCAGGTGATACTTCAGGTTCACGGAGCCACCATGCTGATCCTGCTGTCGCTGAACGTACACGCCTGGCCCGCCGAAGGAGACTGGGTCCCCCTCACGATGGACGGAGTCGATCTCGTCGACGAGAGGGACGACCACCAGCACGACGACGACGCTGTCGACCTCGTCGGGACCGCCGCGGATCCGGCCGGTTTCTGGGCAACGGACGGCGAGACGCTCTGGTTCCGCGTGCGCATCGACGAGGACCCCTGGTCCGACAGCTCCGAGACGACGCTGGTCCCTGGCGGCTGGGCCGTCCTCTTCGAGCTCGACGGCGACACGAGCACCTTCGAGTACGCCCTCGGCGTGAGCGGGCCCGCGCCCTATCTCGCGCTGGCCGCGAACGAGGATGGCGCCGTTGGCGTCGACGCGACGCTCACGACGGTGGATGTGATCAGCTCCTCTCCAGAAGACGACGAGCTGGCTCGGTTCACCGAGTCCGACAGCAGCAGCGGGGGTGACGCGGACTGGTTCGTCGACCTCGCCATCGACAAGGCGGACTTCCAGGCAGAGACCCTGCTGAGCGACGAGATCGCCTTCGGTGTGGCCCTCGCGACGGAGGGGGCCTACGGGCTCCAGAACCTCGACGCCGACCTCGCCGGTCACGACGACAGCGCGGGCCTCGGCACGATGCCCGACGGCTGGTGCGACCCCTTCGCCATCGACAGCGACGGCGACGGCTTGACCGACAGCCAGGAGCTGGCTGCGGGCACGGACCCCGGGGACGCGGACTCGGATGACGACGGGCTCACGGACGACCGCGAGCTCGACATCAGCACCAACGCCCAGGCCTGCGACACGGACGAAGATGGCCTCCCGGACGGCCTCGAGCGTGGAATCGAAGAGGCCCACGCCGACACCGACGAGAGCGTCGGGTGCTTCCGCCCGGACCTGGATCCGGAGTCCAAGACCAACGCCAACCTCGTCGACTCCGACACCGGCGGCGTCCCGGACGGCGACGAGGACCGCGACATCGACGGGGCCGTCGGGGAGTGGGAGATCGACCCGACCCTGGCCGACGACGACGTCGACACCGACGGCGACGGCATCTGGGACGCGCTCGAAGACAAGTGCGATCTCGACGGCGGCGAGGTCGACGACCTCGACAGCGACAGCGACGGTATCGACGACAGCACCGAGTGGCTGGACGACACCGACGACGACGGCTGGCCCGACTTCTGTGACGAGGACAGCGACGGTGACGGCATTCCAGACGTCGACGAGGGCACCGGCGACACCGACGGCGACGGCATCCCCGACTACAAGGACCCCGACCCGGACGCCGACGGCGACGGCCTCGACAACGACGTCGAGGGCGACTGCGGCTCTGACCCGCTCGACCCGGACACAGACGGCGATGGCATCCCCGACGGCCAGGAGGGGCCCTGTGACGAGGACTCGGACTGCGACGGCGTGCCGAACATCCTCGACCCCACCGACGACGAGGGCCTCTGCTCCCAGGACTCGGGCACCGACGACACGGGCGTCACCGGTGACCCGCTGTTCTCCGGCGGCGAATTCACCGGAGGCTCGTGCAGCACCGGGGGGGCAGTGCCTGCCCTCGCCCTCGCTCTACTGGGCGCGCTGTTGACCCGTCGGCGCTGGTCCCTCGCCGCGGTGCTCCTGGTCCCTGGCGCCGCCGCCGCGCAGGACGCTCCCCAGAGCCTCGACGCCCAGCGTCTACGGCCCGCCCTGGGCGCCAGTGATCTGCTGGTGGTGCCCGACACCGTCGTGGGGCCGAGCTTCACGGCTGGAGGCGGGTTCGTCCTGAGCTACGCCAACGACCCCTTCGTCTACCGCTACACCGACGGCCGCGAGGAGCTGAAGCTGGTGGAGCACCTCGCGACGGCCAACGCCCAGGCCTGGGTCAACCTGCCGAGGGCGCGGGTCGGCGTGGACCTGCCGCTGCACATGGCGGCCACGGGCTACGAGGTCGGGGGCTTCAACCTCGTCGGGGACGCGCGGGTCGCGGCGAGCGGAGAGCTCGTCCAGCGGCGCGGTGACGGCCTCGGGGTGGCGCTCCACGGCCACCTCGACCTCCCCACCGGCAACGAGGGCTCCTGGCTCGGTGAAGCCGACCCCACCGCCGGCGGCGCCTTGTCCGGCTCCTTCGCGACGGGCCCGGTCCTGGTAGCCGCCGCTCTCGGAGGCAGCTCTGGCACCAGGCAGCAGCTCGGACCGACCCTGAAGTGGGGGCCGCGCATCGACTACGGCCTCGGCGCCGCCTTGCGCGCGAACAACCTGCTGTCCGTCTCCGCCGAGCTCGACGGCGAGCTCATCTGGGGCCAGGAGGGGGCCGGAGCCCACCCGGTCGAGGCCCTCGGCGCCATCCACCTCCACCCCTTGTTGGCCGTGGTGGTCCACGCCGGCGCCGGAGGTGGACTGAGCCAGGGCATCGGGGCGCCCGACTACCGCGTCTTCGCTGGAGTGGCCTGGTCACCACAGATCGCACCGGAGGTGCCTGTCGAGGTGATCGTGACGCCGGTGCCGGTGGACGCGGGACCGGGGCAGGTGGTCGTCACCGCCAAGGACGAGCAGGGGCTGCCGGTGGCATGCCGCGTGCGCGTCCTCGGAGCCGCGATCGTGGAGGTCGGCGGGGACGATGGCATCACCGAGCTGGAGCTCGAGCCCGGCGACTACAGCCTCGTGGTGTCCGCCAACGGCTACCGGAGCATCGAGAACGCCGTGATCGTCGAGGGCGGCTCGACCGCGCGGGTCGACGTCGTGCTCCAGAGCGGCCGCGTCGTGGTCGAGGGTGACCGCGTCCTGATCCTGGACAAGGTCTTCTTCGAGCTCGACGCCGACATCATCGCCAAGGATTCCTTCTCCCTCCTCGACGAGGTGGTCGAGACCATGCTCAACCACCCCGAGCTCGCCCTGGTCGAGATCCAGGGCCACACCGACGACCAGGGCGACGAGGAGTACAACCTCGACCTGTCCATGCGCCGCGCGAAGTCGGTCCGTTCCTACCTCGTCCAGTCCGGCGTCGAGGAGTCGCGCCTGATGGCTCAGGGCTACGGCGAGTCCCAGCCGCTCCAACCAGGGACCAGCGAAGAGGCCCGCGCGGCGAACCGACGAGTCGAGTTCCACATCAGACAGCGACAGTAGGCTCGCCAGGCTCGGGAGCCGGACGATGGCGCATGGCGTGGAGCTTTGCGCCCATTCGCGGTAGCCTTGGAAGTCATGGCCGAGCGCGGCAATAGCTCGCGTCCCGACGCGGGATTCGACGACCTCTCAGAGGTCACGATGAAGCTGTCCTTGCCCCGCCAGCGCCGCCTGCGCCGCGTCGCCATCCCGACGATTCGAGTCGTCGCGGGCCAGGACATGCTGCGCTTCTCCTCGCTGTCGGGGGGCGAGGAGGTCGTGGTCGGACGCGACGAGAGCGCCGGGCTGCAGCTGGCGGACGCCTCGGTGTCTCGGGCCCACGCCCTGGTGAGCTGCGATGACCGCGGCGAGGTCACCGTGCAGGATCTCGGCTCCACCAACGGCACCCGCGTGAACGACCAGAGCGTCAGCCGCGCGCTGTTGCGTCCCGGGGACCACCTGGAGATCGGAGGCGTCTCGCTGCGCCTCGACCTCCTCGGACTCGACGAGCTCGCCCACCTCGGGCGTGTGCTCGAGTGCCTCCAGCAGGTCGGCCGGGACACGCTCACGGGGCTCCACACCCGCGCCTACCTCAAGGATGAGCTGCCGGATCTCTGCGAGCGCTGCGTCGAGGCCAAGGTCCCGATCAGCATCATCTTCGCCGACGTGGACCGCTTCAAGAGCATCAACGACACCTATGGACACTCCGTCGGCGACGAGGTCCTCACCGGCATCGCGCGGCTCGTGATGCTCGGCGTGCGGGACACCGATCCGGTCGTCCGCTACGGCGGCGAGGAGATCGCGGTCTTCCTCCCGGGCTCTGACGAGGACGGCGCCCTCGAAGTCGCTGAGCGCATTCGGCGGGCGATCGCCGGCCACGACTGGGGCCGAACCGCGACGGGTCTGAAGGTCACCACGAGCTTCGGCGTTGCGCAGCGCTGCGAGGACGAGCTCCAGGTTCCGTGGATCTCCCGGGCCGACAAGGCGCTCTATACAGCGAAGGACGAGGGGCGGAACAAGGTCGTCCGGGCCGAGTCCTACAACCCCTTCGGGACCGAGGGGGCCTCAGTCTAGCAAGCCGGCGCGGGCCTTCACTCGCAGGATTCGGTGCACGCTGTCGTCGACGCGGGACACGAGATCGGGCCTCTCGTCGACGAGCGCCCTGATGATGCCGCGGTAGTCCAGCGCACGATCCCAGTCGATCGGAGCGGTGGTCAGCAGGATGTCGTTCCCCGCCAGGAAGGCGCGACGCACGACCTCCTCCTTGTCGCCGCCGGTGGCCTCTGCGAGCGCATCGATGGCGAGGTCATCCGTGATCGCGAGCCAGGCCTGGCGATGGGCCGCCTTCACCAGGTCGGCGCTCAGGATGGCTGGCACGCTGCCATAGGAGTCGAAGCCGACGTTCGCCAGCATCACGCCGACGATGGCGTCCCCACAGCCAACGAAGGCCTGGGCCTGTCGCTCCACCTCGCCGCTGCTGCGGCTGGTCACGACGAAGTTGTGATCGGTGTTCTCGCTCAGCGAGCCGTATCCGGGCCAGTGCTTGCCCACGGCCACCACGCCGCTCTCTGCGAGCCCCGCACTGTACGCCTGGCCGAGCTGCGCGGCCGTCGCCGGATCCGCGCCGAAGCTGCGACCGCTCTCGAACATCATGCCGGAGCCAGCCACGTCGAGCACCGGCGCCAGCGCCATGTTGATTCCCAGGCGACGCATGCCCGCGCCGACCCGGCGACCCCACTCGCGCGCCGCCTCCTCTCCTTCGTCCGCGAGCTCCCGGTTGCTCGGCACGGCCTCCAACCCGGGGAGGAAGGAGAGCTTGTTGAGCTTGCCACCCTCGACGTCAGCCGCGATCAACAGCGGGATGCTCGAACGGCTCTGGAGGGACTCCACGCGCTCCACGACCGCGGACTCGGACTTCAGCAGGTTGCCCACGAAGATGACCGAGCCCACTGGGACCGGCCCGGTCTTCTCCAGCGGTGGGTAGCTCATCATCATCTGGCCGATCTTCTCGTCCAACGAGAGCCCGGCGAGGATCCGCTCCACGCGAGCGAGGCGCTCGCCCTCGAGGTCCTGGCCCCTGGCCGCCGCGGGAAAGACCACGGATGCGGCCGTGAGGGCCGACAACTGCAACAGCTCACGTCGCTTCATCGGCGGCTCCTTAACTTGCCGGAACCACCCGCGTCGTGGTCGCATTCCCCATCCAACGCGTCACCGCCAACTCGATCCGCCGAATCTCGTACTGGGCGCTGGGCGTTGCGCTGCTCCTGCTCGTCGCGATGGGGGGGTGGCAGGCCTGGCGGCTGCAGAAGGACCTCGAGACCCGGGAGATCGACCGCGCCACGCGAGACCTGGAGCGGCAGGCCAGGGCGTGGGACGACCGTGTCGCCCAGCGCACCGAGGACTGGCTCCAGGACATCGGCGAGCGCGAGGAGCTCCTCACTCGTCAGCGCTACTACCGCGAGACCGTCGACTGGTTCGACAGCTTCTACAAGTGGGAGATGGTCACCGGCGAGCTCGGGGCGAGGCTCGTGTTCCCGCCGCCCGCACCGACAGAGGCGCTGCCCGAGCTCAACGCGAACCGCTGCATTCGCGCTGCGCGCCTGGCAGAGGACGCTGTCGATCCCCGCTCCGCTCCCGGGCTCTTCGTCAAGTGCGTCACAGAGGGCGACACCGGCCTTGCGCTCTTCGCCGCGACAGAGGCCGCCAGCCGCTTCCTCGCCCAGGGCCGCGCGGACGAGGCCGTAGCCGCGCTCGAGGGGACGGGCGTACCGGAGGATCTCGATCTGCGGCGGGCCGCCGCCTTGGGTCTCGCCCCCCGGCGCGTGGCGATCCGCCGCCTGCTTCATGCAGAGGCCCTCCAGATGGCGGACCGGGACAAGTACGCCATCGCCCTGCTCAGCGAGCTGGGGCGGGAGATCGTCGGCCAGGATGGCCCCGTGCTCGAGCAGACGCTGGACTTCGTGCGCTTCCCCATCCTCGACCAGCTCGAGCTGCTCGACGCGCCGAGTCCGGCCCAGGACATCGAGCAGCGACTGCCGGCCGCAGAGAGGCGCCAGGCTGCCTGGAAGGAGGTGAAGAGCGAGCTGTCCGTCCGCGCCGAGCGCGGAGCAGATCGACGGGTTGTGCACGACCAGTACGGGAGCCACTTCCTGTTGGTCTACAGCGAGATCTCCCCGGCGACCTTCGGGGCGGTGCAGCTGAACGAGACGGTCCTGTTGGAAGACCTCATGCTCGGCGCAGATGACCCCGCGAGTCTGGTCGTCACCGACAGCGGCGGCGAGCTCCTCTTCGGCAACGGCAGCGCAGCCGCGAGCGTGAGCTTCCCGCGGCTGTTGAGCCACCTGCGTCTCGGCTTCGTGCCCGAGTACCTGCTGGCCGTCCAGGCGGAATACCGGGCGCAGTTCCTCAGCCAGCTCCTCCCGATCCTCGTGGGCGGCATCATCGGCGTCGCCGCCCTCGCCGCTCGCGTGACGGCGGATCGGCGTGAGCAGGAGCTGCTCGACCGCCAGCGGGAGTTCGCGACCCGCGTCACGCATGAGCTGAAGACACCGCTGGCTGGGATCCGCGTGATGGCCGAGAACCTGGAGCTCGGCGCCGCGAGCGACCCAGCCATGGTCGAGGCCTTCGCCGGCCGCATCATCGCCGAGTCGGACAAGCTCACGGCGCGCATCGAGGAGGTCCTGGCGGTCGCACGAAGCCGAGCGCCTGCCCGCCCGGTTCCCTACGACCTCGGCGCCCTGGTCGAGGACGTCCTCCGGGAGTGGGAGCCCCGCTTCGCCGATGGCGGCGTGTCGCTGCACCGCCGCCTCGATCCGGTCGACCTCGCAGTCGGCGACGTGCCGCTGTTGCGCGACTGCGTCGTGTGCCTGCTCGACAACGCCTTCAAGTACCGCCGCCACGATCACCCTCGACCGCTGGTGGAGGTGATGCTCCGCCAGGAGGGCACGACCGCCGTCTTGGAGGTCGTGGACAATGGAATCGGAGTCCCGCCCAACAAGCGCCGGGCCATCTTCCAGCCCTTCGCCCGGGTCGAAGGACCGGGGCGCGGCAAGGCCGGTGGTCACGGACTCGGGCTGGCCTTCGTCTCGGACGCCGTCTCGCGACATGATGGCCGGGTCAAGTGCACAGACGGCATCGACGGCGGCGCTCGCTTCGTCGTCCACCTTCCCCTCTCGAGATAGCCGCCCCCAGTTCGTGCGAGGATTGGGCTCATGCGCGATACGCCGCGGATCCTGGTCGTCGAGGACGACGAGACCATCGCTCTCGGGGTGGTCAACGCGCTCCGACACGAGCGCTACGAGGTCCAGCACTTCGACAACGGAGAGGACGCCGTCGCCGCGATCGCCAACGCCCCCCCGGACGTGCTGCTCCTCGATGTGATGCTGCCCGGCATGGACGGCCTCGACGTGCTGCGGCGAGTCAAGGGCGAACACCCGCAGGTCCAGGTCATCATGCTCACCGCCAAGAGCGAGGAGCTCGATCGCGTCCTCGGCTTGGAGATGGGCGCCGACGACTACGTCACCAAGCCCTTCTCGCTGCGCGAGCTGATGGCCCGGGTGAAGGCCCGCCTGCGCAGCCGGCCGGCGTCTGACGAGAAGAAGGCCGAGGTCCCGGACCGGTTCATCTTCGGTGATGTCGACGTCGATCTGCGCCGGCGAGTCCTCACTCGCCTCGGAGTCGAGCACCGGCTGACGACCCACGAGGCCGGGGTCCTGGGCTACCTCATCGCCCACCGAGGACGGGCCGTGTCACGGGAGGAGTTGCTCGAAGAGGTCTGGGGCTACAGCGCCTCGATGACCACCCGCACGGTCGACAACCAGATCCTGAAGCTACGCAAGAAGCTCGAGGCCACCCCGAGCGACCCGCGCCACATCCTCACGGTGCACGGCACGGGCTACCGATTCGAAGAGTAGACCTCCGGGGTTTCTCCATGGCCCGGGATGTGCTCCATCGAACACTCTCGCCGATCGCCTTCGACCTCGACCGCTACCACGGGATGCTCCGTCGCATCTCTGCACCGACCACCGTCGTGCTGGGTCGCGAGAGCTGGTATCGAGGAGTGGATCGCCTCCCTGAGCGAATCGATGCCTGCTGCGCCACCCTCGTCGAGATCGACGGCGGACACGCCCCTCACCTGGACCGATCAGGGCCGCTCGCCGGCATCATCCTGAGGGTGTTGAATTCTCAAAATTTTACAATATGCTGAGCCCGTGGGAATCGTCGCCCTCTCCCTGACCGGCTGTCACGACTACGTGCTCCACGAGCCCGAGCTGGACGTACGGGCGCCGCTGTCCGACAGCTGGCTCCCGCGCCTGGCGGCCCCCGACCCCTACGTCGCCTGCGAGGAGTTCGAGGTCGAGCTCGCCGGTGACGTGGGCATCGACGAGACCTGCGTCCACGAGATCGTCACCGGCGATCTCGAGGCCATCGTCGAGTGGCAGCGCACGACCTTCGGGAGCTACCCGGAGTACAGCGACATCGTCATGGCCCCGGTCGTCGGACAGCTCACCGACGATGACGGCAGCGGCACCATCGATCACCTCGACAGCCCGGACATCGTCGTCATCTCGGACGACCCGGACAGCCACAGCAACCAGTACGCCGGGGCGCTCCGCCTCATCGACGGCGCGACCGGAGCGGAGCACTGGACCATCGTCAGCGCGACGCTCGGCGAGGGCCAGGTCCTGCCCTACCGCTACAGCAACGTGGCGCTGGGCGACATCGACCGCGACGGTGAGCCCGAGCTCGTGATGATGGCGATGTGGATGCCCGGTGGGGGCGATCCCCAGGAGACCGGTGGGGGTGACTCCGAGATCGGCCCGCCCGAGACCGGCGGGTCCGAAGACCCCCCCGACGACACCGGCGACGAGGTCCCGATCGACCCGGGGCCGCCCAGCGAGGACTACGCCGGCGATCCCCAGTGCGTGTTGGCCGCCTTCGACCGCAGCGGCGCGGTGGAGTGGGTCTCCCCCGAGTCGGCCCAGACATGCGGAGGTCACGCTCCGGCCATCGGCGATCTCGAAGGAGACGGCGACGTCGAGGTGGTCGTCGGCAACATCATCGTCGAGGGCAGCGACGGCGCGGTCGTCGCCAAGGGAGCTGGTGGCGCGGCGCGGGGCACACCGAATCGGGAGTTCGGGACGCACACGGTGCTCTCCGACCTCGACCTCGACGGGATCCAGGAGGTCCTCGCCGGCAACACGATCTACGCCCCTGACGGCTCCGTGATCTGCGCCACGGACGGGACCGACGGCTTCCCCGGGCCGGCTGACCTCGACATGGACGGTGTGGGCGAGTTCGCCCTCGTGGCCAGCGGTGAGCTCATCATCTACGAGGCGGACTGCACCGAGACCGCCCGCACCACGCTGGTCGGCGGCGGGCACGGCGGGCCGCCGACGATCGCCGACTTCGACTCGGACGGTGTCCCGGAGATCGGGGTGGCCGAGGCCACGGCGTACACCGTCTACGAGGTCGACGGCACGGTGAACTGGAGCCAGCCCGTCATCGACGCCTCGAGCCACACGACCGGCAGCGTCGTCTTCGACTTCGAGGGCGACGGACGACCAGAGGTCATCTACGCCGACGAGGTCTCCCTTCAGGTCTTCTCCGGCATGGACGGCACCGTGCGCCTCCGCGACGACATCCACGAGTCGCGCACCCTGCACGAGTTCCCCACGGTGGTCGATGTCGACGGGGATGGACGCACCGAGATCCTCGTTCCGAACGCCGGCACCCACTACGGCGAGGTCGGGCTGGGCGGGATCTACGTCCTCGGCAGCGCGACGGACAGCTGGCTCGGCAACCGACAGGTGTGGAACCAGCACGGCTACTGCATCACGAACGTCGACGACGACCTCGGCGTGCCCTCTCCGGTGAGCTCGAACTGGCCAACCCACAACAACTTCCGCAGCGGCGACCCGAACCCCGTGGGCGGCGGCCGCAGCGCCGACGCGCTGCCGCTGGTGGATGTCTGCGACGAGGAGTGCGAGGTCGGCCAGGTCGTCGTGGCGGTTCGGGTGGGCAACGGCGGCATGGCGGGTCTCGCGATCTGGATCCCCGTCTCAGCCTACGCGGTCGATGGCGCCACTCGCCGCTACCTGGCGACGGTCTTCACCCACGAGGTCGTCCAGCCAGGAGAGGTGACCGCGACGGCCCGCTTCCGCTTCCAGCGCGCCGACATCCCCGAGGGACGCGTCGAGATCGTCGTCGATCGCTCAGCCAACGGCGCCGAGGCCGTGCGCGAGTGCCACGAGGACAACAACTCCGTCATCGTCGACCTCCCCGACTGCCCCTGAGTCCGAGACTCAGCTGCGGGCTGCCATCCAGTGGTGGAGCACGGGCCAGACATGCTTGGGTGCGCGATCACCGAGGACGAGGTCGAGGTGGCCCCAGTGCACCTCGTGGCTGAGATCGTCGAAGACCAGCAGGGTGCGGTCCGGGCTCGCGCTCCTGTCGTAGGCCCCGCGCGCATCGCCGAGGGGCATCAGGTGATCCTCGTCGCCGACCAGGACCAGGACGGGCGTGGCGCAGCGCGACCAGGCCTCCTCGTACTCCCAGCGGCCGGTCGCGCCCCAGCGGCTCATGTCGAGCCAGACCTGCACCGAGGCCCAGTCCATGCCCTTGTCCAGGCGCTCCCGGAGCAGCTCGAGATCCATCGACCCCGGCCACCATCCGCTGATCGGGAAGCCGTAGCCGGCGATGTTGGTGATCCTGTAGAGCCGCCCGAGCACGACCCCGGCGACCCGCGTCCGCACGCCCAGGCGCAGGATGAAGGTCCGCCGAAGTGCCCAGGTGGTCGAGCACAGCACCTTCAGGAGCCAGTTGTGCTGCGCGAAGTGGAACAGAGCCGCCACGCCGACGATGCCAGCCATCGGGGCGCCGCGAGCCGCGGCCGCGTAGCAGGCGGCCCCGCCGAGGCTGTGGCCGACGAAGAAGGCGCTGTCGAGCGTCTCGGCCACCCGCTGGACGTCCGCGACGTGGTCCTCGAAGGAGACCATGCCTCGCCCTCGGCGGGACCGACCGTGGCCGGAGAGCTCGAGGTTGTGCACGTCCCAGCCCCTCAGCGCGAGCCAGGCCACCAACGAACGCCGGGAGAGGTGCCAGGAGTAGCGGTTCTGTGCGAAGCCGTGGACCAGCACCACGGGGGGCAGCGAGGCGCCGCCGGGCAGATGGGTGCGCACGATGGAGAGACCGTCCAGATCGAGCCGGCTCTCCTGGAAGGTGGCCGCCTCATTGCCGTCCGTGACGTGCTCCACCCGGCCCTGGGAGACGACCCTCACCCAGACAGCGCCGCGGTCGCCTCCTCGACGAGCTCGGAGTTGCCGATGACCAGCGGGGTGCGCTGGTGGAGTCCGGTGGGCACGATGTCGAGGATGCGCGAGACGCCATCGGTCGCCTTGCCCCCGGCGATCTCCGCCATGAAGGCCAGTGGGAAGGCCTCGTAGAGCACACGCAGCTTGCCGGAGGGCGCCTTTGTCGTCGCCGGGTAGAGGAAGATCCCACCCTTGAGCAGGTTGCGGTGGAAGTCCGCGACGAGGCTCCCGATGTAGCGCTGGGAGAAGTCGCGCTCGGGCGCCTTCAGCGTCTCGACGTAGTCGACGAGGCGCTGGTCCCACTGAGCCTTGTAGGCCTCGTTCAGCGAGTAGATTCCGGCGCTGGGCTGGAGCCGTATGTCCGGGTGCGACAGGAAGAACTCGCCGATGCCCGGGTCGAGGGTGAAGCCGTTGACGCCGGTGTCCTCTGTGGCGAGCACGAGGATGGTGCCGGACCCGTAGATGACATAGCCGGCAGCGCTGAGCTCGGTGCCAGGCCGAAGGACGTCCTCGAGCGTGCCCCGCCCACCCTCCGGGCTCTTTCGGCGGAAGACCCCGAAGATCGTTCCGATGGTGGCGTTGACGTCGATGTTGCTCGAGCCGTCGAGGGGGTCCATGCAGAAGACGTAGGAGCCGCGTTGAAAGCGCTCGGGGATGTGGATGAGGTGCTCTTCCTCCTCCGACACGACGAGGCAGCAGACGCCGGCGTGGGCCAGCGCCTTCTTGATGGTCTCGTTGGCGTAGACGTCGAGCTTCATGACGAACTCGCCCTGGATGTTCGTCTCGCCGGTGGTACCGATCATCCCGGCGAGACCTGCTCGATTGACCCGGCTGGACACCATCTTCGCGGCCAGGGTGACCTGCTTCAGCAGCGTGACGAACTGGCCGGTTCGCCTAGGATGCGCGTGGCCGGCCTCCATGAGGAACTGGTCGAGGGTGATGCCCTCGTCGAAGTGGATCTGCATGCCTGGCGAGTAACCGTCCCCGCGCCCCGAAGTCCCCTATCCGGGGCTCACAGCGCCGAGTCGTCTTCCCACAGGTGCAGCGTGCCGCCTTCCGTGATCGTGCTGCGGATCCGCATGGTCTGGCCCCAAGGCAACTCGATCTCTGGGCTGTCGTAGTGGGCATCGACCTGGAAGGCCGCGTAGAGCGGAGCGTCCGCCGCGCTCGATGTCGCGTTCGGTGTGAGGGACTGGAGATCGTCATCGCGGATCTCCGACCAGTCGCCGGGGGGATCGCAGGCGAGGGCCTCGAACTCCGGCCCGCCACCATGCTCGTAGTTGCGGATGAACAACTTGACGTCGCGCAGCAGGTCCTGTCCTCGCACCTCGGGGATCTGGCCCAGGTGCCGCCAGTCAGACCAGAGATCGATGTGGTTGGCGTGGCTCAGGCGGTGGGTGTCGTTGGGAACGGGCTCGCCGAGCTCCATGTCGGTGCCGATCCCAAAGGCCTCGACCACGTAGAAGCCGGGCAGCGAATCGTCCTCGTCGGAGTTCGGAACCTCGATGTCGAAGACCTCGCCGAAGGGGAAGGTGTCCGCGTCACAGCCGTCCCACTCGTAGCGAACACGGCCATCCTCGAGAGGCTGGCGGTGCAGGACGATGGTGCGGTCCACGCTGTGCAGGTAGATCTCGGGAGCTCCGGAGAGATTGCCCGCTTCCTGCCAGTTGTCCGAATCCGGGTCCGTTCCGTCGTCTCCGTAGGTCTCATCTTCGCTGGGGGGACCCTGTTCGCTCCCGGAGTAGTCGAGCTCCGAGAAGAGGCAGGTACCGGGCGCATCGGGGATGTCGATGACGTTGCCGCCGCCCTCTTCGCCGCCGCCGTGTTCGGTCACCGGAGCCTCACCCTCGGCGAGCTTGTGGAAGGCGACCTGGATCTGGCACCGGGTGACCGAGTCGCCCCACTCCATCTTCTGGAGGGCGACATCGACGCTCATGTCGACGTTGGGGTACTCGATGGTGGGCGCGAAGGCGACTGGCTCGACGACGTCCTGGTTGGCGTTGACGATGCCGTTCTCGATGCTGCAAGCAAGAAGCAACGCCAGCGACATCGGGGCCTCCAAGGAAGACGCCACGATATCGGAACCGAGCGCTAAGACATTCGAAAAAACATATTGCGCAAGGAATGTGTACTAGCGTGTTTTTGCAGCTCTTGCAGAACTACAAGAACGGGGCCTCCGACTCGGCGAGGACACGAGCCACGAAAGCCTCCAGGGTCAGCGTTCCGCCTTCCAGGCCCTCGCGCGAACGGATCGTCACCGTGCCTGCTGCTTGCTCCTTCTCGCCGATGACGGCGAGGTAGGGAACGAGATCCCCGTGCCACATCCGGATCTTCTTGCCGATCTTCTGGTCACCGTCATCGAGAGTGGCCTTCACGCCCGCGACGCGCAGGGCCTCGAAGACCCGCGCACCATACTCTCGTGACTTCTCCGAGACCGTCGCCACCCGGACCTGCTCCGGGGTCAGCCAGACAGGGAAGGCCCCGGCGTAGTGCTCGATGAGGATGCCGATGAAGCGCTCGAAGCTGCCGAACACGGCGCGGTGCACCACCACCGGCGTGTGCTCCTCGTTGTCGGCCCCGACATAGGACAGCTCGAAGCGGCGAGGGATCTGGAAGTCCAGCTGGATCGTGGCGCACTGCCACTGCCGCTCCAACGCGTCGAGGACATCGAAGTCGATCTTCGGACCGTAGAAGGCCCCGTCGCCCTCGTTCAATTCGTAGTCGAGGCCGGCGCTGTCCAGCGCAGCCTTCAGGGCGTCCTCCGCCTGGTCCCAGAGTTCGTCCGAGCCGAGCTTGTCCTCCGGTCGCGTGGAGAGCTTGGCTCGGAAGCCGAGGCCGAAGGCGGTGTACAGCACCTCGACGAGTTCGAGCAGCTGCTTCACCTCGCCCTCGATCTGTTCCTCTGTGCAGAAGATGTGGGCGTCGTCCTGGCAGAACTGGCGCACCCGCGTGAGCCCGCTGAGGGTCCCGCGCAGCTCGTTGCGGTGGAGCACGCCCTGGTCGTGGATGCGCAGCGGGAGCTCCCGGTAGCTGCGCTTCTTGCTCGCGAAGATGAGCATGTGGGAGGGACAGTTCATCGGCTTCAGACCGAGGATGCTGCTGTCGTCCTCTTCGTCGGAGTCGCCCTCCGCGTAGTGGCCATCGGCGAAGTGGTACATGCCCTCCTGGTAGTGGTCCCAGTGGCCACTGCGCTCCCAGAGCCTCTTGTCGAAGATCAGGGGCGTCTTGACCGGGCTGTAGCCTCCACGAACGAGCAGCGTCCGCATGGCCTCCGAGAGCGTGTGGTAGAGGTCCTCGCCCCTGGGGAGCCAGAAGGGCGCCCCCGGGCTGTAGTCGTGGAAGAGGAAGAGGCCGAGCTTCGTGCCGAGGCGGCGGTGGTCGCGCTTTTTGGCCTCCTCCAGGCGGAACATGTATGCGTCGAGCGCATCGCGCGTGGGCCAGACGGTCCCATAGACCCGCTGGAGCTGCTTGTTCTTGGAGTCGCCGTGAAGGTATGCGCCGGAGACCTTCAGGAGCTTGAAGTGACGGCAGTTGCGCGTGCGCTGGACGTGCGGACCCCGGCAGAGGTCCGTGAAGCCACCCTGCACGTAGATGCTGATCTCCTCGTCCTCTGGCAGCATCGACACACGCTCGACCTTGTAGGGCTGATCGAGCTCGGTGAACAGCGCGGAGGCCTCGTCGCGGGACAAGACGCTCTTCACGAAGGGCGCGTTCTGCTTGCAGATGCGCTTCATGGCCTTCTCGATCGCGACGAGATCGTCCTCTGTGATTGGGCGGTCGACGTCGACGTCGTAGAAGAAGCCGTCCTTGATCGGCGGCCCGACCGTGAACTTGGCCCCCTCGAAGATCTGGCCGATGGCCTCGGCCATCACGTGGGCCGCGCTGTGCCGCAGGGCATGGAGCCTGAATGCCTCGTCACTCTCGAAAGCCGCGCGGCCCTTTTCGTGCTCTTCCACCGGGGACCTCTCAATCAAGCGAGCGCCCTCCTCTAATCCCCGAAGAGTGCCGCGGGGAGTTAAAACGGAGGGGATGTCGGAGTCCCCTCTCGTCGCCCGTCTGCGCGCACAGCCCATCTTCGAAGACGTCGAGGTCGACGTCCTCGATGCGTCTCGGCCCTTCTGGTCGCTGCGCACCCTCCAGGACGGTGACGTGCTGTGGGAGGAGGGAGGGGACGGCTTCGAGCTGGCGCTCCTGCTGGATGGAGAGGTCGTCGTCACGGCGCTCGGCGTCGAGCTCGCCCGCCCAGCTGCGGGGGAGCTGCTCGGCGAGGTCAGCGCCTTCCTCAGGGGAGCCAGCCGCAGCGCGTCGGTGAGCTCCGTCGGCGAGACCCAGCTGTTGACACTTCGCCGCGCCGGCCTCCTGGCGCTCCGCAGACAGACCAGCCCCCTCTACGACGCCCTGCTCGCGGCAGCACTGGACACCCTCGCCCATCGCGTGCGAGCCGCCGATGCCCTCCTTGCCCAGCGCCAGTGCACGGAGCTGCCGGAGGTGTCCCCCTCCCGGCCGCCCAGCGGCGAGCCACCGGACCTCGTCGGACACCTCCGCGTCCTCCCGGGCCTCAACAACCTCGACGGACCCTCGCTGGAGGCCATCGCGTCCTCCTTCCGACCCTTCCCCGTCGGGGGGGCAACGACGCTGCTGAGCCAGGACGACGAGGACAGCGGTCGCGTCTGGATCCTCGCAGAAGGAAGCGCCCGGGTCACTCGCCGCACGGGATCCGGAGAGGTGCTCCTCGCGCGCCTGGGACCGGGAGACCCCTTCGGGCTCAACGGCTTCGTCGAGGGCCTCCCTCGCACCGCGACCTGCGTCACCGAGACTCCGGCCTGGGCATTTGCGACGACGCGCGATGCTCTGGAGGCGCTCCCCGAGAGGGCCCAGCGCGCCTTCGCCGAGACCCTGCTCGCGGTGCTCGCCACCCAGCTGAGGGTGGCCAACGCGCTGTTGTCCGACAGCCCACGCACCGAGTTTCGTGCCCTGCTCGAAGCCGGCGGCATGTTCCAGACCCTGCCAGAGGGCGAGGCCCTGTCCCCCGCGAGCAGCGATGACGCGCTCGCCGACCCACCGCTCCACCTGCTCCGGCATCGAAAGTGAGCGACGACACTCTGCTGACCCGCGCTGTCGAGCACGGGGACCCTGAGGCGATCGAGGCGCTCATCATCGGTCAACTGGGCCGCATCCACGCCGTCTGCTCCGGGCTCGTCCGCGACAGGGAGGTGGCCGCCGAGCTCTCCCAGGAGGCGGTGCTGCGCGTCTTCAAGTCCATCCCGCGCTTCAAGCGCCAGTGCGCCTGGTCGACCTGGACCTACCGCATCGCCCGCAACCTCTGCCTCAACTGGCTCGAGAAGATGCGCGAGGACTCCGGCGACGACGGCAGCCGCCTCGTCGACCCCCGCGACGACGCCATCGAGGAGCAGGCCCACGGCGAGCGGGCCCGAGGCGTGCGAGAGGCGCTGTCCAAGCTCTCGGCTGAGGAGCGAGAGGCGATGCTCCTGCACTACGAGGGCGGCCTGTCGGTCGACGAGGTCACAGAGATGATGGGTCTCACGAACCGATCCGGCGCGCGAGGCGTGCTGCAGCGGGCCCGCCGGAAGCTGAAGAAAGAGGCCCTCCGCTCGATGCCAGAGGACAGCATCGTGCGGCGCGGCATGCCCCCATCGACTCGAGAGGCGATGGAGCGCACACTCCATGAGCTGACCCGTGCCCCAGGAGGCCCGGTCCTGCGCGAACCGAGCCTGGCCGTGCGGACACGAGGGCAGCTCCTCGACTAGCGCTAGGAGGCTGGTGCACGTTGATCCCGGCCTGGCGAGTCTCGATCTCGATGATCGACGCCCGATGATCGAGCCTCGGGTGCGGGCCTCGACCTGTCGGTCAACGAGAGGGTCGCGACGACCCGATGGCCATCGGGGCGAGGCCACCTCAAGGACCAGGCCATCCGGGCGTCCGATAGCGTCGTCCTGAACGTCGCCGAGGGCTGCGGCCGGGGCCGGAAGACGGCCGCTGGCAGGAACCACTTTCGAATCGCCCTGGGCAGCGCCGGCGAGGTGTTCGCGGTCTTTCTCAGATGCTACGCCTGGACACGGAGCTGCAGGGCGACCTCCAGCGCATCGGCGCCATGCTCAGCGGGCTCGCCCGCTGAGCCTTCTGAACGCGAAGCGCCACAAACTGTGGCGTTTCGGCCCGGGAAGCCTGTCTTGTCCGTCCCATCCGCCACACTTTGTGGCGATCGGCTGGCGCGTATCCGCGAGGCCGCAATCCGCAGGTCTACAGCGACATCTCCATCAGCGCCTGGAACTCGGCGCCGTCGGCCGGACGCGCTCGGGGGTCCTGCGCGAGGCAGCGCAACGCCAGGGCGCCGAGGGGCCCGGGCGCAGGTGGTGGCAGGCGAGAGAGCTGCGGGATCAGCTGGACCAGCGTGCGAGCTGGCCGCGGAGGCGTGCCGGTGAGGATCTCGTGCAGCATCGCCCCGAGGGCGTGGACATCCGTGGCCGGACCCTGGCGGTCCACCTCGCCGAGGGCCTGCTCCGGGGCCATGTAGCCGAGGGTCCCCATGACGTCGCCGTCGAGGCTCATCGGGCCAGCCTCGTCACGGGCGGTCGAGCCGGGAGGCGCCCAGGCGAGGCCCCAGTCGAGCACGAGGACCTCGCCAAAGGCGCCGACCATGACGTTGCTGGGCTTCAGGTCCCGGTGGAGGAAGCCCCGGTGATGGGCGAAGGCGATGCCCCGAGCGACCCCGTCGAGGACTCGGAGCAGCGTGTCCGCCGTCGCCTCGCCGTTGTGGAGCTCCTTCATGGTGTGGCCCTCGACACGCATCATCACGTAGTAGAGGTCGCCCTCCGGAGACCGGCCGATGTCGTGGACGGGGATGATGTTCGGGTGCTCGAGCTGTGCGGGGACCTGGGCCTCCACGACGAAGCGGACCCGCTGAGCTGGGGTGGAGTCCGAGCGGCGGAGGAGCTTGAGGGCGACCGTGCGCTGGAGGTCGTGATCGAAGGCCTCGTGGATCACACCGCCAGCGCCCCGTCCGATGATCGGCCCGAGGCTGTAGCGTTCGTTGGCGGAGCTGCTCAACCTTCGCGGGAAACGGACTCTCGCGCCTTGAGGCGTCGCTGGTACCGGGCCACCCGCGTGCGGAGCTGGATCTCCCGCTTGTGGGCTGCCTCGAGCTTGTCCTCGAGCTCGGTGACACGGCTCTCCAGGTTCTTGATCGTCCCGGCGTCCCGGACCTTCTCGCGCCGCATGTGGCGCACGAGCGTCGTGGCCTTGCCGAAGGTGGTGACGAAGGGATCCAGCAGCTGGAGCGGAATGGTCGCGTCCGGCTCGCTCTCCGGGTCCACGATCTCCTCGATGACAACGTCGTCGGGCATCAAGTTCTCGAGGACCCTCGTGGGCTCCTCCGCCGGATCGATGTCGGTGTCGTGGTCGGTGGGATCGGCGTCCTCCCGGGGGAGCAGCCAGCAGAAGCCGCCGTCGCTCTCGAGCCCCATCTCCACCCAGCGCTCCCGGGCGAGATCGCTGAGGATCTCGTCGGAGAGGCGCGAGAGCACGAAGCCCTGGCGCCTTCGGCCGGCGTCCCAGACATGCAGGAAGCGGCTCGCGCGAACCTGGGCCGCTGTCAGCCGCTCCTCGTAGCCCGACTGGCGCGCGGGAGGATCCACCAGGACGCCGGGGCGCGCGACGCGCAAGAGTCCCTTCCCCTGCCGCACTTCGAAGCGGACGGAGAAGGTCGGATCCTCGCCCGGGCTACGTCGAAGCCAGAACCGGAAACGAGGGGCGTCGGTCATCGAGCCGGGGGCACTCCTGGAGCCGGCATCATCATATCGGGCTCAGGACCTGTGCACATGGCACAAGCCTTGCGGCCTGGGAGTAGTGGGCCTTAGGCTGGGTGCATGGCAGGGATCGGAAGGAAGCTCTTGAAGAACGCGATGAAGGGCGTCTACACGCGGCTGATGGACAAGGTCGGTGGCAAGGTCGTCGCTGGAATGGCCGACACGTCGTCCGATGCTCCCGACGCCTACTACGCGCCAAAGCGTGACAAGTATCGCGAGATGGTCGCCGAAGAGCAGGCCGCGCGGAGCGCCGAGGCCTCCGAAGAGGGTTAGGCCCTCCGTCCTGGGAGGATCCATGCGAAAGCTGTTGGGCGCTCTGTGCGGCGTCTTGTCCCTGTCCGCCTGCGAGATGGTGCCGGCCCACGTCGAGTCCCGCGACGTCGACGACGCCATGGCGCGCGAGCTCTACAAGACCGTCTGCAAGGGCCTCGAGATGAAGGACGCCGACACGCGCCGGTACGCCTCCGAGCGGCTGACGGAGGTCCCGGAGGAGAGCTCCACCGAGTGCATGTGCGAGTACGCGTGGAGCGCGGAGAAGCACACCTGGGACGAGGCGATCCTCGGGGGCCTGCAGAGCACCGAGCGCGACGACCTCGTGCAGTGCTTCCTGCCGGCGCTGGACGATCCCGCGATCGAAGACAAGAAAGGTCTGATCGCCGGCTTGGGGCGCACCCGCGGTGACTCGGTCCTCCCCAGCCTGAAGTCGATCGTCGCCGACTCCACAGAGGACCCAGAGGTCCGGGCGACGGCGCTCAAGGGTCTCGGTGGAACGAAGGACGCCGAGGCCGTCGTGCTCATGACGAAGCTCCTGACCGACGACGGGGACGAGAGCATCCGCGCCGCGGCCGCGTCCGCCCTCGTCGGCCAGGTCGATCAGGCTGTGGTCGACGCCCTCGTCGGTGCGGTCACAGAGGACAGCTCCGGTGTCGTCCGAGCCGCCGCGCTCAAGACGGTCCGGGGACTCAACCTGCCCGAGTCCGACCAGATGATCTGTCGCGCGATGCTCGAGGACGCCTCGCCCGAGGTCCGCAGCCAGGCCATCCTCAACTACAAGGGCACCAAGCGGGACGAGGCCGTCGCTTGCCTCCGGAAGAAGGCCTTCCAGGTCGAGGAGGACCCCGGCGTCCGCAGCGCGCTCATGACCGTGCTGAAGTCCTCGCCCAACCAGGGCTCTGCGGACATCCTCTGCGACGCCATCCCCCACTACATGAAGTCCTACATCGAGGACGCCTCACCCGAGAGGGTGCCGGGGACCGACATCTGCCAGGCCCAGAACGACCGGGACTGGGAGCGAAGCTACGAGTGCTTCGAGAAGGCCCTGCGCTCCAAGAGCGGCTGGTCATGCAAGGGCAAGCAGTACGTCGGGGCCTGGTTCCGCGAGGTCGGTGGCCAGACCTACGTTCCTCGCTGCCAGGGGGACGAGGGCTATGGTGAAGTGGTGTTCCAGTAGAGGTGGAGATGGGTGCCCTGAGTGACGCGTTGAACGATCCCGGCAAGCGCAAGGCCATCATCGATGACGGCATAGCTGTCATCGAGGAGGAGGTCGCGTCCAAGCGGGGCTTCCGTGGCCTGGCGGTGAAGGCGGGGTTCAAGGCCGTGAAGGCCATCCGACCCGGGGTCATCGGCATGGCGCTGGACCACTTGATGCCAGACTTCGCCAAGCAGATCGACCCCTTCTACGATGACTGGAAGGCCTCTGGCTCCGGCACGCTGGAGAGCTACTTCTCGAGCCGGGATGGCGAGATCGCCAATGCCCTGCTGTCGATCACGGACGGGCGGGCTCGGCACGCCCAGAACCGAGCGATGAAGAAGGCCTACGACAAGCTCAGGCCCCAAGGCGTCGAGCACACGAAGGCCGCGATCCCGCGGCTGGCCGGGCTGGTTGGTAGGCACGTGTGATCTGGCTGCTGGCTTGCGGGGGCGACCCGCCGGTCATGGCCGACACCTCGCCGGATCCGCCAGCCTGGGAGAGTCACTTCTGGGCCGTCTCGCCGTACGCAGGCTGCACCGAGCAGCAGACCGGCACCGCTGGCACCTCGTCCGCTCGCTACGACGAGGGTGGACTGCTGGTCGAGCAGTGGCCGCTGGGGTCCGAGCACTACACGATCGAGCGCAATGACGCTGGCGACCCGCTGCGCGAGGTCTACGACTCCCGCATCGCCCAATGGACGCTCAGCTACGACGGCCTCACCCTGGCCCGGGCTGAGATCGACGTGGACACCGACGGTGAGATCGACACCACCATCGACTTCACCTCGACGGAGGAGTCAACCCTCGCCGACTCCGGGGACAGCGTCGAAGAGTGGGGCCGCTTCGAGGGCGTAGAGACCTTCCGCGAGGGCTCGGACGCCGAGACCGCCTCCCGCACGGACAGGGTGATCGAGGGCCGCTTCACGACACAGCTCCTCCTGGATCTGGGCGTCGACGGAGATCGGGACTCTCGCAGCATCTACTACA
>DASCPX010000060.1:0-4134 GCA_036012755.1 Myxococcota bacterium | reverse complement strand
TCTGTTTGCCGGTGTGGGTGCGCCGCAGCGTCGAGCCGTCGCCGATTTGGTGCTGGTGGTGGTCGCCGTCCGGTCACCGCGCTCATCGTCTCCAGTCGCGCGAGTCGGTGCGTGCGTCGCAGCTGTTGCTGCTCGTCGCTGGTGCTGGTGTCGCGCGCGGCGTGTGGGGCCGGCCTACGTGCCGTCGCATGGCCGTGGGCGGCTCCTTGCGGCTTGGCCGCCGTCGCGCCGCCGAATGCGCTTTCCGGCTCGCGATCGCGCCCAACTCCTGCCCCTCTTGGCTGCTGCTGTTGCTGCTGATCGGCGTGACGAGCCCGTGGTGACCGTGTTGTTGAGCATCCGCCTTCTGACTGTGATGTGCGTGTCGTGCGTGTGTGATTGTCCGTGCTCGCGCGCCGCAGCGTCGAGTCGTCGTCGATCTGGTCGTGTTGGTGGTCGCCGTCGCGTCCCACTGCTCATCGTCTCTCGAGTCGGGCGACGCGGTGCGTGCGCCGTTGCTGCAGCTGGTCGTCACTGGCGCCGTTGTCGCGCGCGGCGTGTGGGGTGTGTCCAGCGTGCATTCGCATGGCCGTGGGTGGCTTCCTACGGCTTGGCCGCCGTCGCGCCACCGAATGCGCCTTCCGGCTCGCACACGGCGCGTGGGATGTGTCAACGGTGCCTTCGCATGGCCGTGGGCAGCTTCCTGCGCGTTGTCCGCCGTCGCGCCGCCCAACCGGCGTTCCTGGCGTCGATCGCGCCCATCACCCTGCCTCTGCTGGCTGCTGCTGTTGCTCGCGATCGGCGTGACGAGCCCGTGGTGACCGTGTTGTTGAGCGGCCGCCTTCTGACTGTGATGTGCGTGTCGCGCGTGTGTGATTGTCCGTGCTGGTGTGCCACAGCGTCGAGCCGTCGTCGTTCTGGTGGTTGTGGTGGTCGCCGTCCCGTGGCATTGCGTCGTGCGATGGCTGCCTACGGTTTGGAAGTCGGTGCGACCTTCGCCAGCCGCGACGAGCTACTAGGAGCCGTCACGGCCTACTGCAACGCGGAGGGGCGATTATTCGCGGTATTCAAGAGCGACACACGCCCCAATGGTACGCACCGCTGGTGGGTGCTGTGCCGTATTTGCCGGGGTCTGCGCTGCCCGTTCCAGCTGCGGGCCCAGAGCACCAAGGGAGGGCAGTGGTTCATCACGCCTACGAAAGCGAACATTATGTTTGCGGAGGGCTGTGACCTACCAACGGCGATGCCATCCCGAGGCCGCGGGTCTCGGATTGGCAATCCAACGGATGCAGCACTCACTGCGCCGTTGCGGGAGATGGTGCTGGCCCAACCCGATGTGAAGGCCGCTGGTGTGCAGAGCCAACTGCGAGAGACAGCTGGAGCTTCTGTCGATGCCAGAAAAGCTCGGCGCTTGCGTCTTATCGCCCGTGTCGAGGTCAATGGCGACCCTGCATCCAACTTCGAGCACTTGTTGCCGTGGGCCATGCGCGAGCACAAGATGGATGACGACACATACGTCGTGATCGATGTTGAGCCAGTTGCCGCCAGCAGCGAGGCTGGTGTTCAGGCAAGAGGACGTGGGCGTGGAAGTGGTGGCTCGCGTGGCCGTGGACGCGGCCGTGGTGATGTGCGTGAACGTGGTGCTGCACACCGGGGTGCTGATGCACGTGCGCGAGGACGCAGACGTGGTGGTGCTTCTGGCCGTGAACGCGGAGGTGGCGCTGCTGGCCGGGGCCGCAGAGGTGGCGCTGCTGCTGTGCGTGGAGGTGCTACTGCACGTGCAGGTGCTGCTGCAGCAGCGGGCGCTGGTGCTGGTGCTGGTGCTGGTGCTGGTGCTGGTGCTGGTGCTGGTGCTGGTGCTGGTGCTGGTGTTGGTGATGCTGGTGTTGGCCGTGGCAGTGCTGTGCGACGTCGACGTCGGGCAGGCAGCACGGTCGGCGACGACGCTGGCGTGGGTGACGACGCGGGCATAGACGAGCCCCCAAGGCGGCGACGTCGCGTCGTCCGTATGTGCCGCTGTGTGCTCGGTCACTCTTGCACCTATCTGAGTGGTACGGAACCGCTGCAACTCTGCCAGCGGTGCAGAGGTCAGTGGACGACGTGCGAGTGCACAGAGTACACGCGGGAGGTACTGGAGGCTGCAGGCATAGTGATCGACGCGGCGTGTGCTCGTGCCCAGTGTATCTGTGAGAGCTGCTGGAGGGACACACATGGTGGTGATGTGGAACGTCACCAGCGTGCCATCTGTGACGCCGTTCGCCGTGGCCAACGCGCTGCTGGTGCTGTCAAGCGGAAGCGTCGAGCGTCGAGTAGCTCGGAGGCAGAGATGGCTGGCGACGGTGACGACGACAGCGACAGCGACGACGTCGAGGACACGTTGCTGGCGCTGCTGCGCGACGTCGAGGCCAACGTGCCCGAGGCTGCACCTGCTTCTGTTGCAGATCTCGTCGTCCCTGCACTCGGTGCCGGTGCTGCTGCTCGTTCTGCAGCACGACGTGCTGGTGCCGTGTCAACAGGTGCCACTGGTGCTGGCGCTGGCGCTGGCGCTGGTGCTGGTGCTGGTGCTGGCGCTGGCGCTGGCGCTGGTGCTGGCGCTGGTGCTGGCGCTGGTGCTGGCGCTGGTACTGGTGCTGGTGCTCAGGCCGCTCCTGTTGCAGCTGCAGGTGGTGCTGGTGGACCTGCCAGTGCTGCGGCAGCTGGCAGCGTCAAACTGTACCCCGACGGCACCACCCACGATGATGTCGCTGGCGGTGGGCTGCGACTGAAGCGTGTGTTCTATGCGAGTGGTGCGGCCCGGCGGCTTGCACGACACCTGCGACGGTGGTCGGCGTGGGACGCAGCACACTGCAAGAGCGTCTACCTCGGCAACCTCTACTTGGTTGTGACGAAGAGCGCGAACAGCAAGCTTGTGCCGCTCGCAATTGCTTGGACGCCAAGTGCAGAGAGCGAAGCGAATTGGAGCTGGGTTGCGCAACACGCAAGTGTGGCCTTCCCTCACCTTGTTGAAGCCGGTGCCGTGGAGATCTCTGATGGTGACAAGGGGCTCGCCAAATCATTGGCCGCCCTCTTCCCAGATGGTGTGCAGCGACGCTGCACACGACACTTGATGGCCAACGTCGGGCGTGGCAAGGAGTTGCAGCAAGCCGTCTGGCAGCTTGCGCGTGCAACGTCTGAGGCGAGACGAGTCGAGGTGCGGGCCAAGGTCGAGCGTGCATCCACCGAGGTCTGTGAGCGTCTGGACGCATTCATGGCCAGGGCCACAACACCGCCACTGGAGCAGTGGGCCCTCTCTGCGGTGCCAGACGGTTGCTTGTGTCTGTACGGTGAGACAACGAGCAATCTGGCAGAGTCAGGCGCGGCATGGGCCATGGACGAGCGCAGGAGGGACCCGACGACGATGATGATTGATTTGGCAGAGAAGACGCGCGTTCTCCTCACCAATCTGTACGTCGAGTCGTCGCAACGTGACGAGCGGCTCCCGCCGCGTGTCGAAGCCACGCTGGCGAAGAATCGTGAGGTCGGGAGCAGGCTCCAAGTGATGAACGTGCAGCACGCGCTGCGAAGAGCAGCTGTCCGTGGTCGTGGTGTACGAGGCACCCACACTGTGGATCTGTCGCAACCTCTGAGTGGTGTCTGTGACTGCGGAGAGACCGTGACGACCGGCATCCTCTGTTGTCACGGCTGTGCGGCAGCGACTGCACTTGGACACCGACCGGCCGAAGTTTTGGACAAGTACTTGACGCGAGACACAGAACGAGCTGGATTTGAAGCAATGGGCCTTCCACCTATGGTCTCAACTGCAGATCTAGGGCGCGTGCCATTGAAGCCATCGACAGCGAAGCCACGCCGAGGCAGGCCGAAGCACCGTCGGATACGCTCAACACACCAGGCCGTGCTTCAGCAGCAACATCACTGCAGCCATTGTGGAGAAGCGGGACACAACAGATCGACTTGTGGAAGAGGATAGTTGCATGACATGCCATACACAGATATTACACCCTACTTGCTGGCTACACGCGACGAGCAGCAACAGCTGCGACGCACGCACCGACTCGCGCGACTGGAGACGATGAGCGCGGTGACCGGACGGCGACCACCACCAGCACCAAATCGGCGACGGCTCGACGCTGCGGCGCACCCACACCGGCAAACAGA
>DASCPX010000059.1:0-193869 GCA_036012755.1 Myxococcota bacterium | reverse complement strand
CGCACACCCCGATGAGCTCGCTCCAGTTCCGCAGCCAGCCCAGCGAGCGCTGCAAGAAGACGCTCCCCAGCACGGGCCTCACGGTGCCTCAACTCGCTCGTCAGGACGGTTTCGAGGTGATGTCGGGCCGGACTGCTCGAAGCCCGCGCCAGCTCGTCCTCCAGCTCGACGACAGCGCCGAGCGCCTCTCGGGTCTCGTCCACGAGCCGCCGGGCGAGGGCATCCTCCAGACCGAGGCGGTCCTCGCGCCACCCTGCGAAGGTCGCCTCTGGCCCGCTGGAGGCCGGGAGGCTCAGGTCCGAGGCGAGCGCACGTCGCCCGCGGCTGCGTCTCCGACTGCGACAAGCAGCCTCCGCGAAGACCACGTCCGCCTCCGGGTAGCGACGCTGCCAGCGCCCTCGAGAACGCAGGATCTTCCTCGCTCGTCGGGGCTCACCGAGAGCCAGCCAGCTCTCGGCAGCGCCCAGCTGCGCCGCCTCCCAGAGGGCGTGGTCCCTGGGGTGGCGAGAGAACATCGCGACCGCCTCCTCGTGGCGACCGCCCAGGGCATAGAGGCGCGCCAGCTCGTAGTGAGGCTCCCATGGACGAGACCCCGTGGCGAGGCCGGCGTATGCCCTCGCCGCCCCCCAGGGGTCCCCCAGAGCCGCCTGCAGCCGAGCATCCAACAGGCGCGCGGGTTGGCTCCAGTGCGAGCGGGGACCGACCATCTCGAGAGCGCGCCTGGCCCCTACGAGCTCGCCAGCGTCCGCTCGGGCTCGACCCAGCTGCAACAGCAGGTAGTCCCTCTCCTCTGGCCGGAAGTCCCCTGGCTCGGCGCCGGCGAGGGCGACCCACAGATCGGTGAGATCTCCCGTTGAGCGGGACACCCGCGCCAGCTTCGCGAGACAGAAGGGCTTGAGGTGGTCGCGCTCGGCGATGCACCGACTGAAGTGCCAGGCCGCCGCGCTGGGGAAACCCTCGGTCTCCAGCTCCACGCCGACGCCGTCGTGCCAGGCCGAGGTGCGGCAACCCTCGATGGCGAGCAAGGCCGTGAGCGGCTCTGCCGACCTCCGCGCCGAAGAGACGGGCTCCGCGCAGGGAAAGGCCGCGAGCGCCGCTCCAAGCCAGATCAGGTTCAACGGCTGAGCTCGTACTGGTAGCTGCTGCCGTCGATCCGGAAGGCGTCCGGAACACCGTCGCCGTCGAGATCCGCAGCCGCGACCGGGCTCGAGTCGAGGAAGCCGACACCGCACTCGGAGAAGCTGGTCGAGGGGTCGCCGTCGCCATCGTTGAGGTAGACGGCGAGGACCACGTCGCCGTCCCACGTGCCCCAGGCGAGGATGTCGAGGTCCCCGTCCCCGTCCCCGTCGGCGAGGTCGACGCCCTCCGGGTCCAGCTCGGGGGAAGGGAGCACCGTGTAGATCCCGAGCTCCGCCGAGCTCCCATCGAACTCGTAGACCTTCAGGTCCCCCTCGGCGACCTGCACGACCTCGACGAGCCCGTCGCCGTCGAGGTCTCCGAGCTCGAAGGGGCCGGTCTGGCTGATCAAGCAGCTGGCGTCCCCGACCGAGGTGCCCCCCAGTCCGAGCCGAACCGCCATGCATCCGAGCTCCTCGCTCGTGTAGACGAGGTCGTCCCGGCCGTCGAGGTCCACGTCCGCCAGCTCGACGTCCGTGGCGTCGTCGTCGAACTCGGCGTGGACACGGTTCCAGGTGCGCGAGCCGTTGTGGACGAGGGTCACCATCAACCCAGCCTCGTCGTCGATGGTGACGAGGTCGTCGTTGCCATCGCCGGAGAGGTCGCCGATGCCTACGCAGGCGCTCCCGTCGCCGAGGTGGGTGGAGCTGAAGTCCGCGCCGTAGCCCCCGCTTCCGTCCCCCCAGTAGACGACGAGGTCGTCCGCTGCATCGCAGACGACGAGGTCCACGTAGCCGTCACCGTCGATGTCCTCTGCGAGCCCACCGAGCCCGGTCTCGCCAGTGAGCTCACCGCCGGACCACCCGCGGCTGGCGTCGCAAGCCCAGCTGACCTCGACCACCGCCTCCGCCCCGGCGGTCGCCTGGCCGTCGCTGACCTCGACGAAGCAGGTCCAGACCGCGTCCTCGAACAGGCTGTCGCCGTCGACTGTGTCGCCGCTTTGGTAGGTGGTGTCACCGGAGACCTCGACGCCCTCGACCTCCCAGTGGAACTCCAGGCTCAGCTCGTCGTCGTCCGAGTCGGTCGCGTCGACATCGACGACACAGACGAGGTCGTCGTGGGCAGCGTGGGGTTCCGGCGGGGAGAAGGCGATACCCGGCGCCACCGGCGGGCTGTTCTCGATGGTCACGACGTTCGAGCTCCTCGCCTCAGAGGCCTGGAGCGCGTCGCTCGCGGTGACCGAGACGCTGACCTGGTCGTACTTGGCGAAGTCCTCGGCGGAGAGGGTGTCGCCGCCGTCGGAGAGGTGGAGCGCGCCGTTTGCGTACCAGTCGATGACCAGGGTGGTGTCGTCCTCGTCCACGACCTCTGCGACCACCGTGAAGGTGTCCTCGACGGTGGCATTCTCGGGGCTCAGCAGGACGCTGTCGACGACCGGCTGGGCGTCGTCGACCGTGACGGTCCCGGTCTCCTCGGTCCAGCTCTCACCGTCACTGGCCCGGGCCACCACGGTCCACTCCTGGCCGACCTCCAGGAGCAGGGCAGGCACCTCGAGCGCGCTCACGCCGGCGTCGACGCCGTCGACAGTCCAGCTGGCTTCGACGAGCACGTCGTCCCCGTCCGCGTCGCTGGCGTCCGCGACCACGACGAGGGCGAAGCCGGAGCCCTGGACCTCTGGCAGGGTCAGGCTCAGCTCGGGAGGCTGGTTGCCGATGACGACCTCGTCCGTCGCTGGCGTGGCGTCGCTGAAGCCGTCGCTGGCGATGACCCGGACCTCCCAGTGCTCGCCTTTGCCGGTGTGATCGGGGATGACCTCTGGGCCGGACAGGCCACCCATCAGGGTCTCGTCGCGGTACCAGACGTAGCGATAGGAGAGGTAGTCGCCCTGCGGATCGACGGACTCCTCGACGAGCAGCGCCGTGAGTGTGTCGGCGCCCGTCGGCTCCGCGGGGTCGATGACGACCTCTGGCGTCGAGGGGGGCGACTGGCAGGCCAGGAGCAACCACATGGCGCCACCTTAGCGCTTAGAGCGCTTGGTTCACCGTCCCGACCTCTCCCTCCTTCATCGTGCCGAGGAGCGCTCGCCGGAGGCAGCCCTCCAGGTCGGGGTTCACAGGGTCGATGAGGTCGAGACCGATGACCATGCCTCCCTCCGCCACCTCGAGCTCGTAGCGCGCGTCCTCGACGGAGTACTGGGCGAGGCAGCGCTCGGGATCCCGGGCAGCCGGCGGCGCCCCGGTTCCACTTCCTGCGTCCAAGCGCTCGCTGCCAGCGGTCTTGCGCTCCGGCTCCTCCGGCTCGACCGAGTCGGGGCCCCCTCCGTCCACGGGCGGGGGCGGGAGATCGTCGAAGGTGGAGGGTTCGGGATCGGCCCTGATCTCCGCTGGCTCGCTCGAGGACGTGGGCTCATCCCTGTCCGGAGAGAGCGTCACGACGCCGATGCCGAGCAGCACCATGGCCGCCAGCAGCATCGGCACGTAGCCAGGCCCGGTCGCTTCGGACTCCTCCTCTTCCTCGGCGGGCAGCTCGGGGGGCTCGCTCGGGGGCTCCGGTCCGCGCATCGCGGCCATCAGGCGGTCGATGTCGCTCATCGCGCCTCCTGGAGCGAACCGCGCAGCTGCTCGCGAGCACGGTGGAGGCGAACGCGGACGGTGGTGGAGTTCATCTCGAGGAGTCCGCCGATCTCCGCGCTGTCGAAGCCCTCGAGGGTGAGCAGCAGGATGCGACGGTCGATGGGAGCCAGCTCGTGCAGCGCCCTGCTGAGCAGATCTCGCAGGACGACCGGATTCTTCCCGCTCGCCGCTGGGATCGCCGCCAGGTCATCCGGGTCCATGCTCCACATGCTCGCCTCGGCGCGTGAGGCATCGTGGCCGGCGTTGACCGCGATCCGGAAGAGCCAGCTTCGGAAGGGGCGCTGCCCGTCGTAGCTCTTGCGGTAGCGCCAGACCTTGAGCCACATCTCGGAGTGGGCTTCCTCGGCTGCCTGCCGCGAGCCAGTGCGCTTGAGGAGAAAGGCGAAGACCGGCCGGTGCCAGCGATCCCAGAGCTCACGCCAGGCGGATCGGTCGCCGCTGACGACTCGTTCCATGGCAAGACGGTCGAGCTCATCGCTCACTCCGGGCATCCTCCTCTACCTGGGCGAAGCCTACGGCGTTTCATCAGCCTGCGCCTGCCGGGACAGCACGAGGATGACCGCGACGGCACCGAGCACGGTCCAGGACAGGAGCTTGTCCGGCGGCACCGGAGTCCAGCCGTGGGCCTGGCGCGGGTACTCCCAGGAGCCGAACAGCGTGCCCCAGTTCTCCGCCATCCAGATCGCGACGCCCAGGGCGGGGAAGGCGAGGAGGATCGGGACCCGACCGACGCGTGTGCGCCAGAACAGCGCGAGACCCGCGAGCGCCAGGACCGGCTTGAGATCCCAGATCCAGACGTTCGTCCAGAAGTTCAGGTAGCAGAGCCCCGCAAACAGCAAGGACCCACGGGGCAGATCGACGCGGACGTGTCGGCTCAGCGAGAGCACGAAGCTCCCGATGGAGGCGTACATGAAGCCCGCGAAGAGCGGGACTCCGAGGACCTTCGCCAGGCCGGGCTCGGGGTAGGCCCAGCCGCCGTGGCTGACCTTCCAGATCTCCAGCGCCACGCCCATGAGGTGGAAGATGGCGATCCAGCCGGCCTCTGCGAGGGTCTCGACCCGGGTCGCCACGAGCAGGACCTGCATCCCCAACATCGCCAGCAGGAGCATGTCGTAGCGGGCGACTCCGGGGATCTCCACGAAGCGCGAGACGGCGAGCGCGCAGAGGACAAAGCCCGGGAACAGCGAGGCGTGGAGAACTGCTCGGAGAGCGCCCATGGCGGCAGAGGATAGGCTTCAGGGGTGATCTGGCTCATCGCATGCGGCCCGAATCCGCCCACGGTCACCCTGGGGCCAGAGGGCGCGACGACCGACAACGCCATCTCGGCCCACCTCACGAACATCGAGAACGACGAGTTCGGCGACCCGGTCGAGCACGATTTCGAGTGGTTCCTCGACGGCGCGCCCTTCGAGGACCACCTCGGTGACAGCGTGGCCGTCGGCTACACGGAGAAGGGCCAGCGGTGGGAGGTCGTCGTGACCGCGGTGGGAGGAAGGCGCTCCGCCTCTGATGCCCTGAAGATCGCAAACGCGCTGCCCGAGGTCAGCATCTACCTGCCAGAGAGCGCCGCGACCGACGAGGACCTCGTGGCCTACCTCTACGAGGACGACCCCGACGAGGGGGACGAGCTCACCTTCGAGGTGTGGTGGACCGTCGACGGCGAGGACAGCGACATCACGGACACGACGGTGTCGGCCTCTGCGACGGACTCGGGGCAGACCTGGACCATCCACGTGGTCCCCAGCGACGGGGACGACCCTGGCGAAGAGACCACCGCGAGCGTCGCAGTCGACTGGATCTAGAAGCTCGCGTAGATCCCGACCGAGTGCTCGATGCGGCCGACGTCCTCGCCGAAGAGGTCGTAGCGGATGCCGTAGTCCACGCGAACACGATCCTCTGCGACGAGGCCCGCGCCGCCGGCGACGAACTGCCGCGAGCCCTCCAGCCCGTAGCCGCCGCGGAGCACGAAGACATTGGAGATGAGCACCTCTGCGCCCCCGTGGGTGACCAGCGGACCGATGTTGGGGTCGTAGCCTCCGTCGGCTCCGAACCCGATCCAGGGCCAGGGCTCCCACCAGACCCCGAGATCGTAGCTGGGCTCTCGAAGTCCCAGGGGGGTCATGAGATCCCTGGCGGTGCCGGCCACCACGAGGCTCGGGACGGGGCGACCCGCCACGGAGAGATCCAGCGCCCAGCCAGTGCGCATCCCGGTGAGGGTCTCCGTCCAGCGGTCGTAGGCAACCGAGGCGCCGATCGCGACGCGACGGATCTCCTGGTTCCCGCTGGGACTGACCACAGCCTGCGGCAGGAAGCCGTAGCCCGCGCTGATCCGGTAGGAGCCCTCTCTGTTCTTGTCGAGGACCTCGACCCCCGGCTCCTTCCAGCCCGGCATGTCCTCGTCCGAGGCCGCCTGGTTGGTCCACTGGTGCGTGACCATGACGCCGGCCCCGAAGGCCGAGGTGCGCGTGTCCCTCACCGCCACCGTGAGCCGCGGTCCCTGCCCGAGCGCGAGGTCGACCTGGGAGGTATAGGCGACCTCCAGGAGCATCGCGGCCGGATTGCGACGGATCGCCCCGACATCGCCGGGGTTCGCGCTGCCAGCGGCGGTGCCGAAGGTGGGCGTCGTGTCCCCCTCGACCGCCCAGGCGGCTCCCATTACCAGCAACGCGGTCAGTTCCAGGCCCATCGCCGGCGCAGAGTAATCGACCAGGAGTCTCCATGAAGGTCACGAAGGCCGTCCTCCCCGTCGCCGGCCTCGGCACGCGCTTCCTTCCGGTCACCAAAGCGGTGCCCAAGGAGATGCTGCCCCTCGCCGATCGGCCATGCCTCGAGTACATCGTCGCCGAGGCTGTCGAGGCAGGCCTGACCGAGCTCATCTTCGTGACGGCAGCCGGCAAGGGCGCGATGGTCGACTACTTCCACCGCAGCCTCGCGCTGGAGGAGCACCTCGAGGCCGCCGGCAAGCTCGATCTCGCCCGAGAGGTCCGCAGGGTCGGCGAGCTCGGCACCGTGATCACCGTGCGACAGGAGCGGGCCCTGGGCCTCGGCCACGCGGTGCTGATGGCGGCCCCGGCCACCAACGGAGAGGACTTCGCGGTCTTCCTCGGAGACGACATCATCGACAGCGAAGTGCCCGCCATCCAGCAACTCCTCGACGTGCACGACGAAAAGGGCGGCTCCGTCGTCGCCCTGATGGACGTCCCGCGCGAAGAGACCAATCGCTACGGCATCTGCGCGGGCCCCATGGTGCGCCCGGGTCTCATGCACGTCACGGGCATGGTCGAGAAGCCCGACCCCGCGGACGCGCCCAGCACCTACAGCATCGTCGGCCGCTACGTGCTGGCGGGGGAGATCATGTCGATCCTGGAGACGACCCCCCGGGGGGCTGGCGGGGAGTTCCAGCTGACCGACGCGATCGCGGTGCTCGCCGAGCGCGGCGAGGTCCACGGCCTGGAGTTCGAAGGTCAGCGCTTCGACACCGGCAACGTCGTGGGCCTACTGCGCGCCAGCATCCACTTCACGCTCGCGCGCCCTGACCTCGCCCCGGCCATGCGCGCCGTGCTGCGGGAGTTCAGCTCGTGATCCCGCTGGTCGGCACTGCGTTTGCTGGGGACGACTGAGCCCCTCGATGCGGCACTACGACTGCGCGGTGGCCGTCCCGGTGCCTGGCACCTTCACATACCGCAGCGACCTCGACCTGCGCCTCGGCCACGCGGTCCTGGTGCCCTTCGGGAGCCGCAGGATCACTGGCTACGTGCTCGGCCCCGCCCAGGCGAGCCCCGGCCAGAAACTGAAGCCAATCGACCGCCTGTTGGACCCCGAGCCCGCCTTCAACGCGGACCAGCTGCGCCTGTACCGGTGGATCGCCGAGTACTACCGCTCGGGCCTGGGCGAGGTCATCCAAACCGCTCTCCCCACGGCCATGGAGGCGCACACGCGCTCGGTCCACCGCCCCTCCAACGAGGGGGTCGAGGCCCTTGCCGTCGGCGAGCTCGACGGCGACGACGCGGAGCTGATGCGAGAGGTGATCGACCGGCCAGGCCTGACCAGGCGCGGTCTCCAGCGGCGCCTGCGCGAGCTGCTCGAGCCCGCCGCCACCCTCCGAGCCCTCGAGCGGCTCAAGCGCAAGGGCTTCGTCGACGTCGAGCAGGAAGAGGTGGGAGGCCCCGGCGGAGAGATCAAGGTCGCGGTCCTGCTGGCCAGGCCAGAGGGTCGGCTGGGGGCTCGCCAGGGGGCCGTGGTCGACGCCCTGGCCGAAGGCGAGCTCCCGGTGGCTCGGATCGCCGCGGAGCAGGGGCCCTACGCTCGGACCGCGATCAAGAAGCTCGTGGAGAGCGGGTACGTGGCCCTGGAGCTGCGGGAGCGCCGGGACCCGGTGGTCATCGGCGAGCTCCCCGAGACCAGGGAGCCGCCGGTCCTCACCCCCGCTCAACAGAGCGCCGTCGAGGCGCTGCGAGAAGCGAGGACGCACCTGCTCCACGGCGTCACCGGCTCGGGCAAGACAGAGGTCTACCTGCGGGCGGCGGCAGAGGTCCTCGACGGGGGACGGCAGGTCCTCGTGCTGGTCCCGGAGATCGGCCTGACGCCGCTGTTGACCGGGCGCTTCCGGGCGCGCTTCGGGGATGCCATCGCGGTGCTGCACTCCGGCCTGACCGGCGCCCAGCGCCTGCGAGAGTGGAGGCGCATCCGGGCCGGAGAGGCCATGGTCGCCGTCGGTGCACGCAGCGCGCTGTTCGCCCCCTTCCGAGACCTTGGTCTCATCGTCGTCGACGAGGAGCACGACGGCTCCTACAAGCAGGACGACGGCGTGCGCTACTCCGCGAGGGACATGGCCGTGGTCAGGGGCCACCTCGCCGGCTGCCCGGTGGTGCTGGGCTCGGCGACCCCCTGTCTCGAGACCTGGCACAACGCGCAGACTGGCCGCTACGGCCACATCCAGCTCTTGGAGCGGCCAACGCCCAGGCCAGTCCCCGACATCGAGCTCGTCAATCTCAACGACGAACCCCGAGACACCGACGGGCGGGTCCCGCTGGTGGCAGAGGTCACCAAGGACGCGCTGCAGACGGCCTTCGCCAACGGCGGCAAGGCCATCGTGCTCTACAACCGCCGGGGCTACGCGACGCTGGTCGAGTGCGTGGACTGCGGCGCGAGCTTCAGCTGTCCCTCCTGCGGGGTCTCCCTCGTCCTGCACCAGCGCCACCGGACCCTGATCTGCCACTACTGCGGCTTCCACCGGAACATGCCGCGCAGCTGTCCGGCTTGCAGCGGCACCCTGGATGTCCTCGGAAAGGGCACCGAGCGCGTCGAAGAGGTCCTCGCAGAGCTCTTCCCCGACATCCCGGTGGCGCGGATGGACGCCGACACGACCTCTGTCCGAGGCAGCCACCACCGCATCCTCGAGGACTTCCGCGAGGGTCGGGCGCGCCTGCTCGTCGGCACCCAGATCGTGGCGAAGGGCCATGACTTCCCGGACGTGCACGTGGCCGCGGTCCTAGGCGCAGATCACGTGCTCGCCATGCCCGACTTCCGCAGCGGCGAGCGCTGCTTCGCGCTGATCACCCAGCTCGCGGGGCGCGCCGGTAGAGGCGACGTCCCCGGTCGGGTGCTGGTCCAGACCCGCCAGCCCAAGCACCCCGTCTTCCAACAGCTGGGCGACTACGAACGCTTCGCCACAGAGACCCTGCGAACGCGACAGCTGCTGCGCTACCCGCCCTGCTCTCGCCTAGCGCTGCTGCGCATCGAGAGCCCGAACCGCCAGGCAGCCCTGGACGTGGCCTGGGACCTGCAGCGGCGCCTCCGCGCGACCGCCGACGGCGAGCTCATCCGGGTCCTGGGGCCGGCGATCGCGGCGCTCCCCCGACTGGTCGGGCGCTGGCGCTTCCAGATCCTCCTCAAGGGCCAGGAGGACACCGCCTGGCGAAGCTGGCTGAAGGCAGCCGACTTCGGGGCGCGCAAGGCGCGAGGTGTCCGGGTACATGTCGATGTCGACCCCCTCCATCTCCTCTGAGGCCCCATGAACCTGGTCCCGTCGTCGTGAGCTGGCTCTCTCGGGCGATCGAGGAGCTCGGCGCGATCGGCCTGAACGCCTGGGGGGTCGCCCCGGGACGTGAGCACCAGGCGCTGCTGCCGGGCTGCCGGAGCGTCGTGGTCTTCGGGAGCGGAGGGCCGGATCTCTGGAGGGCCTTCGTCGTCGAGCTGGCCGAGCACCCCCAGCACCTCGCGGACGAGGCCCACCCGCTGGATGCCTTCGTGCGCCGACGGGTCGAGGCGCTCGAGCTGCCCGGCTGCCGCGTCGTGCGAGCGGCGGGGGACGAGACGACCTTCCTCGACTTCCGGCTGGTGGCGCTGGAGGCTGGCCTCGGCTGGCACTCGAAGCTCGGCCTGCTGATGCACCCACGCTTCGGGGTGTGGCTGGGTCTTCGGGTCGCGATCCTCACGACAGAGGCGCTGGAGCCCAGCGGAGCGCTGGCCGGAGAGGGCCCCTGTGGAGCCTGCCCCGAGCCCTGCCGGGTCGCCTGTCCGGTCGACGCCGTGGGCATCCCCTTCGACATCCGTGCGTGCGGCCGCTTCCACCACGAGAGCGAGCAGTGTCGCGCCACCTGCCACTCCAGAGAGGCCTGCCCCGAGGGCTCCGCACAGAGGTACCCGGAGGAGGCCATCCACTACCACTACCACCGCAGATCAGGCAGGCGCCGCCTGGCAGAGAGGCTCGGGATCGTGGACCACGGAACAGGCACGGGACCCTTCTGGTAGGGTCCGCTGGTGCGGCGCGGATTCCTCCTCGCGGCGGGTTTCGGGACCCGCCTGCGACCCCTCACCAACCACCGCCCGAAGCCCCTGACCCCGGTCTGCGGCGTCCCGATGCTCGACCACGCCGCGGCGCTCCTGGTGACGCACGGGATCGAGGCCGCGGTCGTCAACGCGCATCACCTCCCCGAGCAGATCGAGAGCTGGGCCGAGGACCACCACCTCGATCTGCACGTCTCGGTCGAGGTCCCGGAGATCCTCGGCACCGGCGGAGGGCTGAGGCTGGCGCTGCCCCAGCTCGCCGATCCATTCGTCGTGGTCAATGGAGACATCCTCTCCGACGTGGACCTCACCGGTCTGCTGGACCTCGGAGACCAGGACCTTGCCTGCATGGCGCTCCGAGAGAAGGGGCCAACGGACCGCTACGGCGAGGTGCGCGCAGATGCCACCGGCACTGTCGTCGACCTCGTCGGGCTCGCCCACGCAGACGGAGAGCCGGTCTCGGGGACCCACTTCACCGGAGTCCACGCCCTGACCCACGAGCTCGTCGAGCGCCTCCCGGCCACCGGAGAGAGCTGCATCGTGCGGCAGGCCTATGTCTCGGCGGTGCCAGAGCGACGGGTCGCGGCGAGACTCCACCGGGGCGCGTGGTTCGACGTCGGCACGCCAGAGGCCTACCTGCGCGCAAACCTGCTCGCCTGCGAGGGCACCCTGAGGCTCCCGCTCGATCCCATGTCACGGGCATCGATCGCCAGACGCCCGGGAGCCCAGAAGGGAACGATCCCCTCCGGAGTCCAGATCGCAGGCAGCGTCTGGATCGGCCCGGGAGCCGTGCTGGAGCCCGGTTGTCAGCTCGGGCCCGGCGCCATCATCGGCCCTGGCGCGCACATCGGCCCAGGGGCACGGGTACGCGAATCGGTTGTCTGGGACGGCTGCAGCGTTCCCGCGGGCGCGGACCTGAGACGGGCGATCGTCTACGATGGGGGCCTGTTGGAGACGGAGCGGAGGCCCAGCGCGAGTGCCGACTGAGGACCGCGTCACCGTCGGAGTCGTTTGCACGCGAGGCATCGGTCCGAAGCGTGGCGGACGGGCCCGCAACGAGGACAACTACCTCGTCTGCCAGGGGGCCGAGGCGCGCTACCGCAGCGGCGACGACGAGGCTGTCGAAGGGGTCGACTCCTTCGGGATCCTGATCGCCGTGGCCGACGGCATGGGCGGGCACGAGGACGGCGACCTCGCCTCCAGCGCCGCGGTCCGGGCGATGGCCAGGCTCTTCAAGCGCGGCCCGACCGCCGAGCCCGAGCTCCACCTGCATCGCTTCGTGCTGGACGCCCACCGCCGCCTGCACGCCAAGGTGGCGGAGCTGGGGCCCGTGAAGATGGGCACCACGCTGACGGTGATCTGGATCCTCGACGGCAAGGCAGCCTGGTGCCACGTGGGCGACTCCCGGCTCTACCTGTTCCGAGACGGCACGCTGGTCCAGGTGACGACGGATCACACCCGCGCCGAGTTCGCACGCCGCGACGGTCGCGCGGTGGACTCCGACGGCCCCTTCCTGGCCCAGAACTTCGTCTACGGCAGCCGCGGATTCGGGGACGACCAGGGCATCCGCATCGACGCCGGCACGGACACTGGGACCCTCAACCTGCGCTCCGGCGACCGCCTGTTGTTGTGCAGCGATGGGCTCTCCGGAGCCGTGGAGAACCACCGCATCGGCGACGCACTCCGCGAGACCCCAGAGCCCCAGGCGAGCGCGACCGCCCTGATGGAGCGAGCCCTGGCCAGCGGCTCGGACGACAACGTGACGGTGGTGGTCGTCCGCGTCGACGAGCCAGCCGTGACACACAGTGACCCGGAAGTCGCGGAGTACGAAGTGCTCGGAGATCCGGATAGCTACGACGACACACTTGTTCCAGAGGACTTCGAGTGATGTCGCTGATTCTGCTGTCCCACCTCGCCGCCGCCGAGACCTACACCATCGACTCCTCCCACACCTACGTGGGCTTCAAGGTCACCCACATGACCGTCAGCTCGGTCCGAGGGGAGTTCGGCGAGGTCAGCGGGACCGTCGTCTACGACCCGGACGACCTCTCGGCCACGACCGTCACCGCCACTGTCGGGGTGGGCTCTCTGGACACGCGTGATGCCAAGCGCGACGACCACCTCCGCGGCGATGACTTCTTCGACGTCGTGCAGTTCCCCGAGGCCACCTTCACCTCGACGAGGGTCGACGGCATCGGAAAGGACGGGAGCTTCGACGTCGTCGGCGATCTCACCCTCCACGGAGTGACGAAGGAGACCACCTTCCACTTCTCGCCCATCTCCGACGAGATCATCGATCCCTGGGGCAACCACAAGCGAGGCGGGTCTGCGGCCGCGACGATCGACCGCCAGGACTTCGGCATGTCGTGGAACAAGACCCTCGACGCCGGCGGGCTCGCGGTCGGCGACGAGGTGGCGATCGAGATCGAGATCGAGCTCAACGGCCCCAAGGAGTAGGGCACGGCGCGAGCCCTTCGCCAGCGATTCGCCACCGTTGCGCGGAGAACCAGTTGTCCTCTGTCGGAGGGAGCCGCGCCCGACGTAGATGGGAGTCTCCAGCGTCGGCGGCCGGGAGGTCTCGCGAAGCACGCCGAAGTCCATGCCAAGCCCTCTCGCGCACAACGCCATAAGATGCAGCAAATGGATGGGCCACGCACCCGATACTGCAGCCGCTGTCTGACAACGTTCACGGAGTCCTTCGACCGCTGCCCGAACCTTGGCTGCCGCTGCCATGAGCCAGAGGCAGGGTGGGGACTCCTGCTCGACACCGGCGACGTGTTGGATCGGCACTACCGGATCGACAAGCTCCTCGCCATCGGAGGCGCCGGCGTCACCTACCTCGCGAGGGAGCTCGGAGAGAACGACGAGCCGGAGGGGCCAGCGCTCGCCATCAAGGTGCTCTACGCCCAGCGCGACCAGGGCTCCTACCTGAGGCGGCTCGCGACAGAGGCCAACATCCTGCTGGATCTGTCGCACCCGAACATCGTCCACATCGCGGGCTTCGTACAGCGGGCCGGGCACTCGCCCTACCTCGTGACGCGCTTCGAAGACGGCGGAAGCCTGCTGGACCACCTCCGCCGCGTGGGCCGGATGAAGCCCCGCGAGGTCGCGGCGATGGGGGTCCAGCTCTGCTCGGCGCTGGAGATGGCGCACCAGCGCGGCGTGATCCACCGCGACCTGAAGCCAGAGAACATCCTGCTCGCGGCGGAGGTCGGGGCGGGCGAGATTCCCCAGACCCGACTGACGGACTTCGGCATAGCCAAGGTCTACGGCGGGGTCGGCTCCCGCCTCACGCGGGTCGGCGCCTTCGTGGGCACTCCGCAGTACGCCGCCCCGGAGCAGTTCGAGGGCATCTCACCCACCCCCGCCGCGGACGTCTACTCCCTGGCGGCGGTCCTGCTGTTCTGCGTCACCTTCCGCGCGATCCTCAAGGACATCGATCTCGGCGACCCGGCCGCGGTGCTCGAAGAGCTGAAGGAGCTCCTGCCCCCCAACTGCGAGCTGGAGGGCGAAGACCCCCTCGTGCTCGAGGGCTTCAACCACTTCCTCAGGGCGACGATGGGCTACGAGTCCGGAAACCGCGTCTCCATCGGAGAGGCTCGTCGCATGCTCGACTGCGTCGCCGAGGGCCGCGGGATCCCCCTCCCCTCGAGGTCCACGGTCCTCCCCGAGAGCTTCACCGGTCCGCACGCGGTCGCGGACGGGGTGAAGACCAGCGACACCTTCGAGGGGCTGTTGTCCACGGACGAGGCCAGCAAGGAGCTGAAGAACAGGCCACTGCCCACACCCACCGAGGACTCCACGCCGACGGACGTGGGCGGCACCCTCGATGCCCTCGATGGCGTAGACGAGGCGGACCCTCCCCCGAAGAGGGGCGGACTGCTCCGCGCGGCCATGGGCCTGCTGCTCCTCTGTTCGATGGTCGTGCTGGCCGTCGGCGCGGCCGTCCACCTCGGCTACGTGCCCATGCCCGGAGAGACGGCCCCTGTCGTCCTGGGCGCCGACGACCCCGAACACGCAGCGCTCATCGAACAGATCGCCGGCAAGCGCGAGGCGCTGTCCGCCTGCGGCGAGGGCATCGTGCGCTTCCACGTCACCATCGGCCCGGACGGCCACGTCGCCGAGATCGGCAAGCTCGAAGCGAGCGACACCGAGCTCGCCCACTGCGCCCGGAGAGAGCTGCTCGGGGAGCACTTCGAGCGCAGCACCGACCGCGCGGTGAAGGTCGCAGCCGAGCTGACGCTGTAGCGCCTACTCCTCAGCGAAGTCGGGGATCCAGGCGAGCGCCAGGCTGCAGTCGTCGCCGGTCCGTGCCATCAAGCCCAAGCGACGAGGCAGGTCGCGGATCACGGGGACCCAGCCGCGGCGCGTGATGTGGTGCAGCAGCCCGCTGCCCCAGTCCTCTTCGAAGCGAATGGGATCACGGTACTGGTCGACGAGGCCGTCGGTGGTCAACAGCCCCAGCTGCAGAGGGCGCTCGGCGAGGCTCGTGAGGTCCATCTGCATGTGCTCGAGACAGCCCCTCATCGCCAGGCTGTAGGTGGCCTGGCGGTCCCTCTTCGCCGGGACCGGGAAGACCCAGCGCGTGCGGGCGTCCTCGACGTGGATGCAAGCGCCGTCCCGAGCTGGAACCACAGGGCCCAGTGCTCCGAGAGGACCAGGGACAAGAGCGTAGAGCCATCGGCCCGCACCCCGATCTCCCGGTCTCCGTCCATGGCGCCGGGCCAGGGGCTGCCCTGCTCCAGGCGATGCCGCATGGCAATGTGGTGCTTCACCCTGCGGTTCCACTCGTAGGCCACGAAGCGGCAGTACTCCGGCTCCAGCATCGCGAGCACGGTTTCGCTCGGTCCCTTCACCCCCCGGAGGCGGGCCAGGGCCATGCGGCCCGCGTCGATCCCCACCTCGCAGGCGAGCCTGGCGCCCACGTCGCTGTGGGTGTAGCGCTGGTGCCCGTGGCCATCGGCGATGGCGATGACCTGGCCCTCCATGCCCTGCCAGGTGCGAATGGCGTCCTGGCACACCAGGCCACCGCGGACGAGGTGAATGGCGCCGGGAATGGCCAGGGCCGTGAGGCGCGGACGGTCCATGGTCCGCGATCCTGTCGCTGGTCCCTCAGAGCTCCTGGACGTAGACCTCCATCGGCACCACGCAGAACCCGCTACGAGCCGCGTCGCGCCAGGGGATCTCGTAGACCTCCAGCCCCTCCTCCCCCACGAGCTTGTCCTCGCTCCGACCGCAGCCCTTCGAGCGGTCGCAGACCCTGGCTCCACCGATCACGGCGCCCGGCTCGATGCCATCGATCGGCCGGCAGAGCTCCTCTGCCCTGACCTCGAAGATCACCACCTTGTAGAGCCGGCGGGAGCGCCAGCCCGCGCGCTTGCCCACCATGCCGAGACCCTGGAGCACCCGAGTCTGGTCCGCCTTCTCGGCCCGGACGAAGTCCCGGAGGTGCTCGACGCGGACGACGGTCACGTCACGGTTGGCGCCGACTCGCTTGCGCACCGGCGAGACCCACGCGACCTGCACGTCCGCTGGAGGCGTGACGAGCCCCTCCACCGAGCAGGACGGACCATCAGAGGCGGCCAGCGCGGCCCCGACCAGCCACATCACTCGCCACCTCGCCGAGCGACGGTCCCGATGAGGTCGCGGAAGCCGTCCAGCACCGACAGCGGTGGCGCCTCGGCGCGCCGCAGGAAGTAGCGCCTCCGAGTCGCCACCAGGCGCTCCATGCTGTCGGTCGCCAGGCGGTCCTGGGCCGGGTCGTCCTCCTGCAAGCGAACGAGGTCCTCGAAGACCTCTGCCTGGAGCCGGGGATCGGAGCAGACGAGGAAGAGGTCCACCGTGGCCGTGCAGGCCCGCTCCAGCTGCACCTCGAGAGCGTAGCGCCCACGCACGGCCTTCATCTCCAGGTCGTCGCTGACGATGAGGCCCCCATAGCCGAGCTCCTCGCGCAGGACGCCGTGCAGGATCCGGCGACTCATCGTGGCCGGGTTGTCCTCGTCGAAGCCGGGAAACAGCACGTGCGCGGTCATCATGGTGGCGACCTCGGCCCGCGCCGCAGCGATGAAGGGCTGGAGCTCGCAGTGGCGCAGATCCGGTGGCTCCTTCTCGACGGTCGGCAGCGTCAGGTGGGAGTCGGTCGCCGTGTCGCCGTGACCCGGAAAGTGCTTTGCGCAGGCGAGCACCCCACGAGCCTGGGTCGCACGCACGTAGGCCGCCACGTGCTGGGCGACCTCGTCGGGACGGCGCCCGAAGCTGCGATCCCCGATGATCGGGTTGTCGGGGTTGCTGTCGATGTCGGCGACCGGAGCCCAGTTGAGGTTGAAGCCCATCGCGGCGACCTCGTCGGCGAGGGCCTCGGCGTAGCGCCGGGTGAGCGCCAGGTCCCGGCAGTTGCCGAGGTGGCGGAGCGGCGGGAAGCGCGTGGCGCCCTCCTTCACCCGCTGGACCCGACCGCCCTCCTGGTCGACGGAGAGGATCGCCGGGTACTCGTCGGCGACGAGCGACGCCAGCTCGCGGTTCAGCTCGCGGACCTGCGCGGGCTCCTCGACGTTCCGAGAGAAGAGGATGAAGCCGGCAGGCTGGAGCTGTCGGATGAGGGCTCGGGTCTCCCCGTCGACACCACACCCCGGGATGCCGATCAGCATGCGCTGGCCGGCGCGGACCTTGCGCGCGTGCAGCGAGGTCGTCTCGCCGCGGGCCTCGACCGGGACTCGGCTCATCGCCGCTCCGTTGGATGCTCGGCCAGCTCGATCAGGACACCGCCGGTGGACCTGGGATGCACGAAGATGACCCGCGTGCCGTGGGCGCCGGGCATCGGCTCCTCCGAGGTGAAGCGGTAGCCCCTGTCCCTGAGTCGCTTGACGTCTGCGTCGAGGTCGTCCGTGGCGAAGCAGATGTGGTGGAGCCCGGGGCCGCGCTTGTCGAGGGCAGCCCTTATGGGCCCGGCCGCCTCGAGCGGCGCGACCAGCTCGATCCGGGTGCCCGAGATGGGAAAGAAGGCCGTCTCGGTCTCGGCGCTGGGGACTGCCTCCCGCCCAGCCAGCTCCAGGCCGAAGTCGTCGAGCAGACGCCGCAGCGCCGCCTCCAGATCGTCGGTGGAGATGGCGACGTGGTCGAGTCCGATGATCATGCTCCCCTGTACCCCTGCGATGCTCCGGGCGCATGGACCGGATGCGCTTCTGGCTTCGCTGGGCGAGTGGGCTCATTGCCCTCTGCCTCTTTGCGTTCTGGTCCCTCGGGGTCGCCCAGGAGTCGAGGGAGCTCCAGGCAGACCGCGAGCGGCGGATCCAGCTGATCCGACAGCTCCAGCACGCCCAGCGCGTGCTCCAGACGACCGCGCCCTTCGAGCCAGCCGTGGACAGGGCCCTCGATGACCTGCTCTCCGTCGAGAAGAAGGTCGAGGCGATGTCGCCGTCCCTGACTACGGGAGGGGGGCTGGTCGCCATCCATGTAGAGGCTCTACGCGCCGCGATCCCGGAGGAGGACCCGACACTCCGCACGGAGGCTCGCACCGAGCTCCTGCTCTCCGACGTGCTCGACATGAGCCGCATCGAGGCCGGACGCCTGGAGCTCAGGAACGAGGACTTCGACGTCGAGGAGCTGCTCGACAGCGCTGTGTTGCTCTTCGCGAGCCGAGCCGAGGCGAAAGGGCTGGAGCTGAGCGTGTTCGCGGAGGTCGGTCTGCCGTCCCTGCTGCGCGGGGACCGCTCCCGCATGCGCCAGGTGCTCCTGAACCTCATCTCCAACGCGATCAAGTTCACCGAAGAGGGGCACGTCCGGATCCTGGCGGGACTCCAGGTTGGAGCCCTCGGCAAGAACCCGGAGATGGCCATCCTCGACCTGTCGGGCCATGCCACGGACGACTTCCGGCGGGACGCGCTGCGGGCGGGCATGCGGGAGTACCCGACCAAGCCCATCCGACTGCGAGAGCTCCGCGACGCCGTCCGCAGGCAGCTGTCGGATTGACTGGATGTGGCCATGGAGATCAGACCCGGCGGCACCGATGATCCAGGTACCGCCGACGTCCGGTGGGGGCGCACTCAGCTAAGACCTGCCCTTCCCTTCCGCCTGAGTTCCACCGGACGCCGGCACACTCCAGAGTCCGAAGCGCTCAGGCGTAGCGGTTGATCAGCTCCAGCTGGGTGCCCACGTCCAGCTTCCGGAAGATGGCCTTCATGTGGTTGCGCGCCGTGTGAGGGCTGATGTGGAGGCTCTCGCCGACCTGCACCGCGGAGAGGCCCTTGAGCAGCAGGTCGCAGACCTCGCGCTCTCGCTCACTGAGCTCCTTGAGGCTCTTCGCGTCCTCGAACATCGCTACGAGTTTCTGGGCGATGATCAGAAGTGTGGCCATGTACCCTCCCGAATCGGCTGCGGCGGTGGATCCGTCACTGGATCCGATGAGACTGAAGCGCTGCTCCGTACAAGCACCGTAACGGAGGCTGCTACTTTGCGCCGTTTGCAGCGGACCGACGCGTGGTGGCTGGCGCTCTTCCTCGGAGCGCTGGTGGTGAGCCTGGGAATCCTGCCCTGGGGGACCGCTGTGCGCGACGGGCCGACCGTCCAGGTCATCGGCCACACCCTCCCCCTGGACCGCGTGGGGGACAGCTTCACCGTCGGCCGGAGCGCCGAGTCGGACCTGCGCCTCGACGAAGCCCTCGTGGCCCCCCGGCTGGGCCTGCTCACGGTCGAGGGCGGCGTGGTCCACTACCAGCACGAGGCCGCCCATCGCTCGGCGCTGGTCACCAGGCCAGAGGGTCTCGGGACCCGCGACGACACCTTCAGCAACCGCGCCGTGCCAGCCGGGGAGCGCGTCCTGGTGCTCTCTGGGCTCGACGATCTGGACGAGGCCACCGGCGGCGCCGCCATGGAGCAGGCCTGTGACTCGAGCGCCGATCACGGCGTTCACCAAGGTGTCTCCTGGGCCCGAGTCGAGCTGATCGACGCGGTCGGGGTCTGGCTCGAGACCGGCGACGAGGTCCGCACGGTGCTCGTCCCCCTGCAGCAGGGCGCCTCGCGGGAGATCGGCGAGGCCGTGCTCGAGGTCGTCGAAGAGGAGGGCAGCCTCCTGGCCCGCCTTCGGGTGGCGGACTCGACCTGGGAGCTCGTCCCCCTACCAGGCGGCTTGCCCGAGCCGCTCGTGGTCGCCCTGTCCGCGGACCCGACCATCGGCGAGGACGTCAGCGCCGACCGCGTCCTGAAGCACGCCGCCTACCTCGTGGTCGGCGGGGCCGCGGCTGCGCCGGTCCAACCTGCCGGACTGGGGGCGTCCACCTTCACGCTGGGACCGGACGGCCCAGAGGTCTTCCTCTTCCGCAAGGGTCCCGGCGGCGAGTCGATCAGCCCCTGGTTCCGCCCGGTCGACTGGGCCCTGTCCCTCGTCGACGCCCCGCCTGCGCTCCAGGTCGCGCGCACACCGAACCACGAGGGCTCCGTCCACGTCTTCGACTGCGAGCTGCTCGAGGACTGCCTCTCCGATGGCGAGGAGTGCCCCAGCGAGGTCGGCGAGACCGATCTGGCGGGAGGCGACTGGTTCGTCGCGGGCGCTGGGGTCCACTACGCCGTGTCCGTCGACGAGGACAGCGTCGACTTCGACCTGGAGCTCCCGCCGAGCGGGCGGGTCCGCTTGCTGTCCTCGCTGAGCGCCGGGCGACTCCAGGCCTGGGGGGCACGCGTCGACGTGCCGAGCTGCAACGAGGGCCGCCTGGTCCTGCGCGGTGCGACCAGCGAGGTCCTCCTCCCCGACGGAGTCGAGCGCAGCTCAGCGCACACGGTGCGACAGGCCGGGGACAGCCTCCACGACCTGCCGCTGCCTCGTTGGCTCGCCTTGCGGCACGACGATGTCCAGGAGGAGGGACGAACGACCGTCGATCTCGCGGCGCTGTGCACGAGCGAGGACGACCTCGTGGTGCGCTCGCTGCTGCCCCCGGACCTCCCGGGCGCGGAGGGACGCTTCACCCCCGGGGACAGCTTCCCCCTCGCCGGACACACCCTCCGCTACTGGGATCACCAGCCGCTCCGGGACCAGCGCATCCCCCTCGGTGGCTTCCTCGTGCTGGTCTGCGGCCTCGTGGTCGCCGCGCTGCGGGAGGCAACGGGCGTCGCCACCCGCGGCGGTCGCGCTCCGATCTCCCTCCCCATCCTGCTGGTCCTGGGCTCTGTTGCGATCCTCCTGTCCGCCGGGGGTGCCCTCCAGATGCGCATGGCCGCGAGCGACGCGCTGCTGGGCTCCCCGGACTACGTGCAGCGCCACCTCATCACGGGCTACGGCGCCGCGGTGCTGCTGCTGTTGGGTGTGCGCCTCGGCCACCGCTGGCGCGCCAGCAGCGCCTGGCAGCTCCTCGCGCTGACCGGGCGCACCCTCGGTGTCGGTGTGCTCGGCCTCGCCGTGTGGGTGAGCATCGACCTCGGCCTCTGGGCGCTGGTGGGCCCGCCGGTCCAGCAGCTGCCCACCAGCGATCTGGTCCGGGCCGCCCTCGCCAGGGGGGTCGTGAGTGTCTGGGTCATCGGCGCTGCGCTGCTGGGCGGCTCACTGCTCCTGGCCCGCTTCACCCACGATCGGCCCGATCCCGCCTGGCTGCGCGCAGTCCACCCAGAGGTCCTCGCCGAGCGCCTCTCCGAGAAGCCCTGGATGAGCTGGTACCGCGAGCGCCGCGGACCCGTCTCGCGGGCCATGCACCTCATGCTGGACAAGCCCGCCGGAGAAGACGGGGCCTCGACCTTCGGCCTGCTGGCCCTCTGCGTGGGCCTCGTGGTGCTCGTGCTCGGGGCCCTCCTCGACGTCGCCGTTGGCAGTCGCTGGCTCGCCGGCTTCGATCTCAAGCCCGCCGAGTTCACGCCCACACTCATCGGCATGGGCATCGCCGGGCTGCTCGCCGGCTTCTCCAGGGAGCACAGCTCCGAGTGGTGGCGCGTCCCGGCCCGAGCGCTCGGCTACACCGTGCTCATCGGCGGCCTGTTGCTCATCTGCTACGGCGCCCGAGCGGACCTCGGCCCCCTGATGGTCATCGTGCCCTCGGTCGTCGGCATGCTGGCGCTGTGGGCCTTCCCCTGGGCGAGCACCCGCCTTCGTCCCCGGCGTGTCCTCTCGCGGCTGGCGGTCTTCGCGGTCGTGGTCGTGGCGCTGGTCGGCTTCGTCGAGCTCTTCGTCTTCCTCACCGCCGCCTTCCAGGACCAGGTCACCGAGATCCCGAGGGTCGGCCGCAGCATCGAGCGAGCGATCGACCGTGGCGAGACCTGGCAGCACACCTGGTACACGGCCCCGGGCTGGTGGAGCACGAAGGCCCACTGGATCGCCGCGGGCTTCTACGGCGAAGGCAACGAGGTCTACCTGTCCAACCTGCACAACGACCTGGCTTTCATCGCCTTGCTCCAGAGCTGGGGTCTGCGCCGAGCGCTCCTGGTGCTGTTGGCCTTCGCCGTGCTCGTCGGCGGCCTGATCGGAGCTGGAGACCAGCTCCTGGAGCGGGCCGGTGGGCTGCTGCGGGCAGTCGGACAGCACGCAGAGGACCAGGCCCTGCCCGGCGCGATCGCCGACGCGATGAGCGACCGGGCCGAGATCCAGGCCCGCCGCTGGGCGGCCGCTGGCTACTTCTGCTTCTTCGGTGCGCTCTACGTCGCCAGCGAGGTCGTCGTGCACATCGGCACCTGCTTCAACACGGTCCCCCAGACGGGCATCACGCTCCCCTGGGTCTCCAGCGGCGGCTCGGCGGCGATGGGCTTCGCGCTCCTGGTGGGGGTCGCGACGGGTCTCTACGCCCGCTCGATGTCCGAGCACCACCAGGGGCTCCGTATGACCGCCCGTCGCGAGGCCGCCGAGGCCATGCTCGAGGAGCGCTCATGACCGGCCGCAAGACCCCCCGTTGGCGGCGCCTGTTGTCCCTGGGCCTGCTGCTCCTCGGCACGGCGGTGCTGGCCGCCTGGACCCTGCGCGCACGCAGCCCCGAGCGGCCGAGTTCCGACGAGAGCGAGAAGCTCATCTACCTCCCCCTGCGGGGTGAGCGCCTCTTCACCCTGAAGCTCGTGCGAGGCACGGCGGACCGCTACGCCCTGTCCTCGCGCATCGAGTGCATCGGCGAGGACGGCCGAGAGGCCACCGAGCTCGCCCCGGAGAGCGCCATCGCGTGTGAGACCGGACAGCGGGGCAGGACCCGCTTCCGCCTGGACGTCGATGGGAACAGCCACCGCCTGGTCCTCGACGGCCTCGAGGTCGACGTGCCGAAGGGCGGCGAGGGGGTCCTCGCGACCGTGGGGCTGGGGCGCGACGCCGACATCGTGCTGCCCGTGGCCGGCATGGGCGTCGAGCACCTCCTGCTGCGCGCACCCGCCGATTGTGGTGGGGGGCTGCTCTGCGTCGAGAACGGAGGTCTCCGCGGAAGCCTCGTCATCGACTCCAGCGCCCGACTGCGCACGGAGGAAGGGGGCACTCGCGTCGCCGCCGGAGAGAGCGCCCCCCTGCTCCGCCGCGCACCCGGCCACGGCGAAGCGGTGCCGGTCCATGACGGGGATCACATCTGGGCCGGCCAGGTCCCGATGGTCGTCGAGCGTGTCCGGGTCGACCTCGACGGCGCCACGCAGGTCCGCATGCGCATCCCGGACACCGAGCGGGACGATCCGACCTGGCGCCGCCTCGCCGGAGACCGCCGCTGGATGTCCCTGGAGCTGCCCAGCTGGCCGCTGGCGACGCTCAAGGCCGCCGACACACCGCTGGGTTGGGAGGCGGACGGCCAGAAGCGCTTCGTGGCCTTCTCGCGGGAGGAGCTCTTCAGCTCCTCGCCCTGGCCCTGGATGTGGCGCACACACCTCGCCGACCACCGGGTCGAGTACGAGCTCGAGGAGCGACTGCAGGCCTTCATCGACAACGAGCTGCTCTGCTTCGACTCCGACTACGACCCCGCCGATCCCCCCGGCCCCCACGAGCCCTTCCCCGCTCGCTTCCGCTGGAACCTGGAGACCGGCGTCGCCTGCGACGGCTCGCCGATCCCGCCGCCCGAGCCGGAGCTGTTCCGTGCTGCAGAGGAGCAGGCCCACGATCGCGAGACCACCGACAAGCTGCGCCGAGCGGCGGCGTCCCTGCGCGATCTCCCAGAGGCCGTCCCGGATCCCAGCGAGCTCGGCTTCGTCTTCGACTGGGCACGTGTCGCTGGCGAGGACGACATGGTGCTCGTCCCCACCCGGGTGCTGGGGGTGCGTCCGTTCTCGACCCGCAGCGGGCCCAGCGCGAGCCCGGCGGTCCCAGACGGGGACACGAGCTGCCGCCTGGCCCGCTCCGGCTACGCACGCCCTCCGATCGACCTCGCCCAGGGCTCCACCTCGGCCTTCCTCGAGGTCGAAGAGGGCACCCTCGCCGGCAGTCGGCTGCTGTTGAGCTCGGACGAGTCCACGATCTGCCTGGGCGACCGGGCCCGCGCCGGTGTCGAGCTCTCCTCGGCCGCGGTCGTACCGCTGGGTCACCTCGGCGTGCGCGGAGCGAGCGCGACCTGGGATCCGGCGGAGAAGCTGGGCTCCGAGTCCGCCACCTGCGCGACCTTCTGGCGCCAGGACGGCGTCCTGCAGGTGACGAGGACCGGACCGGGCGAGCTCCTGCTGGAGCCCCCGGGCTCTGAGACGACCCGCCTGGAGGACCTCGCCGAGGACACGCCGAACCCACTGGAGGACGGGGCGCGGCTGAGGCTCGAGAGCGGCTCCTACGAGCTGGTGCTGCTGCTCAGCGACCCGGACAACCCGGACCGGGCGGCCGAGAGCGTGGTGCGAGACGAGCGCGTCGTGCGTCGCTACCCCTTCGGCGAGGACCTCGCCGCTGTCGTCGGGGTTCGGGGTGTGGTCTACGGCGGACTCGAGAGCTGGCTGGAGCCGGGGGTCTGGCGCGAGGCCTCAGAGGCCTGGGAGGACACCTGCGACGAGCTCCCCGCCGAGCAGGAAGGCGTCGAGCTCATGCTCTCGGGAGACCTCCAGCGCATCATCGCCGCGGAGCTGAGCGCGGTGCTCTCCGACACCGAACCCGCCGGCAGGGCAGAGACCGTCACTGGCCAGGCAGTGCTCCTCCACGCGCCCACGGGCGACCTCCACGCAGTCGTCAACCACCCGAGCTTCGACCCGAACGACAAGGTGGCGCTGGAGGAGCTCCAGGCCCGACTTCGCCAGCGGGACGGGAACTGGCGTGCCCCGGCAGAGCTCGAGAACCTCGCCTTCCGCCGGAACAAGGGCGCTGGATCCGTCTACAAGCTCGCGACCTCCTACGCCATGGCCCGCGGGGGCCTCCTCGACCAGCCCGCCAGGCCTGCCCTGGACGACATCAGCTGCGTTCGCATGGTGTTCTCCTCCCTTCATCTGCCGGATGATCCCAGTGAGGAGGCCACCCTCTTCCCAGAGGACCCGGGTGCGGTGCGGACCAGCAAGACCGTGCGCTGCAGCGACGACGAGGGTCGCCGCCAGACCTTCCACGCGGCCTCGGCCTCCGCTGGCTTCTTCGACGCCTTCCGCAAGTCCAAGAACCCCTACTTCGCCCTGGCGACGATCGACCTGGTCCCGAGCGCCAAGGTCGGCTTCGGCGAAAGCTCCGCGATCCAGCCAGAGGTCTCCGGCGGACTCTGGAAGACCGGCGGCGACCTCGTCGTGGTCCTCGACCCCGGCTTCTCCATCGAGGACGACCTCGGCCGGGACAACCTCTTCGTCGACACCCTCGTGCAGCTCGGACACCGCACGCACTACCGCATGGCCTTCTCGAGCCAGGACAAGGACGCCGTCAACGGGATCTCCTTCCCGACCGTCGGCGCCGCCCGCTGGCTGCCCGGAGTGCGCCTCGGCGGCTTCGTCTACCCCTCTTTCGAGGGGCCCGAGATCTATGGCCTCGACGACGGCCAGAAGCGCAAGATCGACTTCCGCTACAGCCGCGCCGGCCAGGCGAGCGAGCTCCAGCGACACCTCGGCGTGACCCATCTCGCGAACTACGCCCGGCTCGGCTACGGCCTCGGAGGTGTGCAGACCTCTGCGCTGGGGCTGGCGGTGATGGCCTCTCCGATGGCTCGCGACGACCACGGCGTCGTCAGCCCGGACCTCGTCCGGATGGAGGGCGAGGAGGAGCTGCGGTTGTCCACAGAGGCGCTCATGACCGACGAGCAGGCGGACCGTGTCGAGGCGGCGATGCGAGCCGTCGTAGGCGTGAGCGGCTCGACCGCGGTCCGCTACTTCCAGGGCAGCCCGCTCCAGGACCGCATCGGCGGAAAGACCGGCACCTTCGCGACCCAGGCGGCCTCCAACCCCGCGCCGGTCACCCAGGGCGGGCTGGCCCGCGCCGGCATCGAGGCATGGGCCTGTGGCCAGGTCGGGGCGACCTACGAGCGATCCGACTGGGAGACCCTGGCGCTGTCGCTGAGCACGGCCTCTGGCTGGCGGCGAGCGGGCCGCACGATGCGGGAGCGCCCCTACCTCGAGGCGGTCGTCGCCGACGTGCTCGCTGGCGAGACACCCCCCCACGGCTTCGGCGCGGGGGCCCAGGCCTGCGAGGCGGTCAGCCCCAACCGAGCCGGGGTCTCGGCGAACCTCGGGACAGAGGACCTCCCGGTCGACGGCGGTGTCTGGCTCGACGAGGTCCTGGGCCTGTTCGCTACGCCCGCGCCGGAGGTCGTGCTGGTGCCGGGCACGAGCTTCGTGGCCGTGGCCTTCGACGGGCTCGCCGAAGACTCGGAGGGCAACCCGCTCGGAGAGGGCTACGTGCTCGCAGTGGTCGTCGACGGTCACGACACCGTCGCCAAGACCGCCGCGCGCCGGATCCTGGAGCGCATCGCTCAATACCTGGAGGTGACGAGCCCATGAAGGTGCAGCGCGACGAGGTCCTGCGCATCGTCGACCGGGGCGATCACTTCGAGCCCTGCGGCCTCTGGTACGAGAACGTCGAGGAGCGCGTCCTGCGCGACCTCCGCAAGCTGCTCGGGGTGCTCGGCGGCGAGGAGCGCAGGCCCTTCCTCTGCGACTGGGTCCCCAAGGACGGCAAGCTCCACCGTCGCGCCCTTCCGCTCCGTGTCCAGGGCCACGCCTGGGTGTGGACCGAGCTCTCGGAAGGGGTCGAGCGCTTCGTCCTGCCCATGGAGGGCTGCGAGCTCCACTGCGTGCTCGAGAAGGAGCGGACCAGGGACCGCTGGAGGTTCACGGTGGTCCGCGGCGAGGAGCGCATCGAGCTCCCCGATCCCTCCATCGAGGTGGGCCCCGGCGGCCCGGTCGCGCTCGAGGCCCCGACCGGCGCGCGCATCGTCGGCGACGAGGACGAGCTGGAGCTGGTGCTGCCGACCCTGCACTTCGTGGGAGGTGCGCCCTTGCCCGCTGGCGCGGTGCAGGGGGCAGAGGTCCTCGACGGCGGCCGAGTGGTCGAGCTGTCGACCCTGGAGACGCTCGAGGACCCCCACGTCCGGATCTGGACGAACCTCGTCGGAGAGGACGGCCCGCTCTCGAGCCCGACGGTCCCGCTGTCCGTAGAGACTTCCTTCACCGGGCTGGGCCCTGTCGAGCTGCCCCTGTCCAAGCTGGTGCTGCAGGGCGTCTCCCTGCGCCCCGAGCGCCTCGGGCTCGTGCTCCACCACCACATCGGCGAGCGCGTGGACCGCGTGGAGATCGAAGGCCAGCGCGCCGGCGACGCCTATGTGCTCAGCCCCGCCTGGAGTCCGCGCCTGGCTCCCATCGGCCACCTCTCGGTCGAGGTCGCAGGCCAGGGCGTCCTGGGCCGCGTCGTCCTCGAGCCGCCCCCGCTCCGCGCGCGCTGGAGCCACCCGGCGGCGGTCGGGGCAGCACCGGCACCGGCGCGGGTGGCCCTGAAGCCCGTCGAGACCACCGCGGCCCGCTGGAGCCTCGGCACGGACGGCCGCGTCCGCTACCCCGAGACCGGTCAAGAGGGCCCGGTCGACGACCTCGCCTTCGAGCCGCTGGCAGCGGCCAGTGCCGAGGACCTGGAGGAGCTCGTCCGCGCCGGCCCTGTCGAAGCCTGGCTGCCAGGGCGCCACCACATCGTGCTCAACGAGGTCGACGACCTCGACGCCCTGCGGCTCCTGTTTCGGACAGGCGAGACCGTGCGGATCGGACGCGGAGACGCCCGCGGCATCTTGGACCCGAAGGTCTTTTCCGCCTGTGAACTGGTCGAGCTCGAGCCCGTGGGGGGCCGCTTCCACCTCGTCGGAGAGGGGCGAGCGAGGATCTTCCACCGCGGCCTGTTGCTGGATGGTGTCGTGCGCTCCCTCGGCGAGTCCGGCCAGTGGGCCTTCGAGCTGGACAGCCCCCTGGCGATCCTCGACCTCAACGAGCTCGGCCCCTTCTGGCCACTCCGCGCCTGGAACACCGGCGGCGGCCTTCGCCTGGAGGGACGCGGTCGGAGCGCGCACCTGCGTGTCGGCGGCGAGCTCACCGGAGACGGCCTGCAGTACCACTTCGAGGGCTTCGGCTACGACAGCCTCCTGCCCGCCGAGCGTGTCGAGCGCACCGCCTGGCGGGGCTGCCTGTTGCGGGGCCTGGAGTTCGCCGGCTGGTTGCTGGACGAGGAGCTCGTCTTCCCCACAGAGGGGCCCTTTCCGGGCTGGGCCCTCAGCCGCCGTGGCGCGACCGGCGTCCCTGACGACGGCCGCCCCCAAGAGGTCCGCGAGGCCGTCGCTGCGCTCATGGCCGGCACGCGCATCGCAGCCGAGGTGATCGTGGAGACCGCCGACGGAGCCTGGTGTCTTCGCCCCCGCTACGTCCACCCCCGGAAGCCGCCTGTCCGGGTCGACGTCGACGCCCCCGGGGGGCCCATGGACGAACACGAGCCGACCGTGCGCGTGTGGGTGGAAGCATGACCTGGTGGCAGCGCTTCGTGCAGACGGTCCTGGACTTCTTCACGGCCCCGGTGGACGGGGACGACTTCTACGCAGAGATCCCCGGCGAGGACCAGAACCTCCTGACCGACGGATCCGCCGAGACCGAAGCCACAGAGGTCGAGGTCGTCGAAGAGGCCTCGGCGAGCCTGCCCATGCTCGAGCCCGACGGTGGCCGTCAGGTCACAGCCGTCCGGCCGCTGCGGCTCTGCCTGGACTTCGGCACCTCCGCCTGCGCCGTCGCGTGGCCGCGGGGCCTCGACGGGCAGCTGGCCCGCCTCGTGGTCGCCAGCCGCGAGCCGCGGACCTTTCGCCACACCATCGACTCGGTCCTCGCGGTCCACCGGGATCCGGACGAGCCAGCCGTGCTCGGGGCGCCCGCCAGGCGACTGCGCGACCAAGCGGCACCGGATCCGCGCTTTCGCTACTACCGCTCGCTCAAGCGCCTGCTCGCGGACGGACGACGGCAGGGCAAGGGCGCCGGTCAGCTCGCCCATCCGCTGGAGAAGGTCGTCGAGGAGCTCGTCACCCTCGCGCTGACACCGAAGGGCTCCGGCACCATCCGCGAGGAGCTCGCGATCTTCGAGCTCGAGGACGACGACTACTGCGAGGGGCTCGGCATCGAGGGCTTCCCGGTCGACGCCATCCGGACCCAGGGTCTGGAGCTCCGCCTGACCGTGCCGAACGCCTTCGGCGCCTACGAGTGTGAGCTGCTCCAGCACGCCTCTCACGCGGGGCTCCGTCGCTTCCTCGAGAGCCTCTTCGCCGCCCGCGGCTGGGGGCACTTCGACCAGGCAGTGCCTGTGCCTTCGCTGGTCCGCGAAGCCGACGCGGTCGTGTGGTGGGAGCTGGCCCGCTGGCGCGGCAGCAACCCCCGGGCGAGCACCCTGCCCCCCAGCCGGCTGCTGGTCTTCGATGTCGGCGGAGGCAGCACGGACGCGGCGCTGGTGTCCGCCGAGATCGACGAGGGCCTCCCTCGCGTCGCCATCGAGCGCCACTCGGGGGTCACGGTCGGTGGAAACGACGTCGACGAGCTGCTCGTGCGCTGCCTGGCCGACCTCCGGGAGGGCCGCCTCGACGAGCGCATCGCGGAGGTGGTCTCGGACATCGCCGGGACCGGTCGAGAGAACCGTCGCGGCGCGCTCGGGCAGGTCTCACCAGCCAAGATCGACTGGTCGACCGAGCTCTCGCGGGTCCTGTCAGAGGCTCGGAACCAGGGGGACGTGCTCGCCGAGAGCTGGGCGATCTGGCTCGCCCAGGCCTTGCTACCGGGAAGCCCGGAGTCCATCTCCGCTGGCGAGCTCGACTTCCAGGCCTACGGGCTGAAGGCCCTGCCGCCGGTCCCGCACAGCGCCTGGGGACCTCGGCTGACGAAGTTCCTCCGAGCCACGATCTGCACCGTGGTGGATGACCTCTTCCCGCCGGGCGAGGACCACGGGACCATCGACCGCGTGGTCGTCAGCGGCCGTGGAGCCTTGCTGCCCGGCCTCCGCGAGGCCCTCGCTGTCTACCTCGTCGAGCGGGGGCTGGTGCGCACCAGCGACGCCGTGGACTTCACGACCGCGGCCAACGAGGACGACGTCGACCACATGAAGCTCGCCTGCGTGCGCGGGGCCTGTGCCTCGACCACCAGCGCTGGGACCGCCGTCGGCCACTTCGTGGGTCAGGAGATCACCTACCGCCTGGAGATGCGCCCGGAGACGCGTGTCTGGCGTGCTGGGACGCGCCTGATCCCCGGAGGACAGGCACGGGCCGTCGTGCGACTGCCGCGGGTCGGTCGAGACGCGCGGGTCCAGTTCGCCCAGCGCCGCTTCCCGACCTCTGTCGACGCCTGGTTCGGGGACTCGGACAGCTGGACGAGCCGCACCATCGCGACCCTCGACGTGCCGCTGGCCAGCGAGTGCTCGCTCCTGGCGCGCTTCGACGCGGCCCGCTGGCGCCTGGGTCTCTGGCAGCTCGTCGAGGGCGGAGAACCCATCCCGCTCCCGGAGGCCCCGGACGACGAGGGTCCCGCCCCGAGGAGCCCCATCACCGGCCTGCCCTTCGGCTGGGGAGACCTGTTGTGATCTGGGTGCTCCCAGCGCTGGCGGCGCCCCTGGGGGTAGAGCTCGGCGAGCCGGGCTTCCACGACGCGGACCGGTCTCGGTACGGCCTGGTGATCCCGAGCGATGCCGGCGACATGCTGCTCGCTTCACCGTTGGTCCACGAGCGCACCGGCCGCAAGTGCGACGGTGACGAGTGGGGCTTCGGCGACCCCTCCGGCACCACCGCCCCGCCGCGCTGGTGTCCCTCTGGCGGCGAAGAGGACGGGGATCCCGCCCTGATCCCGCTGCGGGGAGAGCTCGTGCTCGAGTCCCCGAACGACCTCGAGCCGCTGGAGCCGATCCGCACCGTCTGGAGCCACACCTTCTGGAGCTCCGAGCAGAGCAACCGCCGACCCTGCGGCGAGCAGACCTGGGCGGACAACGCCGGCGGCGTGCTGCATGGACTGTCCCGGGACGCCCGTGTCCACGCCGGCGTGCTGAGGCTGGGCGAGCAGACCTGCGCCGTCACGGTCGGGCCCCAGGGCTTCGCCTTCGAGGACTGCACGCTGCCCCCCGGAGCCAGGGGAGAGCTGCTCTTGTTCGACTTCGCGCGCACACCCTCCTGCGACTCTCCGAGCCTCCCCGCCGTGGTCCTGAGCGTGACCACCCCCGAGCTCGAGGTCCTCGTCGAGGAGGCCCCCCTGGAGGAGCCGGCCGAACAGGGAGCTCCGAAGTCGTGGCTGCTCATCGTCCTGGCTGGCGCTGGCGGCATCGTGCTCGGGCTCATCGCCGCCCGGATTCGGGAGCGGGCGAGGCCGACCGTCGACGAAGCCGGCCCCCTGCGCAGTCGCCTGCAGCTGAAGGAGCGCAGGATCTCGGACCTCCAGGCAGAGCTGGACCAGGCGCGCGCAGGGATGCGGGCGCTGGGGGGCCGCGTCGCCTCCCTGGAGACAGAGAAGGCCGCCGAGGCAGAGCGCGTCGAGGAGCTCGCGGTGGAGAAGCCGACCGCCCCGGAGCACGACGGCCTGCGTGGAGCGCTGGGCCAGGCGCTGGAGTACCCGGAGCTGCGCAGCGCTTGCGGGGCCGTCTGTGACCTCGGCATGGCCGAGCACGGCGATCTCTTCCGTCGAGGGCGCGATCTGTTGGAGGCCTCCCAGCGGCTTCGCGCCCTCACGGAGGGGGACTACCACCAGCGCTGGGAGGAGCTCGAAGAGGGCTTCCGCGAGGGCTACCGGGAGCTCAGCGCCTTCGCCATCGGCGCCCGACACCTCGGAGCCGGCTCCCTGGACGACGTGTGCCAGGCGGTGCTGGCCGAGAAGGCCTACTCCCGACGCTCGGCCCGTCCGGCGCGAGGCTACCGGGCCTGGGCCAGCCTCGCCCCAACGGTCGAGCGTAAGCAGCAGGACGACGGCCTGGCCTTGGCCAACGGCCTGCGCCGCGAGGTCTTCAACCGCTTCGTGGTGCCCTGGCTCCGACTCGCCCAGTTCCTGGTAGAGGCCCTCCCGCACGAGGTCCCGGAGTCCTCGCGGGTGGACGTCCCCGTCGAAGAGGCGACCGCCGCCGCCCTGTCCCGCCTGGGCTACGGCTACGAGCACGTGCCGCTGTACCGGGTGCGCGAGCGGGAGTTCCTGAACCGCAAGGTGCTCACGACGCCGGTGCGCCTCGAGGACATCCTCGGCGATCGGGCGCCACCGGCCACCGCAGCCCCCGGACTCATCGTGCGGGTGCAGGTCCCCCTCGTCCCGCGCGCGCCTCGCGGCCACACCGTGCGCGCCGTGCTCGTCTACCTGGAGGCCTGATGCTGCCTCGCATGATCCTGACTCCCGAGAGCGTGACCGAGGCGCTCGGACGCCCGGCCGTCGACCTCCTGCCACCCCCGGGCACCCGCGGCCTGTTGGACACCTTCCGGACTCCGGCGAGCTCGCCTCGACGCGACGCGCTGGTGTTCGTCCTCCCCTTCGTCGACGGCGCCTGGAAGCGACGGGTGGAGGCCATGCTGGCCTTCGAGCGCGAGGCCTGGCGGGCCTGGTGGCACGTGGTCGCCCACCTGGAGCCCGAGCCGACCGGTGTCCTGTCCATCGCACCCCTGGTGGGCCGCATCGACGAGCGTGTCCGCACGCTGGAGCTCTCCGTCGAGGGTCACGCCTTGCCGGCGCTGATCCGCCCGATGGTCGAGTGGCCCTCTCTCGAGGCCCACCCCCTGTCGGCCTCTGAGGCACGCCGCCTGCGCGAGGGCCCGGACGGCTTCGACCGCCTCGCGACGGCGATCTGGGACTTCACGAACGCCTCGGTGGACAAGCTCGAGCTGCGAAAGGACCTCACGGCGATGGAGCCCTGGCACCTCCTGAGCGACGGCCGTCACCTCGTCCCGACCCAGTGGCGTCGTTTCCACAAGGACTTCGCTCGGCTGGATGTCGGCAAGCCCTGCGCCTAGACGAGCCGTCCGCGGAAGGGCCCCGAGTTGCGGACCAGGATCACGCTCGGCATGCCCTCGACCAGGGTGATCAGCCGAGCGGCGATGTCTTCTTCGGTCCCTGGCTCGGCGCGCGCGAGACCCAGGAAGACGAGGTCCGCCTGCCTGGAACGCTCACTGATGCAGTCCAGGGGGGAGTGGTCGTCGGGCCGCACGACGACCTCGATCTCGGCCTGGATGTTGGTCCCTGCCAGACCCCCGGCCACGCGCTTGCTGAGCGCCTCTCCCTCCTCGACGGACTCGACGACGCTCGCGAGCGTGATGCGCGCACCGCGCCAGGCCTTGCTCATCACGAGCAGGTGGGCCAGCAACAACATGAGGTCGCCGTTGGCCTCCTTGCCCTTCCACCAGACCAGGACCTCGCCCCCTCCCTCCTTGGTCCGGCTCCCCTTCACCGGTCGCATGATCATCGTGCTCTTCTCGAGGTCGTCGAAGTGGCGGACCCAGCGGATCATGCGCTCGAGGCGCTCGCGCTTCGACGGCCAGCGGAAGCACACCATGTTGGACTCGATGCCAGCGAAGCCGTTGGCCTGGCAGGCCGAGAGCAGGCCGAGCTCCTTGTTCTCGCAGGTGACGACCTCTGGAAAGGCCATCACGCCAGCCGCCACCAGGAGCTCGCGGTTCCGAGCGAGGGTGCGCTTGGGCACATCCCGGTCGTCCAGGTGGCCCTTGTGCAAGGTCAACACCGAGACGATGCCCTGGTCCTGACCGAAGTGGGCGGCCATGGACACGACGCCGACGTCGCGCTCCAGGTTCGGCGTGAAGACGAGGATGTGGGGGCGCCAGTTGCGGGGCTCGATGCGTGCGGTGCGCAGCTGGACCATCGCGAGCCGGGCCGTCGCGAACCAGAAGCCGCTCCGCAGATCGCCCCAGGTGGCCTGGAGCCGACGGCGGCTGAGCCACCACCAGATCCCGGTCTCGATGAGCACCGCCGCGACGAAGGCCAAGGGGCTGATCAGGGCCATGGCCAGGGCGCAACCGAGCGCACCCACCAGGCTGATCCAGAAGGGCACGCGGATGCGCGGGCGGTAGCTGGGATCGCGAATCCAGGCCTCTAGCGCTGATGCCAGGTTCAGCATCCCGTAGGTCGTCAGGAAGAACATCGAGACGACCGCGGCGACTGCGTTGAGGTCACCGAGGGCGACGGCGGCCAACGCGACGGCACCGCTGATGTAAAGGGCGACCATCGGCTCGCCCGTCTTTTCGTCGACCCGCCCGAGGCGACGATCGACGAGCCCATCCTGAGCCAGGGCCTGCATCGTCCGGGGGGCTCCGAGGATGCTGCCGATGGCCGAGGACAGCACGGCGCCGAAGAGCCCGGGGAGGACCGCGAAGGCGCCGAAGACCGCGACCTCCGTCCAGATGAGCTTGTTCGTGAGCAGCTCGTCGATGGGGGCGGCGTAGCCCAGCACGAAGGGTGCGGAGATGTAGACGACGAAGCCGGTCACGACAGCCAGGCCGACCCCGCGGGGGATGGACTTCCCGGGATCGCGGAGGTCGCCGGAGAGCCCGACGCCAGCGAGCACGCCGGTCACCGCAGGGAAGAAGACGGCGAAGACGCCCCAGAAGCCCACCTCCTCGAAGGGCCCGGTGCTCCGGGCGTGCTGGACGTCGAAGTCGACGCCGACCCAGAGGGCCACCAGCGAGATCACGATGAAGCCCAGGATCGGCAGCTGGGCCTTGAGGGCGAGCTCGGTGCTGCGGGCAGCCAGCGCCGTGACGGCGATCACGATGAGCGCGGCCAGGGGCTGGACGAAGCCCTCGGTGTTCTCGATCCCACCCAGCTCCGAGGCGACGAAGACGGTGCTCTCCGCCAGTCCGAAGGCATACAGCGTCACCGACAGGACCTGCGAGAGGTAGAGCGGGATGCCCAGGGCGCCACCGAGCTCCAGGCCCATCGAGCGGCTGATGATGTAGTAGGCGCCGCCTACCCCGACCCGCATGTTCGTGGACAGGGCCGACATCGACAGGGCGGTGATGGCCGTGATGCCGTTGGCGATGAGCACGATCGCGACGGCACCCCAGATGCCGGCGTTGCCCACGACCCAGCCCATCCGCAGATACAGGATGACGCCGAGGATCGTGAGGACGGTCGGCGTGTAGACGCCGAGGAATGTCCCGAGGCGGAGGCCCTTGGGTTGGGACTGGTTCATTGCCGCCACGGAGGGTATCGCGTGCTACCTCGCAGTGGTGAAAGCGCTCTTGTTGCTGTCGCTCTCGGGCTGCACCCCTGGCGGGACCGCCGACTCCACTCCAGCCTGCGGCCCCCTGCGGGTGGCCTCGTGGAACCTGCTGCACGGCTACCTCGACGAGGATCCCGACGCCCAGCCCTTCGACCGGGTCGAGGAGCGCCTCGCCCTCGCCGGCCCGGCCCTGGCCGAGGATGGGCTCGCGGCGCTCATGCTGCAGGAGGTCGTGATGGGGGCGACGGACGGCTACCCCGACACGGCGGAGATCCTCCGCGTGGCGCAGGGCGAAGCCTGGTCGCTCACCTTCGGCGACCTCTTCGGCACCGAGCCAGCCTCCTCCGGCAACGGCTGGGGGCAAGCAATCCTCACCTGCTACGAGGTGCTCGAGGCCAACAACCACGTGCTGACGACGACCTCTGGCACCCCACGCAGCGTGCTCCACACCCGGGTCTCGGTGGAGGGGGACGAGGTGGACCTCTTCGACGCTCACACCTCGGGGAACGGAGCCATAGAGGTCGAGGACGTGCTCGGCTTCGTGGAGGAGCTCGGCGGGGATCGCATCGTGCTCGGCGGCGACTTCAACATCGCGGACGACGAAGAGGGCATGGAGGTGCTCGAGGACGCAGGTTTCACCGACGTCATCGGCGAACCATGCCTCGTCGAGGGCGGTCCTACCTGCACCAACAGCACGATCCCCCTCGGCGAAGAGGGCAACCGCTCGGACCAGCGCATCGACTACCTCTGGGTGCGCGGGCTGGAGGTCGTCGAGGCAGAGGTCCTCTTCACCTCCCCGATGGAGACCTCGGAAGGGGTCCTGTGGGTCTCGGACCACCTCCCGGTCGTGGCGACCCTGGACTGAGAGAATCTTGTGATGCGCCGGCGGGCCCGCGCCCGGTACCGTCGTGGGAAGGAAGAGCACCGAATGGACGTCGCCAGCTGGATCGCAAGGAATGCGGACCGCGTTCGCGTTGAGGGAAAGGCCGTGTTCCGCCAGGGCGAGACGTCCGGCTCGTGGACGGTCGTAGACCTCTCGGAGCGCGGCCTGTGTGCCAGGGGGTCCCTGAAGAACCTCGACACTGCAACGGCTGTCGAGGTCCGCGTCCAGGTCGGCCGCACGGCCTTCATCGCCCAGGTCCAGCGGCGCTGGGCCCGTGAGACCCCCTCCGGCATGGCTCACGGCTGGGAGGTGCTCTCCGTCCGTGAGGCCTCGCAGCGCAAGCTCCGGCGAATGGTCGAGCCAGCCCCGGAGCGCGGCATCCACTCGAGACGCTTCGGAACCCTGCTCGGCGTCGCCTGAGCCGTGGACTGGCGGACTGCAGCAACCCGGCTGGCGGGCGAGGCGGCCTTTCGCGGCGAGCTCAGCGAGGCGATTCGCGGCTTCGGGTACGCGGGCTTGTTCTGGGAGTGCCGCCCCTTCACGACCGGGGAGGAGCCCTTCGAGTACGTCGTGCTCGAGAGCCGGGCGGTGGCGCGACTCCGGGTGGATCCGCGACCATTCGCCGCGGAGCTGCGGGGAGCGGTCGGACCGGTCGCGGCCTTCGACAACCTGGGCGGCGACGCGCGCCTGGTGGCGCCGACCGCTCCCCACGCCCACCTCGCCGCCTTCCTCCGGGAGGGGTCGGACCCGGACATCGACGCCTTCTGGCAGCGCGTCGGGGTCGAGGCCTCGGCCCGGATGGGGCGCAGGACCTGGGTGAGCACCTCTGGCCTCGGTGTGAGCTGGCTGCACGTGCGCCTGGACGACCGCCCCAAGTACTACACGCACCGGCCCTATTCGAAGATCACCGGGTAGCTCACTTCCGCCCGATGCCGAGCTCCACTGCGTGGGGCTTCAAGGCGTCGATGATCATCTGGATGTGGGCGTCCCGATCGACGCCCAGGAGCTCGAGGCCTGCTGCGACCTCGCCGCGCTCCACCCCGGCGGCGAAGCGCTTGTCCTTCAGCTTCTTCTTCACGCTCTTCGGCTTCAGGGTCGTGACGCCCTCTGGCCGCACGTAGCAGCAGGCGACGACAAAGCCGGTCAGCTCGTCGCAGGCGAGCAGGGCGCGGTCGAGCAGGCTGTCGTAGGGCACGCCCCACTTCGTGTAGTGGGCGCTCACAGCGTGGGCGATGTCCGGCTCGCCCTGCTCCCCCAGCCAGGCGACGATGCGGTTTGGATGGTCCTCTGGCCAGGCCTCGTAGTCGGCGTCATGAAGCAGACCAGCGATGCCCCACTGCTCGATGTCGCCCCCGTGGACCTCGGCAGCGCGCCGCATCACGACCTCGACAGCGCGGGCGTGGTTTCTCAGGGGGGCACCAGTGGTCCAGGCGCACAGGTGGGACCAGGCCTCTTCTCGGGTCATGGCGGGATGGTCTCATGATCCGAGGACACCAGCAGTCGGCTGGGTGTCAGTCGTCGCAAGAGGCTGGCCCCGGAGGCACGAGACCGCTGGGCCCCCGTGAGATCAGGTCCCGGCGACCCCAGGCGATCAGCGCCTCGCGCACGTGCGGCCACTCCTCCTTCTTCCAATAGAGCAACAGCGCCCGCTGCCGGCTGCGCTCCTTGCCGCCCCTGGCCACGACGACGGGCTTCTTCGTGAAAGGGTCGACCCCCGTCACGTACATCGCCGTGGCCAGCGTCGCCGGGGTCGGCATGAACATCTGGACCTGCCTGGGGCGCAGTCCGTGCTTCTTCATGTACAGCGCGAGTTCGATGGTCTCCTCCGGGCCGACACCAGGATGGGCACACTGGAAGTAGGGCACGAGGTACTGCTTGATGCCGAGGCGCTCGTTGGCAGCCCGGAAGCGCTCCATGAACTTCGTGAAGTACCGGATCTCTGGCTTCTTCATGTAGCCCAGAGCCGCAGCGGCCGCGTGCTCTGGCGCCACGCTGAGCTGCCCCTGGACGTGATGCTCGGCGAGCTCTTCGACGAAATCACCATCCAAGTCCGCCAGATCGTAGCGTATTCCAGAGTTGATGAAGACCCGGCGCACACCGGGCAAGGCTCGAGCGCGACGCAGCAGATCCAGGTAGGGGCCGTGGTCGGTGCCGTAGTGCTTGCAGCGCACCGGGTGGAGGCAACTGACACGGCGACAGAGGGCGTTGGCTGCCTCGCTGGTGCACCTCATGTGGAACATGTTCGCGGTCGGCCCACCGAGATCCGACACGATCCCCTTGAAGCCCCTGGCCCTGCTCCGGAGCTCACGCAGCACGGACTCGGAGCTGCGGGAGGTGACGTCCTTGCCCTGGTGGATGGTCAGGGCGCAGAAGCTGCAGCCTCCCGAGCAGCCCCGGTTCACGGTGACGCTGCCGCAGATGCTCGCCAACGCCGGGATGGGCTCCCGGTAGGAGGGGTGCGCCCGGTAGGTGTAGGGCAGCTCGTGGAGACGGTCCATCATCTCGGTGGTGATGGGCTCCGCCGCTGGGTTCTGGACGACCACCCGCGAGCCGTGGCGCTGGAGCAGCACCTTGCCGCAGTGCGGGTTGCTCTCTCGATGCATCAAGAGCGTCACCCTATTGAAATCGCTCATGTTCTTTCGACAGTCCGAGAGCGAAGGCAGCTCGATACCGCCGTCGGGCGGGGGCTCCTTCGCACCCAGAGCGTAGGCAGTTCCCGGAATGTCCCTGCAGTCGCGAATCTCCCTGCCGTCTCTCAAACGTCGTGCGATCTCGATGACTTGACGCTCGCCCATGCCATAGACGAGGAGGTCGGCCTTGGCATCCAGGAGGATGGACCCCCGGATCTTGTCCTGCCAGAAGTCGTAGTGGACCAGCCGTCGCAGCGAGGCCTCGACACCGCCGACGACGACCGGCACTCCAGGGAAGGCCTGACGGCAGCGACCGGTGAAGGCGATGGTCGCCCGGTCCGGGCGGCCGTCGACAGCTCCACCAGGAGCGTAGGCGTCCGAGCTGCGCAGCCTCCGCGAGGCCGTGTAGCGGTTGACCATCGAGTCCATGTTCCCGGCGGTCACGCCGAAGAAGAGGCGCGGTCGGCCCAGGACGCGAAAGGCCTCCGGGCTGCTCCAGTCCGGCTGGGCGATGACTCCGACGGAGAAGCCGTGGGCCTGCAGCCACCGACCGACCGCTCCGACACCCCAAGAGGGGTGGTCGACGTAGGCGTCACCGGTGACGAGCACGACGTCGAGGGGCCCGCCGGCCTCTCGGAGCGTCATCGGCAGCGCGTAGGAGGCCATCAGGGGTGTCTAACTCCGCGCCGCCTGCCAGTGGGGGCGCATGAAGTGGATCCACTTCATGGGCGACTGCCCTGGGATCTCCAGCCGCATGAGTCGCCCGTCGGTGCGCACGTGGAGCTGATCGGCGACCTCGACGACCAGCACGAGCACATCGGACCACAAAAAGCGGTCCTCTCCGACGTCCAACCCCGCCTCGTCGAAGCCCACGACTCCCTCGGCCACCACGCTGTCATCGGCAAGGTCCACGAGGCGTCCCTCGCCTGAGAGCAGGGAGGGGTCCGGGAGGGCTCCGAAGTGATCGGCGATGGCCTGGTGCGCCAGGGGCACGTCGAGGCCCGGCAGCAGCTCGCCGTAGACCGTCAGCCGCCAGGACGCCGAGCAGCTCCCGCAACAGACGCGGTTGCCCCGAGGCAGGAGGGACTCCAGGGTGAAGCAGGAGGGGCAGGCCCAGAGCCACGTCGGCAGCCCCTCGGCCATGCGGAAGCCCCAGGCGAAGCCCGCTGGCCGAGCTCGCACGTCGATGCGGATGCCCTCGTCGACGGCTGCGGTGATCTCTTCCGGCGTCCGGTCCTGGAAGGCCCGCAGCGGCGAGTACTCGATCTCGACCGGCACCCAGCGCGGGAAGCGGGCCCAGCGCGGATGGAAGAGATGGGCGGTGGTCAACCGGCAGAACACCACCTCGGCACCCAGGCGCTTCACGAGTCGCCCGATCCCTGGCAGGACCGGCTCGTTGCGCCCGTCCCAGGTCCGCTTGCCCTCTGGGAAGATGCAGATGACCTCGCCAGCTTCGTAGCGTCGAGCCAGCTCGGCCATCGAGTCCCGGTCCTTCATGTAGCGGACCTTCGGGAAGGCACCGAGCGCCGAGACGAAGGCGCCGACGAACCTGTTCCGGAAGAGGTTTGTCGAGGCCATGAAGGCTACGTCCCCGCCTACGAAGTAGCCCGCCCACACGGGGTCGAAGAAGCTCGTGTGGTTGCACAGCAAGAGCAGCGGGCCCTCGCGCTCGACGTGCTCGGCGCCCTTCGCCCGCCAGCGGAAGAGCACTACTCCGAGCAACCAGGCCACAAGCCGGGCTCCCCACACTGCAAGGCGCTGGCCGAGAGTACGCATAGGGCAAGAGGATGCCTGATAGGACGCAACGTTCCGGAACGCCACCACCGGTCTCCGGCTGCTGGGAGACATGGGACTCCTCATCGACGGCACCTGGCACGACCGGAGCTGGACTGGGACGAACCTCACGGGCGCGGCCCCGTGCTGGAGACCGCCCTGAAGCAGGCCTATCGAAGGGCCCAGCCGCCCTCGTCATCCCCGACGACCGCGACCAGCTCCGAGCCATCCCAGGCCCAGTCCTTCACCGGTCCCCCGGGGTCCTCGCAGCCGAGGCGAGTGCAGAGCCCCGCGGCGCTCACCCAGGCGGGCTCCACCCCAGCCCAGAGCGGGCCGAGGTGGAGTGGCAGCGAGGCGTCGCTCACCACGATGTTGGCGGCGTTCCAGCTGACGCCCCCGTCCGGACTCTGGACCCGGAGGACGACGCGGTCGTCGCCCGTGACCCCGACGACGAGCAGCTCGACCGTTTCCCCATCGACGCGGAGCGCGGGGCGCTCGACCCGCCAGTCGCCCTCCGTCGGCGCGACAGCGGACAGATCCACAGCCTCGGGCGCCTCGACGGCGAAGCCCTCCTCCGCCCAGCTCGACCGCTGCACGTAGACGCGACGGTCCCCCCGGGAGTCATTGCTGTAGGTGCTGGCGATAAACGCGGTGAGCTGCCCCTCCGACACCTCGACAGTGACCGCGTCGGTGGGGTAGCGCAGCGCGGGGTCAGGATCCCGGCCAGACTCCCAAGCGCCGGCGACCAGCCTGAACCAGACCGGGCCGACCTCGCCGTCGATGCCAGGCTGGGCGATGTCGTCCGGGTTGTCGACGAAGCTCAGCGCCAGGCCGCCGTCGGAGAGCCGCATGTCAGGTCGCCAGTGGGCGTTGACCTCGTCGACGGGGGGCTCCAGGTCCGTGAGACCGCTCGGCCCGCGCATGGCGCAGCGCGGCACCCAGGGCGAGGCCTCCTCGTCCTGGATCAGCTCCCGCCAGCAGGCGTACGCGACCTCCTCGTCCGCGACGACGGCTGGGGCCTCTGCGGCCCATGCCTCGTCAGAGGACACCAGCTCTCCGTTCCAGGTCACGGCGCTGCGAGCGCCGGGGTCAGAGGCGTACTCCACCAGCACGAGCTCGTCGCCAGCCGCCGCGACCTGGGCCACGCCGCTGCGCCCCTCGACATCCTCGACCAGCGCGACGTTCATCGGCAGGCCCTCCGCCCAGGGCAGATCGATCTCCAACAACGCGGCGACGGTGGGGGCGAGGTCCGACAGCGCGTAGGGCGTGTCGTCCTCGATGCCGGCTTCGACGCCAGCTCCCAGCAGGATCACCGGGATCTGCCGGTCCCCCTCGACCGCGGTCCCGTGGTTGCGCCAGTAGTCGTCTCCGCCGGGATCGCCGAGGCGATGCCGGCCGTGATCAGAGGTCACGATCAGCACGGTGTTGCCTGCGTAGGAGGGGTCGTCCTGGATGTGCGCCCAGAGGGACACGAGCGGTCCGTCGACCTTCTCGACCGCCTCGAGGTAGTCCTCGACCCCATCGCCGTAGTGTCCGACTCGGTCGACCGCCTTGAGGTTCGCCACCACCAACCGAGGCTCGCCCGCCTCCAGCTGCCGCTCGAGGGTGCTGAAGACCTGGCTGTCCTCTGGCGCCGGACGCTCGCTGCCAGGCGAGGACACGACGTGGAACCAGGTAGCGCCGAGCTCCTCGCCGTAGCCGGGCATCATCGACCACGTCATCGGCGAGATCAGTGACTGGTTCGCCATCACCATCACCTCGTCCGCGTCGAGGTCCAGCTGTCGGCGCGCCTCCTCGACGATGGTCGGCCTCTCAGGGCGATAGAGCCCGACCCCCTCGTCGACGGCCATGTTCCCGAGGGGGATCCTGGCTCCGGTGAACATGGTCGCGTGAGCGGGCGCGGTGATCGTCGTGCCCTGGTTTCGCACGTTCGTGAGCACGGTCCCATGCGGCGCGAGCTCGCTCCAGATGCCCGGCCAGTGGTCCCGGCCGGCCAACCCCGAGAGCTCGCTCACCTCTTCGGAGAGCGACTCCTCGACGCGCACACCGTCGACGACGATGACGATGACGCTGCGCTCGGCCTGCGAGGCCGGACGACAGGCGAGGAGGGCGAGGAGCACGACCTCATCTATAGCCTCCAGCGAGTCAGGGGGCGGCCCAGGGCCGCGGCTCACTGGCCGAAGAGCTGCTCGCAGTCGGAGAGCACGGCCTCGGGATCGGCGCCAGTGGACACCGCGCCCTCGTGCCAGATCACCGCATGAGCGTCCTCGCCCAGGATGAAGGCGTGACGCATCGGGACCTCCTCCCAGTCGACGAGCACGTCGTAGTGCTCCGCGATGACGTGGTCGGCGTCGGTCCAGATCTCGTAGTCGTAGCCGAGCTGGTCCGCCCAGGCCCGGGTGGCGTCGGGCTCCGCGAAGCCGACCGCGACGATGCTCACGCCCAGGGCGTCGAAGTCACTCTGGAGGTCGCGGTACCCGCAACCGTCGTTCGTTCACGAGGAGCCAGCGTTCCGGAAGAACCACAGGACCGTGCCGTGGCCAGCGAGCCAGTCGGCATCTCGCGACTCCCGGTCCTGGTTCTCCACAGAGAACTCCGGGGGCGCCAGGGGCGGCTCCAGGAGCACTCCGGCATAGGGCGAGTCCGTGTCGCTGTCGCTGTCGCCATCCGCGTCGGCATCGGCGTCGGCATCGGCGTCCGTGTCGCTGTCGGGCTCGCTGTCGGTGACCGCGCTGTCGAGGTCCTCGACGGTCTCGACACAAGCGACCAGGACCAGGATCACTTGTCCAGCGCCACGGCGACGTGCTCGCCAGGCAACAACCGCAGGAGCTCACCGTGCTCGAGCGAGCCCTCCCAGCGGGCATCCTCCGTCGGCGAGACCCCGAGCTCGATCTCACCCACCGCTGCGGTGGAGACGACCGACTCGTTCACGAAGACCAGCCTCCAGCTCTTGGCGAAGGCCAGCTCCAGGCTCGCCTCCTCGCCCAGGCTGCCCTCGGCGAAGACGACGTGGTCCGCGCCGGCCCGGAAGGCCTCGTAGCCGAGGTCGTCGGTCAGGAACCAGCTCACCTCGATGGGCTCGTCCTCGACGGAGAACTGCTCCCCGAAGCGCCAGGAGGTGGTGTACACCCGGGAGGAGTCGACCGTGCCCGAGATGGACAACGCGGCGCTCGGGGCGGCGACGTCCAGGGGCTCCAGGGTGCGCACCGGCAAGGGCTCGCGGGAGCCGGGCAGGCTCACCTCGGTGATGTCCGTCTCGCCGATCGCGATGCCCTGGGAGCCGTAGGTGAAGCTCTCGTCGGGGTAGCCACCCAGGGTCGGGTGATCGACACGGAAGGCGTAGTCGGACTCGGCTCGAACCTCGAAGGTCGCGACACCGTGGATGTCGGTGGAGGTCTCGCCGGCGTAGCCCCAGCCATCGTCCCAGGGGGTGATGAGCGCCACAGAGGCCCCGTCGACAGGCAGCCCGTCGGCGTCGGTCACGACGTACTGCATCGTGAAGGTGTCCTCGATGTACTGGGTCGTGACGTTGAAGACCTGTGAGTCACCGCGGGTGGCGTAGTTGCTGTAGGGAGCCCCGTAGGCGTGGTCGAGCCAGAAGTTGACGGGCTCCCATGCGACCCAGCGGTCCTCGTAGGCGTCGTAGAACTCGTTCCAGGTGTGGTCCCAGGACGCGGGGGCGACGTTGTAGTTGGGAATGAGCGCAGTGCGCGTGAGCGCGGTCGTCATGTCGGCCCACTCGCCGCAGTTCCCGCGACCCAGGCCGTAGATCCGGTTGGGCTGGATGCTGCGCTCGTCGTATGCGCCGAAGGTCAACCAGCGACCGAAGTCCTCGTCGTTGTAGAGCATGAAGCGGGCGATCTGGCTGATGGCGCCGGCCTCGTCTGCGTAGGAGCCGCTGGTCCAAGCCACCTCCAGACCAGGCAGGATCTCATCGAGCACCGGGCACTGGTCGTCCTCGGGACAGGTGTCCCGGGCCCCCTCCCAGAGGAAGTGACGCCAGAAGGTGCCGCCCTCCTCGGGGCTCGAGGGACACTCCAGGGAGCTGCGCTTGCACTCGTCCCAGGCCTCGACGTACCAGGGGCTCTCGTCCTCGATGCTGGGGTGGACGACGAACCAGTAGTAGACCTCCGGATCGATCTCGACCTCGAAGAGCTCCCCGTCGGCGTCGCTCACGACGTAGCTCGTGGTCGTGTAGTGGTCCGGGTCGCCCGGCTCGCCGTACTCGACGAGGGTGACGTAGTCCAACAGCGGCTCGATGTCGTAGATCCACTGGGCGTTCTCGACGAGCAGACCCGGGACGAAGCCGCCGCTGGTGAGATCCTCTGGCGAGGAGTGCGCGATGGCGAAGGCCACCTCGTCGTAGAGGTAGGGATCGTCGAGGTCGACGAGCAGCACGGCGAGGTCGTCCTGGACGGTCGAGTCGAGCTGCTCGAACTGGAGCTGCAGATCGTCGGCGAGCCAGTCGGGGCTCTGATCCACCGCCTGCGCCGCCAGGGTCGTGATCCCGTTGTCCTCGCCCTCGATGGCCGCGAGCGTCGGGGGATCGGAGGGCGCACGCTCGGTGGGCTGCGTACAGGCCAGCAGAAGGAACATCGGTGCCTCCAAGGACGCCAAGGATGCCTCAAGCGGTGGCGGTCGGGAGGACGTTCTGGATCCTGCTGGGGGATCCACTTGCACCTTCCCTCGATGCGCACAGCAGCCAGCGCCTTCTGCTCAGTCCAGTACCCGGACAGCGCGTCGAGCCTCGTGTTCCTCAGCCAAGTGGCCTCGCCGGAGGAGAAAGCCAGTCGGTTGAAGACGACGCGCCGGATGGGCGGACCCGAGCGGAAGCCGTGGACCTGCCACCAGGAGGCGACGGTGACTGCGCCATCACGGATCGGAAGGCCGAAGGCACCATCGATGGATCCACCGAGGCCCTTTCCTCGGCTGGCGAGCACCAACTCCAGCCGACCATCGAGCAGCAGCAGGAGCTCGCGGCAATCCGGAAACAACTCGGGGTGGGGCCTCTGGGTCCACGACCCGTCCCGGAAGTGGCCCCAGCGGGCCGGCTGGCAGAGGCGCTCCCGAGCCAGCACGAGGTGCCCGGGGACATCCAGCCAGCGCTCGATGCATGCGAGCACGCGCCCGCGCCGCGGGTGGCTGCAGAGGGTCAGGCCATCATCCTCGGCCAGGACCGCCTGGGCGAAGCGCTTGGGGAAGCCGTGCATCTCGCGCCCGGTGACGAGCGCCATCAGGTTGTCCGGGCGGAGCTCCGGGCAGTACAACACCGGGCCCCGAGCGGGGTGCAGCATCGGCACGAACAGGGCGATCTCCGCGTAGACGAAGGGATCCACGACGAGATCAGAGGTGCCGAAGCTGGGGAAGCTGGCGGCGACCATGAGCGCCCTGCGCTCGAAGACCCGGACCATGTACTCGGGACAGTCGACGGGCTCCACGAGGTCCACCAGGAAGAGGTCCATGCGCACGTCGCGGGAGTGATAGGGCCCCGGCATGATCCGGGCTCCAGGCCTCACCAGGTAGCTCGCAAGGCCGAGCTCCAGGCGACGGCGACGGCGACGGAGCTCCACGGCTTCGTCAAAGAAGAGCGCTCGCATCCGTGCAGCCTGCTCGGGCTGCTCCCGCAGCAGGTCCTCGTAGTCGAATGCGAAGACGCGGCTCGGCTCGATCGCGACGAGGTCGATGGGCCCGTGGTCCGGACGGAAGAAGCCGATGGCGTCGCCAGGCCTCATCTCGATGTTGTGACCGACCGGGGACACTCAGCTGTTCTGCACTGGGACGATCTGGAACCGGCCCTGGATCGCGGTGGCGCTGATGACCTCGAAGCCCGCCCCGAAGCCCGTCTCGAGGAGCTCGATCGAGGTGTCCTGGAGCCGCCACGCCCGCCCCTCGTTCAACCTGAAGGCCGACTGCGGCGGCTGGCCCGTCCAGCGGCTCCGCGCCTCGCCAGAGTAGAGCCGCAGCGTGCCCTCGGGGAGGCCGACGTCGCTACGCCAGGCCGGCCCGGGGATGGACGCGCCGAGGACCCCCCTCGCGATGAGACGCGGCTGGCCATCGACCGCGACCATGAGGCTGGAGTCGTCGAGCGGCTCGATGCGGCCGAAGCGGGTCTTGAAACCGAAGAGCTCGCGCACGACCCGCACGGCGCGAGCGTCGTCGGCCCAGGCCATGACCAGCCGCAGCCCGTCGTCCATGGGCACCCAGAGCGTCACCTGGCGGTAGTCGGTGCCTTCGCCTGAGTCGCTCCCCGCGCTGCCCACCTGCTCGTACTCGGCCACCGTGAACAGGGCGCGGTCCGGGTGCTTGCCGCGCCACGGCCAGGACTTCGGGCGGACGAAGAACTGCCGGCTGTCGATGCGACCCGTGTAGGGCTCCCGCACCCGCAGGTAGGGGTCGTCCCCGCCGTAGCGAAAGCGCTCGCGTAGACGGTCCCGCAGCAGCCGCTGATCGGCGAGGGCGTTCGCGGCGGCGGCGAAGCGAGCGACGACCTCTGAATCGACGGTGCTCCGGTGGGAGTCCACGGCCTGTCGATCGAAAGACACCACGACGGCGGCGGACAGGGCCTCGAGCCGGGTCTGGACGTCGCTCCACCACGTGCAGACGTCGGGCCCCGCGCAGATGCGATCGAAGCGGTCCGCCGAGTAGAGCGCGAGCTGGCCGCTCGAGAGCAGGGCGATGCGGTCGGGATCCACGTCCAGCTCGTCCCCGACGCCGAGTTCGTGCAGGAGCAGGTTGGCGTCGGCATCGAGCACCGAGTCCTCGGGCAGGGCGACCAGCGCCGGGAGGGCGCCCCTCAGCCCTAGGAGGATCGACGGAATGTCGCCCACAACCTCTCCTTTCTGACACCCCACCGCATCCACTGCGAGCGCATCTTTGCCACGGGACCGTCTACGAGGTCCCGGACCGGCCGTGCCGCGTACATCGCCATGTCGACCTCGGCCAGGAAGGCACGCTCCGGCTTGACGAAGGTGAACCGACCCCAGCCCCTGAGATCGAGGCCGCCGAGCTCCGCGAGCCGGCTGTACCCGAGCACATCGAAGGGCACCCAGGCGAGCTCGTCGACGTCCCAGTCCACCGTGCCGAGGTCCCGTCGACCGACGCTCCGACGAACGTAGAGCGGGAGCGCAGTGCCGCTCCGGATCATCGGCCCGGCCGTGAGACGGGCGCCGAGCTTCGTGAGCCGCTCCATGAGCCGGCCCTCCGGGTCGTCCTCTCCCAGGATCGCCCCGACGAGCTCGCCGAGGTACTCGTGGACAGGGATCTCCTTCTCGTCGGTCCAGTGGACGTAGGCCTGGGTCCCGTCGATGTCGACGTGGGCGTGGTCGTCCCTCAGCGTGACGCGCCCGTAGCGCTTGGCGAAGCCGAAGAGCTCGCTCCCGACGATGACCGCCATCATGCTCTCCGGCCAGACCTCCGGACAGTAGAGACCTGGCCCCCCTCCGCCGAGATCCCAGCAGGGGACGAGCACGATGCACTCCTCGTAGGAAGCTCCGATGCCCCCTTCGGGCCCGAAGTGGGGGAACTTGCAGAAGGTCAGGAGGAAGCGGCCGTCGGAGAGCGGTATCCCCGGAAGCCCAGGCGGGAGCTTGCTGAACTGGGTGTCACGCGCGACGACCATCAGGAGCTTGGCGCCCAGCGCGACGTAGGGCGCCTGCACGGCCTCGCCGGTGGTCGGGTCGAAGAAGTCCTCCAGGGAGGCCTCGATCTCGCGCCGCTCGAGCTGGATGCGATGGACCTCCAGCTCGGCGAGGGTGGTGACGTTGTGGATGAGGGTGCGCCTCCGCTGGTCCAACACTCCGCCGAGCTCGATGGGACCGAGCAGCAGGAGGGCAGAGTCCTCCAGGGCCTCGAGGGTGAGGTCGTGCCCGGGACGGATGAGGCCGATGACGTCCTCTGGCCCGGCGAGGCGCTCGAAGCGGTCGGCGTTCGACACGGCGACGCGTCCCGCGATGACCAGGACGATGCGCTCGGTGGGGACCGGGTAGGGCGCGCCTGCATCCAAGAGGACGACCTGGGAGAGATCGGCGAGCAGGAGGGGATCGAGATCCTGGAACAGCGGGTGCTCGCCGAGCTGGGCGAGGTAGTCGGCTGGGACGGTGGGGAAGGTCATCCGACCAGCCAGGCCGCGGTGATGGCGAGGATCTGACGGTCGAGGGGAACAGGATCGGCGAGGCGGAAGTCAGCCTGGAGGCGGAAGCCGTAGATCGGCTCCACCGGATCGACGAGCGTGACACCGTCCATGCTCTCGACTCTGGGGATCTCGAGCTCCTCGAGGCTCAAGAGGCTGAGCTCCTGGTCCCCCTTGCAGCCCCGGAAGAAGCCGGGACCGACTCCGAAGCCATGGCGCTCGAAGCACCACTGGAGCGGCAGGCGCGTGGGGTCCCAGGGCATGCCCACCATGTCCTCCCAGTGGGTCAGATCCGGGGAGACCTCCTTGAGCCACTCCGCCTTCAGTCGCAGCCGCCGACCCCAGGCCATCAGGCGCTGGGGGTAAGAGGGGATCTTCGGATCGTAGACCTCTCCCTCCCGGCCGAGGAGCCCATAGAGCTCGCGCAGTACGTGGACGTACATCAGCTGCCCGGTCCACACACTGGCGCAGTACAGCCCCTTTTCTCCAGACCAGGAGGCCGGAACCAGCACCGCACCGTAGCCACCCTCCGCCGGAGGATTGTGGCCGGAGAACAGAGACGACGGCCCATGGATGCCGAAGACCAGCACGACCCGTTCGTCGTCGAAGAGCGGCACCAGCCCCCGGGGCAGCGAGGGGACCAGCTCGGTGAGCACACCGGGCAAGCCGATGAGGATGTAGTCGAGCTCCCCGACATAGGGTTCGTCAGCAAGGACCGAGCCGGTCGAGGGCCCCACCCAGGTCTGGCGATCCCCCAGCGCTGCGAGGCCGGCCCGCTCCTCCCGAGTCTGCTCGAGGGTCACGGCGAGGCGCTCGCTCACGTCGGTGTAGGCGTCCAGGTCGCTGCGCAACACCCAGACCAGCGTCCCTCCTGGCTCCAGGGTGTGAAAGCGCGCCGGGCGCCCGAGCCCTGGATGGACGACATCGAGCACGATGGGTCCCTCCACGAGGCGCTCGGTGTCGGCGAAGCGATGCAGCACCGCCTTGCCGGAGACGAGGACGCAGACGTAGTCCTCCTCGAGCTGGTGGACCTCGCCGGGACCAAAGGGAACCTCGATGCAGAGGTCCGCAAAGGTGCTCCAGTGCGAGACGTCCACGCTCGTGAAGGGCGGAAAGGTGAAGAGGATGGCCGGCGCGCTCACGGCAGGAGCTCGAGAAAGGTCCGAAAGGGGACCTGGGCCGCGAGCCAGGGGTTTCGGAGGGCCCGGAACAGCCCTGTCCGATCTCGGACCGCGTAGGACTCGTGGAGGTTGATGTCGACCTCGACCTCGAAAGCCGCGATCCCCTTCAGCGAGAAGCGGTTCACGTCGTAGAGCCAGTCGAGACTCAGCGAGCGGGCCTCCTTGATGGTGAAACGGAAGGGCGCCCTGACCATCTCGTTGTTCCCGAGCGGCGTCATCGGCGAGCGGTCCATGCTCTTCCGCTCAGTGAAGACGCGCAGGGGAATCCCGATCCGGGAGATTACGGGCCCGGTCAGGCGGGTGAACAACCCCATGAACCCCGACGGCACCCGGCCAGCCCAGCCAGGGAGGAAGGCCTCGGTCATGTCCGACATCCACTCGTGGACCGGCTGGACCGTGCCGCCGCTCCACTCGGCGTGGAACATGAACTTGCCCTGGAACGCCGCCCCACCCCCATGGTCGTCCATCCAGACCTCGCCGCAGCGCTTCGGGAAGGCGTAGAGTTCGCGACCGACCGCGGTCGGCATCACCCCGTCCGGGAACATCCGGCCACTGTGGAAGCCCAGGCCCGAGGTCGTGACGCAGGGGATCAGCTGGGCCAACTCCTGGTACTCGTAGTCAGATGGTGCATCGGCGGCCTTGAAGTTCGTGTAGTGCGAGAAGGCCCGGATCCACCGCTTGCTGCCAGGCAGGGCGGGGAACACGTTCCACGGAAGCGGCGGGGGCGGATCGTCCTCGACGACGACGAACACGAGCCGCACGGTGGTGCTCCGGTAGGGCCCCTTCATGAGCGCGCCAGAGGCCTCGAAGTAGTCCGCCATGCCGGCGAAGGTCGCCTCTCGCGCCGCGCGCGTGGCCTCGAGATCGGCGACCGCCGAGTCGAGCATGCCGTGGGCCCACCCGGAGCTCATCGCGTTGAACAGGAGGGCGTTGGCGACCGCCATCCGGCAGAGCACCGTGCCCTCCTGGAGCACGAGGATGTCGGGCCCGCCGAAGCCCACGTCGCTGGGGGAGAGCACGGTGGGCCCGCGGAGAACGCGGTGGAAGTGACCCGTGCTCCGGAGCGCCACGCAGCCCTCGGTCATCAGCCAGAGGTCGCCGGCGACGTTGGGCTCCTGGTCACCGCTGGCGTACTTGCGCCCGGCCAGCGCCAGCCCGTCCGCGACCAGCAGCCGCGGGACAGGCGGGAGCCCCTCGACGGGGGGCAGCGCGAGCAGCACAGGCTTTGCAGCGGCCCGCTCGGCAGGTGTCAGCGGAACCCCGGCCACGACACAGAGCCTACGCCAGACCGGACGACGTTATGCGCGCAGCGTGCGGTCATCCGTCCCGGCCAGGCTTCTCGATCTGGCTCTACCGGTCATCGGGCTCAACGTGCTCAATGTGCTGGCGCTCTTCGTCGACACGGCGATGGTGGGGCGCCTGCCCGATCCGGAGCCCGCGCTCGCGGGCATGTCCTACGCCTTCCAGCTGCTCTTCCTGCTGATGGTGGCGATGCTCGGGCTCACCGTCGGGAGCGTCGCCTTCGTCTCCAGGGCCCACGGCGCGAGGGACCACGAGCGGGTCATCCACATCCTCCACCAGTCGACCCAGCTGACCGTGCTCCTCGGGGTGGGCGTCGCGGTGGTCGGAACCCTCGCCGCGCCTGGCCTGCTCTACGTCCTCGGGGCGCGGGGCAGCCACCAGGAGCTGGCGCTGGCGTACCTCCTGCCGTTGTTGGTGGGTGTCGTCTTCAACTACCTCAACATCCTGTTTGGGGCCGTGCTGCGCGGGGTGGGCAACACGCGCCTGGCCTTCGTCATCGCGCTGGGCATGAACGCCGCCAACGTCGTCTTCAACTACGGCCTGATCCTCGGACACTGGGGCCTGCCGTCCCTGGGAGTCCAGGGCGCGGCATACGGCACGCTCCTGGCCCAGGCCCTGGCCGTGGTCGCGATGGTGGTGGCGATCCGCAAGGGCGCGGTCCCCGGGGTCACGCTCCGGCTGCGCATGGCGCGGATCGACGGCCGGCTCACGCGAGACCTGGTCCGGGTCGGCAGCCCCGCCGCCCTGGACATGATCGTGCTCAACGCTGGCTTCCTGAGCATCATCGCCATGCTGTCGCGCATCGACCAGGTCGCGGTGGCCGCCCACGGGGTGGGCCTGCGAGTCCAGGCCCTGGCCTTCGTCCCGGGTCTCGCGATCAGCCAGTCCGCGGCGGCGATGGTCGGGAACGCGCTCGGAGCGGACTCGGTCGCGGAGGCCCGGCGGATCGTGCGGGCCGCCATGACCCTCTGCTTCGGCGTCATGAGCACCCTCGGCATCCTGCTCTGGGCCCTCGACACCCCGATCCTCACCATCTTCGACGTCTCGGCGGACACCCCGCTGGGCGAAGCGACGCTCACATGGATCCTCATGCTGGCCCTGTCCATGCCGCCCGTGGGCGTCTGGCTCGCCTACGGGAGCGCGTTCTCGGGCTCCGGGCGCACCGACATCTCCCTGTCGATCAACGCCTTCGCCACCCTGCTGGTCCAGATTCCGCTCAGCTACGTGCTCGGGTTCACCCTGAACATGGGCATAGCCGGCATCTGGGCAGCCTTCCCTCTTTCCTTCGTCGTCAAGGCACTGGTCGGAACCATCGCGTACCGCCAGGGTCGATGGGCCAGACCTGGAGCTCAGGCATGAAGCGCCTCCTTCCTCTCTTCGTCCTCGCGCTGGCGGGTGCCGCCCTCGCCGAGACCGCCACGGACACGGCAGACACGGCGGACACGGCGGACACGGCGGACACGGCGGACACCGCCTTCCTCGACAGCGCAGACACCGGCGAGCCCCTCCACGACAGCGAACCCCTGGACTCCGGCTACTTCCTGGACAGCGAGCACCTCGGCGACGACACCGGAGACACCGGGGAGACCCCGCTGGCCTGCGACGAGCGCGGGCTCTTCGTGGGTGACCTCGTCTTCTCTTCGAGCGATGCGCTGTCCGAGTTCGCCGAGCGCTACGGCGAGCTCAGCGGCACCCTGCGCCTCGTCGGCATCCCGGAGCTCGTCGACCTCTCGGAGCTGGAGTGCCTGCGCTCCGCCGCTGCCTTGGAGATCGAGGGCATGCCGGCGCTGCGGGAGGTCCGGCTCGAGGGCTTCTCGACCTCTCGCCTGAGCCTCGTCGGAAACCCCGTCCTGGAGGACGTCGAGCTCACGATGCCGGAGCTCTCCGGAGGCCTCGTCGTCGCGGAGGCCCCCCGCCTCCGACAGCTGTCGGTCGACCTCTACGCCGCCTCCGAGGTGACCCTCCAGGACCTGGGCTCCGCCTACGTCCAGCTCGACAAGCTCGTCCTCGTCGAGGGCGACGTGCGGCTGAGCGGTCTGTCCGGGACCATCGATCTCGGGCGCCTGACGAGGGTCGACGGTGACCTCAGCCTGCGCGATCTCGCCAATCGCGACCTCCGCTTCCTGGACGGGCTCGTCCACGTCGGTGACACGTTGGAGATCGTCGGCATGCCCTCGCTGAGATCCCTGAGGGGTCCACGGCTCGCGCGGCTGAACCGACTCTCGCTCGCTGGGATCCCCGAGCTGACCTCGCTCGATGGCCTCGAGGACCTCGTCGAGATCAGCACACTCCACCTGGAGGCGCTGCCCGAGCTTCGCGATCTCTCGGGGATCGAGGACCTCCGCCGCCTCGACGCGGTCGAAGGTGATCAGCGCTACCGCAAGCTCTTGATGACGGAATAGGTGCGACTCATGTGGATGCTCCTCTGCTCCTGCTTCGTGCTCGACACAAAGGTCGACACCCCGGTCGACGCCAGCGACACGGAGACCGTGATCGTCGAGGTGCCGTCTGGCTCCTCTGCCCGCGGCCTGGGCCCGGCGTTGCTCGAAGAGGGCCTGATCCACGACGACGTGAGCTGGCGCTACTACCTGAAGTCACGCTCCGCGGGCTCCTGCCTCAAGGCTGGCAAGTTCGAGCTGGCGCGCTCGATGACCTACCCCGAGATCATGGAGACCCTCTGCGGTGTGCCGATGGCGGACGAGGTCCCATTCACCGTGGTGGAGGGCTGGCGCATCCGCGACATCGACGAGGCGCTGGCAGAGGACGGCTGGCTCGTCGCCGGGGAGTACACGGCGGCCGCGAAGGACCCCGCTCGCTTCGACCTGCCCTTCGAGATCGACGGGCTCCGCTCGCTCGAGGGCTTCCTGATGCCGGAGACCTACAACGTCCCAGAGAGCGGCTTCACGGCCGAGGAGCTCATCCAGCGCCAGCTCGATCTCTTCTGGCGGACCTGGGGACAGGACGCCGAGCTCGGATCCCGGGATCTCTACGAGGTCGTCATCGTCGCCTCGATGCTCGAGCGCGAGGAGCCGAAGCCCACGAACCGCCCGCTGGTGGCAGGCATCATCTGGAAGCGCCTCGACGAGGGCTGGCAGCTCGGGATCGACGCGACCTCGCGCTACACGCTGGAGAACTGGAACGACCGCAAGGCCTTCCTGCGACAGCTCAGGGACCCGGGCGACGCCTACAACACCCGCGAGCGCAAGGGGCTCCCGCCGACACCCATCGGCAACCCGGCGCTCCCCTCGCTGCAGGCAGCGTCTGCTCCCGTGGAGAGCGACTACTACTACTACCTCCACGACGGCGAGGGGAACCTCCACCCGGCGGTCAACGCCGCCGAGCACGAACGAAACCGGGCGAGGTACAACGTCTACTAGGCAGTCACGGTCTGACCCGGCGCAAGGGGCTGTGATCACCGGCGTTTCCATGTCACACCGGCGTCACATGTCGGGGCCTGACCCCCGGGCTTGACATTCTGCTGGCAAAAAACCCGCCGATGGTCGATGGTCGATGGTCGATGGTCGATGGTCGATACTCGACCTGCGGCTGTGTCCCACCGCGGGGGTCGGGCTCGGCGCACCAACGACGAGCTGGCCAGAGTGGCCACGGGACGACACATGAGGCGCATCATCAACGAGACCACCGACAACACGCTCGTGTGCTGCGCCGCCGGCGGCTACATCGACGTCATGACCTGCTGATGCTGCTGTTGGTGCTCGGCTGCGACGGGCCCGACGCGCTGCCTCCGGGGGACGTGTCGCCGGTCTACACCTCGGCGACCTGCCCTTCGGCGGCGTGCATCTCGCACCAGCCCCCGGGCATCGTCGCCGGCGACTCTCCGGTCGACAGCGACCCCTCGATCGACACGGCCGTGCCGGAGGACACCGGGTGGAACCTGGGGGACGACCTCCTCCAGGCGCCGGGCTCCTCGGTGGAGGAGGGCTGGACCGAGCCGGTCCTGGAGCTGGAGGGCAGCGTCGACGACGTGGTGGCCATCGACCTCGACGGCGACGGCATGGACGAGCCCATCTGGAGCCAGCAGGAGTGGTTCGACCACCAGGATGGACAGAAGCCATCCCCCAAATGCGTAAACCCCCGGAAATCCGAGGGTTTAGCAGAAAAATGGTGGAGGCGGCGGCACCCTGACCCAGGGGTCGTGATTACAGGTATTTAGGGTGTTTCGCCTGTGATCACCGGGGCTTGTAGTTTCGGGCAGTGGTGGCTAATGCTCGCCAATACCGCCTAATGTCGGCTTTGTTGTGTCCGTGGTGTGTCCAAGATTCAGGAGCCGACTCGGGCGTCAATGACCACCGCGAAGAATCCAAGGATCCAACTTGCCTTTGTTTGACTCCGAAATAGGAAACTCCTACACTCGCTCGGATTTCGCACGAAAACCACTCCATCCCACCTGACGCCAGGAATGACCATGAGAGTTCTACCCTTCTTCCTTCTGCTTGTCGCCTGTCCCTCCATCAACGATACCGACAAGACAGACGCCGTCCGCGATTCCGCCTCGCGGCTCGACGAGCCGACCAGAAGCGACTCGCCAACGGATACTTCGGCCCTGCTCGAGGCTGCCGAGAGACACAACACCGCCCTGACTTGTCTCAGGAACTACGAGATTGACCCAGACCTCGCGGAGGAAGACTGCTTTGTAGCCTCGCTCAGGATCGGACTGGCCCATTGCGACTTCCGTATTCCCGAGGGCATGACGGAGGACGAGGCGGTGCAGCAGGCGGTGGAAGCTCAAGCCAGGTCAACAGGGTCTCTGGCTGGGAGTGCGGAGTTGATAGGCTGGGACGAGGAGTGGGTTCGGCTCGTCTCGGATTACGAAACGGCGGCGTCGACACTCGGTGGGGACGGCAATGTGATCAACTATGCTTTGTACAAGCTCAGTTGGGTCTACTTCTCGAAAGCTGTGGAGCAAGATGCTCCGGCCGTGGTCTTGGAGACCATGGCCCTTGCGATCAAGTCCACGGAATTCGCGATTGCGATCGTGATTGAGGACGAGGATGAGTACGGAGGATTCATCGGTTGGCTATGGGGGGTCATCAAAGCGGATGTCGAGGCCTACCAGCTGATGTCGTATCATATGGGCGACACACCCGGGGGCACCAGATTCTCATTTGAAGTCGCCGCGGATATGAGTGCGTGTGCCATGTAGCGAAATGATGGCCAGTGCCTGCTAATTGCGGGGAATGGCTGCTTTGTTGTGTCCCTGGTGTGTCCAAGATTCAGGAGCGGGACTCAGCCCTCTTCAGCTCCCACGGGGCGGTCGTGCGGGTGGCAACTCGCCGTGCGCGGGCGGCTCGTGCCGCAGGATGCGAGCGATGAGCCTGCGAGTGTGCTGCTGGAGAGGCTCAAGGCAGAAGGTCCTTGTGCCACACGTCGAGGCGTCCCAGAACATGTGGAAATGCCTGCGTATATGGAACGGTTTCGTATCCCACAAACATGGAACTTTTTTGCTGTCGCGGAGTGTCTGCGCTGGGGTTTGCTGGATGACCTGAAGGACGGAAACCACGGGGCTAATCACCCGAAAGTCGCCGAGTTCACAGAGCAAGGTGTACCTTTCATCACCGCCGCTCAAGTCCGGTATGGGACCATTGATTATGCCGGGGCGTACAAGTTGTCTGGCCTGCGAGATGCCCTTCTGGTCGAGCTCCCCGCTGCCGCCGAGGGTCAGGCCGTCCTTGGAGTGGACCAGGCTCATGTCGGTCGACAGGCGCCCGGTCTCCGCGTCGTACTTCACCCCGTTGATGGTGGTCAGGCTTCCGTCGACCCGCTTCACCTGGGCGTTGACCGCCGGCGAGTCGGAGCCGGTGCCCTTCGTGCCGCCGTCTTCGGAGTGCTCCACCTGCATCGCTGTGATCAGCGGGCCAGAGGCGTACTCGAGCTTGGCCTTGATCTGCTCCAGCGCGATGTCGCGGATGCGTCCGAGCTTCACGCCGCCAGAGGCCGAAAAGCCCTTGCCCAGGTCGAACTTCTTCTCCAGCTCCGGGATCTCGACGTTGGCCAGGGCCTCTGCGAAGGCCTCGACCGCGGCCTCGTCGGACTCGCCGATGTTGTTGAGCTGCTCGCCGAGCAGCTTCAGGACCGAGTTCAGCCCATCGGTCGCATAGCCGCTGAGCTTGTCCATCGTGAGGTGCGGGCTGACGGCGTCGTAGAGCTCACCGCCGAGCCAGCTGCCCAGCGCCGACTGGTAGTTGGCCAGGCCTCCGTCGGAGGCGCCGGGGACCTCTTCTGCGATCGCGCTGTTCGACTCGTCGACCTCGACATCGCTGGCGACGACCTTCGTCGAACTCAGCGCGGGGGTCTGTTCCCTTTCGGCGTAGTCCGGCATGGGGCCAGAGTGGCAGGTCGGGGGCCGCCGGGCGATGAAGAAATCGCCACGTGGAGTCCCCAATGCTGAGCTGGCTCATCGCCGTCGCCGCCGCGGCCGACATCGCCGAGATCGACATCGCCACCCTCCAGGCGAAGAGAGAGGCTGGAGAGATCGCCGTCTTGCTCGACGTCCGGACCGAAAAGGAGATCATCGAGGTTCGCGTGCCCGGCATCGTGCACATTCCCCTCGATCAGCTCCCCAAGCGACTCGACGAGCTCGACAAGGAGACGCCCGTCCACGTGATCTGCCACTCGGGCGGTCGCAGCGCGAAGGCGACGGAGCTCCTCGGCGCGGAGGGGTTCACGGCGACGAACGTCGCCGGCGGGACCGCAGCCTGGGTGGCCGCCGGCTACGCCGTCGAGCGCGGACCGCTCGACCTCGAGGCAACGCCCGCCGAGTAGCACGGACAGAAGTGCTGCTCGTCTATCTGGGCGTAGGTGCACTCCACTGGCCGTCGGGCCGGCTTGGGCTCCATCTGCTTGATCTTGATGCGCTCGGCCATCCCGCCGCGCTGCTTCAGCTGACAGGTCACGAGCTTCATTCCCGCGGACTCGAGGGGCATTCCGTGTCGACAGTCCATGTCCCATTTCTATCACGCCATATGCGGCTTTCAACCTGTCTTTGAGTGCGGGTATCCTCGGTATTTGGACTATCTGGACCTCCTGGATCACCATTCGTGGTCCGTAGCAGAGGTTCCGGGGGGCGGCTACGTTCCGCGCGCACCGGAGGACCCCCATGCTGCTGCTCTGTCTCGCGTGTCAGGACTACAAGCTACACGGAGAGGGCGACGTCCCCGGGGGCACCGACGACTCGGGCTGGAGCGAAGACGACACCAGCGATCCCGAAGGCGAGATCTGCGACGTCGGGGCAGAGGCGATCGAGGTCGGCGTGACCGACACCTGTGTCCCCCACGAGGGTGGCTTCACCCCCATCGTCGAGTGGGAAGAGAGCGGCACCGGCTGCACAGCACTCCCGGTGGTCGGCGACCTCGACGGCGACGGCATGCCCGAGATCCTCGTGAACGAGTCCTTCGTGATGGGCACCGGCACGCTGCACGCCCTCCACGGAGACGGCTCGGGCAGCCTGTGGAGCGTGAACGCCCAGGCGGGCTACGGCGCCTCACCCGCCCTCGGAGACATCGACGACGACGGGCTCCCCGAGATCGCCATCATCCGCGAGTACGAGTCCAACATGTTCGCGGACGGCGACTACACGGTGGTGTTGTACTCGGGCGAGGGCAACGAGCTGTGGGAGTCGGACCACTTCATCGGTCTGGACTTCAACTACGCAGGCGCACCGGTCATCAGCGACATGGACCACGACGGCATCCCCGAGATCGTCGCTGGTCGCGTCATCCTCGACGGACTCACGGGCGGCACTCGCGGCGTCGGCGAGTACGGCCACGGCAGCTTCGGCATCATCGGCTTCGGCGACTACATCATGTCCGAGGGCTCCATGGCCGCGGTCTCCGACCTCGACCTCGACGGCGAGGAGGAGGTGATCGTCGGCAACGCGATCTACGAGATCGACGGCGAGGCGATCTGGTCGGACGCTTCGCAGTCCGACGGCATGGTCGCGGTCGCGAACTTCGACTCCGACCCAGAGGGCGAGTTCGTCGCCGTCAGCAACAACACCTACCGGCTCCACGACACAGACGGCTCCATCATCTGGGGACCGGAGACCATCCCCAGCGGCAACATCCTCAGCGTGCCCGCGATCGCGGACATCGACCTCGACGGCGAGCCGGAGATCCTGGTGGCGGGCGGAAACGAGCTGCGGGCCGTGAACGCCGATGGCTCGCTCTTGTGGAGGGCCACGGTCAAGGACGAGAGCGGCGCGACCGGGGCCAGCGTCTTCGACTTCGACGGCGACGGCGAGCCAGAGGTCGTGTACATCGACGAGATCGAGATGGCCGCCTACGACGGCATCACCGGGGCTCAGGAGTTCTACAGCTCCGACCATGCCTCCGGCACGATGTACGACTACCCGGTCATCGCCGACGTCGACGCCGACGACCAGGCCGAGATCGTCGTCTGCCACAACGGCTACAGCTCGATGATGTCGGTCTACGGCGACCAGGACGAGAGCTGGCCACCCGCGCGTCAGCTCTGGAACCAGCACGCCTACAGCATCAGCAACATCAACGACGATCTGTCCGTGCCCGAGACCGCGACCCCGAACTTCCAGCACACGAACACCTGGCACTCGGCGATCGCGACAGAGGGCTACGGGCTGACCGACGACCTCGAAGCGGAGATCGTCGAGATCTGCGAGGACGAGTGCGACGCCGGCGTGGTCTACGTCGTCGTGCGCTTGTACAACAAGGGCTCGGAGGAGATCGCCGCCGGCGTGAAGATGACGCTCTACGGCGAGGCGGGCGCCTACCGCTACGCCCTGTCGACGATCGAGACCACCGACGCGATCCCCAGTGGCTGGTCCACAGAGGGCTTCGAGATCGAGCTCTACAGCGATCAGCTCACCTCGATGGACGGGCTGGTGCTCGTCGCAGACGACGACGGCACCGGCACCGGAGCCATCGCCGAGTGCTCGGAGTCCAACAACGACTACGTCCGGAGCGGGCCTTTCTGCACGGACTGAGCTCCCCCGGTAGGCTTGCGCGGTGTTCTACCTCCTGATCAGCCAGGTGTTTCCTTGCTCCATCTCGCTTGGCTCCACCCGGCTGGGCCTGGCCGAAGGCTCCACGGCGTGGATCCCGCCGACCACCACGAACTGTCCCGACATGAGCGTGGATCTGTCGGGCCCCAACGCCGACGAGCTCACCCTCGGCGACGAGACCGGCCAGGTCGTCCTCTCCAGAGACGGTGTGCTCCAGGCGGTCGTTGCGGTGGAGATCATCGACGACGACGGCGTGTCCTTCCACGTCGTCTGCGAAACCGACGACTGCTGGGCCGAGGGGGACATTGGCCACAAGGGGCTCCTCATCGAGGTCCGCCTGGGCCGTCCGCACCCCGAGAAGGTGTCGCTCCAGTTCCACACAGAGGACATGCAGGCCTCTGGCGACACCGACTACGTCCCGGCTCAGGGGTGCCTGAGTCTCGACCCGGGAGTGCAGTCGAAGCGGTTCCAGGTCGACGTGCGCGGCGACGAAGACATCGAGGGCGACGAGTCCTTCCTGGTCGTCTTCGAGGACCTGCAGGGCTCCGTCTACAACGCCAGCGAGCGGCTGGAGGTCTGGATCCTCGACGACGAGTGACCGCAGCCCACATCTCGGTCATCACAAGTCACGGTGAGTCACACGTAAGCGTCGCGTGAGAGAACACGACGACCTGACGGTCTTGGAGGCAGGGGCGGTGCGCTACAAGAAAGGCGGCACCAAGGTCGACCTCGAAGAGGAGGACGGGACCTGGTACCTCGGGTACGGCGACAGTGATGATCCCATCGAGGCCGACACCTCGTACAAGATCAAGGTCTACGGCGCCAGCGGCGGCGTGAGCGGCTACCAGGACAGTGACGCGATGGTGATGCCAGAGCCCATGGAGGGCCTCTCGATGACCGCGCTCAGCGACAGGATCAGCTGGGACTCAGAGGATCACGGTGAGGGTGTCTTCCTGCACTTCGACGACGGCAACGCCGCAGTGGTCTGTCACACCGACGACGACGGCAACTTCGAGCTCTCCTCGTCGTGGGCCGACCTGCTCGAAGAGAACTCCGTGGGTCTGACGGCCTGGCGAAGCGAGGAGACCATGCACGTCCTGCCGAGCGGCCTGGCCGCCCGGGCCATCGGCTCTGCCTACGCCACGGCGACGCCCGGCTTCGGCGCGCCCCAGTGATCTTCGTCATGGTGGCCTGCTCCGGGGGCTTCGGCTCCGAGGAGCAGGCCCTGGAGTGCCCTTCTGAGAGTTCCTCGGAGTGCGTGCGCTACTGCAACGCCGCCGAGCACGTCTGCCAGGGCCAGCTCTACGTCGACGAGTGCACCTGCCTGGCGACCTGTGCGGAGTACGACCACACGGGGCTCGAGGGAGCGCTGAGTGGGGACACGGTGCAGTGCCGGACGACCCTGGCCGAGGCAGACGAGTGCCAGGACGCCGGCGCTGACAGCGACATCTGCTCCTCGAGCGACGAGGACTCCGGCCGCGACTCCCTGATGTAGGGCTACTACTTCATCGCGTCGAGCGTGAAGCGCATCTCGCAAGGGAAGGTCGTGGAGAAGGCGATCTCGACCTCTGAGCAGTCCGCACCCGAGCAGGTCGCGACAGTCGCCACGTCCATCGCCGAGCGACCGGGCTCGCTGAAGTTCCCCACGGGACTGTAGGTGAGGTGGAGGGTGCCGTCGTAGCCGTACTCGGCGCCGTCGAAGTCCTCGTAGCGCTCGGCGCAGCTGTAGAGGCCCCCTTCTCCGTCGAGCTTGCACGTCTCCAGGACCCCGTCGCTGCGCTGGAAGTCGAAGGCATCGACGCTCTGCATCGTCAGCGTGAGCGTCTCACCGACGACCTCGCCCACGAAGAGCGAGGCGGCGCCGCAGTTGTCGGACTTCACCGAGCTGCTGAGGATGACCCAGACGCCCTCCTCGGGCTCGACGACCTCGTCGACGTCCGCGTCGGTGTCGGTGTCGGTGTCGGTGTCGGCGTCACCGCCCCCCGGACGGGTCACCTGATCGTTGGCGGTGTCGTAGCCCTCGGGGGCTGGTGTCACGCAGGAAAGCAGGAGCAACACGGGGTTATCTCTTCGGTGCCTACCAGAAGGTACCGCGTCGGACGCTCGGGTTGTCATCAGCTTTGCAAACCGGATGTGGAGAATTGTGTAGTCTCCTGACTACATCGGCACCGTCGGACAACGTATGTTCCTGCTCCTGGCTTGTGCCCCCGCCGTGGAGGACTCCGCGGCTCCCATCGAGAGCGGCCCCATCGCCTGGGCCACATTCGAGAGCCCTGACCTCGCGGTCGAGCTCCTCGACCCCGACGCCGCGGAGGGGCCGATCCGCCTCGACGACGAAGGCCACTTCGAGAGAGGCATCGTCGAGCTCCGCGAGTCGCTCTTCGGAGACTACGTCGGCATCGAGCTCATCCAACCCGACCAGGGCTCCGAGTGCACCTTCGAGGGCGAGTGCGGCTTCGCGATGGCCTCGACACAGCTCACGGCGGTCTCGGGCGAGGTCGTGCTCCGCGAGACGGACGAGGTCCTTGGCGGCTTCGTTCATGTCGCCAGGCTCGATCTCGACGAGGGACTGATCGACTTCGCCTTCGAGATCCAGGTCGGCGACGGCTGGCTCTCCGGCGAGGTCGTCGAGGGCCGCATTCGGCCCTAGAACCAGTCATCGGTTAACGGCCCCTCCCATCTCGGAGCGGTGATGAGCTGGTTCTCCAACCTGTGGGCTACGACTATCGGGAAGAAGATCGTCATGGCCGTCACCGGGTTGATCCTCGTCGGATTCGTCCTCGTCCACGCCTCCGGCAACATGCTGGTCTGGCTGGGGCCAGACGCCTTCAACCACTACGCCGCGGGCCTCAAGTCGAACCCACTCCTGCTCTGGGGAGTGCGCCTGACCCTGCTCGCGGCCTTCCCGCTGCACATCGCCTCGGCCATCCAGCTGGTCCGCCTGAACAACAGCGCCCGACCCCAGGGCTACAAGAAGCTGAAGAGCACCAGCAGCAGCTACGCCGCCAAGACGATGCGCTACGGCGGCATCCTGCTGTTGGCCTTCGTCGTCTACCACGTCCTCCAGTACACAGCGCACGTGACGAACCCCGAGTTCGCCGCCTACACGACGGCCGAGGGCACCCACGACGCATACCGGATGGTGCTCGTCGGGTTCTCCGACCCGGCGGTCGTCGTGACCTACCTCATCGCCGTGGTCTGTCTGTGCATGCACGTCGACCATGGCGCCTGGTCCATGCTCCAGACCTTCGGCGCGAACCACCCCGACTACAACGGCCTGAGGCGGCAAGCAGCCCGCGCCTTCGCCGTGTTGCTCTTCCTCGCCTTCAGCAGCGTTCCGATCGGCATCCTCGCTGACCTGGTACCCGCGCAGTCGTCCTCTGTGGCGGAGATGGTCCGATGATCCTCGACGGAAACTGCCCCAACGGCCCCATCGAGACCGCCTGGGACCGCCACCGCTTCCAGATGAAGCTGGTGAACCCGGCCAACAAGCGCAAGCACTCGGTCATCGTCGTCGGCACCGGTCTCGGGGGCGCCAGCGCCGCCGCCTCGATGGCCGAGCTCGGCTACGACGTGCAGGCCTTCTGCTACCAGGACAGCTCGCGTCGGGCCCACAGCATCGCCGCACAGGGGGGCATCAACGCCGCGAAGAACTACCAGAACGACGGCGACTCGGTCTGGCGGCTCTTCTACGACACCGTCAAGGGTGGCGACTTCCGCAGCCGCGAGCCCAACGTCTACCGGCTCGCCCAGGTCTCGGCGGCCATCATCGACCAGGCCGTGGCCCAGGGCGTGCCCTTCGCCCGCGAGTACGGCGGGCTGCTCGACAACCGCTCCTTCGGCGGCGCCCAGGTCGCGCGCACCTTCTATGCCCGCGGTCAGACCGGCCAGCAGCTGCTGCTGGGCGCCTACCAAGCCCTCGCGCGGCAGGTGCGCGCGGGCAAGGTGAAGCTCTCCCCACGCACCGAGATGCTCGATCTCATCGTGGTCGACGGCAAGGCTCGCGGCGTCGTGGTCCGCGACCTCGTCACCGGAGAGCTGAAGAGCCACGTCGCCGACGCGGTGGTGCTCGCCACCGGAGGCTACGGCAACGTCTTCTTCCTCTCCACCAACGCGATGGGCTGCAACGTCGGCGCATGCTGGCAGGCCCATCGCCGGGGCGCCTTCTTCGCGAACCCCTGCTACACGCAGATCCACCCGACCTGCATCCCGGTCCACGGGACCTTCCAGTCGAAGCTCACGCTCATGAGCGAGAGCCTCCGGAACGACGGGCGCGTCTGGGTCCCTCGAAACAAGGAAGACGTCACCAAGCGTCCAGAGGACATCGCCGAGGCCGACCGCTACTACTACCTCGAGGAGCGCTACCCGAGCTTCGGCAACCTCGTGCCTCGGGACGTCGCGGCCCGGAACGCCAAGTACGTCTGCGACGACGGGCTCGGTGTCGGTCACGAGATCGACGGCGAACGCCGCGCGGTCTACCTCGACTTCGCCGACGCCATCGCTCGGCTCGGCAAGGACGCGGTCGAGGCCCGCTACGGCAACCTCTTCCACATGTACGCCAAGATCACCGGAGAGGACCCCTACAGCACGCCGATGCGCATCTACCCCGCGGTCCACTACACGATGGGCGGGCTCTGGGTGGACTACAACCTGATGAGCAACCTGCCCGGGCTGCACGTCATCGGCGAGGCGAACTTCTCCGACCACGGCGCGAACCGGCTGGGTGCCTCGGCGCTGATGCAGGGTCTCGCGGATGGGTACTTCGTCCTGCCCTACACCATCGGCAACTACATCGCGACCGACGGGCGCGACCTGCGCGAGATCGGCCCGGACGCTCCAGAGGTCACCGACGCCGTCGCTACGACCGAGGCCCGCATCGAGGGGCTGATGGGCGTCGGCAAGCACGCCGTGGACCACTTCCACCGCCGGCTCGGTCTGATCATGTGGAACCACTGCGGCATGGCTCGCACCAAGGAGGGGCTCGAGCAGGCGCTGGAGCTCATCCCGGCCCTGCGGGAGGAGTTCCGAGAGGGGGTCTCGGTGCCAGGCTCGGCCAGGGGCATCAACCCCTCGCTCGAGAAGGCCCTGCGGCTTGACTCCTTCATGGAGCTGGCCGAGACATTCGCCCTGGACGCCCTGACCCGGGACGAGTCCTGCGGCGGTCACTTTCGAGAGGAGTGGCAGACCGAGGAGGGCGAAGCCCTGAGGCGTGACGACGACTTCAGCCACGCCTCCGCGTGGGAGTTCAAGGGCGACGGACAGGCCCCCGAGATGCACACGGAGCCGCTGTCGTTCGAGTACGTCAAGCTCACCCAGCGCAGCTACAAGTAGGACGGATCATGAAGCTCAAGCTGCACGTCTGGCGAGGCACCGCCGACACCGGGTCCTTCGAGACCTACGACGTGGACGCGTCCCCGGACATGAGCTTCCTCGAGATGCTCGACGTGGTGAACGACGGCCTGGAGGCCAGCGGCAAGGAGCCCATCGCCTTCGACCACGACTGCCGCGAGGGCATCTGCGGGACCTGCGGCTTCGTCGTCGACGGGCTGCCTCACGGGCCGGAGAAGGAGACCACGGTCTGCCAGACCCACATGCGCCGCTACAAGGAGGGCGACGAGCTCATCCTCGAGCCCTTCCGCGCGAAGGCCTTCCCGGTGCTCAAGGACCTGATGGTCGACCGCCAGGCGCTGGACCGCATCATCGAGGCCGGCGGCTACATCTCGGTCCGGACCGGCTCGGCTCCCGACGCCCACGCCCTGCCAGTGAACAAGGAAGACGCCGACACCGCCTTCGACGCCGCGACCTGTATCGGCTGCGGCGGCTGCGTCGCGGCCTGCCCGAACGCCTCGGCGATGCTCTTCACCTCCGCCAAGATCACCCACCTCGGGCTCTTCCCACAGGGGCAGATCGAGCGCTGGGAGCGGGCCGCGAACATGGTCGACCAGATGGACTCAGAGGGCTTCGGCGGCTGCACCAACTTCGGCGAGTGCGCAGAGGTGTGCCCCAAGGGCATCAGCCTCGGCAACATCGCCCGCATGAACCGCGACCTCGTCGTGGCGAAGCTGATGGGCAAGTAGCTCCTCGGAGCAGCACTGGCAGATGGCGCCCGCGAGATAGAGGAACGCATGACCGAGGTGTCCGACGAGGCGAGACTGCAGGAGCTCTTCCGTCGTCAAGCCTGGTCGGAGCTCGTCGAACAAGCGGCGGAGCTGCTCGAGGCCCAGCCATCGTCGGCGCTGGCCAGGGGCCTGCTGCGACACGGGGAGAGGGAGCTGGAGCGGCGCCGGCGTGCGCTGCGGGCCCGATGGGACGTAGCTGTGGCCACAGAAGACTGGGAACGCGCCCTCGACGTCGCCGAGAAGGCGGGCTGGACGTCCCTGGCGGACAAGGCGAGGGACCGGCTCGGCTGAGTCCGAGTAGCGTAAACCCACCACGTGCCGTGTCATTTGCGCGGACAATCCGTCAGCTCGCGACAGGCTCGACCCTGACCGCGCAGACCTTGTACTCGGCGGTCTGGGTGACCGCGTCACCGGCGTCGTTCGTGAGCCGGTTCGTGTTCTCCTCCGGGAAGTGCAGGGGCATCCACACGCAGCCAGGGCGCATGCGCGGGCTGTAGAGGACCCGGGCGGTGACCTCGCCGCGGCGGCTGGTCACCCGGACCTCCTCGCCGTCGGACAGGCCCCGCTTCCGAGCGTCACGCTTGTTCATCTCGACGAAGTTGCTGGGCTGCTTGGCCATGGAGCCAGCGCCACGGCGGGTCTGGGTCGCCGAGTTGTAGTGGTAGAGCGTGCGTCCGGTGCTCAACAGCAGGTCGTACTCGGCGTCGGGGAGCTCCGCGCTGGGGCGATAGGCGATGGCCTGGAAGAGCCCGCGGCCGCGGATCGGGCCGTCTCCATGGAGGGTGGGCGTGCCCGGTTGGTCAGGGGCCTCGCAGGGCCACTGCAGCCCACCCTCGGCCTCGATGCGCTCGTGCGAGATGCCGGCGAACTTCGGCGCCAGCGAGGCCATCTCCGCATAGATCTCGCGGGGGTGGGAGTAGGACATCGGGTAGCCGACGGTCGTGCTGAGCTCGCAGAGGATCTGCCAGTCGGGGCGGGCCTCTCCGGGGGGCTCGACGGCCTTGCGCACCCGCTGGACCCGGCGGTCCGAGTTCGTGAAGACCCCCTCTTTCTCGGCGAAGCAAGCCGCGGGCAGGATGACGTCGGCGAACCTGGCGGTCTCGTTGAGGAAGATGTCCTGGACCACCAGGAACTCGAGGGCGTTGAGCCCCTCCTCGATGCGTCCGGCGTTGGGCTCGGAGACCACGACGTCCTCGCCGATGACGTAGAGCCCGTGGATCTCCGTGCCCAGCTTCTTCATCATCACGTTGAGGTTCAGCCCGGCGCCACTCGGCAGCGACACGCCCCAGGCCGCCTCGAGCTTCTCGCGGGCCGCCGCGTCGCTGACGCGCTGGTAGCCCGGGTAGAAGACCGGGCTGGCGCCGGCGTCGTTTGCGCCCTGCACGTTGTTCTGGCCTCGCAGCGGGTTCAGGCCGCATGAGCGCTTGCCGAGGTGGCCGGTCATCAGCACCAAGTTGGCGAGGCCGTAGACGTTGTCGGTCCCGTGGGTGTGCTCGGTGACGCCGAGGGTGTAGTAGATGCCTGCCCGATCCGTGGTCGCGTACCAGCGAGCGGCGGTCTCGATGTCGGCAGCCGGGACGCTCGTGATCCCGCTCGCCCACTCGGGGGTGCATTCGGCCACGGCCTCGACGACACGCTCGAAGCCTTCGCAGTGCTCGGCGATGAAGGCCTCGTCGTGCAGCCCCTCCCGGATGATGACGTGGGCCATCGCCGTCAGCAGCGCCACGTCGGTGCCGGGCTTCAGCTGCAGGTGGAGATCGGCGATCTCGGCCAACCAGATCCGCCGCGGATCGGCGACGATCAGCCTCGCCCCGGCCCGGGCGGCCCGCTTCATCTCCATGGCGATGACGGGGTGGGCCTCCGTCGTGTTGGAGCCGATGACGAACATCAGCTCTGTGTCACGAATCTCCGGGATGGAGTTGGTCATGGCCCCCGCGCCGAACATCGTCACCAGACCGGCGACCGTCGGGGCGTGTCACGTGGCCGCGCACTGGTGGCAATTGTTCGTGCCGAATGCTGCGCGCGCGAGCTTCTGGGCGAGGTAGTTCTCCTCTCCCGTGCAGCGTGAGCTGGAGATGATCCCGAGGCTGTCAGCGCCGTTACGCTCCTTCACCCCGAGCAGGCCTTCGGCTGCGACCCGCAGGGCCTCCTCCCAGGTCGATTCGTGGAGCTCGCCGTCCCGACCCCGCACGAGGGGCACGGTGAGACGGTCCGGGTGGTGGATGAACTCGGTGGCGAAGCGGCCCTTGATGCAGAGGTTGCCGTCGTTGACCGTGGTCCCGGGCTCCGGCGGACTCACCCGCACCACCCGGTCCTCGCGCACGTGCAGGTCCAGCTGGCAGCCGACCCCGCAGTAGGCGCAGGTAGTGCGGACCTTGCTCTCCTGCCGCCAGTCGCTCTGGAGCGAGGGCTTCTCGGTCATGGCGCCGGTGGGGCAGACCGCGATGCAGCCGCCGCAGAGCTCGCAGCTGGTGTCGAGCAGCCCGACCCCCTCGGCGGTCGCGATGGTGGTGTTCGCCCCCCGTCCGGCCAGGGTGATGGCGCTGACGGCCTCGACCTCGTCGCAGTAGCGCACGCAGAGGTTGCAGAGCACGCAGGCTTCCGGGTCGAAGTGCACGTATGGGTTGTCGTCCGCCCGGCTGGCTCTCGGTGTGTCGAGGGTCGAGAGGCGGGGGCCCGTCCCGTGTCGGAGGGCGAAAGCGCGCAGGCGGTTGCCTGTGCCCCGCTCCCGAGGAAGGTCGTCCTCGTCGAGCTCGTGGTCGGCCAGGTACATCGACAGGAGCACCTGGCGGTGACGCTGGACGCGGGCCGAGCCGGTCGAGACGACCATGCCCTCGCTCGCGGACAGGGCACAGCTGGGCTGGAGCCGCCGCTGTCCCTCGATCTCCACGAGGCACATGCGGCAGGCCCCCATGGGCTCGAGCCGCTGGTCGTTGCAGAGGGTGGGGATCTCGATGCCAAGCCGCTCGGCGCAGGTCAGCACGGTCTCGCCTTCGCCGGCCTCGACCACGGTCCCGTCGATGGTGAGCTTCATGGTCCTTCACCGTACCAGCCCCAGGTCCCCTGTCCGGCGCCCAGGAAGGACGACGAGCAGGACGAGCCACAGTCCTGGTCGATTCCGTCCCCGGGAATCTCGACGGTCTGGGACGAAGGGCCCGCGGGTCAAGACGACCCGAAGTCCTCCGGGAAGTGCTTCATCGCGCTCACCAGCGGCAGGCTCGCGACCATGCCCAGGCCGCAGATGCTGCCCTCCTCCATCTCCCAGTGGACCTCTTCGACGTGCTCCAGGGTGGCCGGATCCCGGCTCGCCAGGAAGCGGTCGATGGCGCTGCGCTGGAGGCTGCAGCCGATGCGGCAGGGGGCACACTGGCCGCAGGTCTCGTCCTCGAAGAAGACCTGCTGCCACCTGGCCGCCCGAGCCATGTCGACCGTGTCGTTCAGCAAGACGGCGCCTGCGCTCCCGAGCATCGAGCCGACCTCGACCAGGCCCTTGAAGTCGAGCGGCACATCGGCCATCGACATCGGCAGGAAGCCGCTGGAGGCGCCTCCTGGTGAGAAGGCCCGGGGCGCCCCAAGCGGACCGCCGGCGGCCGCGACGAGCTCGTTCATGGTGCTGCCCAGGGGCAGCTCGTAGACGCCGGGGGTCTGGACGTGGCCGGAGATGCAGTAGAGCTTGGTGCCCGGCTCCGTCCGCCCACGCTCGCGGAACCAGGCGCCACCTCGCTCGACGATGGAGGGCACGCAGGCCAGGGTCTCGACGTTGTTGATCAACGTCGGCAGGCCGAAGAGCCCCGCCTCGGTCGGGTACGGCGGCTTCAGCCGAGGCATGCCCCGGCGCCCCTCCATGGCCTCCAGGAGCGCGGTCTCCTCGCCGCAGATGTAGGCCCCGTGCCCGGTCACGACGCGCACGTCCAGCGAGCCGAGGCGCGGCTTCGCTTCGGCCAGGGCGCGCTCGAGCTGGAGACGGGGCTGGTGGAACTCGCCGCGGATGTAGACATGGGCAGTGTCTGCGCCGACGAACCAGGCGGCGATGGCCATGCCCTCGATGAGGCGATGGGGTCGGCGCAGCATGACCTCGCGGTCCTTGAAGGTCCCCGGCTCGCCCTCGTCCGCGTTGACGACGACGTGCTTCGTCGCCGCGCCCTCCCGCAAGACGGCGTCCCACTTGATCGAGGCCGGGAAGCCGGCGCCGCCGCGGCCCTGAAGCCCAGAGACCTCCAGCTCGGCGAAGAAGGCGTCCCTCCCCATCGCCCGGGCCGCCGTTAGCCTCGCGAAGCTCCTGTCGTCCTCGCCCCCGAGGTTGATCGGCAGGTCCGGATCGTCGGGCAGGACCACGCCGCGCTCGCCCCCGAGCACGCCCATGTCCCCATCCAGGGCGACAGGGGCGCGGTCACACTGGCCGAGGCAGCTCACGGCCTCGATGTCCTCTGGCGTGTCGGCCCTGGCCAGCCGGCAGGACAGACCCTGGCAGATCCGCGCCCCGGGTCGCGCGATCAGCCCATAGAAGGTGGCGACCCCGTAGACGTCGGCCTCCGGCACGCCGGTCTCGGCCGAGATCTCCCTGGCGAGGCCTGGCCGAAGTCCGCCGGCCTCCTCGAGGCGCTCGAGGAGCTCGTGCCGCCGGGCGCCCTTCTTCTCCATGGGTGGACCCTATCTCTGGGACTTCAACCGATGCCCACGATCTCGCCATCGACGAGGTCCACGTCCAGCGCCTGGGGTCGCCGGGGCAGGCCAGGCATGCGCAGCAGGTCACCGGTGAGCACGACGACGAAGCCGGCCCCCGAGTTCACCTGCAGCCCGCGCACCGTGATCTCGAAGTCCCGCGGGCGACCGCGCAGCTTGGGGTCGTCCGACAAGGAGCTCTGGGTCTTGGCGATGCAGACCGGCAGATCCTCGAAGCCGAGGGCGCGCAGGCGCCTGAGATCACGAGCCGCCTGCTTCGTGTACACGACGTCCCGGGCGCCGTAGATCGTCGCCGCCACCTTGGCGATCTTGGCCGGGATCGGCTCGCTCCAGTCATACAGCGTCTTCAAGGGAGAGGGCTCCACCGGAGTGTGCTGGACCACCACGCGAGCGAGCTCCAGAGCGCCTTCGCCACCGCGCATGAAGTGGTCGGACTCGGCGAAGGGCAGGCCAAGCGCCGCGCAGCGCTCCCGCACCGTGGCGATCTCGTCGTCGCTGTCGGTCCCGAAGCGGTTCAGGCAGATGATCGGCGGCTTGCCGAAGGCCTGGACGTTCTCGATGTGCTTGTCGAGGTTGGCGAGTCCTCGCTGGACTGCCTCCGGGTCCGGCGTCGTCAGGTCCTTCTGGCCAACACCGCCGTGCATCTTCAGCGCTCGGACCGTGGCGACCAGCACGACCGCGTTGGGGTTCAGCCCCGCGCCCGCACACTTGATGTCGAAGAACTTCTCGGCCCCGAGATCGAAGCCGAAGCCGGCCTCTGTGATGACCCAGTCGGCCAGCTGCGAGGCCATGCGCGTGGCGAGCACCGAGTTGCAGCCGTGGGCGATGTTCGCGAAGGGCCCGCCGTGCAACAGCGCCGGTGTGCCCTCGATCGTCTGGACGAGGTTGGGCACGATGGCGTCCTTGAGCAGGGCCATCAGCGCGCCGGTGATGCCGAGGTCCCGCAAGTACAACGGACCCATTTTTGGGCGGTAGGCGACCAGCACGTTGTCGAGGCGACGCCGGAGGTCCTCTCGCGACTCCGCCAGGCAGAGGATCGCCATGACCTCGCTGGCCGCGGTGATGTCGAAGCTGCACTGTCGAGGCATGCCCTGGGTGGGACCGCCCAGACCGAGTGTCACGCCGCGCAGGGCCCGGTCGTTGAGGTCGAGCACCCGCGGCCAGACCACGTGGCGGGGGTCGATGCGGAGCTTCGTCCAGAAGTGGAGGTGGTTGTCGATCACAGAGGCCACGAGGTTGTGGGCGGAGGTGATCGCGTGGAAGTCGCCGTTGAAGTGCAGGTTGATGTCGACGTGGGGCTCGACCTTGCACAGGCCACCGCCGGTGCCTCCGCCCTTCACGCCGAAGCAGGGGCCCAGGCTGGGTTCTCGCAGGGCCAGACAGGGCTTCTCCCCGAGCATGTCGAGGGCCTGTGCGAGGCCGATGCTGGTGGTCGTCTTGCCCTCGCCCGCAGGGGTCGGCGTGATGGCTGACACCAGCACGAGCCTTGCGGGGGGGCCGCTTCTGGGTCGATCGAGGACCGAGAGCTTCACCTTGGCTTTGTGGCTTCCGTAGAGGACGAGGTCCTCTTGGGAGAGGCCAAGGCGGGCGGCGACTTCGGTGATGGGCTGCATGGGGGCTCCGTAGCTGACAGCGGAGGTCGTCATGAACAAGATCAGGGTCACCCACCACGCCGCCGATCGTGCGCGAGAGCGCTTCGGTATCCACAGCCGCGACAGGGTTCGCCGAGCCTGGAGGGAGGGGGTGCGTATCCCGCGCAGGCTCGGGGACCGAATCGCGAGGAAGAACAGGCGCAGCGAGCGCTGGATCCAGTACCGCATCTTCGGCTCCCAGCTCCTCATCGGGCGAGAGAACACGGTCATCACGACCTGGCCCATCGCCGACGAGGACCTTGCCAGTGTCTTCGTCTACGCGCTGATGGGCGTCTGGACCTGAACGCTCCGTATGTCCCTACAGCCAGCGAAAACCCCTACCCGGAGACAGACCCATGCTCGTCTTGGTGCTTGCCGCGTGCACGTCCTGCAAGGACAACGATATCAACAACTTGCCCGTCATCCAATGCTGGCCACCGGAGAGCTACACCAGCGGCCAGTCGGCCTGGATCGAGTGCGGCGAGGTCAACGGTGACGCTGACACCGCTGCCCTCTCGATCGTCGTGAGCGGCCGTGCTCGCGACGGCACCGAGTTCGAAGAGCTCTACGACAACCAGGAGCTCGACGCCTTCAGCCGTCACGTCGAGGTCGAGATCACCGAGTCGGTGGCTCTCGTCCAGCCCGGAGAGACCATCCAGATCGTCGCCTCCGCCGGCGAGGTCACCTCCGGCACCATGAAGGTCCCGGTCCTGCCGGCAGAGCCAGCCGGCCTGATGATGGTCGGTCTCGACCGCGAGAACGTGCTTCAGCCGAGCCAGTTCGGCGACGGGCGCAACCTGCGCTTCGAGATGGCGCTGGTGCCCACCCACCGCAGCGCGGGCATCGAGGCCTTCTACGCTCGCGGCGGTGGCACCGAAGTGATCATCTGGCTCGGCGGCGACGGTGAGTCCCTCTTCGTAGAAGCCACCGACGACTGGGGCGAGTCCTTCTCTGCCGAGCTCGACACCAACGGCTGGGGCCGCATGGTGCGAGTCGGCCTGGACCTCTCCGGCACCGTCGACGTCTACATCGACGGCTTCGTAGCGGCCAGCTCGGACCAGGGCATGAGCTTCCAGGGCCTCCAGGGCACCCGCCCGGAGATCGCCGCGCAGGCCAACACGGCGATTCCGTACTTCTGGGCCGAGTGGAACAACAGCGGACCGGAGTTCGGCGACCTGAACCCCTGCACGGTCGGCAACGACTGGCACGCCCAGAACACCGGCTGGTGCGTCGCAGGCCTGGAGTTCGTCGAGAACGACGTGGTCGACGCACTCGACGATGACTACCTCCTCGACACCCACGGCAACGCCTCGCTGCTCGAGGGCGCGTGGCGCTTCGAGAAGTACGAAGCGCCTTAGGACTCCCGGCGCTGTTCGCCCCCGATCGGCTCGCCGGTCGGGGGTTTTCGCGTCTTGACTCAGTCGTCGCCGCAGACTTCGTCGGTGGCGAGCGCTCAGCCCTTCAGCAGGAGCGAGCGCAGGCTCTGGACCATGTCCTCGAGCTCCACGGCCGAGAGCTGGGTCTGGAAGAGCTCCACGTCGAGAGAAGCAACGGCGCGGAGCGGGATGAGGAGGTGGTCGAGCTCCAGGAAGTGCTGCAGGAGCGCCATGCTGCGTTCGGCCCGCTTGAGGCACGACAGCGCCGCCTTGTCGACCTGACTCCGGACGAAGTCGACCTCGGCAGCGGTCAGCTCCCGGGGGAGCCCCTCGCGGCTGGAGTCGAAGACCCGGTTTCCCTCTGGGGTCTCGACCCGCTCGAGGCCGAGGCTCGAAGCCGCGGCGTTCGCGTGCTGCATCGCCACCTCGAAGGGCCCGCGACGCAGCGCGTCGTCGTGATCCTGGCCGACCCGACGGTGGACGTTCCGAGCGAAAGCCTGGCCGTCCTCGACGCCGTGGAGGACCTTCTCCAGCCACTGGGCGCCAGGAGCGGGCTTGTTCCAGCCACAGTCGCAGCGCTTGGACTTCTTGATCCAGCTCTTGCAGCGGAAACAACGCCAGCCACGCTGTCCCCGGTCGGCGAGCAGGGCCGAGGTGACCCAGCGGTCGACCACGCCGAGCTCCTCGATGAAGGCCCGAGGCGACACGGCGTCGAAGCGGCGACCGCGCTCGCGAGCGAAGTAGTGGACACGCTTGCAGGCCTGTCGAGACGCGACGCGTAGGAGCTCCCGAAAGAGCTCGTCGGGCATGCTGGCGATGTCCGCCGGGTTGGTGTTGACCCATCTCAAGGTGGGGGCGTAGAGCTTGTCCAGGTCCATGACGACCTCCCTTCCGGGGCGCGGGAGCGCGCCCCTGAGGTTCTGGTCGCCGGTCGTGGGGGGCCGGTCTCGGAACTGTCAGCCAGGTGTCAGCGCCGGAGCAGGAGACGTCTCGGCACCGTGAGCGCCCCCACCAGGTCGGTCCAGTCCGGTCTCATCGAGCGGGTTCGGTAGAGCGCCAGCGTCACGGCCTCGACCTCGTGGAGGTCGATCTCCAGCCGGACGCGCGGCGATTCCGGGGTGAGCTCGGCGGTCCAGGTTCGGCTCGGCGTCTCGAAGGTGAGCAAGGCATCGCTCCAGTGGGGCCCGGCACAGGAGACGTCGTCGTCCAACTCCAGCCGCCACCGGTGATCACCCACGGAGATCACGCCGAGGGCAGGGAGGCTGTCGAGCTCGGCGGTGCCTATCAGCTCGAGGTCATCTGGCTCGGGGCGTCCGTACGTCCGAGCCATCTGCAGCACCACTCGGAGGTCCTGCTCTTCGACCAGCTCCGCGAGGACGTGGCCCACTGCGCACACTTCGTCCGGCTCGAGGTCCGCCTCGGCCAGCGCATGGATCGTGGAGACCGACAACGGGACCGGGGAGCCCCCCGTGTAGGGGGGGTACTCGCGGAGGTCGACCCTTCGATCACGCAGGTGGTTCCAGCGCAGACCCTGCAAAGGGTCGAGGTCGTTGGCGTGGCCGGCGGGCCCGATCCAGTGTCGGGCCGCCTCGCAGAACGGGTTCATGGCGACTCCTCGAGTTGGGAGGACCTACGGAGTGGCCAGCTTTCCCCAGAGCGCGGCGCCTCGACTCAGCAGCCGCTCCGAGCGAGGAGCACGGCGCCGCCACGTCTGTCGGCCTTCGCGAGCCAGGATGGCATCCGCCGTCTCCATGCCGCTGGCGGCCGCGAGCTCCGTCCCCACGCCACGAGCGCCGGCTCCGCACCCCGCGATGTAGAGCCCACCGATCGGCGTCTCCACGCTGGGCCGTAGCTCCCCCACCTGCCCGGGAATCTGTGCGGTGGAGATGGCCGGGCCGAACTCCTTGCCGACCCAGCTCTCGATCCAGCGGGTCGAGAAGCGGTCGCAGAAGACAGTGTGCGCGTCGAGGCCAGGGATGACCCTTCGCAGCGCGTTCATCAGTGCGGCCTCCCACATCTCCGCCGGGTCCTTCAGCTGGATGTCCGTCGTAGGCGCTACCGCGCAGGCCGTGATGAGCTGGCCGGGGCCCAGCGAAGGGTCGAAGTTGGTGGGAATCGGCGCGTAGAAGGGCACGCACTCGGGCACTCGTCCCTCGGCGACGTCCTCGTAGAGACCCTTCAGGCGCTCGGCGTCCAGGGTGAAGATGTCGTCGACCTTGCCGACCCCACCGACCAGCGCTCCGGCCGAGACCAGCTTCCGGCGCAGGGCGATCTTCACCTGGACCGCGATGGAGGAGCCGCGGATGGCCCGGGCTCTGCGGGCGTAGGCCTCTGGGAAGTGCTCGGCGCCGACGAGGTGCAGGACCGTCGTGCGCAGCGACGAGGTCGACACCACCACGTCCGCGGGCAGCACCTCGCCGGTGGAGAGCTCCACCCCGCGGACCGCGCCATCGCCCAGGAGCACCCGTGACACCCCGGCTCCGGTCCGCAGGACGGCCCCGCGCTGTTGTCCGAGGCTGCAGAAGGTCCCGGGCACGGCGAAGGAGCCCCCGACGGGGTAGCTGAGCTGGTTCGCGCGGACCATCTTCTGGAAGCACCAGATGGCCTCGCCGGCGCTGGCCTCCCAGTAGGGCACGACGAAGTAGAGCCCGAGCAGGAAGCCGAAGAGCCCGCAGACGGCGTCATGAAGGCCGAAGGGCTCCAGGAAGTCCTCGACCGTGCGCTGGTCCCAGGCCCTGATGTCCTCGTCCGACATCGCCAGGATCACGCTGAACAGGCAGGCCGCACGCGCGGCCTCGAGGGGCCCCAGTCGCATCGCGCGACAGACCCGCCAGGCGAAGGCAGGCAAGCGCGCAGCCGAGGCCGGCACCGGGATCGGGTCGAGGGCGCTGGTCTGCGTCGCGACGCGCAGCTCCGCGATGTCGCGGGTGCGGCGGAACTGGATCGCGCCGGGGGCTCCGACCCTCCGGAGCAGGTCACCGAGAGGACCCTCGTCACCGCGGCTGAAGAGGTGGGTGCCCACATCCAGCTGCCAGCCTTCTTTCTCGTAGAAGCTGCAGGAGCCGCCGATCAGGGGGTTCTTCTCGACGAGGGTCACCGGCAGGCCGGCGTGCGCGAGCGCCAGCGTCACCGCCGAGCCCCCGATGCCGGAGCCGATGACCACGACACGCGGGAGGCTCATGTCTCCATCACCTCGAGCTGCGGGTGCGCCTCGAAGAAGCGCTCGGCGTCCACCACCGCAGCCGGCGGCAGGACCCCCCCGACCTCGGAGACCGGCCCGCGCTGGAGGAACTCGCGGGCGCACCAGGCCGTGATCTCGGCCGTGATCTCGTAGGGCCCAACACCGCGCACCTCGATGGCGCCCAGCTCCTGCTCGGACTCGACGGAGACCTGGATCAGCCAGGGACCAGGCTTCGATACGCCGATCGGCCGTGTCCACAGGGCGGCCGCCTTCTGGAGCAGTCCAGCAGAGGCGCTCATCGCGCGCGAGTTGAGCCAGGAAGACGCAGCCACCGGCGCCGGCATCTCGAACCAGACCTCGACCCGGTCGAGCTCGGCCTTCTGGGCGACGCAGAGGATCTCGACTCCTGGCCCCCAGGCCATCCACCTCGCCCCGAGCGAGCCGACCCTGGCGCGGCGGAGTCGACCGGCGACCCGCTGACCGTCCCTGATGCCACCGTCACGCCAGGCAACGGAGGACTGGCCAAAGACCTGGGCGAGGCTCTGGCGTGAGCCGCCGCTGCTGGCGAAGTCTCGGACATGGTTCACGACGTGGACGACTCGGGCCTCCGGGTGCCGGCGCAAGAGCAGCTCCGCCGCGCAGTCGGCGACCACGACCTCCAGCCCCATGGCGTTGGCGATCACGACGCCGAGCTCCTTGCAGCCGTCGTCGAGCTTTTCGATGCAGCGACGCTGGAAGCCCTGCTCCCCCGTGAGATCGAAGAGCGAGGTCTCGGTCTCCAGGGCGACCTGGCATGCCTCCCAGCCCAGCGTCGTGTAGGGCCCGACACAGTTCACGACCAGGTCGCATTGCTCGAAGAAGCGCCGCAGCGCGCGCTTGTCCCGGATCTCGCAGAGCTGCTTGCCGGCAGGCGCCACCTGGCTGGAGAGCCGGTCGAGCTTGTCAGCGTCGCGGCCGCCGAGCAGCATCGGCTGACCGAGGCGCTGGAAGACCCGCGCGAGTTTGACGCCGGTGTGTCCGGTCGCGCCAAGGATGCCGATCACGACTACCCCTCTTCGCAGCGGCCCTCGTATTGGCTGGCGCCGATGCTGGCGAACACCGCTCCCGCGTCGCGGAGGAGGTTCTCTCGTGCCTCGCTGCCCCCGGGCTCGCAGAGGCCCAGGTACTGGTTGGCCAGGCCGACATCCAGCGGCATGTCGTGCTCCTCGCCTCGAGCCCTGGCCTTCTCCAGCAGCTTCCGGGCCTTGTCTGTCTTGCCGTCGAGCAGCGCGGCGCGGGCCTGCATGATCCACTTGCGCGCTCGCGCCATCGGGAACAGGAAGGCGAAGATCGCCATCTGCTTGTTGGCGAAGTAGGCGCGGTCCCGGGCCTTCGCCACGTCGCCGCCGGCGGCCAGGGCCTCCTCCCAGATGTCGAGCTGGACGCCGCAGCCAAAGGTGAACGCAGGCAGCATGCCGTGGATGTTCGGCGGCGCGTCCTTGAGGCGCTGCATGGCGTCGTGGACGGTGTCCGAGGCTCGCGGGTCTCCCTTGCGGTGCTGGATGGTGCCGATGTCCAGCATGAGGGCGATCTCGGTGGGCTCCTCCGGCTCGAGCTTCAAGAGCTCCAGGGTCTCTTCCATCAGCGGCAGCGCCTCGTCGTGGCGGCCCGCCTCGAAGAGCATCAGCTCTCCGGGCTTGTAGGTGCCCCAGATCGTGTGCTGGACGCTGTGGCCCTTCGCAGAGGCCAGGACTCGCTGGTAGAGGCTCTTGGACTCTGCGTAGCGGCCCCGGTAGCTGGTGATCAGGGCCTTCATGGTGGTCGAGATCTCGAGGTCGTGGCGGTCGCCGGTGAGCTCGAAGAAGCGGATGGCGTCGTCGAGTTCCTCGTCCAGCCAGATCCCGACGCCCGCCCGCTGGTGGGCCTTGTTCTCCCAGTGTCGGGCGACAGCCCAGGGATCACCGACCTCGTTGGCGGCCTCGAGGCTGCGCCGGAAGTAGGCCTCGGTGAGCCTGTCGATCTGGAACAGGCCCGCGAGCACGCCGACATAGGACAGGCCCGAGGCGGACTCCCGAGAGGCTCCGGCGCGGGCGCAATGGGCGGCGCACATCACCCCGGCGACGAAGAAGGGCAGGTTCTCCTTGTCGAAGTAGTAGGTCGTCGAGACGGACTGGGCAGCGTCGGCCGCCAACGACGCGATCTCCCGCTCGTCCTCTGTCTTGCCGAGCAGGGCCTTGGGCGAGATCAGGTAGATCGCCTGCAGGACGTACTGCCAGGGCAGCTGGAGCAAGAGCCCGAAGGTGCTCGTGGCCATCGGATAGCCCGACAGCGCCATCGTGCGGAGCATGGCGTCCCGTGCGTCGGCCTTCTGACCCAGGGCGTAGTAGGCGAGCCCGAGCGACCGCCACCAGCGCGTCTGGCGCAGCGTGGTCCGCGTGTCCGCTTGCCCTCCTTCGAGGGCGAGGGCTCGGCGGAAGAAGCTCACAGCCTCTGCCGAGGCCCCGGTTCGCAGGGCCCGGGTCCCCGCCAGGTCGAGGTACTGGCGCGTCTTGTCCGGCACCTCGGCGAGGGTGAAGTGGTAGGCGAGCACCGGGTAGTAGGCCGCGAGGTTCGCGCTGAAGGTCTCCTCGTACCACTCGGCCACCGACCTGTGGAGGAGGTGGCGCTGCTTGAAGACGAGCAGGTTGTAGGCGGTGTCCTGGATCAAGGCGTGCTTGAAGATCCAGGCGAGGTCCGGCTTCGGACGCTCCGGCAGGGTGAGATCGGCCTCGACCAGCTGTGTCGCCTGCTGCTCCAGGCGCTCGGACTCCGTCTCCAGCGGCGCGATGGCCTGAAGGACGTCGAAAGAGAAGATGCGGCCGATGACGCTCGCGACCTTCAGGAGCAGCTGGGTCTCCTGGGGCAGTCGGTCGATCCTGGAGGTGATGACCCCCTCGATGCCTTGGGGGAAGGCCATCGCCGAGAGCGCTGACTCCGGGATGGCCAGTCGGGCTCTGCGGTCCTCGATGTGGAGAGCGCCCGTCTCCACGAGGTTCCAGGCGAGCTCCTCGCTGTAGAGCGGGTGCCCCTCGGCCTGCTCGCGGAGGACCCGCGCGACGGCGTCGGGCAGTTCGTCCACCCCGAGCTTGGCGCAGACCAGCGCCTCGGCCTCGTCGGGGGAGAGGGTCTCCATGACGAGGACATCGGCGCTCTCGTGTCCGCGCAGCGCGTCGTACTCGGAGGGCACAGGCTCGGGGATGGGCCGGGTCGAGACGACGACGAGGACCTCGTCCACCTTCGCCGCGACCTCGCCCAGGGTGGCCCAGCTCGCGGAGTCGAGCCAGTGCCCATCCTCCACGGCCAGGAGCAGCGGCTGCTCCGAAGCGGCGTGCCTGACGATCTGGACGAGGATCTCGGCCAGGGCCTGCGCCCGAGCGGGGCCGCTCATCGCTCCGGTGACCTCGTTGGGCTCGAAACCCAGCGGGGCCACGTCCTCGAGCAGCGGAGCCCACTGCTGCATGCGCTGGTCTTCGGCGAACAAGGCGTCGATGTTGCCCCGATCGCTTCCGACCAGATCATCCAGGACCTGGCGCCACATCAGGTATCCGGTGGTCGTCTCGATCGAGTCTCCGGCACCCTCGGCTACGCGGACACCTCTGGATGTCGCGGCGTCGGCAACCCAGCGCAAGAGCTGGCTCTTGCCGATCCCTGCCTCTCCCTCGATGACGACGACTCCGCCGACTCCCTCGCCGAGGCAACCGAGGCGTTCGGTGAACACGGCCCGCTCGGCGGCGCGGCCGATGAGCTCGGCGCTGCTGCCGTGCCGTCTGGCTTTGAGCGCCGTGGGGCGGAAGACAGAGACCGGCGCGTCGATGCCCTTGGCCTTCACGGGGTCCAGGGCCTCGAACTCGCCGCGTTCACCGACCGCCTGGCGGGTCTTCTCGTCGCAGAGGAGACCGTCCCCGACACAGGCCTGCATCAGGCGGGCGGAGAGGTTGATGGTGGTGCCGACGATGGCGTACTGCCGGCGGGTGTCGTTGCCGTACGAGCCGCAGAAGAGGCGACCCGTGGCCACCCCGATCGAGGAGCGCAGACCGACCCCGGTGAGTCCTTCTCGGATCGCCACGGCCGCGATGGTGCCGCGCAGGGCGTCGTCTTCGTGGGACATGCCGGGGAGGCCGTAGGCCGCCAGCAGGGTCGTGCCCTTGTCGTCGCTGAGGAACTGGTAGACCGCACCCTGCGTGCGATCGAGCTCCTCCTGCAGGACGCGGGACGCGGCGTGCAGCTTGTCCAGCGCCTCCGCCGAGCGCGGGTCGAGATCAGACAGCGTGATGAAGAGCACCGTCAGGTTGCGGAACTCGGCCAGGAACTCGGCTTGTCCGGCGCCGATGCGGCGATGGACGACTTCGGGCATGTAGGGCTCGATGTCGATGGTGGGCTCGGGTCGGTCGAGGGTTCCGGGGGCCTCGACCGGATACTCGATGGACTTGAGCGCCACGGCGCTGCGGCGCAGCTCGCCCTTGCAGCGATCGGAGACGAAGGACCAGGCGCTGGTCGAGAGCATCACCTCGCCGGCCTGGCAGAGCTTGTCGGCCTCTGCGACCTGGTCGACCGGGTCGCCGGCCGTGACGAGCATCCAGCGTTCGTCGAGCCCGCCGACCTCGAAGGCGTTGAGCTTGCCAGCCCCAACAGAGGCGCGCAGCTTCAGCGGCTGATCGGGATGGGTCGGGATGTCGTGGATCTCGAGTCCAGCCTGGACGGCGAGCATCACGACCTCTTCGAGGTGGGCTCCCTGGGCCGGCCAGACCGCCAGCACGGCGTCTCCCGCGAAGGTGAGGATGTCCCCGCCGTGTCGATCGATGGCGTCGATGATCGAGCCGAAGGAGAGGTTCAAGATCTCCGACAGTTGCTCGGCACCGCGAGCCCCCGCCTCGGAGAAGCGCTGGGTGATCTGCGTGAATCCGATGACGTCCACGAGCAGCACCGCGCCGTGGAAGCCCTCCACGGCCGGGCGCTCGCGACGCGCCGCGAGCCGCTCCAGGTGAAACGCGGACAAGTAGCTGCTGACCGTCCTGATCGTGCTGCTGGTCTCCATCGATCTCAGGCCGTGACCAGTGGACGCTACCACGCCCCTATACTCGGGCTGATGGGCACGATCGCGCACGAGCAACTGGCGGGGCTGGGCCTCATGAAGACCGCCTCGATGGAGGACCTGATCCGCTGCGCGCCTCTGTGGCATCCGCTGCGGGTGGCCGCCGACCAGGTCCTCTGGCCACGCGGCCAGGCCGCCCACGAGCTGGGTGTCGTCCTCAGCGGCGGCTTTTACCTCCAGGTAGGCGACCACCAGCTGAAGACACTGTCCCAGGGGGCCATCCTCGGCGAGGAGGGTGCCTTCTTCCACGGCGCAGTGCACTCGGCCGACGTGATCGCGAGAGAGGACAGCCTGATCGCGACGCTGCCAGCCCACCAGATCCGCGCCCTGCGCGAGACCCGCAGCTCGGTCTACGAGGCCCTCGTGAAGGTGGCGACCCTGTCGGTGGTGCGCCGGGTGCGAGAGGCCAGCGCCGCGATCGCCAAGGCAGCGCGACACGACACGGTCGCCCCGAGCAGGCAGGAGCTTTCGGCGCTCGTGAAGGCCTGGCGCAAGCTCGTACCGGGCGGGTCCGGAGGCGACTGTCCCCCGCTCGCGCCGCTCTTGAGGAGGCAGCCCGGGATCGCGCACGCCCCTCCGGAGGCGGTGCTGGCGCTCACAGCCTCGTTCACCTCCAAGTCGGTCGACGAGGGGGAGGTCATCTTCCTGGAGGGGGAGCAAGGGGACGCGATGTACCTGATCGGGACCGGCGCGGTGGACGTGCTCCGCCATGTCCGCGGCGGCGCAAAGCGACTCGTGACCCTCGCGGCCGGTGGCCAGTTCGGATGCAACGCCCTGGTCGAGCCGGGGCCTCGCACCGCCTCGTGTGTGGCTCGAAAGCCCAGCTGGCTCTACCGCATCGACGCCGAGCACTTCCGCAACCCGCCGCGCCAGGCCGGCGTGACCTGGTGGGAGAGCGTGCTCCACAACCTCGCGGATCAGGCTCGGCGGAGCGACGACAACCTGCTCGCCGCCCTCGAGATGAGGCACGCCCCCGAGCCGCCCACCGAGGCCGAGGCCGACGAGGGCAGCCTGAAGGCGCTCCTGGACGCCAGCGGCTTCCGCAACGAGGGTGACGTCCACACCTCGGAGCTGGCGGAGGTCGAGGTCGTCTACTCCAGCGACCAGCGCCGCAACTGGAAGGCCGACCGCTGACTCAGCGGGCCCAGCGCCCGCTGTCTCCGCCGGACTTCTCGAGGAGCTGGATCGGTCCGATCACGGGGCCCTTGTCCACGGCCTTGACCATGTCGTAGACGGTCAACAACGCAGCGCTCACAGCGGTGAGCGCCTCCATCTCGACCCCCGTCCTCCAACTGCAGCGCACCCGCGCGCGGACATGGACCCGGGTGCCCGCCTGCTCCAAGGTGAGCTTCACTCCAGTGAGCGGGATCGGGTGACACAGGGGCACCAGATCGGAGGTGCGCTTGGCAGCCTGGATGCCCGCGAGCTGGGCGATCGCGAGCACGTCGCCCTTGGCGATCCGGCGCTCGGCGATGGCGCTGGCCGCCTCCTCTCCGAGGGTGATCCAGCCCTCTGCGGTGGCTTCGCGATCGGTGACCTGCTTGCCGCCGACCTCGACCATACGAGCGTTGCCCTCTGCGTCGATGTGCGTGAGTTCAGGCATCGGGAACCTCCAAGCGAGGTTCTATCAGCCCCCCTCGAGTTCCCCAGGAGACGCTGCCGTCCCCGTCCTTGTCGAGGGTCTCCATCAGCGCGTCGGCGACGCCGTTGAGCTTCTTGCCTCGCCACCACTCGCCCTCTGCGAGCTGGAGATCGCTGTCGAGGTAGCGCTTCAGCAGGTCGCGGTTGAAGGCCATGTCTGCGGTGTCGGCGGCGTTGTCCGCTTTCCCGAGGATGCGATTGAAGGTGCGGCCCAGCGGTCCGCTGACTCGACGTTGCTTGTCGGGCATGACGATCTCCGTGTCCAGCAAAGCAAAGCAAAGCAAAGCAAAGCAAGCGCCGTGCCGACCGAAAACCGGGCAACTCCGCGCTGTCGTGGGTCATGTGGGGTCTGCGTACCCCAACAGAGCGAAGTACGCGTGCCCCACTTCGAAGGCTGCCCAGGCCAGCACGGGGACGCTGAAGGCCAGCATCGCCCAGCCAGCCCCAGAGAACCGCCTTCCCCAGGGAATGACGCGGTCGCCGAGGACCACCGCCACCACCATGCCGCCGAGCAGGCCCCCGAGATGGCCGAGGTTGTCGATGCGCAGGAAGGGAGCCAGCCCGATGACGAGGTTCAGTACAACCCACGGGATCAGCCGGCGTCCGAAGACCCGGCGCAGGTTCGAGGGCAGGTGTCGACCTTGGACGAGGCCGAAGACCACGCCGGCGCCGAGCAACCCGAAGACCGCAGAGGAGGCGCCCACCGACATCGACACGCCGCCCGCCCAGGACAGGACCGAGCCCGCCAGGCCGCTGACCAGGAACAGGAACAGGAAGCGTGCTGGACCGTAGAGGGCCTCGCAGAGCCGCCCGAGCCCGTAGAGCGCGAGCACGTTCAGCCCCAGGTGCAGGGGCCCTCCGTGCACGAAGAGGCAGGACGCCAGCCGCCATGGCTCCGCGGCGACCTCGTCGACGTGGCGTCCCCCGAGCACGAAGAGCACGTCTCGGGGCAGGGTTCCGGTCGCTGCCATGAGCAGGCCCAGGTCGGCGGAGAGCTGGACGGCGGCGACATGGAGCAGCAGACAGGCCGCGATCAGCGCGAGCGTCACGGGCGGAAACCAGGACAGGTCCCGCCGGTAGCGATCCCAGACCTCCTCGCGAACGAGCGCGTCCCGGAGCAACAGCGCCTCGAAGCTCGGCATCCTCATGGCGCGCGGTACACCCTCGCGCTCTCTCGGGGTCCCTCCCCGAAGCCCAGCGGCAGGGGGCCGAGGGTCTCGGCGTGGTAGCCGATGCCGACCTCGAGATCGACTAGGCGGAAGCTGCCCGCGGTGGTGCTGTGGACCTCGTCGATGGGGACCAGGCCCTCGGGGATCGGGGCGGGGCTGGAGTGGGTCGGCACGATGAGCACGTCCCCGGACGACAGCGGCTCTCCGGGGCTCCAGAAGGTGTGGCCGTCTTCGGTCATGGCGTGGCGGAAGGTCCACTCCCCCGTGAAACGAGCCGGTGCGTGGTGCGAGACCATCTCGGCGATCTCGCCAGATGCCTGCGCATGAGCCCGCTCGGCCAGCACCATCGACAGCGCCAGGGCTCCAAAGGGCAGCGCGAGGATCGCGGCCGGTCGAGGGAGGCGAGCGCCCACCAGCAGCGCCAGCGGCAGGACCGCCGGGAGCAGGTAGCGTCCGCCTGCGTAGTTGTGGCCGAGGACCACAGAGGCGAGCACGAGCAGGACCCAGATCGCGAGCAGACGCTCGGGAGCCCGGCGAGGCCGGAGCAGACCCTCGAGGACCCTCAGCAACAGCGCAGCGCCGAGGACGCCGAGCACGACCAGGATCCATCGACCGTCGGCCTCCGGCACCAGGGCAAGGCCACCTCCGAGGAGGGACGCGACGGTGACGGGGCCCAACCAGGCCGGGGGGCAGGCCAGCCCCAGGCGGAAGAGCGTGCCGAGGGCCCGTCCGCCGATGGGCCCGCGCCCGATCTCGGGGGCGGTGGAGAGCACATGCCAGAGGTGGGGCTCGCCGTACTGGAACGCGAGGTAGAGCTGCAGCCCAAGCCAGGGCAGGGCGAAGGCGCCGAGGAGCCGAAGGAGGGCGCGTCGATCGCGCCAGCCGTCGATGGCGAAGACCAGGACCAGCACGAGCGCCGGGTACTTCCACGAGGCCGCTGCGGCGAGGGCCAGCCCGGCCCAGACAGGCTTGCGCCAGACCCAGGCAGCGACAGCGGCAGTGCCCAGGGCAGCCACCGGGAGATCCGGGAGCATGCCGGCCTGCAGCGACAGCCAGAGGATGGGGCTCGTGGCGAAGAGCAGGACCCCCATCCAGCCCCCATAGCGCTCGGAGAGGGCGCCCGCCGAGAAGCCGAGCAGCGCGGCGAAGGGCAGGACAGCGAACAGGCGCGCAGCGAGAGAGGTCCCGCCTACGGCCGCGATCCACCACAGGTGGCCGGGGGGATGGGCGAAGAGGTAGGCGTCGTCAGGCTGCTCGTGGCCCCAGGGCTGCCAGGGACGCCACCAGTCGTAGGGCCGGCTGAAGTCCAGCTGCCTGGCCATGTCCAGGTAGGACTCCTCGTCCAACAGCGGCAAGGCGCCGATCTGCATCACGGCGGCGAGCACGACCAGGATGCCGGCGAGGACGAAGCGGGGCTTCACCCTCGAAGTCTAGCCTCAGACGGCGACGGCGAACTCTCGGAGGACCTGGTTCAGCGAGGTCTTGCGATCCGTCGACTCCTTGCGCTGGCCGATGATCAGGGCGCAGGGGGTGCCGTACTCGCCGGCTGGGAAGCGCTTGGGGCGGGTCCCGGGAATGACCACCGAGCGCGCTGGCACCCGGCCCTTCTCGACGACCTCGACCGGGCCTCGCACGTCGACGATGGGGGTCGAGGCGGTGAGCACGACGTTGGCTCCGAGCACCGCCTCCGCTTCGATGTGGACGCCCTCGACGACGATGCAGCGGCTGCCGATGAAGGCCCCGTCCTCGATGACGACGGGGCGGGCGCCGAGGGGCTCGAGCACCCCGCCGATGCCGACACCGCCGGAGAGGTGGACGCCGGCGCCGATCTGGGCGCAGCTGCCCACGGTGGCCCAGGTGTCGACCATGCTGCCGGCCCCGACCCGGGCGCCGATGTTGACGTAGCCGGGCATCACGACGACGCCGCGCTCGCAGTGGGCGCCGTAGCGAATGACCCCCGGGGGCACGACGCGGACGCCCTGGGCGGCGAGGTCGGACTTGATCGGCACCTTGTCGTGGAAGGTGAAGGGCGAAAGCTCGTGGACCTCCATCTGGGAGTAGCGGAACCAGAGCAACACAGCTTGCTTCAGCCACTGGTGGACGACCCAGGTGTCTCCTTGCTTCTCTGCCACTCGCAGCTCGCCACGATCGAGGGCCGCGACGGCCTCTCGAGTGGCAGCCCAGCCGGCCTCGTCGTCCAGCTCGCGACGGAAGGCGGCCTCGATGCGGGATTTCAGGTCTGGAGCCAACCTTCCTCCTCGTGGACCCGGCGCCACACGGTGATGGCCTCGCGGCAGCGCTCCATGGGGGGCACCATGGCAACGCGGATGTAACCCCTGCCCGCTCCGGACAGCCCGAAGTAGGAGCCCGGACTCACGACGATGCCCGCCTCGAGCAGCCGCAGGGCGTAGGCCTCGTCGTCCACACCCTCCGGACAGCGCAGCCAGAAGTAGAAGGTCGCCTGCGAGGCCGTGACGCCGAGGTCGACGCTGTCGAAGAACTCGCGGAACAGGGCCTTCTTGCGGCGCAAGAGGTCACGGCGCTCGGTGGCGTGGGTGTCATCGGCCCAGGCGACCGTGGCGCCTGCGTTGACCGTGTCCTGGGGGACCAGTCCGGGGTTGATGCGGAAGCGGCGGTAGGCCGCGATCCACTTCGGATCCCCAGCGATGAAGCCGGAGCGGTAGCCGGTCATGCCGGAGCGCTTGGACAGGGAGTGGAAGACGAGGATGTCCTCGCGGGCGACCTCGAGCAGGCTCGGCGGCGCATGCCCGGAGTAGACATCCGCGTAGCACTCGTCGGAGGCCAGGAGGATGCCGTGCTCCTGGCAGACCTCGTGTGTCCTGCGCAGCTCGTCGCGGGTCATGAAGCCGCCGCTGGGGTTGTGGGGGGAGTTGACCCACATCAGCCGGGTGCGGGCGAGCACCTCTGGCGGGACCTCCCAGGGTGCTTGCCGCCAGCCCCCCTCCAGCCGGTGCATCCGGGGCTCACCGCCAGCGAACAGCGCGCCGCGGTCATAGGCCGGGTAGCCGGGATCGGGGAAGACCACGAGCCTGTCCTCGACCTGTGGATCGATGACGAGGAAGGGCAGGTGGAAGACCGCTTCCTTGCTGCCCGAGGTAGGCAACACCTGTGTCTCCGGGTCGACGCCGACATCGAAGCGACGGCCCAGGTAGCTGGCGATGGCCTCGCGCAGGGCTCGCGGCCCCTGGACCTTCGGGTACTGCGAGATCACCGGCACGGCGTCCTTGATCGCCTGTCGGATCGGCTCCGGAGTGGGCTCGATCGGATCGCCGGTGCCGAAGTCGTAGAGGGCCTGACCGCGCGCCAGGACCTCTTCCTTCTTCCGGTCGAGGGCGATCTGCGGGTAGGTGTGCAGCTGGGACATGACGGGGTTCAGACGCATCGGAACCGGACTATCTCGCGGGGGCACTCGTCGTTGCGCTCAGGGCCGAAGCGCGAGCCTGAGCCCCACCCAGGTGTCGTCCTCGCCGAGGAACTGGCCGCGACGGTCGGGGCCCCGGTACCCGTAGAGGCCGAAATTGACGCGCTGGTCGTGCTGCACGCCGAGCCAGGCGCCGACTGCGAGATCGGGGTCCTCGGCTCGCAGCTGCAGGTCAACCGAGGCGAAGAGGAAGCGCCACTGGGCTTGCGCTCCTGCCTGGACCGCCCAGGGAGAAAGAGCCGGCGTAGACCGCGCGAGGAAGCTGCCCCCGAGCCAGGGAGTCACCGGGCCGAGCTCCGCGGCGACCCGGGTCCAGAGGACCTCTCGCGAGTAGCTGATCGGGATGTGCCGCTCGCCGGTCATGCGCGTGCCGTCGGCGAGGTGGGCGCTCTGGTGCTGCCAGCCACCCTCGAAGCGCCAGCGCTCGTACTCGACCTGCACGGGGACTCCGAAGGTGCCGTCGAAGGTCAACAGCGCGTATGTCAACGGCCCGTCCTGGCGAAAGGACATCCACCCCGCTGCGACGAGGTGGAGCTGCACGGCGTGGACCTGGACCAGCGGCGCGTCGATGCCCAACGTGGCGTCGAGGCGATCGTCACCGAAGCGAGTCGTGACCTGGGAGATCGGAGCCCTGGGATCGGCGAGCGAGGGCGCCAGCAGGGAGGGCTCCGGCAGCCACAAGAAGAACTCGAACATGGGGGGTACGGTACGCCCCGGGAATCCGACAGGGGAGGGTTGACACCCTCTGACACCCTGGGGACGGACGAACCTGGGTTTTCCGGCGAGCCAGGACCCCGAGGAGTCCGGCACGCCGCTTGCGACGCGGCGCAGCCATGCGCGACCCCTGCCTTGTCCCGGGAGCTCTCGTGGTCGTCGGTGTCTGGCTCTGGCCACACTGGCAACCCGAGGTCTCAACCCTGCTCCTCGGAGTCGGTGCGCTGGGCGTCTGCGCTCTTTTCGGCAGGCGGGTGGCGCCCCTGGCGGCCTGGAGCGCCGCGCTCCTGGTCGGCTCGGCCGCACCTGGCCTGCATGACGGTGCCCGACCGCGCGCAGAGGCCTACACCTCGGTCACCGGCGTGGTCTACGACAGCGGGGGGCACCGGGCCTCCTTGCGGACCGAAGACGGCCCCATCGAGGTCTGGCTTCCGGACCCTGCGCCCCCCGCCGGGAGCACCCTGGCCGCCTTCGGGCGCCTCCGTCCGGACTGGGAGCTGCACCTCCCCGGCGAACCGGATCCGGTCCTGCGCGCTCGCACGGCCGGTCTCCGCAACCGCCTGCTGGCGACGGACTGGACCAGCGACGCCCCGCCGCGTGCGCGGCCCTTCCCGGCCGCTGAGCACGAGGGCCTGCTCCAGGCTCTGGCCTTCGGTGACCGGAGCCTGGTGCGGGAGGAGGACGTTGCCCTGCTGCAGCGCACCGGCACCATCCACCTGCTGGCGATCAGCGGGCTCCACGTGGGCCTGCTGGCAGCCCTGGCCGCGGGGCTCGCGACCCTGTTCGTCAGACCCCTCGCGCTCCTCCACCACGACCGGCTGGTGCGCCTGGTGCCGGTCTTCGTCGGGCTCGGCGTCGCCTGGGCCTTCGCCCACTTCGTCGGCTGGCCGGTGTCTGCCCGGAGAGCGACCTGGATGGTGGCTGGCGCCCTGGTCGGCTCCGCCTCGGGACGCGGGGTTCGGCCCTGGAACCTCCTCGGCATCGCAGCCGCGCTGGTGGCCATCGGCGACCCAGGCGCGGTCCGCGGTCTCGGCTTCGGGCTGTCCTTTGGCGCGGTCCTCGGCATCCTGACGGTGAGTCCGCGACTCGAGCGCTACCTGCCCCCGGACTCACCTCGCCTGCTCCGCTGGGGGGTGCGCAGCGTCGGAGCCACTCTCGGAGCGACCCTCGGCACCCTGCCGATGACCGCCTGGACCTTCCAGCAGCTCCCCCTCGCCGCCCCGCTCGCGAACCTCGTGGCCGTGCCGCTGGTCGGCTGGGTGGCACTGCCCGGCTCGCTCCTGGCGTCGCGGGGCAACCTGCTCCCGATGGCCTTCGCCGACACGGCCTGGGACCTCACCCTGTCATGGCTGGCCCTCGTCGAGGGCCCCGTGCTCGTCCCTGCCGTGGGGAGTCTGGGCGCTCTCGCGCTGCTCTTGGCGCTGTTGCTTCGAGATCGCCTCGCGAGCCTCGGGCTGGCTCTGCTCGCGCTGTCGCTCAGACCGATCCCCACGGAGCTGCGTGTCACCTTCCCTGCGATCGGTCAAGGCGACGCCGCGCTGATCGAGGGCGCGGACGTCCTGCTCGTCGACGGGGGTCCTCCCGGAGATCGACTCTTGCGCTGGCTTCGACGCCGAGGCGTCGTGCACCTCGACGAGGTCGTCCTCAGCCACCCTCACCCGGATCACTACGGCGGTCTCGTCCCGGTCCTGGAAGAGCTGGAGGTCGACGCACTGCGCCTTCCGCGCGTTCCGCTGGAGGGCGAGGACGACTACGCCGCGCTCGTAGAGGGCGCTCGGGCACGCGGCGTCGCCGTCCTCGGTCCCGCTCACCCCACGCTGCCGGGCTGGCGGGTGCTCCATCCGAGCCCGGGGTTCATCCTCGATCATCTCGATGACGCCAACGAGAGCTCACTGGTCATGGAGCTCTCCTGGGGTCGGCGCCGCCTGCTCTTCACCGGGGACATCGAGCGCGACGCAGAGGCGGTCCTCGTCGGCCTCGTCCGAGAGGTCGACGTGCTGAAGGTCGCCCACCACGGGAGCCGCACCTCCTCCAGCGGAGAACTCGTCGAGGTCCTCGATCCCGCGCTCTCGGTGATCTCCTGCGGCCGCTGGAGCCGCTTCGGCCACCCACACGCTGCCACGCTGGGGGCCCTGCGCCACAGTCGTGTCCTGCGGACCGACCAGGGCAGCGTCCAGATAGCCAGCGACGGCCTCGACCTGCGCTGGCGTCAGCTCATCCCGGGCTCGGGCTGGACGAGCTGGCTCGACGTGCCAGCACGAACCCCGCCGTCAGCGACAGCGCCACCGCCGCCAAGGAGAAGCCCTGGGCCGGTGTGAGCACCCCCTCGATGAGCCACCCGCGCTCGCCGTCACCGCGGAGGATCTCGTTGACGATGCGGAAGACCGGGTAGAGCACGCCGAGCGTGACCGCGACCTGTCCGTCGAAGCGCCTCCGGAGGAACTTCAAGGTCAGCACCGGCCCGAGGATGGCGCCGAAGATCGCCGCATAGAGCTGGGTCGGGTGGCGGGCCAGGTCTCCCGGGGCGATCGAGTCGGGGTGGGAGAAGACGACTCCCCAGGGCAGGTCGGTGGCGTCGCCGTAGCAGCAGCCGGCCCCGAAGCATCCGAGCCGCGCGAAGACGAGCCCGTAGCCGACAGTCACTGCGGCAGCGTCCAGGGTCGGGAGCAGCGGGGCCTTCTTGAGCCAGACGGCCAGCGCCAGGCCGATCGCCCCGCCGACGAGCCCGCCGTGGAACACCACGCCACCGTCCGTGATCATGAAGATGGACGCAAGGTCCTCTCCGAAGCCCTCGCTCCAGTGCTGGCGCACGTACTCCAGCCGCGCTCCGAGCAGGGCCAACGGCACCGTCAACAGCGCCGCGAACCAGAAGAAGTCCTTTGCCCAGCGCGGGTCGCCCTCCGTCAGCTTCGAAGCGGTCCACATACCCAACAACAGGGCGGTGCCTACCCCAGCGCCGTAGCTGTGGAGCGTCAAGGGTCCGAGTTCGAAGAGCACCGGATGCATCGCCGCGCCTACTCAGGCCTTCTCGCGACGGAGCAGGACCACCCAGCCGATGGCCGCGACGATCGCGACCCCGATGCTGATGGCCTGCGCGTTCGACAGCAGCCCCTCGATGGCCCACCCGCGGCCCGGGTCCCCTCGGAAGAGCTCGTTGACCGAGCGCAACAGCGGGTAGACGGTCAACAGCGTCAGCATCAGCTGGCCATCGAACTTCTTCCGGCCCTTGAGCCAGTACAACAGGCCGAAGAGCCCCAAGCCGTAGATCACCTCGTAGACCTGCGTCGGGTGGAGCGGGATGCCCTTCGGGGCGACGCTCAGCTCGTGGGTGAAGGTCACTGCCCAGGCGGCGGATGTGGGCTTGCCGTAGCAGCAGCCGGACATGAGGCAGCCCGTGCGCCCGAACATGATGCCGAAGGGCACCAGCGGGGCGAGGATGTCGAGGAGCTTGAGCGGGTTCAGCTTGCGGCGCCAGGTGATGACCCCGAAGGCGATGAGCGTGCCGACCAGCCCGCCGTAGAAGACCAGGCCCCCGTCGCGCACGTTGAGCATCGCGCCGATCCCGGCGTCGTCGAACTGGTGCCAGTTCGTGCGGAGGTACTCCAGGCGAGCTCCGACGACCGCCGCGGCGATCGACCAGAAGCCGAGATCGGTGAAGGTGTCCTTCGGGAAGCCCTCCGCCTTCGACCAGCGAGTACCGATCGCCACGGCGAGCACCGTGCCCAGCGCGATGAGCACGCCGTAGCTGTGAACGGCGAAGTCACCGATGTGGAAGAGGACGGGGTGCATCAGTCTTTTCGCTTCCTCCTGCCCCAGGTCAGCTCGTGGACGACGAACATCGCCACGCCCACGCAGATGCTCATGTCGGCGACGTTGAAGCTGGGGTACTCCGCTGTGCCGAAGCTGGCGACGAGCCAGTCGTAGAGTGGGCCGGTGTCCTGGTAGATCCTGAGGAAGTCCGTCACCGACTGCCTCCAGACCCGGTCGACGAAGTTGCCGAGCGCCCCGCCGAGGATGAGCCCGAGCGCGGCAGGCATGAAGCGGGCCGCCGGGTTGCACTCCCGCAGCAACGAGATCAGCACGATGACGGCGATCAGCGTGAAGGGAACGAAGACCCAGATCGCCCAGTCGTAGCCGGCGAGCAGGCCAAAGGCGGCGCCGGAGTTCTCCACGTGCACGATGTCGAAGAGACCCTGGATGACGGTCTGGCCGCGCTCGCCCAGCAGGATCTGCTGGCGGACGAGGATCTTGGTCAACTGGTCCAGGACCACCGACACGGCAGCGAGGCCAACGAACACGCGGGTCCTCACGGTGTCGGCCTCACTCGGGGACGTCCTCGAGGCTGGGCAGCTCCTCGTCGTCGAGGTCCGCGTCCTTCTCTCTTCGGCCCATCACGATCTGCTGGACGAAGAAGACGATGATGCCGACCACGATGGCCGAGTCGGCGATGTTGAAGCTCGGCCACTCCGCGCTGCCGAAGTTCTCGCGGAGCCAGACGCTGGCTGCCTCGGCGTCGGTGTAGAAGCGCAGGAAGTCGGTGACGGCGGCGAAGACAGCCCGGTCGATGGCGTTGCCGACGGCCCCGCCCATGATGAGCCCCATGATGCCGGCGACGAAGGACTCCTCCTTCGGCAGGCGCCAGACCATCACCAGCATGATGGTCAGCGCGACCAGGGTGAAGACCGCGAACTTGGTCATCGCGTCCGGGTCGTCCTGCATCACCCCGAAGGCGGCGCCCGTGTTCTGGTAATGGACCAGCTCGAAGAAGCCCGGGATCACGTCGACGCTGTCGCGCCAAAGCTCCAGGTGGGTGCGGACCCACCACTTCGTCAGCTGATCGAGGGTGACGACCACGACGCTGACAAGGGCGAAGATGGTGTATTTGCGGGGCACGGGTACCTCTACGAGGAGCGCCACCTAACGATTTCCAACGGGTTAAGCCGCCCGCCAAATGGAGTGAGCTGATGTCGGAGATCGAACGCGAGTCCATGCCCGTCGATGTCATCTTCGTCGGCGGCGGCCCGGCATGTCTGGCTGGGGCTCTGCACCTGATGGGCCTCATCGAGAAGCACAACGAGACCGCACCGGAAGACGAGCAGTTCGAAGAGCCGATGATCGGCCTCATCGAGAAGGGCAGCGAGATCGGCAGCCACGCCATCTCCGGCGCCGTGTTGGACCCCCGCGCACTCGACGAGCTCTGCCCCGATTGGAAGGAGGACGACTCCTTCCCGCTCGAGCGCTATGTCGAGCGCGAGGCAATGCTGGCGCTCACCAGCGCCACCGGCGGCTTCCAGCTCCCCTTCATGCCCGCCGAGTTCCACGACGAGGGCAAGCCGATCGTCTCGATCGCCAAGTTCCAGAAGTGGCTCGCCGACAAAGCCGAGGAGATGGGCGTCATGATCTTCCCGGGCTTCGCCGGGGTCGATCTGCTCTACGACGAGGAGGGCAAGGTCGCCGGAGTCCGTACGGGCGACAAGGGGGTCGGCCCCGACGGCGAGCCGAAGGACAACTTCGAGCCGGGCATGGACCTCGAGTCTCCCGTGACCATCATCGGAGAGGGTCCACGCGGTCACCTCGCCCGCATCCTGATGGACAAGTACGGGCTCCAGGACGGTCGCAACCAGATGGCCTACGAGACCGGCTGCAAGGAGGTCCTCGAGTTCCCGGAAGGCACGATCACGGAGGGCTTCGTCTACCTGACCTCCCTGTACCCGCTGCAGGACGCCTTCGGCAGCGGCCCATTCGGCGGCGGCTTCATCTACAGCTTGGGCGGCGACCGGGCCTGCATCGGGCTGCTGGCTTCCACCGACGCGGCGGACCCCGGTCTCGACATGCAGTACGAGCTCCAGAAGCTGAAGCTGCACCCGAAGATCAAGGACATCCTCGGAGAGGGCAAGGTCGTCAAGTACGGCGCCAAGACCGTCACGGTCGGTGGCTGGGGCTGCATGCCCAAGCTCTACGCCCCAGGCGCGCTCATCGTCGGGGACAGCGCCAGCTTCCTCAACGCGGCCCGCATCAAGGGCATCCACCTCTCCATGAAGAGCGGCATGCTGGCCGCCGAGACCGCCTTCGCCGCGATGGTCTCAGGCGACAACAGCGACGAGGCGATGTCGAAGTTCAAGGCCGCCATCGACGCGAGCTGGATCCGCGTGGAGATGGAGCCCACAAAGAACTTCCACGCCGGCTTCCACAACAGCGGGATGATCGGCGGGAGCATGAAGTTCCTCTGGAGCAAGGTCTTCGGCGCCGGCTCCATCCAGGGCGTCAGCCCCGACCACGAGGGCATGAAGAAGCTGGGCGGGGCGGCGCTGCCCGTGCAGCCAGCAGCAGGGAAGTACGGGGACATCGAGTACGACGGGAGCTACGTCGTCGACAAGCTGACCGACGTGTTCCTCTCCGGCACGAAGCACGACGAGCACCAGCCCTGCCACCTCAAGATCACCGACCCAGAGGTCTGTGCGACGAAGTGCGTAGAGGAGTACGGCAACCCATGCGAGCGCTTCTGTCCGGCCCAGGTCTACAACATGGTCGACAACGAAGAGGCCGGTCGGAAGGAGCTGCAGGTCGACTTCAGCAACTGCGTCCACTGCAAGACCTGCGACATCCGCGACCCCTACCAGATCATCCAGTGGGTCCCGCCCGAAGGTGGGGACGGACCCGAGTACGGCATCCTGTAGACTGAGACGAATGCTCCTCCTGCTTGCCTGTGCCCCCGGCGTCCCGATCGAGAGCGCTCCTGCCCTCGACGAGGCTGCTGTGGCCAAGGTCCTGGAGCTGTCCCGCCCCGACGCGGCTCTGGCACTGCTCGATGGGGTGACCCGTCGCGTCGACCAGCCCGCCTGCCCGGTCGAGGCCTTCGAGGACGGTGACGGGCTGCGCGAGGTCTGGGGCGCATGCCCGGGCGGAGAGCACCTCGGCAACGTCGATCGCTATGAAGACCCCTCGATGGCCTGGATGGAGGTCCGCCGCCTCGCCGTCATCGACCAGGGGCAAGCCTTCCGCATGGACGGCGCCTTGGAGCACCTCGTCGACGAGGAGTTCGCCACGATCGAGATGGCCGCCACCCTCTGCGGCTCGCTCCTGGGTGGCGAGGGCTGGGGAGACTGCGCCGATCCGGTCCAGGTCGATCTTTCCTGGACCATCCTCAGCCGCTACGACCGGGACGAGGTCCTCGTCAGCGGCACCCTGGCCACCCCGGAGCTCGGCCCCCTGGAGGTCGAAGGCACCTGGACCATCGACCTCGCCGACTGCGAGTCCGAGCCTGTGCGCGGCCTCCTCCAGCTCGAAGGCGAGCGCGTGGTGGCCTTCGACTTCGACGGCCCCTGCGACGGCTGCAGCGCCTGGTCGGTGGACGGCGCCTCGCTCGGGGACTTCTGCGAGTAGACCGGGCGTCCGGCCGTCAGGCTCCGAGCAGCTCTGGCAGCAGCTCACCGCTCGGCCCCTGGAGCCAGGCGTCTGCGTGAGCGGTGATCTCGCTTTTGTTCGGATTCACGTCGACCAGGAAGGCCCCGTGCTGCTTGGCCTCCAGCGCCACCGCCGAGGGGGCCCAGACCATGCCCGATGTGCCGACGACAAGGCAGAAGTCGGCCCTCCGAGCGAAGGCGACGCCAACATCCAGGGTTCCCTCCCAGTAGCTCTCTCCGAACCAGAGGATGTGGGGCCGGGCCAGCGCCCCACAGCTCGAGCAGCCAGGCAGATCCTCGCTCTGTGGCACCGGGAAGATCGCCCCACAGCGCGTGCAGCGCGCGGTGTCGATGCAGCCATGGATCTCGACCAGCTTCTTCGAGCCGGCCCGCGGGTGCAGCCCATCGACGTTCTGGGTGAGCAGGAGGAAGGCGGGGACCTGCTCCTCCAGCTCCGCTACCGCCCGGTGACCGGCGTTGGGCTGGGCATCGTTGCAGATCTGCTTGCGCCAGCGGTACCACTCCCAGACCAGGTCCGGGTCACGGGCGAAGGCCTCGGGGGTGGCGAGCTGGGTGGCGTCGAAGCCCCTCCAGAGGCCGCCCTCGCCTCGGAAGGTCGGGATGCCGGACTCGGCGGAGATGCCAGCGCCGGTGACCACGAGCACTCGCTCGGCTCTTCGCAGGGCATCGCGGGCCCGCTCCGTCTCCGACACCACTGCTCCTCGCGCTATCCTTGCGTCCATGCTGATTCTCGCACTGTTGGCCTGTACCGGCGAAGATGACCCCTTTGGCTCCGGAGGGACCCACATCGACCCACCGGTGGACACCGGCGACACAGAGGACACCGGCGACACCGGCGACACCGCTGACACCGGTGACACCGGACCGGACACCGGCGACACCGACGACACCGAAGAGACTGGAGAGACTGGAGAGACCGGCGACACCGGGATCCCCGGCGGGGATGACTGCGGGACCGGCGCCGGGGACGTGGCCTGCAACCTGACCCTCACCGACCAGTCCGGCTCGGAGTGGCAGCTCTGGAGCCTCTATGGCACCGGCCCTGTCGCCATCGTGATCGGAAACGGCTGGGACAGCCACTTCGTCGGGGCCGCAGGGTGGCTCCAAGACGTCGGCGATGCCCGAGGCGCGACCGTGGCGATGGCGATGATGGAGGATCAGAACCAGGTCACCGCCACCCAAAGCAGCGCCCAGGCCTGGGCCTCCGCCTATGGGCTGGACACCGTGCTCTACGACCCGGACGACGTGATCACGGACGACGGGTGGGCGAGCGGGACGACCAAGACCTACATCCTGAACTCCGACCTCGAGATCCAGTCGATCATCACCGGCTTCGTCGGTGAGTCGCAGCTGGACGACAAGCTGAAGGCCCTATGAGCCTGCTGCTGCTGGCTTGTCTGGAGCAAAAGCCGGTCGGCGAGTACCCGGTCGACAGCGGGCTCGAGGCTGACGCCGACAGCGACAGCGACAGCGACACCGACGCCGACTCCGACGCTGACTCCGACGCCGACACGGACGCTGACTCAGACGCCGACACCGACGCCGACGCTGACACAGACGTGCCCTACCTCGACTGTGGAGAGGACGTCGACTACCCGATGGGCATGTCCAAGGCGATGCCGATCGCGCTCTACATGAGCGGCCTCGGCGAGCTGCACTGGCACAGCTACCTCATCGACCTCGCGGAGACCCACGGCCACCTCTACGACTGTCCCGTGGTCACCTACGGAGACGAGACCGCGGAGCTCGTCGGCGGCTGCACGGACAAGACCGGCGTCGAGTGGGGGGGCACCCTGTTCGTGGACGCCAGCTCGGACCCGCTGACCGTGTCCTACTCGAACTTCGAGGTCTACGGCTCCTTCGAAGGCGACGCGGGCAGCCACAGCCTGGAGTACACCGCGAACGGGGACCTGGCGCTCTATGTGACGGATGGAGTGGACTACAGCGTCTCCCAGGATCTCGAGGAGATGCGCTGGTTCAAAGGCACGCCACCCCTGGATCTGTCCGAGTTCCTGGGCTACCGCCAGGTCGACTACACCTACGAGGACCGCGACGGGGACTACGTCATCGACTACGTCGAGTGGGAGGGCTTCGCGGATCTCGACGCCAACGCCTACAGCGTGTACATCGGCAGCTACTGTCACTTCGGGCAGCTCCACGTCGAGCCGGACTGCGACGCCGAGTCGCCCTACACCGGCGAGGCCCAGTTCCAGGGCAAGCGCCACGCGCTGGTCGACTACGACGCAGACGAGAGCTGTGACGAGTGCTTCTACGTGAGCCTCGACGGCGAGGAGCCCTTCGAGGAATGCTTGCTCTAGTCAGCGCGGCCCTGGCCTGGCCAGCGGACAGCGACTGGGTGCCGGTCACCCTCGACGAAGAGGGCATGACCGACACCTTCGAGGACCAGGACGGCGACCGGGCCCTCGACCTCGTCGGCAGCGTGGACGACTCGATGCTGCAGTGGGCCTCTGACGGCACGACGCTCTGGTGGCGGGTGCGGCTGAACGAGGATCCCACCGCCGCCGAGGGCGCCTGAGGCCTGGCCTTCGAGCTGAACGCGGACACGGCGGACGTGGAGGCGGTGCTCGCGGCGAGCTCAGACGGCAGCGCGGCGTTCCTCCTCGCAGACGAGGACACCGAGGGCGCGGACGTCTCCCTCGAGGTGGCCGAGACCTACAGCGACGCCTGGCGCACGGTCGAGGCCGAGACCACCTTTCGCGGCGACACCGACTACTTCATCGACCTGGCCTTTCCCGTCGCCGACCTCTACGGACACTTCGAGGGCGTCGACGACCAGTGGGTGTTCTGCGTGCTCCCCGTGACCGGCGACGACCCGGAGATGGAGCGGCTGACCTCCGATCTCGGGAGCGGCAGCGATCTCGATGGTCTCCACGAGCTCGACGGATCCTGGTCGGATGCCTTCGCCGTGGACTTCGACATCGACGGCCTGTCCCGCTCGGAGGAGCTGGTGCTGGGCTCGGACCCGCGCGACCGCGACACCGACGACGACGGCCTCTTGGACGGCGAGGAGTCCTGCCGCGAGGACAGCGACTGCGACGGAAAGCCCGACCTCCATGACGCCGAGGACGACGGTTTCTGCGACGGGGGTGACACCGACGGCCCCGGCGGAGAGAGCTGCGAGGGCTGCGGCGGAGGGGCAGGCGGATCCTTGCTGCTGTTGCTCACAGCAGCATCAGCGTCTCTCCGGCGTAGACGGTCCCGTCGGTCATGCAGTTGAGGCCCTTGACCTTCCAAGGGTTGTCGATTCCTCGGGACGCCTGGATCTCGCTGAGCGTGTCCCCGGGCTGCACCACGTAGAAGTAGGGTTCCGCGTCCAGGCGGACCTCGAGGTGCTGATCCCGAACGATGCGCGCCTCCGGGTCGAGGTCATTCCAGTCCGCGAGCTCCTCTGAACCCACGCCGAACCACTGACTCAGACCCCACAGGGTCTCCGCGGGCATGACTCGCTTCTGGAGGACATTGTCCTCTGCCCAGTACGAGTAGCAGCCGGAGCGCTGCTGGTCGGGCTCGGGCCTCAGGGCTTCGGGTGCGTGGATCGCGACCGCCACGGCTCCTGCGAGAGCCGCGACGACGGCGAGTCCTGCCCAGCGGCGGCGAGGACCGCCTGCCGCCTTGTCTCCGTGGTCGGGCAGAGAGCTCCGCTCGATGAGGGCAGCTTCTTTCTTCGTGAACAGCGCGTAGGCGGCCCCGCGGCTGTGCTGCCGGGCATAGGCGAAGGGGAGCCAGCAGTAGCCTGGACCATCTGGATTCTCGTGGGCCCAACCCGCCCCCCACGAATTCCGGACGATGAAGCGACCACCGCCTGGGTCGTCTCCGACGCAGTAGCCGGCGTAGACCATCGCGTGACCCCCGCAGGGGCGCGCCCCCGGGAGAGGCATCAGGACGCGGCCGGTGCGCGCGGTCTCGCCGCCCATCAGCCCGCGGAAGGTCTGGACCGCGAAGAAGATCGGTCTGGGCGGGAGGCGCTCTCCGCCGACCTCCAGCCCGACCAGCAGGCGCTGGATGAAATCCACGTCCGTGGAGTCGATGGCGTAGGGCAGGTGGCACTTGTAGAGGGAGGCCTCGAGCCGGGCCTTCAACGGCACGGGGCCCTGACCTTCGTTGCCGGGGATCTGGTTCGGGTTGTAGGGCAAGGTGCGCTCGGTGCACTGGCCTTCCTCGCGCAGGAGCTTCGCGGCGACGCGCGGGTAGGTACCCGGACCGGGGTAGCCGTCGTCCTCCTTGCAGCGGGCGTAGAGGTACTGCGAGCTGAGCCTGCGCTTGCCTCCTTGGTAGAACTCGTTGACCGCCGTGGCGGCCTGGGAGACGCAGGATCCACGTCGGCCCTGGTCCGCGACCGGCAGGAGGTCCTCGACCATGGAGCACCGATCGGGCAGGATCTGCCTGCGTGGTGGAGCCGACAAGGCCGGCGGTCCCCCGTCCTCGAGCTCCGCCCCGAGGACGAAGTCGGCCGGTGCCTGGATCGCGCTGGCGTGCTCGCGCGGGAGAGCTCCGAGGAGGTCGCCTGCCAGCGTGCGGACAGCCTCGTTCGAGAGCCCGAAGGCCGCCTGGAAGTCGGCGTCGATGTCCGCGTTCAGGATGAGCTGGAGCAGCTCTCCGACGGTCCGGGCCCCGTGGTCCCGCTCGATTCGGTTCAGCGCTCGACCCGGCAGCCCGGATCGGACGATGGCGCTCTCGCGCAGGGGGGTGGTGCGTTCAAGTCGCATCGTCCACCTCCTCGGCTTCGTCTTCGTCTTCGAAGAGGCAGCCCAGAGGGTGATCCACGGGCTCGAGCGGAGTCGTCAGGCTCGTCGCCAGCGAGCCAGCCAGGCGCTCGATCTCCTCCACCTCGCAGCCCAACAGCGTCGCCAGGGACTCGGCGCCACCCTCGAGCTGGACGGTCGAGACGAAGTCGGCCGGGCTGCGGTAGCCGTACTGCGCCAACGCGGTCGCCCAGCCTTCGGGCAAGAGCTCGTCGAGTGTGGACGTCATGACTGCCTCCGACGCCCACTACGGAGCGCGTTAGCGAAGGCCATGCGTCGTCCCCAGATCGCCGTCATCGGAAGCGCCTTCACCGACCCGGCCATCCTCGAACCCGCAGAGGAGCTCGGCCAGCTCTTGATCGACGCCGGCTGGCGCATCGTCTGCGGAGGGCGCGAGGGTGTGATGGAGGCCGTCTGTCGGGGCGCCCACGCCTCAGAGGCCTACACAGAGGGAGCCACCCTCGGCATCCTGCCGAACCTGGACGGCTCGACCGCGAACTCCTTCTGCGACATCGTCGTTCCGACCGGCTTGAACTTCGCCCGCAACGCGCTGGTGGTGGCTGCAGGAGATGTGGTCGTGGCCGTAGCCGGCGCCTCGGGCACGCTGTCCGAGATCGCCCTGGCCTGGCAGTACGGCAAGCCCATCGTGGCCCTCGACCAGGGGGTGGGCTGGGCAGCCAAGCTCGCCGGCACCAAGCTCGACGAGCGCTACGCCCGACCGATCCACCGGGCGACGAGCCCTCGCGCCGTCATCGCACACATCGAGCGTCTCCTCCCCACCGTGCAGGCGCCGAAGACCATCTGGTAGCCCTGTCAGCCTGTCGGATACCGAGGGCCGATCTGCACACGATCGACAGCTTGTCCGCCGAGGATGGCGATCCGGGGCCCTCAGCCCTGGCATAGCCCTTGTCGGCTACTCGCTGGTGGTGGTCCTCAACGACAACGGACTGCTCGACGCGGGTGACACCCCCTCGCGCACCGTCCGTCGGACGCGCACTTCTCGATCGCGCTCGGACTAGAGGAAGAGCTCGGACTAGAGGAAGAGCTCGGACAGGGCGCTCTCCAACAGGGCCGGGAAGCCCTCCGCGAAGGCCTCGTGGTCCGCGTATGCGTGAGCGTGCTCGAAGAACTCGTCGACGGGCGCGTCGACCCCGATGCCGATGCCGAGCACCGTACGCGAGGGATCCTCGAGCGCCTCGAGGGCCCTCGCGACGTCGCGGGTCTCGTCCTCCTGGGTCTGCCACAGGGAGACCCTCCCGCTCTTGAGGCTCTCTCCGGTCTGCTCTCCGCTGTCGTTGGTGCTGGAGAAGCGGGTCGGCTTGGCGAAGAAGCGGACGCGGGAGCTGCGGGGGTAGCCATCGGTGATCACCAGCACGAGGTCGTGACCTTCGTCCGGTGGGCTTCACGACACGCAACAGGGTGCGGGCCGTGGTGTCGTCCAGGTGGAAGCGACCAGCGAAGGCGGCCTGGCGCGCCAGCGACGCGGCGAGCCGCTGGCGGGCCTCGTCTTCTCCCAGGATCTTCGCGAAGTGGGGGATGTCCTCTTCGACCACGGGTCCCAGCTTCGGGACCTCCATATCGGCGAAGCGCAGGTGGGGGACCCCACCTCGGGTCGTGTGTTCGACCAGCTGTTCGCGCGCGCTCATCGCACCTCCGCGTGTGTGTACGGAGCACGATCACCATGGGCGCATCCACCAGCCTGTGATCCGGGCTGGTGTCAGTTGCAGTCGTTCGCGACCCCTGGGGTACCGAAGTCACCGGCCAGTGGGGTCTCGGCGACTACGGGGCGCCCTCCCGACGTCGTGGAGATCGCGGAGGGTCAGCGCCGCTCGCCCCAGGATCTCCCGGATGTCCTCGTCATCGAAGCGGACATCCTCCAGGCAGACGAGGGCTGGAGCTCCGGCGGGGAGCGCGTCGATCCGGAAGGGGGAGCCCTTGTTCGTCGTGCTCACCTTCGTGGAGACGCGGAGCCCCGCAACGGCTGCCTCGCCGAGGACACTGCTGCGGCTCATGAAGAGCTCCCGCAGCTTCTTGGGTCCGCGGCAGCGCCAGGCGTGACCAGCGAGCCGACCCGATCGGGTGGCCTCGTGCAGCGTCAGCGGCCCGCAGCGGCGGACCGTGTCACCCAGGCTCCAGTTCGATCGGACCAAGTGGCCCTCCCGCGAATCCCCATCCTCGGGCCGTGCCCGCCAAGGGTACCGGATTCACTCCAGATCTGGGTAGTTCACAAGGATCTCAGCCTCGGCCTCAGCGCTCGTCGATGCGCCCGAGAGCGAGGCCAGCACCTCCATGGTGCTTCCGTGCACGTCCTCTGGCCCCAGATCCTCGTCGATGATCAGGAAGAGGTTCCAGACCTGCTGCGCCTCCGCCGTCGGGTTGCAGCGCAGGGTCACGAAGGGCTCCGTGTGGGCGAGTTCCTCGCCACCGACGGTTCCGCTGAGCACGCCCAGGAGCTGCTCGTCCTGGTCGAAGTGCGTGGCCTCGAGCGCCAACACGACGTGGTAGCCCCCCTGCGGCCCGTGGATGAGCTCCACGTCGCCGTCTGGCACCTCCTCGAAGGTGACCTCGCCGACGCCGATCCGCAGTGTCGGCTCTCCGCCCGGAGCGCAAGGGTCGCTCCCCGTGTCATCGCCAGCTTCGCAGGCCAGCAGCATCAAGAGCACGGTCCGTCCCGGTCAGCGCCAGTACATCCAGAGGTCGTAGCTGGTCGTCGAGTGGTACCGATAGCTCGTCTCGAGGCTGTCCACTCCCAGGGTTCCGGAGTTGTCGTAGCCGGCCCCGAAGGCGGTCTCGGCCCAGCCCGTGTCGTCGTCGAGGTAGAAGCTGTAGACCCCGCTGTAGCTGTCGTACCAGAAGCAGTCGCAGCCGGGATCGGAGTTGTTGTTCTCGTCGCAGGTGTAGGGGTCGTCCGTCATCGTGCCGTCCTGGGCCACCGGATTCCAGGCGTCACCGCAAGCCGACGAGGTCGAGCGCGTCACCGTGGTCTGGCTCGTGAAGGCGCCGAGGATGTTGTTGGAAGTGTCGTTGCCGGAGTCGAACTCCCACACGGCCCAGTTCCCGGCCTGGTTCGTGACCATCAGCTCCGAGGGGCTGGACACCGGCAGGGTCGAGAAGCAGCTCGTGTCGCTGGAGGGGTCGCAGTCCCAGAGCTCCTCTTCTCCGAGCACGTCGGTGACGGCGCTCATGCCGGCACCGCCCTCGTACCACCACCACAGCGTCCAGCCGCCCCCGTCGAGGGTCATGTCGCAGTAGACCTCGAAGCCCGAGGTCCCCGTGCCGTCGAGGTCGATGGTGTAGACCCCGTCGGTGGAGGTCGAGTCCGCCGTGAGGATGGCGTTGCAGTCCTCGCAGGTCTCCAGCCCGTCGTCCCCGTCGCAGTCGTGATCGGTGGCGTCGCACTCCTCGTCGGCGCCAGGGTTCACGTCGTCCGCCGTGTCGTCGCAGTCGGTGTCGTCCTCGACGTACCCGCTGGGCTGCTCGCAGGCCTCGTCGGTGGAGCTGGAGTCGCCGTAGCCGTCGCTGTCGCTGTCCGCGTACCAGGTCTCGGGGTCGGTCACGCCGCTGTCGTCGTCGTCGGCCACGCCGTTGCAGTCGTCGTCGACCCCCGAGTTGCAGATCTCGGTCCCCTCCGGGGAGACGTCCTCTGAGGTGTCGTCGCAGTCGGTGTCGTCGTCGACGTAGTTCTTGGGCTGCTCGCAGCTCTCCAAGGTGATGTCGCTGCGACCGTAGCCGTCTCCGTCGGCGTCCAGGTACCAGGTCGTCTCCGGGTTGAGATCGGCGTCGGTGTCGTCGCAGTCGTCGTCGTTGTCGACGTACCCGCTGGGCTGCTCGCAGCTGTCGGTCGTGCTGTCCGGGTTGCCGTAGCTGTCGCTGTCGCCGTCTTCGTACCAGGTGGTGGCGTCGGCGGCGTCGTCCTCGTCGATGTCCCCGTCGCAGTCGTTGTCGACCCCGTCGCAGAGCTCGGTGGCATGAGTCGAGATCGACGCGTCGCCGTCGTCGCAGTCGTCAGCGTTGTCGGCGTAGCCCGTCGGAGTGTCACAGGCCTCGGCCGTGCCGTCGGTGCTGCCCTCGCCGTCACCGTCCACGTCGACGTAGAAAGTGGTCTGCACCCCCTCGTCGACCGTGCCGTCACAGTTGTTGTCTGCTTCGTCGCAGACCTCCTCACCGCCTGGGAAGGAGCTGGCGTCGGTGTCGTCGCAGTCCGTGCCATCGGCCACCTGGCCTGTCTCGCCGTCGCAGCTCCGGGTCTCGGTGTCCGGGTCGCCGTAGCCGTCCTCGTCGGCGTCGGAGTACCAGAGGTCGCCCGCCGCGTCGTCGACCTCGCCGTCGCAGTCGTCGTCGAGGCCGTTGCACGCCTCCGTCGCATCCGGGTTCACCGCCGCGTCGGTGTCGTCGCAGTCCTCGGCCTCGCCGAAGCCGTCGCCGTCGAGGTCATCGTCGGGGGTCTCCGGGTCGCAGTCGTTGTCGAGGCCGTCGTAGGGGACCTCTTCGGCGCCCGGGTAGACCGTGTCGTTGTGGTCGTCGCAGTCTTCGTCCGCGTCGTAGTTGTCGGCGTCCGCGTCGACGGCCTCGGGCGGCGAGCTGTCGATGACGCCTCCGGTGTCGAGGGGGTCCTTGTTGCGGCAGGCGAGGGTGAGGAGCGCGAGTAGCATGGCGGCGTGATCATCCGCCCTGGCACTCAGATCGGCAACCTCGAAATCGAAAGCCAGCTCGGAGTCGGGAGCCGCTGATCCCTCAGAACCAGGCCTTCATGGCGAGCACCCCGGCGGCCGGGAGCGTGCCGAACTCGGACTGGGGCACGAAGAAGTCGTCGGGGCGCTCGCCGAGGCCGATGAAGCCGCTCCCGGTGAGCTCGGCGTTGTCGGCGACGGACCAGGAGATCCCGGGCACCAACAGCGCAGAGGGCTCCTCCACGTTGGCGATGACCGCAACAGACGCGTTCCAGAGCGGGACGATCTCGAAGGACCCCGAGACCGCGGCGTAGCTCCGTCCGGTCAGCCAGTAGTTGTCGGGAGGCTCGGTCTGGAAGTAGCCCTCCGCCGCGAGGTAGCCGCGCCCGAAGCGCACATCCAGCCCCAGGGCCGCGCGCACCTCCTGGTCCGCGTCGACGGTGGCCTCCGCGCGCACCCCGACCGGTCCGACGGCGCCGGAGGTGACCAGGCCGGCGAGTCGCCAGCCGTCGAGCGCAGCGCCCATCGCGCCCACGTCCCAGCCCCTCAGGGTGGTCTGGCCGTAGACCAGGGCGCGCCGGTCGTAGGCCAGCACCAGGGACATCGTGTTGGACACCCCGGCGTAGGCATCCACCCGGGCCGCGTCGACGCCAGGCTTGTACTCCTGGTCGACCTCTGTCCCCGAGAAGGCCGCGACGAGGTCCATGGGGCGGAAGATGTAGCCCGTGCCGAAGCTGACGGGCTGTCGACCCACGCGCACATCGAGATGGTCTCGCCGGTAGCGCACAGAGGCCCGGTCGATCCGGGCCCGGGCGTAGTCGCCAGACCACGACAGGTCGACCAGCTCGTCCTCGCCGAGTCCCACGCCGAGGGGCAGGTCGGCAGCGCCGGCGCCGGCGGTCCCGTGGAGCTCGCCGTCCAGCGGCCCCACCTCGGCGTCCAGCTTGCCGCGGACATCCAGGACGCTCGAAGAGAAGGGATCCAGCGGCTCCGGAAGGACCACTCCGACCGCGAAGACCTTCACGTCCGCGCCTGCGTCGAGGTCTGCCCCGAGGGCCAGCCCGCAGAGCCAGATCACTTGATCTCGTCGCTCTCTACGCTGCCATCGACCAGGCGCACGATGCGCTTGGCGCGCTCCATCACCTTGGGGTCGTGGGTCGCGAAGACGAAGGTGACGCCTTGCTCCTCGTTCAGCTCGCGCATGAGCTCGACGAGCTCCGTGCCGGTCTTGCTGTCGAGGTTCGCCGTGGGCTCGTCCGCGAGCACCAGCGCGGGCTTGCTCGCGATGGCCCGGGCTACCGCGACGCGCTGTTGCTGCCCACCGGAGAGCTGGTCCGGCCGACGGTGCTCCATCCCGGCCAGTCCCACGCTCGCCAGGGTCTCCATTACGCGCTCTCGTCGCTCGGCGGCGGGCATGCCCGCCATCTCCAGCACGAACTCGACGTTCTCGAAGGCGGACAGCACCGGGATGAGGTTGTAGGCCTGGAAGACGAAGCCCAGGCGCTTGAGCCTCAGCCGACTGCGCTCGCCGCCGGTCATCGCCGCGAGGTCCTTGCCCTCGACCTGGATGGTGCCGCCGCTGGGCTCGTCGAGCCCCCCGATGAGGTTCAAGAGCGTCGTCTTGCCGCTGCCCGAGGGGCCCATCAAGACGGTGAACTCGCCGCTCTCCACGTCCAGATCGACGCCACGGAGGGCGTGGACGGTGTGCTCGCCCTGGGTGTAGTCGCGCGTCGCTCCGCGCACCGAGACAATCGACATGCTTCCTCTCAGATGTGCCGCATGGCGTCGACCGGCTGGAGCCGGGAGGCCTTGATGGCGGGGTACAGGGTGGACGACAGGGTCAGCAGGACGGCCCCGAGGGCGTAGTGGGCGACGCGCAGCCAGTCGTAGACGCCGTAGATGACCATGCTGACGGTCACCCCGCTGACGTCGATGTTGTCCCCACCCATCATGCCCGTGTAGTCGAGACCGCTCGTGACCAGGGGGTAGGACAGCGCCGCGCCACCGAGCACACCGAGCGCCATGCCGACGAGCCCCAGCAGCAAGCCCTCGGTCACGACCAGGGTGAAGAGCCGCCCGGGCGTCATGCCCACCGCCAGCATCACGCCGAACTCGCGCACGCGCTCCAGGACGGACATCAAGACCGTGTTCAGCACGCCGATGGTGACGATCAGCCCGATGATGATCATGAAGACGTCGTTGGATTTCCGGTCGATCCGGATGTACTCGACAAGCTCTGGCAGGGCCTCCTTCCAGGTGAGCACCTCGCTGCCGTCCGGGACCTGGAGCACCCCGGCGAGCTGCAGGCTGGTGTCCTCTTCGAGGTGGAGGCTGACCTGGTGGGCCGGCTCGATGCCGGGCAGGAGCTCTCGCGTCGCGTCGATGTGGGCCATGGCGAGGAAGCCGTCGATGTCGGCGGAGCCTGTCGAGAGCACCCCGCGTACCCGGAACAGGCGCGAGTCGACCTCGTCGTCCCCCTGCACCATCAAGACGACCTTGTCGCCGAGCTCCACCCCGAGGCTCTGGGCGAGTCCGGCACCCAGCACGATGCCGCGCTCGTCGTCGTCGGCGAGCCACTCCCCCTCGACCAGCTTCTCGTCCCAGTCCGTCACATCGATCTCGGCGGAGGGCTGGACCCCGGCCACCGCCGCTCCGACCGCGTTGGTCGTCGAGGTCAAGAGCCCGCGGAGCCAGGTGCGGGAGAGCACCTTGCCGTCGGGGGCGGCCTCCAGGAGGGCGGCTTCGATGTCGGGGGCGTTCTCGACCACCTGGTGGCGCTCCCGCTCGTCCTGGAAGCCGATCGCCTGGACCACGACGTGGCCTGCCTGCTTCGTGATGCCCTGGTCGAGCATCTCGACGTAGACGCCGTTGCCGACCGTGATCGACAGGACCATCAGGGCCAGGCCGCCGGCGATGGCGAAGACCGTGATCCCCGTGCGCCGCCGGTGGCGGATGAGGTTGCGGGCTGCGAGCTTCAGCAACATCAGATGCTCCTCATGGACTCGACCGGGCGCAGGCGCGCCGCCCGGACCGCGGGCCACACCGAGGCGAGCACGCAGATGACGAAGAGGCTCGAGAGCACCTGGGCGATGCCGAGGAGGGTGACCCTGCCCTTGATGACGGGATCGAAGGTGACCCCCATGCCGTCGAAGCCGGCGCCGAAGTCGAGGCCCTCTGTCACCAGGTACCAGTCGAGCAGCCCGCCGAGCGCGCCTCCGAAGACGCAGGACAACAGCGCCAACAGCGCCGACTCGGTCAGGACCAGTGCCACCATGCGCAGGGGTGTCAGCCCCAACGCCTTCATCAAGCCGAGCTCGCGTGTGCGCTCGAAGACCGCCATCAGCATCGTGTTGAGCACACCCAGCGCCGCGACGCCGAAGATGATGCCTAGGAAGATCATCGTCGAGACGTCCTGCATGGCCATCATCTGGGCGGTCGACGGGCTCGCGGCCTGCCAGGTGCGGACGAGCAGATCGCCGGTCCCAAGGTCCTCGATGTCAGCGAGCAGCGCTCCGGACTCCTCGGGATCCGGGCCGATCACCAGGATCTCGTGCACCTGGCCCTCCAGCGCCAGCACCCCCTGGAGGTCCCAGAGGTGAAGCCAGGCTCCCGAGCGATCCATGGTGGTCCGGCCGCTCCGGACCACTCCCACGATCTCCAGCGCCGCGTTGCCGAGGGAGCCGTCGGTGGCCTGGGTGATGATCACCACCTGGTCACCCACCCCGACGTCGAGGTCGTCAGCGAGCCCCTCGCCGAGCACGACCTCCAAGGCGGCGTCCTCGGCCAGGAAGCGTCCCTCGACCACCTTGTCGTCGAGGGGGAAGATGTCGAGCTCGCGGCCAGGCTCGATGCCGACGAGGATGGCCCCGGAGCTGTCCTCTTCGTTTCCGAGCAGGGCCTGCCCATAGAGTCGGGCTGTGACCCCCTCGACCTCCTCCAGTCCCGAGATCCGGTCGACGAGGCCCTCGTCCTCGATGGTGAGCCAGGGCTGCTTCGTCGTGGGGTACTCGGCGTGGTGGAGCTGCACGTGCCCGAGGCTCTGGGTGACGAGCGCGTCGCCCATGGTCGCGTAGATCCCCTCGGTCAGGGCCACCGAAGCGAGGCAGAGGGCCACCGCGAGACCCATCGCGACCGCTGTGAGCATGCTGCGGCGGGACTGACGCCAGAGATTGCGCCAGGCCATTGCAAGGAGGAACCTCACTGCTTCAGCGCCTGCAGCGTGAAGGTCTGCTCCGGCAGGTCCACGTCGAAGTCGATGTCGTCGTAGCGGATCTTCGTGTACTCGTCGGGGTGGTCGGCGGGGACCACCATGAAGGTCGTGGGCATCGTGCGCCCGTCCAGGGTGCGCACGTCCTGGTAGAGCATCGTGCGCACGATGTTGCCCTTCTCGTCGAAGAACTCGGTGGACACGGGCAGCTCGTCGCCGCCGACGGTCACCACGACCTTGCCCCAGACCACCGGCGCGTCCGGGTTCGGCACGAGCTCGATGACGTAGCGGTCGGCGCCGTCCTCTGGGCGCTCCAGGAGCTTCGCCGTGTAGTCCTCGGACATTCGCGAGCCCTTCACGATGTCGTCGTTCGTGATGTGGGAGCCCATCCACGCGCCGCCCATCATCGCGGCGGGGATCTTCATCGTGCGGTCGACCTTGGGCAGGTAGTTCCAGATGTCGTCATCCACCTTGAGCGTCGCCACGCCCTTCTCCTTGGCGGGGGACTCGATGACGATGAGGGACTTCTCGGTGCCCTTGGACCACGCCTTCATGGTCACGCTGCGCTCGTAGCGAGCGGTCTTGACCTCCATCGTGAGCGTCGCCACCGAAGACTCGCCGCGGGCGAGGTCGTCAGTCGCGTCGAGCAGTCGAATGATGTCCTCGGTGTCGTCCGCGAGGACCACGCCGATGAGCGCCAGGATCATGCCTTCTCCTTTCGTGCCCGCCAACGAGCCATGAGGGCGGGGAGTTCCTCGTCGAAGAAGGAGTAGAGGTCGTGGACCTCCTCCAGCCGGACGCGCCGGTTCGGCTCGGCGTCCGCGAGTATATCGAGGCCCTCCTCCGCGATCTGGAGGAAGGCGGTGTTGTTGCGCAGCTTGAACTCGAGCACGTTGGACCAGCAGCCCTCGCGGATCGTGCAGACCGCGCCCCGCCATCCTGGGGCACCCGACCCCTTCGTAGAAGAGTCCCACGCGCTCGATGAAGTGGCGTTCATTCCCGTTTATTATGAATTTATTACGCCGTTCACAATGTTCAGTCAACTCTGAACCGGAGTAGGCTTTCACTTCACTCTCGTGAAAGGACGTCCCCGGGGATCCACGGCTGACAATGGACCGCAGGAGGGCCATCCATGACGGTCGCAATCCCTCGAAGTCGCCGCGTGCTGGAGCAGACGGATCTTCCAAGCCACGAGGTCAAGATCAGCATCGCCAGGCGCGAGAAGGGCGAAGATTGGAGGGAACTGGTGAGGACGGTCTCCCCGCTCGCCGTGTTGGCAGGAGTTCGCGACGACGTCTGGGGCATCCACCGCCCAGCAGCGCTCTCGAAGGAGTTCCTGACGACCGTTCTACAGCTCCGCCCCTAATGACCTCGCGCGCGCGAAGCTCCTGCCGCTGACAGGCAAGTGCGGCAACAGGACCACTGTCGCAGGGTGGCTGCGGACCTACCGCATCCACGAGCGTCGGCGCCAGCGGCGTGATGGCGGGGACTTCGCGAAGGAGACGACGCGCTCGGTGCTGACCGCGGTGACACGCGAAGACCTCGGCATGGCGGATCAGCTCCTCGTCGGGGTCCTGTCCGCCGCACCGCACTCGTCGATGTTGCGGGTCCTGCAGGTCTGGCTCGCCGGTGAGCGCGCAGAGCTCGACGCCGACGAGGTCCGGTTCGCGCTCTCCGCCCTGCCGATGAACGACCGCAACGCCAAGAGGTTGACGAGGATCCTCCTGGCCCAGGGTCCGGTCATGGGGTCTCGTCGGAAGAGCCTCGCTTCGGGTGTCCTCCGAAAGATCTCCTGAGGGTTCGATCCAGGCCTCGCCACGCGCGCATGAGCGTGCCACGCGCGCATGAGCGTGCCCGCCGGGCCGAGCATGGGCTCCTGGTGCCAGGCGAAGGTCGGGATCGGGAACTCGGGGATCATCGACCGCAGCGATCTCCGGGTCCGGCTCGACTCCGGTGGCTCGGCGGGCCTTCCGAACTGCAGGTTGGGGCCGGAGAAGATGATCTCGCCATCCACCAGCACGATGTGACGGCGACCGCCGTCGACCATCAGCACCTGCCCGAGCCGAGTCGGGTAGTTCCCCAGCTCGCGGCTGATCTGGAGCGCCATCACGCTGTCCTCCCACGCGGCGTGGAGCTGCAACCCGAGGACGGGGGGCACCAGCGGCAACCACCAGCGCCAGTGCACGACGGCCTGCCAGATGGCTGCCTGGCGGAAGGAGAAGCGGGCCCCGGTCTCCTCTGGACCGATGTCGACCAGGTGCTGGAGGACAAAGTAGGACTGGCTGACTCCCCAGAGATTGGGGGCCGGTTGAAAGGTCTGTTGCGACACGGGCCACACCTGGGAGCGCACCCGCACGATGTAGGGCCGTCGCTCGCTCAGCAGCGCCTCGTGGTCCTGGAAGATGAAGTCTGCCGAAGCCCGGAGGCGCCTGAAGTGCTCGGTCTCGGCGCGCACGCGTGCCTCGATGGCCCTCTGCCGTCTCTCCCCGCCCGCTCCGACGGGGCGCGCCTCGACGAGCTCGTCGAAGTCGCTCCGCGAGAAGACGCGTATGGTCGCATCCGTCGCCGCGAGGATCCTGTACCCGGGCGCCTCCACGCCCTGGCCGCGGAAGGCGTTGAAGGCCTGGTCCTTTTCGAAGACGCCCTCGAGGTGGCGATCGTCGCAGACGATGATCTCACCGCTGTCCACGAGCACGACCTCGTCCCCCACGAGCTTGGAGTATGTCTCGTTCGCCTTCAGCTCGTAGCGCTGGGAGAGCCGCCTGGCCTCGGCGCGGTCGACACCGGCGAGGTCAAGAACCACGATGAGCCCCCTCGGGCCCACGCACGAGACGAATGGACATCTCAGAGCGCCGGCGGCCCCAGGACGGTCACCTCGCTGTCTCCTACAAGCGCGAGACCTGCCACTTCCGCGTCTCTACGCTCCCGACCAGCTACGGAGAGAAGTGCGTCGTACGCCTGCTCAAGAAGGAGGCGCACCTCGCCGACATCGGCCAGTTCGGCTTCTCCAGGGAGCAGTTCGCCGAGATCAGCAGGAAGACGCGCCTGTCCCAGGGGCTGATCCTCGTGACGGGGCCGACCGGCTCGGGCAAGACCACGACGCTGCACGCCATGGTCAACTTCATCAACGAGCCGGACATCAATATCGTGACGGTCGAGGACCCGGTCGAGTCCACGATCGAGGGCGTCAACCACGTCCCGATCAAGCAACACGGCACCACCTTCGCTTCGGGGCTCCGAGCCATCCTCCGCCAGGACCCGGACGTGGTCCTCGTCGGCGAGATGCGAGACAAGGAGGTCAGCAAGATCGCCATCAAGGCCTCGATGACTGGCCACCTGCTGCTCAGCACGCTGCACACCAACGGGGTCATCCCGACCTTCAATCGCCTGCTCGACATGGAGATCGAGCCCTACCTCCTCGCCAGCTGCGTGAAGCTCATCGTCGCCCAGCGGCTACTGCGGCGGCTCTGCTCCAAGTGTTCGATCTCCACACCGATTCCGGCCTCGGCCCAAAAGGAGTACGGGCTCAGCCCCGAGCAGTTGGAGAGCGCCATCCACAAGGGCCCGGTCGGCTGTGACGACTGCATGGGCACCGGCTACCGCGGACGCGTGGGTGTCTACGAGATGATGGCGCCCGAGAGAACATCCGCGAGATCCTGCGCGACGGCGCCGACGACCAGGATCTCATCGAGGCCGCGCGGCGCTCGGGCTTCGTCCCGATGAGGCACGCAGGCCTCCAGCGAGCCCTGGCCGGGCTGACCTCCTTCGACGAGGTCCGCCGCGTCCTCGCAGAGGAATAGTACTAGTCGCTCTTCTTGTAGAACCAGATCGGCTGGTTCTCGCCCTCGCTGACCGTCAAGAAGCCGGCCTTGTTGAGCGCGACGGCCTCGCCCTGTGGCTCGGACTCGATGTCGATGCTGCAGGCGGGCGGCGTGGAGATGGCTTCGTCCAACGTGCGGCCCAGACGCGGCCAGAGAAAGAGGTGGGTGTATGTCCTCAGCACGACCCGCGTGTCGTCTGCGTCTGCCGAGGTCACCCCGGTTCCGCCTGGCAGATCGCCCGATCCGACGGTGAGGCTGCCGACCTTCTCCAGCTCGCCGTCTGTGAGCGGGGCCGCGAGCTTGTAGATGCCGCTGTCACCGCTGGCAGACTTGGTGATGATGAAGAGCGAGCCGTCCTTGTCCACGGCCATCGCCTCCGCGTCGTGGGGGCCGTCGGGGTAGGTGATGTGGAAGGACTCGAGCTGGCCGACCGCGAAGTCGGGTTCCGGCTCAGGGAAGCGGAAGACGCGGATGAACTCGCGGTTCTCCCCGTTGTCGCCGATGTCGCCCAGGTAGAGCTTGCCGTCGCCTCGAGCGGAGTCCTCTGGGTCGATCAAGAGGTAGTCTTCGATCCAGGCCGTGCCCACATGGCTCCCATCCACCTCCATCGCGTACATCAGCCCTTCGTTGTCGCTGTCGTTGTGGACCCAGACGTAGTCCTGCATCGGGGCGAGCCCGGAGATCTCGCCGAGCTCGGCGCTCTCCACCGTGCCCTTCTGGACGCCGGCCTCGTAGGCGCATGGATCTCCAAGGTCATCGCTGTCCGGGGGGGCCGACTCGGCGACGCTGGAGTCGTCCTCCTCCTCGGGTGGGAGGGTGTAGTCGAGGTCCCCAGGCTCGGTGCAGGACAGCAGCAAGACGACGTACATCCCAGCGAGCCTACACTGCTGACGAAAGCGGCTGCTACGCTCCGCCCATGCTGCTTGCACTGCTCGGCTCGACATTGGCCGCGGACCCGGTGTGCGCGGTGGGGCGCCGGAACCTCGACGAACCGACCTCCTGGTACACCCGAGACAGCGCGATCGCCCGGACGGAGACCGAATGACCCACCTGCTGTTGCTCTTTGCCTTCTTCTTCGGAGAAGCGCACGCCGCCGACGCCCTGCCCTATCGAGGCGTGGTCGTGGAGACCGACGACATGGGCGGCACCCAGATCCTCGACAGCCAGATGCGTCCCGTCACCCCGGGAGAGTTCGCCCATCGGATCGGCGACTGGCACACGGCCGAGCGCTACAAGAAGAGCTACCGGCTCCACAAGACAGCCAGCATCATGATGTGGGTCTACGGCGGCGTGGGCCTGGTCGGTGGCTTCTACCTGGCCTACGGCAGCGGGCTCATCGGGATGACCACCGGGAGCGCGCAGTTCCTCGCCCTGTCCGCCGCCGGGCTGGGGTTCATGGCCAGCGCAGTGATCTCGCTGCCCATGGGCTTCGTGTGGTTCTTCCAGGGCAAGAAGCGCCTCAACGATCCGCTGGCGTGGTGGCGAATCACGGAGCTCCACGAGCTCGCCGACTCCTACAACGCGGGCCTCGAGCAACGCGGACGGCGCATCGAGATCCGCCCGATCCTGACGCCCGGGTCCCTGGCGCTCAGCGTTCGTTTCTGACGCCGTCCCGGCGGAAGACCGGAGTGCCTGGCCGCTCCATGCCCTGGCAGGCGAGCTCCTTGCCGAGCGCGACCGCCGCCAGGCAGTCCGCCTCCTCGGCGCACTTCGCCGTGGCGTCGCCCTCGCAGCCGGCGATCCATCCATAGCGCGCGGCAGCGGTCAGGCTGGCCGCACGGCAGCGCTCGTCCGGGCACGCGGCGAGCACGACCTGGGGCCTGCCCTCCCACCACGCCCACCAGTATGCGGCCCAGACGACGCCCTCCGGATCGCCGAGGCCCGCGCCATAAGCCGCCACGGCGGTGGAGATGATCTCCTCGACCTCCGGGTTCGACCCCTGGGGTCCCGAGACCAGGAGCGCCTGGTCCGCTGCCCGGAACCAACCGTGCTGGAGGCAGCTGCGCTCGAACGGGCCGGTCTGGCGACACTTCCGGGCCGCCGCGTTGTGGGAGCCGGCCTCTGCGAGCTCCTCCGCCACCATGAACCGGCACTCGTTCCGGTAGGGTCCCTCGGCCAGCGCCTCGCAGGCGACCTCGTCCACGAGGTCGTTGGTCTTCAGCACCCCGAAGGCGCACTCTTCGGCGGCGTTGCCCTCGAGCATGCGGCAGGCCGCCAGCGCCTCAGCCGGGGGCGCGTCGAGGGCCTCTCTCCACGGCGGCTCGGAGCCGCAGGACAGGATCAGAGCCCAAGGACCCATCGGTTCCTTCGCTCGTCCAGTCCCTGGACACAGACCGTCACGACGTCACCGAGGCGGCAGATCTCCTCGCCGTCGCGCCGCAAACGGATCCCAGCGGCGCGGGCACCCGGGAGATCGCGGAGGTAGAGCTTGACGTCGAGCGGAGGGTCGAGGAGCTGGAGGTGGAGCCTGCCCTTTCCCAGGCCCATGACGATGGCCTCGAAGTGGCTCCGGGTCTCGAAGAGCCGGTCGAGCGCAATACGCTCACAGGCCCCGTCGAGACGCCGCTGGAGGGACTTGGCTCTGCTCGCGGCACGGATCACCGCCGCCTGCACCTCGGGGTCGACCCGGCCGCCGCCAGCGAGGAGCTCCCACATCTCCTTGTGAACGAAGACGCCCACCACCTCGCGCATCGGCGCCGTGAAGCGCGCGTACACGTCGGCGCCCACTCCATGGTGAACGCCGGGCTCGGCCGAGAAACCACTCCTTCCGCCCGCTCGCATCACCTGCCGGGAGATGACCTGCGACATGGGCTCGTCAGGCAGCCGGCGGATGTACGCCGCGAGGCTCTCTCCCCGGTCCCAGGCGAGGTCGGGCCGGGCCGCCGTGATGATCCCAAGCTGTCGTCTCAGCGTCATCAGCCGCTCCGGCGCCGGCGGGTCGTGGGTCCGAAAGACCGGCTGGACCCAGGCGTCGTGCGCGGTCGCCAGCAGGCGAGCGCCCTCGATGTTTGCCAGCAAGCTGAGCTGCTCGTTGTACCGCTCGACGTCGTTGCGCGGGTCCTCTCGGGCGAAGACGTGGAGGTGCTGGCCCCCAACACAGAGCTCCAACTCGCGCCGATGGAAGTGCACGACGTCACGCCCTTCGGCGTGGGCCAGGCGCGCCTCCCCGAAGTCGACCAGGCTGCGCAAGGAGTCCTCGGCCTCGGCGCAGCCGGACTCGCTGCGGCCGTCCAGGAAAGCCTGGACGCCGTCGTAGTGGAGCTTGGCTCTCGAGCGCACGTGTGCCCTGCAGACGCGGGTCGCGGTGGCCGTGCCGTCCGCAGCGACCTCCATCCGAAAGACCAGCGCGCGCCGTTCCACCTGCGGGTTGATGGAGACGAGGTCCTCGCAGAGGCGGCGAGGCAGCATCGGAACCATGAGCCCGGGGAGGTAGTAGGTGGCGCCCCGGCGGAGGGCCTCCGCAAACAGCGCCGAGTCCGGATGGACGAAGAAGGCAGCGTCCGCGATGGCATACCAGGCGACCCAGCCGGGCTCTCGAGACTCGACGTAGAGCGCCTGGTCGAGGTCCTTGCTGTGCGGCTCGTCGATCGTGACGAAGGGCAGGTGCGACAGATCCTCGAGTCCGCCGAGGTCGACCGACAAGGAGTCCGCCTCGGCCTCGCAGGCCTCTGGCAGGCGCTCCCTGAGCCCGAACTTGCGGGCGAGGATCCGGACTCTGTGCGGGGTCAACGCTGGCGGCGAGCCCAGAGGAGCAGCGTCGCGCCGAGGGCCAGGCCGGTCCCCCCGAGACCGCCAGTGGTGCAGCCGCAGATCCCCCCGCCGCCGCCGTCCTCGCCGGAGTCGTCCGAGCCATCCCCGGTCTCGTCGCCGTAGTCCTGGGGATCGCCCGAGTCTCCGGGCACGTGCGCGCCGGTGAGGTCGAGGGTGACCTCGCGCAGGCGTGGGCTCACCTGGACGTCGTAGCTCACCGTGAGTGTCTCTCCGCGCCGTGAGAGGCCCGGCCGCATGGCACCGGCACCAGATCCAGCCAGGTCGGTGACCTGGATGCTCTCCACGAAGTCGAAGTTCGAGTCGAGCACCGCGAGCCACACCTCACCCTCGTCCGCGGGGAAGTCGCCGTTGGCCTCGATCCGCGCCATGTACGCGAGGAGGAAGATGTCGCCGACCTTCAGGATCGACTGGGGCCACCAGACTCGCTCAGTCCGACCTGCCATGAGCTCGACCGACTTCGACGAGATCCTCTGCAGCTCCTCGTCGTAGACCCCGATCTCGATCTCGCTGCTCATCATCTCCACGCCTCGACCGATCAGGACCAGCTCTCCAGTGTCCTCCAGCGCGATCATGGAGCCACCCATCATGCCTGGGGTGTCAGACAGGTGGTGCTGTTCGATGATGCTGCCCTCGCTGTCGACCTCGAAGAGGTCCGACCCTCCGCTGTTGGAGAGGAAGGACACCCCGCTGAAGACAGAGCTGCAGACCAGGGCCATGTCGTTGTGCTGCCGCTCGCTCGAGCTCTCGGCGACGGTGTCTTCGTTGGTCTTGTTCAGCTCCGCGTCCGCCTTGAAGACCCAGACCGAGTCGTTGAAGTCATCTAAGTTGCCGGAGCCGGCGATGAACCAGGTCCCGTCCGGGCACTTGGTGATCGCCCGATCCACGAGGTCGTCCCGCTCCGCGACGTCCAGACGCTCCCTGTCGTCGTAGCCGTGGTCCTTGTCCGCCTCGAAGGCGACGTAGGAGCCACCCGCCCCGATGAAGAACCACCAGCCATCGTCCCCCCGTGGTGCGCTCCGGTGGAAGGTGCCGTTGGTCGGCATCGTGATCTCCTCGCCGAGTCCGACGAAGTACGAGGCCTCTGCGGTGAGCAGGACCGACAGCAGCATGGTTCGTTCTCCGGATCGCCAGCATAACTGCCGTTGAGTTCGCCCTCCCTGCGGATTAGAGGCGCCTGATGCGTTGGCTGGCCTGGGCCTGGGGAATAGGTGGGATCTTCCTGCTCCTCGCGCAGGCGCTCACGGCGCTGGTCCCGCTTGCCTGCGCGGCCATCGAGATGCCCTGGAGTGCCGGACAGTGGGCCTTCGCCGTCAGCTGGGTCCTCTTCATGGGCTACGCCGAGGGCTACCGCGGATTCCAGACCCGCTTCTCACCCCGCGTCGTGCGCCGGGCCATCCATCTCTTCGAGAACCCGCGGCCACTCCACCTGCTGTTCGCTCCCCTCTTCTGCATGGGCCTCATCCACGCATCTCGAAAGCGCATCATCGCCAACTGGGCCCTGGTCGGGGGCATCGCCGGACTCGTCCTCGCGATCGGCATGCTGGCTCAGCCATGGCGAGGCCTCGTGGACCTGGGGGTCGTCCTAGGGCTCGGGTGGGGCATGGTCGCCATTGTCGGGTTCGTCGTCCGGACCGCCCGAGGCCGCCCTCCCGACATCGACCCCGACCTGCCCTGAGCTGACTCGTCCACGGTCGGGATCGAGGACCAGGGGCAGTGAGCCAGCGTGTGCCACGCTGGCGATCTTCAGCTTGGAGCTGGCGAGGTCGATGCGTTCGATCAGGCACCCGTTGTCCACGATGCCGACCTGCGGCTTGGACTTGCCGCCCTCGCTCACTCCGTGGCTGTAGACGATCGCCAGCCGCCCGTCGTCGAGGCGGAGCGCGGTGCCCAGCGGATAGCGACCCTTGTACACACCGAAGATGCGCGCTGCTCCGAGGTGGACGTTCTCGATCCGGCCCGCGACGAGGTCCGCGATGACCGCGGACTCCGAGCGCATCTCCTCGCCAGCCCGCGGGTAGCTGACAGCCTCGTGGAAGGTCTCGACGACAGCCAGGAGCCGACCCGGCGTCCCGGCAGGATTGCCGAGGCGGGAGGAGGCGGCGTCGTGCACCGTGACGACCAGGGGCATGGCGGTCTCGGCGAGGCCAGCGTATCGAAACAGCGGGCGCAGCCGCGCTTCGGGCTCCGCCGCCTCCGAAAGCCCCCCGGTGATGGCGGCCAGTCCGATGATCATGAGCTGGTTGTTGTCGAGACCGAGCCAGATGCCCAGGCCGAGGGTGTCGATGCAGATGCCGACCCGGAGGCGGACATAGTCGATGGGCTGGCTGTGGTCCCGGACGTTGGTGAGCAGCTGGTAGATCGCGCCGTGGCGGCGCATGTTGTCGATGATGAGCTGCAGGATCCGCCGGACCGGCAGCAGCGACGGGGCCTCGCCGTCGCCCTGGGCCGCGTAGAGACGCTCGACGATGTCGAGGAAGCCGCTGTAGAGCCAGACCGCCAGCTTGTCCGGCTCCATGCGGAAGCTCGCCATCGAGCGACCCTTGAAGGTGGCGAGCCCGATGCGGCCATAGCGCCGCTCCAGCGTGCCATCCGAGCTGCGCTGGGCGGCTGCGAGCTCGTCGACGAACTTCTCGATGTGCGCCCGGGTGACCCCCTTCTCGAAGCGGATCTCCCCCGCGTCGTACTTGTTGAGAGTGGCCCCGAGCTCGGAGAAGCGCTCGTAGTTGTTGGGGTCGAGCTTCAGGAGCTTGCCGTTGGCGAAGAACTCGTCCGTTCGCAGCTGGAGGCGCAGCTCGGTAGCGGATCCGAGGAACTCGGCGAGCGCGGCCTCGAGCATGTCGACGAGCCGCGTGACCGTCGCGTTGTTCGGCTCGTAGAGAACCACGGCGCGGGTCAGGCCCTGGAGCAGGAGCAGGACCTGGCAACCCGCCTCCTGGAGGCGCTGGCGGCGAGCCTCGTTCACGTCGACTCACGGGTGGCGTCGTCCACGGCGCTGCGAACGCGCGGAGAGAGGCGCCAGCGTCCTCGGCTCTTGGCCAGGGCCGCGCGGGACTCGTCGGTCTTGATGCGCGCCAGCGCCTGGGCCGCCTGGATCTGGCGCCTCTCCAGGCCTTCGCTGCGGGTGATGTTGCTGGACATCAGCACCCTGGCGAAGAAGCTCACGGTGCGCGGGTCCTCGAAGGAGGCCAGCGCCTTGTAGAAGGCTCCCTGCTCCTCGTCGTCTCGGCTCGAGAACCCGCTGTCCTGCATGGCGCCCAGGATCAGCCCGGCCGCCCGGGTCTCGCCGGAGTGCTCGAGGACGTCCAGGGCGAGGAAGCGATTCTCTCGTACCGGATCACGGAGGGCGCGCCCCAGGGACAGCCTCGCGCTCTCGACGTAGTTGCCGACGAGGGCCTGCAGGGCAGCCTGGCGGACGGGCGTCAGCGTGTGGGCGAGGGCCTTCGCGATCTCGCCATAGGCCTGGGGCGTGCCGGTCCGGGCGAGCGACTTCACCGCGGCCACCACCACCTCGATGTCCGGATCGTCCAGGCCTCGGGTGTAGAAGGCAGAGAGATCGACGCCGCCTTCTTCCAGCATGCTCTGCAGGAGCTGCTGCGGCTTGCCTGGGCGCAGGTGGTTCAGCAGACCCACGAGCGGGGCGAGTTCCTCTCCGCAGAGGGCACTCAGGGCCGAGAGCGTGGTGCCTGGGTGGTGCTCGACGATCGGGGCGATCCCGGCGAGCCGGCGTGGCTCGAAGAGCGCTGCCCGCAGGGTCTTCCCAGGCGTGCCGGCCCGGGGCATCAGCGCGGCGAGTCCCTCCAGCGTCGCCGCGAGTCCCTCGTGGTCCCGCGACATCAGCAGCGCGTCGTAGTGTCCGAGCGCGAGCGGACTGGCCACGCCGGGTTCGTCGACGCCGAAGCGAATGGTCATCGCGAGGAAGCGGCGGTGGTCCGAGGGTGTCTCGAAGGACTTTCGCACCATCGCGATCGCGTCCTCGAGCTTCTCGGGAGCGGTCATGGGCGTCCGAGCGTCGCGCACCCAGAGGAGCGCCTCGTTCGTCCGCAGGATGCGCAGATCGTCGCTGGAGAGCACGACCTCGTCCCCATCGCCAGTGCCGGAGAGTCCGCGGACCTGGCGTCCGGATGCGAGCTGGGACTGGGTCTCTTCGTCGACGTACTCGCCCACCTCCAGCGTGTCGGTGGCGAAGTACCGGATGTGGGTGAGATCGGCCTTCCACAACAGCGTGACCCGATCCTCTTCCTCGTCCGCGAACTGCGCGGTGAAGACCTCGGCGAGCTTGTGAATCTGGGGGCCGTCGATGCCCTCGATGAGCGTCAGCTCGCGCGCGCCATCGCAGAAGAGCTCGAAGAGGTAGGAAGGGACCTTGTCGTCTCCGGAGATGAGGGGTTTGCCATCGAGCACGAGCCCCACCGGGGTCACGCGCAGGGTCAGCTCTCCCACCACGGTGTCCTTCGCCCTGGTGGCGACCTCTTCGACCAGCCGGTCCACCAGCGGGCCCTCCCCCTCGTACAGGCGGATCGCCCGCAGCAGCTTGTCGAAGGCCTTGAAGAGGCCCGCTGCGGACTCGTGCGTCTTACGGTCCAGACCATGTTCGGGCATCCGGTTTTGGATACCACAGGTTCAGATGATGTCTCTGCTCATTCCTCTGGCCGGGCGTGGGCCGAGAGCTGCCTCTCCAGGGCGCCCACCCAGGGGACGTCCATCCCTTCGACCTGTTCGATGCGGACCGTGACAAGGCGGTCGTCGACCCACAGGATCGTGTCCTCGGGATGCAGGCGCGCCCAACTCTCGACAAAGCGATCGGGGTCCTTCGGGCGGTGCTCGACGGCCTTCACAGAGGCCGGATCGCGAGGCACGCGCCCGTGCTTCTGGCCATCCTGCTCGAGGTAGTCGGGGATCTCCACGACCAGTCCGGACACGAGCTCGCGCTCCTCGAGGGTCGGTTCACCTTCTACGACCCAGGGTGTGCCGCTGGAGAGCGCCACCACCTGGGCGCTCAGGAACAAGCCCGTCAATCCGGCGGCGAGGCCACGAAAGATGCGCTTCGACAGCGGCGTCTCGACCTTCGCCGACAGACCCCACTGGAGGATCCCGGGCATGAAGAGCATGAAGCCGACGAGGCCCCCGCCCAGGTGACCGAGCAGGGAGACACCAGGAAGGAAGGAGACCGCAGCGTTGAGCAGGAGGTTGATGGTGGCGACTCGCCGAGCCTGGGGCAAGAGCGCCGGGGGCAACAGCCCGCGCGGTCGACGGGAGAGCACGAAGTGGGCGACGAGGATGCCCCAGAGGGCCGTCGAGGAACCCACGACCGTCGCCCCCGCCAGGGCGGTCGGCATGGCGAGGAGGCTCCCACCCAGCGCAGAGAGAAAGTAGAGGACCAAAAAGCGCGGCGTGCCGATGAGGCGCTCGAGGAAGCCCCCGAGCATCCACAGCACGAAGACGGCGAAGCCGATGTGCAGCCAGCCTCCATGGACGAAGGAGGCAGACGCCAGCTGCCAGAGCTCGCCCCTGAAGAGCACGTCCGAGGTGAGCCCGCCGCTGCGCACGAGGACCGGCAGGCTGTCGGTGCCTCCCGAGGCCAGCTCGATGAGGAAGACCGCTGCGATCGCGGCGCACAGCAGCCAGGTCCCCCAGGGCTTTCGGCCCTGCATCACGCTCTGCCAGCGAGAGAAGGCGCGGGCCTGCCGCAGGGCCTCGTCCGCGGCTGCCTGGAACTGGCCGGGGGGGACCTCTGGCTCGCGGGGGTCGAGGAGCGCGAGCTCTCCGACGGCCCCCGGCCACCTCCGGCCCCAGTGATCGACGTGCATCACGTCGACTCCCATCGGGCGGCCAACGGAGAAGCCAGCTGGGAGTTGCTCGGGCAGGGGGGGGTTCGTCTCGAGCTGCTCGCGAACGTCCAAACCGCCGCCGAGCACCACCAGCGTGGCCTTCTTCGTGGCCCGCTGGCGAAACTCCGTGGCGAGCTCGACCAGCCGCTCGGGTCCGTGCGCTGTGGTCAAGAGGACAGCGCCGAACTTGGGGATCGTGATCCACGCCGCGTCCGTATCCAGCCTCAAGAGCTGCCCGGGCGCGCCCTCCGCCAGCGCCAGCTGCCACGTCCCGAGGCGCAGCAGTGCGTCGTCTTGTTGGGGCGGATCGTTCACCTCTTCGCACTATCCGAGCGTCACGCAGACAGCATGATCGCGGGACTGCATGAAGCCGGCCCTCCCGAACGTATGGTGGGTCCGTGACCCTGTTGTTGGCCAGCCTCGCCCTCGCCGAGACCCCCGAGACCGCCACCCCGTCACGCGAGTTCGCGAGCTGCGCACCGCAGGCGAGGTTGATGCGGTTCTGCCCGAGCACCGTGGTCGTCGTGTGGAAGCAGTACCAGCCGTTTGGGTTCTGGAGCTCGTAGGTCGTCCGCGTGACCGCGGAGATCGCCGGCCCGATCAGCACGAGCTGGTCGTGAGATCGGTCTGGAGCTCGTCGCGGGGCTCCGTGCCGCCGAAGCCCATCACGCGGACGTTGGTCTCGATGACGCGGACCTCCTCGGAGGCCAACTCGGCGAAGGGGTGGTCCCCTCAGGCGACGAGGCAGCGGTTCACCGCCGCGAGTTCGCTCGGGTTCAGGGTACGGGTCCCGTATTCCCTGTCGTACTCGGCCTTGTCGGCGCCTTGGGCCAGGGCGATGAGAAGCAGCACTCTAGAACCTCACAGGTATGCGCGGACAAAGCCGTATAGCGGCCGCAGCGCTTGGATGTACAGGGTCTCGCTCGTATACAGAAGGTAGGCGACGCGCGAGCCCGCGACCGCCAGCGCGATGCCAGGACCCGACAGCAGCAGCATGTAGTCCAAGACACCGAAGCGGAGGGGTTTGCGCACCGCGCGGGGGGCGACGGGGTCGAATCCCCGGGAGTCGAGGGCCTCTGCCAGCACTTGGGCTCGCCTCCAGGAGCGGGCAACCACCGGCCGCATCAAGGAGACCTCGAGGACCAGCCACGCCCACGGCGAGCGCTTCCAGACCGGGCGTCCCCTGGCCGCTCGTGCCTTGCGAACGGTGAGGACCTCGCTGGCGATTCGCGGCAACAGCCGCAGCGCCGTAGAGGCCATCAGGGCCAGCCCGAAGGGCACGCGCATGCGCTGGAGGGCGGCGAAGAGTCGATCCGGGGGGGTAGAGACCGCCAGCGCGATGCCAGCCAGCGCCACGGCGATGAAGCGGAGTGACTGGGCCAGGCCCCAGGTCACCCCCTCTCGCCAGAGCACCAGGGGGCCCAGGTGGACAAGCGCCACCCTTGGCTGCTCCGAGTAGAAGAGGCCCTGGGACAGCGCCGTCCCCCACAGCAGGGCTACGACGAGGAGGAGACCCCGGCGCCACCAGGACCAGGACACCCTCAGCGCCACCAGCGACAGCGCGCACACAAGCGTCAGCGCGCTCAGGGCCTGGGGGCTCTCCAGCGAGATCGCCGCCACTCCAGCGCAGAGGATCAGCACGATGCGGGTCCGCGGGTCCATCAGGCCACCCGCCCGTCGACCAGCCGCACCGTCCGGGTCGCGTGCCGCCTGGCCAGATCGAGGTCGTGGGTCGCGAAGACCAGCGTCACGTCTCCGAGGGCGGACATCATGTGCTCGACCTGGACCTGGTCCTGTCCGCTGGTCGGCTCGTCGAGCAGCAGCACCCTGGGCTCGCAGGTGAGCGCTGCGGCCACCGCGCAGCGAAGCCGCTGTCCGCGCGAGAGCGCCTGGGGCGCCCGATCCAGCAGCTCCGAGAGGCCCAGCTTCTCGGCGGTGTCCTCGACGACGCCGAGCTCACTCCCCCTCTCCCGCGGCCCATAGGCCAGCTCCCTGCGGACGGTGCCGCAGAACAGCGCCAGGTCGGGATCCTGGGGCACCATCAGCCCCGGGAGCTTCGACAACAGCGTGCTCTTGCCGGCCCCGTTGGGCCCCACCAGGGCGACGCGCTCGTTGGCGCGCAGCTCGAAGTCCACGCCACGCAGGGCCTCGATGCCGTCGTAGTCGTGGCACAGGTCCCTCGCAGAGAACAAGAGCTCCCCTGGCTCGGTCACGGGCAGGCGAGCCGAGGACCGAGGCGGCGCCTGGTAGATCGCCGCCTCCTCTGCTGACACCACCCGACCGGCTGCCATGGTCGCCACCCGGTCCACGAAGGGCAGCACAGTGTCGATGCGGTGCTCGACCAAGAGCACCGCGAGTCCCGAGTCGGCCAGCGCCCGCAGGCGTCCGAGCAGCGCCTGGGCGCCCTCCGGGTCCAGCTGTGCGATGGGCTCGTCGAGCAACAGCGCCCTGGCGCCAGCGGCCAGGGTGGCGCCCACGACCAGCCGCTGGGTCTGGCCACCGGAGAGCGCCGCGGTGGAGCGCTCCAGCCCGATGTGCAGGCCGATGGTCCGCAACAGCTCCGGCAGCTGCTGGCCCATGGCCTCGGCTCCGAAGCCGGCCGACTCCATCGCGAAGGCGAGCTCGTCCCCGACGGTGCCCGCGACGAGCTGATCCCCGGGCTCCTGGGCGACGAAGCCCAGCAGCCGCACGCGCTCGGAGGGCGACAGCCCCGCGGGGTCGCGGCCATCGACGAGGACCTCGCCCTGGACCTCGCCCTGCCCGTGGCGCTGAAGGAGCCCGGCGGCCAGGCGCAACAGGGTGCTCTTGCCGCAGCCCGTCGGCCCGGTCAACAGCACGATCTCCCCGGCGGCGACCTGCAGATCGACGTCCTCGATGCCCAGGGGACCCGATGGGTAGCGGTAGCCGGCGCCGGCGAGCTCGATCACCGCTGGATCCTCCGCAGGGAGTCCGCGAAGGGCACGGCGATCAGGCAGGCGAGGACCACGTAGAGGAAGCCGGGGCCGGAGACCAGCGCGATGACGAACCAGTCCGCCAGGAAGAGCCGATACAGCGTCACCATCAGCACCACGCCGGTGGCGCTGGTGAAGGCAGAGGCCAGCCCGAGCCCGAAGCTCAGGCGCAGCCATCGCCTCCAAGGGACCTCGTCCAGCCAGCCGCTCTGGCGGGTGATGCCAGCCAGCCACAGGAAGCCCTCGAGCCAGAAGACCCGACCGCCGACGAACAACAGGTCCGTCACCTGGAAGGTGCCGAGCATCAGCCCCGACAGCATCCAGCTCACGATCACGGCCAGAGAGGCCACCCCGACCCGCGGCAGCAACACCAGGAGCGTGGCGATGAGCGTGTAGCGGAAGGCGTCGTCGACGAGGCCGGTGAGGAAGGGCGAAAAAGGCCCCAGCAGCGTGGCCACTCCGGTGCTGAGCAAGCGTCCAGCGGCGCCCACCAGGAACGAGAGCGCCCCGAAGAGCGCGATGGTCATGAGCTCGGAGGTCTGGAAGTCCTGGAGCCATCGGCGTCCGCGGGTGACCAGCAGGCCGGTGCCGAGCACGGCGGCCACCAGCGCGGCGAGCAGGCCCAGCGAGGCGGTCGAGGAGCCTCGAGAGGCGTGGATCGGTCGCCGGTGGACCGTGACGGCCTCGCTCGCGCCCAGGGGGATGACGGCGATCTCGGCGGTCCAGCTCTTGGAGCGCACCTCGTCCATGCCCAGCAGATCCTCGTCGACGTAGAGCGGGAGTGTGCCGACGGCGCTGGAGCCCGGGGGCACCCGCATCAGCGCCCGGACTCGCCCGCTGCCATCGTCCCCCGCCCTCATGCGAGGCCTGAAGGCCGGTGCGTAGTCGCCCTCTTCGTCCACGACGCGGGCCTCGAGCACGACGTTGATGGCGTCCTCGCCGTCGTTTCGCAGGTGGACCGCCTGCCAGGCGTAGACGGCGAACTCGTCCCGAGGCCGGAAACCCAGGCCCGTAGACCTCAGCACCGAGCGCCACCAGTGAGAGGGCAGCGCCACCCGGTCGCGGACCCTCGCCGGATCCGCGTGACCGCTGGGTTCTGCTGGGAAGACGACCTCTTCGACGTGGAGCAGCGCGGCGGCGTCTTCCACCGAGCTGTGCGTCGGCTCCAGGACGAAGCCGACCTCTCCCACGACGACCTCGACCTCCTCGGTCAGGGCTCGCACCAACACCGCTCGCTCCCCCGGTCGCAGGTCGTGGGTCTCGGGGTCCTCGCCACCGAAGCGGGTCTCGATGACGACCTCTTCCCAGGCTCGGGCGAAGACGCCGACCTCTGCCGGGCGCCCGCCGATCAGCGGCACGCTGATGACCTCGCCGTCGCCGACCTCGACCTGGGCCTGGCCGAGCGGGGCCTGGACCTCGATGGTGTAGACGGGCCGCTCGTGAGGGAGTTCGACTTCGATCGAGTGCGTCCCGGCCTCGTCTCGGACGATCACCTCGTGGGTCCCGCCCTCCTGCCACGGGACGCTGACCCGCATCTGCTCCAGCGCCGCTGGGGCCCGCTGGGCGGCGAGGGGCACGCCCTGGGGATCGACCACCTCGACGCGCTCGATGTCCCTCCCGACCACCTCGACGCCGCCAAGGTCGACCCGCACCTCGGGCTCGATACGCTCGGCGGCACAGGCCAGCAGGAGGGCCAGCACTCAGCGGAGCACGGTCACCCGATAGGTGCCGTGTTGGCCGCCTTCATCGGCGTAGGGGAACTCGGTCACCGCGACGCGTCCGTCCTCTGTGAGGGTCTGCCGGAAGAAGGCGGGGCCCTCTGTGGGGCAGAAGGCGCGGAGGCGCTCGTCTCCCGAGCCCTCGCCGGAGAGCTCGAAGATCAGCGCCCCGTAGAGATCCGCCCGGCTGTCCGAGCTCCGGGGGCCGGCGCCCGCGACGAGGGTGTCGCCAAGGACCGTGAGGCCCGCCAGCTCCTGCTCGCCGGTCCAGGTCCAGGATAGCTCGCCGTCGAGGTCGTGGACCCACAGCGCGTTCTCGCGGGGGTGGGTGCTCGGAGGCCGCAGCTCCGGCGAGGCGGCGCCCCAGGGGATCAGGGTCGTGCTCGTCTGGAAGATCAGCAAGTCCCCGGCGAACTGGCCGTAGCCGACGCTCGCCGCGATGGGGACCTCGCCAGAGAGGATCGGCGTGCCCGGGGTCAGCGCGAGCCGCTCGGTGCCGTCCTGGCCGAAGAGCAGGACGCGCCCGTCACCAAAACCCATGAAGACCGCGTCGCCGTCGACATCCAGGGCCTCCCAGACGAAGGGCGTGTCGTACCAGGGCTCCAGCGCCGGGGCGATGACCGAGACCACGGGCTCCAGCCCAGAGAGCGACAGCACCTGGATTCCGCCGATGGGCAGGTCCGTCGGGGCTTCTCCGCTCGCCGTGCGATGGACGGCGAAGACGATGCGGTCCCCCTCGAGGTCCACCCGGGGGTGCTTGAAGGTGGCGTCGGCGACCCCCGCTTCCGGCCAGGCGTCGACGAGCTTCCCGTCAGCGTCGAGACGCAGCACCCTGGAGGCGTTGCGACGCCCCTCGGGGGTGTTCCAGCCGTGCATCGCGGTCATCACGAGGCCGCCGTCATGCAGCGCCGCCATGCCAAAGGCCGCCGGGAGATCGTAGACCCCGTACTTCTCCTCTGCGGGTGGGAGCGGAGAGCTCTCGACCTCGTCGGCGACGCGGAAGCTCCAGCGCACCTCCAGGGTCCTGGGATCGAAGGCGTGCACGAAGGCGTCGGGGGACTGCTCCGCGGCGTAGAGGGTCTGGCCGTCGGCGCTCCAGGCGACGAACTTCACCATGGTCTCGGAGAGCTGCTTGTCCGCGACGACCTCGCCGGTCCAGCCGTCCAGCACGAGCACCTCGCCCCGGTAGGAGCCCACGGCGAGCAAGGAGCCGTCTGGTGAAAACGCCAGGGCGGTGTCGGGTGCGGGGAGCCCCATCGCCACCTCCCGCGAGACGTCGCCGAGCCCCACGCCGAACAGCGTGATGCACTCGGCGCGGTGGGGTGCCGTCGCCACGCGGCCCTCGTGCTCGAGCTGCTGGCCTGGGCTCCAGCTGGTGGGGACGACCTCGCCGTCGACGAAGATGGCGTCGCGGAGGAAGACGAAGTCCCCCTCGACCTCAGGGGTCCCGCAGCCCAGCAAGACGAGCATCACCACGGGGCCCCCCACTCCAGGTCCGTGTAGGTCTGGCAGGTCGCGTCTTCCGACTCGAACAACGCGCGACGCTCGGCGCAGATCGCGGCAACCTCTCCGCCGGTGGCCTCGCCTCGCTCGACGGCGTCGTCCTCGAGCACCTGCATCTCCCAGGCCCAGGTCGAGCATGAGCCGAGGAAGTCGTCCTCGTCGTCGTAGCCGGCGGCCTCCCAGCCCACGCCCCAGTCCTCCAAGCAGCCGCCGTAGAGCTCGGCGGCAGAGGAGCACATGGGGTCGCAGGCCTTGGGAGCCTCGACGGCGCAAGCGGCGAGGAACAACAACATCAGTCGAAGACGACCGAGGTGCCAGGCAAGGTGGTGCCGATGACCGAGGTCTGGGCGCAGCTCGCGATGTCGTAGACCACGACTCCGTTGGCGGCGCCGTAGTGACCGCCCATGAAGGCCTCGTCCCTGTCGTTTCCGCCGATGCCCACCATGTAGCCGTAGTCGAGCCACTCGGCTTCGGTGGTGCTGCCGTCGCCCAGGTCGACACACTGCACGCCGTACTGGTAGCTCGAGTTCGTGATGTTCATCAGGCCGGTGGTGCCGTCCTGGCTGACGGCGATGCCCACGGGGTTGCCGTCGGTGAATTCGACGACGGTCGTGAAGCCGTCTCCACCCGGATCGAGCTTGGAGAGCCCCGCCGGAGTGGTGTCCCAGGCCTCGTGGGTGACGTAGAGCTCGCCCGTGGGAGCCTGCCAGAGCTGCGCGTTTCCGCCGACGTCCCAGTCCCCGGTGATCGACTCGCTGGCGCAGTCTATCTCGACGACCTTGGAGCCCTCCGTGACCCAGCCGCCGTCACGATTGAGGCGCTGGAGGACCACGTAGAGCGTGCCGGCGACCTCCGCGAGGTTCGAGGCCTCTGGCCCGATCGTGTCGGAGTCGCCATAGGTCGAGAGATCGACGGTCCCGGTGAGGGTGCCGTCGTCGTCGTAGATGCCGATCCAGGTCTCGCCGTAGTGGCTCACGAAGGTCTTGCTGTCGCAGATCTCGAGGTCGTTGGGGTTGGTGCCGACAGAGAACTCGGAGACCGGAGCGTCCCAGCTGCCGGGAAGGTACCGCCGCACGTAGTCGAAGCCCAGGCGCCCGATCACGTAGACGTGGCCGTCCTCGACGTGCACCGAGGCGTCAGCGGCGATGTCCGTCGGCTCGTCGAAGGTGCCGTCTTCGAGGTTCACTACCGCCAGAGCTCCGACAGAGAAGTCAGAAGTCGTCAAGTAGGCCGTGGTCTGGCCTTGTGGGTCGGTGTCGGTGTCCGAGTCCGTGTCGGCGTCGGTGTCGGTGTCGGTGTCGGCGTCCGTGTCGGCGTCGGTGTCGGCCTCCAGGCTGGAGTCGGGGGTGGGGCTCGGCGGACAGCCGAGTGACAACGCGAGGGTCAGGATGGTCATGGTGGTCTCCTCAGAGAGCCCAGCGCAGGCTGAAGAGCAGCGTGCGACCGGGCAGCGGGTATCCGACGAAGTTGGTGATTGGTGAAACGATGCGCGAGGTGTCGGTCTCGTCGAGGACGTTGCGTGGGACGACCTCGACCGTTCTGTCGAAGAGGTTGAGCACGCTGAGCTCCGCAGAGGGCCAGGCCGGTGTGGGCTGGACGCGCAGGAAGACGCTGTGCAGGTTTCGCGGCGGCGCCAGGTGCCAGTTCGTGGCGTCCCAGTAGTTGCCCGCCGTGTAGGACCAGGTGTGGCCAGCCCGGACGCGCTCCTCCCAGTGCAGCGAGGTGGACTGGGAGATCTCCCAGGTCGGAACACGCGGCAGCTGGTTGCCCGCGTAGGCCCTGGTCCGGACCATGTTGACGCTGACGTTCCGCGTCACGGCCGAGCGGGAGTCGACGACGCCGACGATCTCCAGGGACAGCGCCGCCTCGACCCCCTGGATCCAGGCCTCGCCGAGGTTCCTCGGCACGCTGGTGCGCTGGCTGTTCTGGAGCAGGACGATGCGGTCCTTCGACCAGAGCCAGTAGTGGCCGAGGTCCAAGGCGACGCCGAGCTGCTCCCCGTCGTGCTCGACGCGGCCCCCGACATCCCAGTGCAGACCTGTCTCCGGCACCAGCTCGGTGTTGCCGATGATGGTGCCGCGGTCACCGAAGAGCTCGGTGAAGTCGGGGGGCCGGACGTAGCGCCCGGCGTTGGCCTTCAAGGCGAGGCTGGGGAGAGGCCGCAGCAACACTCCGATGCGCGGTGTGGCCGTGAGCAGGGTGTCCTCCCCCGCCGGAGCCACGGGGGTGTCCTCGAAGGGCACGGTGCCGAGGGCGCGGTTGTCGAGCCACAGACCCGCGAGCACCGGCGAGATGGTCAGGCGCTCGCCCCAGAGCAGGACATCGGCGTGGAGCGCCCCGTCGAGGTGCAGGCGGCGGCTGGCCTCGCTCTCCAGGTCAGCGAGGCGGTCCTCGCTGCGGTGGTGGTCGACACGCCCGCTGACCGTGACGCCCGGGACCAGCCAGAGACGGAGGCCGTAGCGACCGCTGGCCAACACACCCAGGCTGCTGAGTCGGGTCAGCCCCAGCTGGCCGCCGGTGCCGACCTCGCCGTCGAGATCGGCCCAAAGCTCGCGACGGTGGCTGCCCCAGGCCCGGGTGTCGATCTGCCAGCCGTTTCCTCGGTGTTCCAGCCCAAGGGCCGTCAGGCTGCGCCTGGTCTCGAGCGAGGTGGCCGCAGCCTCGGCGTTGACGTGACCGGGCACGCCCTCGTCCCGGGCGAGCCAGGCCTCGACGATGTCGACCTCGCCCAGCGGTGTGTCGAAGGACAGCCGGCCATGCAGGCTGGCCTGGTCCGTCGTGTTGTTCTCGCGGACCTTCCAGCTGTCGTCCCAGGTGTTGTAGAGGGTGGCGTTGTCCGCGAAGTAGTCGAAGTCACCGCGCGTCCTGAAGGTGTCCGCCATGAACAGGCCGTCGACCTCGTCTCCGAGCGGTGCGGCGACCAGGCCGCCGAGCTTCCATGTGCCGAAGGAGCCGGCGGCGCCGTGCAGCTCGCCATCATCCGGAGTCCCGGTCACGAGGTTCACGACCCCGCCGATCGGCGCCGCCCCGAACTGCGGGGGCGCGTTCCCTCGCCAGACCTCCACCTGCTCGAAGGCCTGCAGTGGCAGCTCCGAGAGGTTCACCGTCGAGGCCCCGTCGGGATTCAGTGGGATGCCGTCGAGGTGGACCTGTACCTGCCGAGCCGTGGAGCCGCGGATGCTCACTCCGGACCAGTCCCCGAGGCCGCCCAGCCGCACCACCGTCGTCCCCGTGGCGCTCTCGACGAGGCCAGCGACGTCCGTGCTGGCCGCGACCGTCTGGTCGACCTCGAGCACGGTCACGCTGGCCGAGGTCTCGAGCACCTGCGTCTGACGCACGGCCTCGTCCTCGACCACGATGGTGGTCTCGTCTTCGGCGATGGCGCTGGTGGCAAGGATGTAGAGCAAGCCGCCTTTCCTCCCGAAAGGCTGGTCGAGCTGCTACAGGCCGGTCTCCTGACTCCCGGATCATCCGCCCCGTCGCGCCTTCCCCCTCATCAGGGGTGGCAATCGCGGAGGGCGTACCCGGTCACAGTGGCGGGGGCCGTGTCGGTCTCTCACCGACTTCCCGTTTCATCCCACGACGTGGGACACCTGCAGGGCTGAACGTCAAAGAAGGCGACGCTCTAAGTGCTGGAAAGCGCATCCGCAAGTCCAAGGACATCGAGCACCCGGGAGTCGGACACATAAGACGGGCCGCCATCCAGGATGCGGGCGGTCGCGCGACGCTGGTCGCTGGCGAACAGCCCCGGCTGCTCGTCGAGCTGGCTGACCACCCCGTCCACCAGCACTTCCTTGCCCTCGAGCCTGACCTTGCCGCTGGTGGTCTCGATCAGCATGTCGGTTCGGCGAGGCAGATCCTCGCCGAGCTCGAAGCGCAGGCTCACGCCCGCGGCGCCGTAGCCGAGCGATCCCTCGACGAGGCCGCCGGTGGTGGAGCCTTCGATCGAGTCGGGGAGCCCGATGGCGTCGACCACCCGGTGGAGCCGGGCGACGTTGGCGTGGGCGACGCTGAGGAGGCCCTGTCTCGGCGGCCCCGTGAAGCGCACGTGGCCGCCGAGCACCGAGGCGCCCTGCAGGTGCCTGGCGAAGACGAGGTGGGTGGCGCTCAGGAGCTCGATGTGTTCCACGTGGAGCACCCGACTCCTGGAAGCAGCGAACTCCAACAGCGTGGCCGCGACCTCTCGAGACCCGGCCAGGGGGTACTCGACGAGCACGTGCATTCCGGCGACCAGGGCAGTGCGGGCGAGGGCGGCGTGGCTCACGTCGGGGGTGCAGATGGCCACCGCGTCGACCGAGTCGAACAGCACCTCCAGGCTGGGCATCACCCCCACACCAAGGGTCTCGGGGTCTCCCCCGAAGGCGCCGATCAGCCTCGAGCGTGGGTCGTGGAGGATCGCTTTTGTACGGGCCCTGCCTGCGCGGCCCGCTCCGATGAGGCCCCATCGCAGCATGCCTCAGGGTATCAGGTGGCCGAACTCCAGGTACCCGGAGAGCGTGGCTCGGGCGGCCTCTGAGCGAGGTACACGCGGAAGATGCTGCCTTCGCCCGGCTGGGACTCCACCTCGATGCGCCCACCGTGTATCTCCGCGACCTTCGCGCAGGTCGCCAGCCCGATGCCGGTGCCGGGGTACTCGTCGTCCCGGTGGAGGCGCTGGAAGACCTCGAAGATGCGCCCGTGGTGCTCGGGGGCGACGCCGATGCCCTCGTCCTCTACCTCCACCACCCGGTAGGGCCCCTCGTCGCGGCTGCGGACACGCAGGACCGGCCTCTGTTGGGGACTGAACTTCAGCGCGTTGCCGACGAGGTTCTGGAAGAGCTGGGTGAGGTGCGAGCGGCTCCCCCGAATAGGGCCGAGGACCTGGACATCGATCTGCGCCTCGCGCTCGACGATGCTGTCCTCGTAGGTCTCCAGCGCGCGCCCGAGGCAGACGTCGAGGTGGACCTCCGTGAAGCGGACGTCGTTGAGCCTGGCGTAGGAGATGAGGTCGTCCACGAGCCGTCCGAGCTCCTCGACGGCGTAGATGGTGTTCCCGATCATCGCGACACCCGCGTCGCCGAGCTCCGCCGCGAAGCGCAGCTCCAGCAGCTCGAGCGTGGTCGCGATGCGGTGCATGGGTCCGCGGAGGTCGTGACCGACGACCCCGGCGAAGCGCTGCAGCTCCTGGTTGCGGCGCCCGAGCTGCGTGTTCGCCCGGGCGAGCGCCTTGAGCGTGCGGTCGTGGTCGATGGCCCAGCGGATGCTGCGGGCGAGGCTGGGGCCGGTGATTTGCTGCTTCTCGAGGAACTGGGTCAGGCCCTGCTCCATGGCCTGCCGCTCGACCTGGACGCCGCCCGCGCCCGTCAGCATCAGCACGGGGGCGACAAAGCCGCCACCCCGCGCCTCTGTCACGAGCTCCAGGCCATTCCGGCGGTCGATGCGGTAGTCCACCAGGACGATGTCCAGGGCTCGCCCAGCATCCGGAGGAGGCCCCCGTCGGAGGTGGTCTCGGCGACCACGTCGAAGCCCGGCGGGGTCAGCAGCTCGCGCACATAGAAGATGATGTCGGGGTCGTCATCGACGATCAAGACGCGGATGCTGTCCACCACCCGGCGAGTCTACGTCCAGGGAGGACTCAGGCTGCCTGCTTCCTGGCGACGCCTCGAAGGAAGGCCCCCAGCGCGACGACGGTCACCTCGTCCATGTCGATCCAGGCGCCCGGGTGGTTGGCCTCTCCCGGGTTGCAGCAGCTGCAGACCAGCTCGACGACGGGGCCGTCGAAGTCCAGGACGTTCGTCTCATATCGACGACCGAAGAGCGCGACGGCGGCCTCGCAGAGCTCGGCCATGAACGCCTTGTCGTGGGGGCGGTGCTCGATGAGGACCTTCATGCCTGCCTCCAAGCAGCAGTTCGGCGTTAGAGGCACGAAGCATGAGTCTGTCCCGTCGATCCCTGCTCGGCCTCGGCCTCGGTGGCGCCGCCCTGCTCGCCTGCGGGGGCCTGGCGCTGCGCGGGAGTCGGCTTCGAACGCCTGCTCACGCGCTGAAGGTCCTGAGCGAGACCGAGTACTCGGTGCTCGCCGCCATCGCGGATCGCGTGGCCCCGAGTGGCGAGGGCTTCCCGCCAGCTCACGAGCTCGAGGTCGCGGAGCACATCGACGCGCTGTTGGCCTCGGCACATCCCGGCATCGCCATGGAGATCAAGCAGGCCCTGCTGCTCGTAGAGAACGCGCTCGCGGCGCTCCTCTTCGACGGTCGGTACGACACCTTCACCGCCTCCCCTCCAGAGGTCCAGGACCAGATCTGGGCAGACTGGTCGGACTCCTCGCTGGAGACCCGCCGCACCGTCTACAAGGCGCTCACCGGTCTCTGCACCGGGACCTACTGGGCGAACGAGTCCCTCTGGGAGGGCATCGGCTACCCCGGCCCGCCGGATCTCTCCGCGCTGACGACCGCAATCGGAGCCGACCGATGAGCCTCTACCGCGGCACCCAGGAAGACCTCGATCTCACAGCGGATGTCTGCATCATCGGCAGCGGCGCCGGGGGCTCGGTCCTCGCTGCCGGGCTCGCGGCGAAGGGGCTGTCCGTCGTCGTGCTCGAGGCCGGCCCATACGCAACGCGCCTCGACTTCTCCCAGAAGGAGGGCGAGGCCTACCCGATGCTCTACCAGGACCGCTTCCTGCGAGCGACGGCCGACGCCAGCGTCGCCATCCTGCAGGGACGGAGCGTGGGTGGCGGCACGACGATCAACTGGACGACCTGCTTCCGGACGCCGCAGAGGGTTCGGGACTTCTGGGCCGCGAACTTCGGCCTCCAGCTCGATCTCGATCCCCACTTCGAGGCCGTCGAGGCCCGCCTCGGCATCGCCCAGTGGCCGATCAACAACAACAACAACGAGGTCCTCCGGCGAGGCTGCGAGGCCCTCGGGTGGGAGTGGGGGCGGTTGCGCCGAAACGTGCGCGGCTGCGCGGACAGCGGCTACTGCGGCCTCGGCTGCCCCTACGACGCCAAGCAAGCGATGCTGGTGACCACGATTCAAGACCTGCTGGATGCGGACGGGACGCTGCTGAGCGAGTGCGAGGTGGTCGGGCTCGAGCACGATGGGCGCAAGGTGTCGAAGGTCCACGGCCGCAGCAACGGCCACCGGGTGACCGTCAGCGCCACCACTGTCGTCGTCAGCGGCGGCGCGATCAACTCGCCCTGCCTGCTGCTGGCCAACGACATCGACCCGAACGGGCTCGTCGGCAAGAACACCTACCTCCACCCGGTCGTGGCGGTAGGCGGCCTCTACACCGAGCGCATCGCCGGCTGGCATGGCGCTCCCCAGTCGATCGGCAGCCACCAGTTCATCGATCGCGGCGAGATGGTCGGATGGTTCATGGAGGTGCCCCCGCTGCAGCCGATGCTCGCCAGCGCGGGCTTCCTCGGCTTCGGGACGATGCAGCGCGAGTTCATGGCCCAGCTCCCGCACGTCTGCTCGATCCTGTCGATCTTCGCCGACGGCTTCCACGACGGGACCCGGGGCGGCACCGTGAGCGTCCGCGCCGACGGGCGGCCGCGAGTCGACTACCCCATCTCCGAGCAGCTCGCCGCGGGCATGCGCGATGCCCACGTCGCCATGGCACGCATCCACCTCGCCGCTGGCGTGAAAGAGGCCTCGACGCTGCACCCCGAGCCGGTCACCCTGCGGACCGAAGCCGACCTCGCCCGTCTCTCCGAGGCCGACTACGGCACCCTGAGGCACTCGATCTTCTCTGCCCACCAGATGGGGGGCTGCCGCATGGACAGCGACCCGGCGAAGGGTGTGGTCACCCCCGACTACAAGGTCAACGGCTTCGAGAACCTCTACGTCGTCGACGGCTCCGTGCTACCCACCGCGCTCGGGGTGAACCCCAGCGAGACGATCTACGGCCTCGCCCACCGGGCGGTGTCGCTGGTGTCGTGAAGGCGCCAGGACCTTAGGATGAGCGCATGATCCTCCCGATCCTCATGGAGCCGAACCCGCTGCTGCACCAGAAGGCGCGGGCCGTGCGAGAGGACGAGTTCGGAGCCGACCTGGAGCAGCGCATGCGGGACATGGCGGAGACCATGTACGCCGCCCCCGGCGTCGGCCTCGCGGGACCGCAGGTAGGGGATCTGCGGTGCCTGGTGGTCGTCGACCTGACAGCGGACCGGGACGAGGACGGCATCCGCAAAAAGGGCGAGTGCCTCATCCTGATGGTCAACCCGCGCATCTCCATGCGCAGCAAGGAGATGTTCCGGTGGGAGGAGGGCTGCCTGTCGGTGCCCGAGTTCTGGGAGTACTTCGAGCGTCCGCGCTACGTCACGATCGAGCACCGCGATCCCTACGGCGGCAAGCACAGCTTCGACGTGAGCGACTACCCCGGGATCATCGTCCAGCACGAGCTGGATCACCTGGAGGGCATCACGCTCCTGGACCGGGTCAGCCGGCTCAAGAAGACCCGGTACCTGAAGAGGGTGAAGAAGATCCGCCGCGATGCCGAGGAGCACGCCGAGTACTGGTAGAGGTTAGGGCCAGCGGCCAATGAAGGTCGCTTTCTTCGGAACCCCCGCCTACGCCCTGCCCACCCTCGATGCCCTGGTCGAGGCCGGGCACGAGGTGGTCACCGTCGTCGCCCAGCCCGACCGACGCTCGGGTCGAGGGCGCAAGGTCGGAAGCCCCCCCACGATCGTGCGCGCCCGAGAGCTCGGCATCCGGACTCGCCAGCCTCGGGGCCTCCGATCCGGCCCCTTCCCGCAGAACTACGGGGCCCTCGACCTCGACGTCGCTGTCGTCGTCGCCTACGGGCGCATCCTCCCGCAGGCCGTCCTCGATACGCCTTGTCTGGGCAGCATCAACGGCCACGGCTCCCTCCTCCCCCGATGGCGAGGAGCGGCCCCCATCCAGCACGCCCTGTGGAGCGGGGACACCGAGACCGGCGTGTGCGCGATGCAGATGGACGCGGGACTCGACACCGGAGACGTGCTGCTGTCCCGGAGCCTCACCATCGGGCCAGACGAGCAGCAACCGGAGCTCGCTCTCCGGCTCGCCGCCCTCACCGCAGAGGTCCTCGTCCAGACCTTGCAGACCCTGGAGACGTTGACTCCCGTGCCCCAGGACCACGCCGCCGCGACCCACGCGAGACCGCTGACCAAGGAGGACGCCCGCCTGGATCTCGGGCAGGAGGCTCAGCGCGTCCACGACCACGTCCGCGCTCTCCAGCCCTGGCCCGGGGCGGCGCTCTCATTCCGCGGCGAGCCCTTCAAGATCAAGCGGAGCAGGGTCATCTCGGGTCGGGGGACCCCCGGCGAGATCCTGGAGGCGGGGAGCCGACTCGTCATCGCTTGTCACAGAGATGCGATCGAGGTCGTCGAAGGTCAACTCCCGGGGCGGCGTCCCTTGTCAGGTCGAGACCTCGTCAACGGTGCCCGGATTCTAGTGATCGAGACCTTCGAATAATGATAAATGTACCTCTTCGATAATGATTATTCTCATCCTGGGCTGCGCCTCCCCGACGTACATGGACCGACCTCAGCGGGCAGGCCCAACGGCTGTCGTCGACGACAGCGGGATCGACGACAGCAGGATCGACGCCGACGGTGACGGCTACTACGCATTGGACGAGGATGCCGCCCTGGTGGACTGCGATGATGGCGATCCCGCCGTCACCCCCCTGACCGAGCGGCTCGTCCCCGAGGGCTGGTTCTTGCGTGGCCACCCGGACGTCGTCACTGCCAGCGGCGACATGCTCGTCGACATCGAGCAGCCAGAACGCCGTGACATCTACGTCTCGGGCTATTGCGTCGACGTGTACGAGGTCGTCAACAGCGACTTCGTAGAGTTCCTGGAGGCCGAAGCGGAGGCGGGCCGTTGGAACGAGACCGAAGAGGGCCTCCCGCTCTACGACTTCGAAGACGACGACGACACCTTCCCGGAGCGCATCCTGGATCTGGGGGACTCCTTCGAGATCATGGAGGGCTTCGAGGACCACCCGGTCGCCGAGGTGTGGTCCCACTCTGCGGACGCCTACTGCGAATGGGTCGGCAAGCGCGTTCCGACCGAGGCGGAGTGGGAGAAGGCGGCCCGCGGTGACGACGGGCGTGAGTATCCCTGGGGCGAGGGGCCCAGCGGCTGCGAAGACGCCAACATCTCGGAGGATCGCGACATGTGCATCGGGGACACGCTCCCCGTCGGCCTCTACCCCGACTCGGTCTCACCCTACGGTGCCCACGACATGACCGGCAACATGGGGGAGTGGGTCGCGGACTGGTACAACGGGAGCTTCTACAGCGAGGGGCCCGACGAGGATCCCTGCGCCACAGAGGATGACGCCGAGCTGACCAAGTTCCCCGGCAGGGAGACCCTGGCCCGGATCGCGCGAGGTGGCAGCTTCGCCCTCGGCAGTCCCTTCGACAACACCTACGCCCGCTTCCTCGAGCCCTCCGACGCGACCAGCAACGGCCTGGGCTTCCGCTGCGTCCGGGACCTCTGAGCTAGCAGGCCGCTAGAAGCTGCCCCCGACGCCCAGGGACAGGCCGAGCCCCCCGGGTGTGGCCGTCGGCACGACGTAGGGCTGGACGTTGGCCCCGCTGCCGGCTGCCTCGATCAAGAGGACCTCTTCGGGGCTCAGCTCCAGCTCCTGCCTGAGCTCGTCGTTGTAGCCGTCGATGCCCTCGCGGACCTGCTCGGGGGTGAAGGTGTACTCCGGGTCCTGCTCGACGCGGGTGGCCTTCGACGCCGGGATCGAGCCGCCGACGAAGCCGGTCAGCATGGTCGCGACGCCTCCGCCGGCGGTGGCGAAGAAGATCAGCCACAGATCGCTGTCGTTCTGCTGCCTGGCAGCGTTCATGCCGATCACGCCGACGACCGTGGCGGCGACGCCCAGGCCGCCGAAGGCATACAGCGCCTTGCTCGTGCGGTTCAGGCGCAGGATGTCGTCCTCGAGGTACTGCTGCATCTGCGCGCTGTCGATGACGCCCAGGTACTCCGGCACGCTCAGGCGCCGACTGCCCTGGTAGATGCCCCAGCCCTGTACGGTGTAGATGGGGTCCTGGACGACCTGGCTCGGAGTCACGCTGTAGGGGTTGGCCCAAGGACTCGAGACGACGCTGGTGCCCCCGCCGCGGATCTCTGTCTCCTGGCGGATCATGATCCGCCGACGCTGATACTCGCGCACGTTCGTGAGCTTCTCTGGAGTGAGCTGCACCACGCTGGGCGCACGCTCCTTGTCCCCTTTGGAGCGCTTGTCCCGCATCGCAGCGGCCATGACCGAGCTGAAGGGCGCCTCGTCGTCCCACGCCGCCCCCAATGCACGAGACACGGCGGCCTTCTGCGCCGGAGACAGGGACTCGTCGTCCAGGAGCTGGAGCAGAGCGTCGCGCCTTTGCTCGCCGCGAAGCTCCGAGACCGCCCCGAGCGCCTCGCGCAGCCCCTCGCGCTCCTCGTCGCCCAGGGACAAGGTCGCCGCCGTGGGCTGTGGCGACGACGACGTTTCTGCCGGGGCTGGCGGGGCTGGTTCCTCCGCACGTGCAGTGCCGAGGAGCATCGCGAGGGCCAGGATCATGCGCTCTCCTTTGTCCCATGAGTGTAGCCGCGCCCGAGGATCATTCACGGCCAGGCCCGAGACGGCTACGCTCTCGCACTTGATGCGCGTGAAGCTCCAGCGCCTGTCCTGGGCCCTCTACCTGCTGCCCGCGCTGGCGCTGTTGCGCGGCGCTCTGGCACCAGGCCGCATGCTCGGCGGGCCATACGGCGAGGCCACTCGCAAGCTCTTCGGCCACCTGCAACTCCTTCGGTGGCTGCGGCTGGAGGCACCGGTCGGCCACGCCGATCTCATCAACTGGCCCGATGGCCGTGGCTTCTGGCCGGTGGCGCCGCTGTTGGACCTCGTCCAGCTCCCCTTCAGCCTGACCCTGGGCGCCATCGCTGGCCTGAGCGTGCTCGCGCTGGTGCTGCTGGTCCTCAGCGGGGTCGGCCCATACCTGCTCGTCCGGGTCTGCGGCGGCGGTCGGCCCGGGGCCCTCGCCGCCGGTCTCGTCGTCCAGCTCTCTCCCTTTCTGCTGACCAACCTCGGCGACGCCATCGTCGAGGTGAGCTGTGTCGGCATCGCCGCGCTGGCGGTGGCCGGCCTGGTCCGGTGGCACGCGAGCGGCCGGCGTCGGGACCTCGCGCTGGCGGGCCTGGGAGTCTTCGCCACAGCCGCGAGCAGCCCATACTTCGCGATCTACCTTGCGATCGGATGCCTCTGCGCTGCGGCTTGGACGTGGCGCGCCTGGCGCCGCTGGTTGGCCTTTGCCGGTGTCGCAGCGGTCGCCTGTGCGGTGGCAATCGCCCCGATCTGGCTGACCGAGCGGGGCGACGACGGACGCCTCTCAGAGGTCCACAGTCACGGCTGGTCCCTCCACCCCGGCGAGCTCGTGTCGCCCTCGACCGGCCAGGTCGTGGCTCGCCGCCCGTCCACCGGTGGTGCCATCGCCGCCGAGCCCCCGCCAGCCTGGCTGCGCTCGATGGCCCGCTGGCAACCTGGCTGGCTGGTGGCCCTGGCGGCCCTCGTGGGCCTGGGCTTCCGTCGCTCCCGGCCATGGTCGATCCTGGCCCTCGTCTTCTTCGCTCTGGGTCCGGGCATCCCGATGCTGCTGCGCCAGCTCGGGCGCCCCGGCGACATCCAAGCGCCGCTGTCCTGGCTCGTGGGGGGAGACTTCCTCAGCAATCCCACCCGCTTGCTCGTGCCGTGGATCCTGAGCTCCGCGGTCGGCCTGGGCCTGGTCATAGACCGCTACAGAGCCTGGGCGGTGGCCTGCGCGATCCTCGCCCTCGCGGAGCCCCTCGTCCTCAAGCGCGGCTTCGAGCTCCCCTCGGTGGAGCAGCCCTTCGACGAGGTCGTGGTGGACGCCATCGACGACCCCTTCTCCATCTTCCCGAGCGGAGACCCGCCGGCCTGGCAGCCCGAGGTCGGCTTCGGCGAGAGCATGCTGCTCGCTGGCCTCGCCGACCAGCCGATCGGCTACGACTTCGCGACCGGCGCCACGGCCCCCTCGCTGGGGCTGACGCTGCGGCTGGCAGAGGCGGGCGATGTCCCCGTCGGCATCGAGCTGTACCGAAGTCGGGACCGACTCGACGAGGACCACGCCCCGCCGCTGCTGGTGCTGCTCGAGGACCGCATCGACACCGTCGGGGCCGTCCGGGCATCGCTCTCCGACACCCACGACCTCGTCGTGGAGGGGGAGCGACAGTCAGTCTGGCGCCGGCGCGACTGAGAGGCTCCACGCCGTCCACTCGGGGCCGACCCGCATCTCGGGCTCGCCGAGGCTCTTCTCCAGCACGACCGAGGCGAGCTGCCAGCGGTCAGGAGGCCAGCCTTGCCGATGAAGCACGATGTCTCGGACCCCGTCGGCTCGCAGTCCCGAGAAGTCCTCGAGGTCGAAGACCACCGCCTCGGGCTTGTCCCTGTCCATCAGCGTCCGGAACCAGGACAGCACCGGATCGGCGTCGACGCGGCTGGCGAGTGTCGGGTCGCTGAGGTGGTCGAGGACCATGTTGAAGACGATGGGTCGTCCGTGCTGCACCTGAAGGAGCATGTACCGCAAGTGGTTCTGCGGCTCCGGCTGGATCGGCAGATCCAGGACGACGCCCTCTCCCTCGGCGAGCCAGGCGGATCCCGGGTGATCCTGCAGCGCGAAGATGCCGCGTGGCCAGCGGTCCTGCTGCTCGATGAGGGCGTCTCCGACCAGCACGCCGGCGGCCGCGAGGGCCATCCAGAGCCTGGGCAGCCGCTCCACGGCGAGGGCGCAGCAGGTGGCAGCGGCGAGGCTCCAGATCACCAGCAGACGGTCCGGCCAGTGGAACCAGCCCAGCACCGGGAGCCGCTGGAGCCAGGCGAAGGGCCCCCAGTTGCCGTCTCCAGGCTCCAGCAGACCTGGACCCGGGCCAGCGGCGAGCAGCAGGGTGAGGGCAAGGCCCGCGGCCACGCCGAGCCCGACTCGCCCGCGGAGCACCAGCGGGATCGCAGCCAGGGCCAGCCAGCCCGGACGCACGGTGCCCGGACCGAACCAGCCGAGGAGCCCCACGCTCGCGCTGCGCGCGGTCTCCAGGGCGAAGTCCCCCTCGTCCAGGGCTCGGACCTCGCCGGCGTGGAGGAGGAAGAAGACCACCCACCAACCGGCGAGCACTGCGCAGGTGAGCGCCGCGATGCCGAGCGTCTTCCAGGGGATCGGACGGACAAAGGGCAGCATCCAAGCGAGCGCGAGGACCGTGAGCAGGCTGAGCTCCCAGCTGACGAACAACAGCGGCGCGCCCGCGAGCCCGCAGAGCCCGGGATGGAGGCGTCCGCGCAGCGCGAGCCCACCGGCACCGAGGGCGAGGGCCACGAAACCGATACCGACCTGCTCCGGGCGTCCGGCGCCCAGGTGCTCGAGCAGGAAGCCATCGCACTGGAGCAGCACTCCGGCCAGGAGCGCCGCGCGACCGGCTCCGCAGGCCCGCGCGAGCACGACTCCGCCCAAACCGGCCACGAGGACGTAGAAGCCGACGACCTGGTCGTAGGCCCGCTCCAGCGGTACGCCCAGCGCGTGGAGGCGACCCACGAGCCACACGTCGAGCCAGCCACCGAGGACGGGCAGGAGCTCGACTCCGTCCGGGGCGGCGAGGAGCTCCGTGTGTGTCAGCCCCTCGCGAGAGGCGTGCCAGCCCATCCACAGGTGGCCCGCGAGGTCCACCGAGAAGGGGCCGAAGGCCGCCGAGCCGGCTCCGGTCACCCAGAGCACGGGGAGGACGAACAGCAGCGACAGCTCGAGGTGCTTCATCTCCGATGGACCACCCGCGCCATGTCGCTGGGCATCGGCGCGCGGAGGCTCAGCATGCCGCCGCGGGGATGGGGAAGGTGCAGCGCTCGTGCATGGAGGCAGTGTCGGGGGTGTCCGAGACGCTGGCGAAGACGCGGAACCGGGCGCTTCTCGAAGAGCCCGAGGAAGACCTCCGGGTCCTGGCCGTAGAGCCGATCCCCGAGGATCGGGTGCCCCAGGTGGTCCAGATGCACCCGGATCTGGTGGGTGCGCCCGGTCTTGGGTCGACAGCTCACGAGGCTGTAGCGACCCAGCCGACGGAGCACGCGGACGAAGGTGCGCGCCGGGGCGCCGTCCGGCCTCACTCCTTGCTTGAGGCGCACCGGGCTCGTCGTGTCGGGGCCGATCGCAGCGTCGACACGTTCCTCCTCCCAGCTCGGCTCACCGTGGACGATCGCCCAGTAGGTCTTCACGCAGGCCCGGGTCTTGAATGCCGCCTTGACCATGCGGTTGGCCTCCGCCGAGCGGGCGACGACCACCACCCCAGATGTCTCCCGGTCCAGGCGATGGCCCAGGTGGAGGTCCTCGTCGGGGAAGCGGTCCCGGGCGAGGTTGATCAGGCCCCAAGCGAAGTCGCGCCCCACCGGGTGCATCAGCAGTCCGGCAGGCTTGGCGAAGGCGATGATGTCCTCGTCCTCGTGCAGGATCGGCGGGCACTCCGGCTTGGGGCCAGGCTCGGGACCGGCGATGAGGAGCTCCTCTCCGGCGCGCAGCGTGCTGCTGGGCTTGAGGCGGCGGGTCTTCGAGCACACCTGGCCGTCGCGAATCGCCCGGGCCACGGCGTTCCTCGACCAGTCGGGAAAGCGCAGGCAGAGGAAGGCGTCCACACGCATCCCGGCCTCGGCTGGCGAGGTGCGGAGCATGCGCTGTCCGGGGCCCATCGTCGGCTTGGGTATCCTGCCCCCATGATCGCAGTCCTCGTGGCGTGCACATCTCCGGTGGGCCCTGACTCCCCCTCGGAGTCGAACGAGAGCCGTGCGGAGACGGGGATCGAGGACTCGGAGTGGGAGCCGCTGCCCGAGCACCCGGACTACGAGTCCAAGGACTCCGGCGCCGCTACTGGGGCGGCCTTCGCGGACATCGACGGAGACGGAGACGCCGATCTGGTCGTGGCCTACGGCAACGACGTCGAGCCAGGTCCCCTTTCCGTCTACGAGAACCTCGACGGCTCCCTGGAAGAGAGCGCGTCCTGGACCTCGGCCGAGGACCACTACTTCGGACACCTGGCCGTCGGGGATCTCGACGGCGACGGCTTCGTCGATGTCGTGGTGAGCCGCTTTCTGGGCGATGACAGGTGGGACGAGCCTGGCGGTGTGCAGGTCTACCTCAACTCCGGCGGGACCCTGTCTCCCACCCCAGCCTGGGAGACCGAGGGCTTCTACACCTTCTCCTGCGCCCTTGGAGACGTGGACCTCGACGGCGACCTGGATCTGGCCATCGCCGCGGGTGAGCCCTACTACCACGAGCCAGAGGTCTCCCGGGTCTACTACAACGACGGAGAGGCCACCTTCACCGAGACCTGGACGACCGAGACGCCGCGCTACAGCTTCGACGTGGCCTGGTTCGACGCAGACGCGGACGGGGACCTCGACCTCGCCTTCGCGAACGCAGAGACACCCCACACGATCTACCTCAGCGAGGACGGGGAGCTGGATCCCGAGCCCTGGTGGACCGCCGCGGGGGCCGACTCGAAGTTCGAAGGAAACACCCTGGACTGGGGCGACGTGGATGGGGACGGGACGATGGATCTCGTCGTCTCGGACAACGATCAGCTCGGGGGCGACGGGACAGTGAGCCTGTACTGCGGCCCGGACTTCAGCCTGTGCTGGATTTCACAGGACGAGCCCCGCTTCCAGTCGGCCGTTTCGCTCGAAGACGTCGACCAGGACGGCGATCTCGACCTTGCCGCGGGGGCGTGGGGGGTCGTCGACTATTACGGAGATGTCGTGCGTCTGTATCGCAACAACGACGGGGTGCTGGACACCGAGACGACGTGGAGCAGCTCTTCGAAAGGGGTCATCGAGGCCTTCGCCTGGGCAGACCTCGACCTGTCACACGAGATCGTAGAAACTGTGTCGGGCATGGGGCTCGTCGAGGTGCCTGGGAGGGGCCCGGTCCTGGAGATCGCCGGTGGGGTCGCTGGCGACGGCTACGTCTCCGGTCCAGGTGTGGTGGAGGCGAGCTACCTGGCTCCAGCGCCACGTGACCTGGCGGTGAGTCACTGGGATCGGACCGTGGGGAACCATGTCTACAGGCGCTGAGCGGCGGCAGCGCGCCGACGGGGGCGTGATCGTCGCGCTCGCCTGGCTGTTCGTCGCCGTGGGCGTGACCGTGGTCTTTGGTGCCAAGCTCGGACTGCGCGGATGGATCTGGCTCGGTCTCCACCACGTCGTCTGTGTGGTGGGCGTGACCCACGAGCTGTGGCGCGGCTGGAAACGCCGAAAGCGCCGCTTGAACCAGGAGAATCCGTGATTCTACTCATTGGTTGCCTCGCCTCGAAGAAGGTCACGGACATAGAGGTCGTGAGCCCGGATGTCGGTGACACGCTGGCGCTCTGTCCCGGCATCGTCCAGCCCTTGGAGGTGGAGCTGAGGCTGAAGAACGGCCGGACGAAGCACACGCGGAGCTCGGGGCGGGACGGCGTGGCCTGGCGAGAGATAGAGCTGGTCCTGGACGGTCAGACCTCGGACGGCACCGGCGTGACGCTCTACCAGGATCCGCGCAAGAGCCAGGGCAAGGAGCTCGACCTCATCGTGCGCCTCGCCGACCGGCCGGAGCTGGCACGCCGATACTCGGTGGTGCCCCGCTACGACTGCGACTACGTGGCGGACCTTCGGGGTGGGTCGGGCTGGACGCCGAGCGGTGCGTGGGACGACCTCGACGGCTCTGACGGGGCGCCGGCGTCCACGGATGACGACGGGCGAGCCCAGGGCGCCGGCCAGGACGGGACGGCAGGTGGCAGCGGCCGGAACGGGGAGCACGGCAACGATGGCGGCGCTGGCGGCCACGCGCGGGTCTTCGTCTACGCCCACGAGGATCTGGTGCAGGTGAAGGTGGAGGGTGAGGTGCTCGTCGACGGGGAGTGGAGGTCGAAGACGCGGCGCTACCTGCTCGATCCCGAGGGCGGAACGCTGCGCATCGACGTTCGGGGCGGAGGCGGCGGCCATGGCGAGGACGGCCAGGACGGAGGAAACGGCGGACTCGGCGGAGAGGGCGACCCGATGGGACGCCACGGCTCCGGCGGGCACGGAGGCCACGGCGGTGACGGGGGAGACGGAGGCCCCGGGGGCGACGCCGTCCTCTTTGTAGATCCCGGTGTCACCTCGTACCTGGACAAGCTCGTCGTCGACCACGGAGGCGGACCAGGCGGTGAGGGAGGGCGCAGCGGCCAGGGCGGCGCCGGCGACGTCCCCGGACAGACCGGTGCCGGAGGACGACGCGGGCGCGACGGCGAGCCCGGGCCGCTCCCCGTGACCCATGAAGACCACTTGAAGAAGCTGTTCTGATGCACACGATCCTCCTCGTCGAAGACGAAGCCGACCTCGTCGCCACCCTCACGTGGAAGCTGCGAAGAGAGGGCTTCCACGTCATCAGCGCCCAGACGGGGCGCGATGGCCTGAGCGCTGCCTGGGCGGACCCCCGACCGGACCTGGTGCTCCTCGACCTCATGCTCCCCGACATCCCCGGCACAGAGGTCTGCCGGCAGCTGCGCGCGGACTCGAGGACGGCGGACATCCCGGTGGTGATGCTCACGGCTCGGGCAGAGGAGATCGATCGCGTCGTGGGTTTCGAGGTCGGCGCCGACGACTACATGACCAAGCCATTCAGCCCGCGAGAGCTGGTTCTCCGGGTTCGCGCGGTCCTGCGACGATCAGAACGCAGCGCAAAACAGGGCGGGGGCCCCCACGACTTCGGCTCGCTGAGGCTGGACGAGGGTGCCCACCGGGTCTGGCTCGAGGGCGAGGAGGTCCCCCTGACCATGATCGAGTTCAAGCTCCTGGCCCACTTCCTCACCCACAAGAACCAGGTCCAGAGCCGGGACCAGCTCTTGAGGGATGTCTGGGGCTACCGCGAGGGCATCACTTCGCGGACCGTCGACACACACGTGAAGCGACTTCGCCGGAAGCTCGGACCGGAGACCGGCAAGTGCCTGGAGACCCTGCGCGGGGTCGGGTACCGCTTCAGCATCGCCTGACGTTCCACGTGGAACAGGGCTACGCTGCGTGCGTGCTCTTCGTCGCGCTGGCCTCTGCCGAGCCGCTGGTCGTCCCGGCCTACGAGGTGGAGTTCCTCGAGTACGAGGCGCCAGCGTGGCCAGAGGACGACAAGAGCGGCACGAGGACCTGCTCAGCCGCAATCGACTTCGACCAGGGCGGCGAGGTGGTCCTTGTCGACGTCCACGGCCTGGCCTGTCCAGAGGGCTATCGAGCCGCAGCCCGAGAGGCGATGGGCGCCTGGCGCATCGACCCCTACCTCGTCGACGGTGCACCGACAGCGGTCAGGATCGAGGCCAACCTCACCTTCAAGCCCGCGCCGAAGGAGCGCAGCCTCCAGCAACAGCGGGCGGCTCCGGCCCCCGACTCGATGGAGTGGTGGCGCACGGGCGCAGTGCCCCCCGAAGAAGCCGACACCAGCACCACCGCCTTCGACTGGGCGGTGCTCGTCAAGTGGCCGGGAGTGCCTCCGCGCTACCCGCAGGTGGCCCGCGACCGGGTCATCGAGGGCGAGTGCTTCGTGCGCCTGTACGTCGACTCGGACGGGCGCCCCTACGGAGCCGTCGTCGACGAGTGTCCGGAGATCTTCGTCGACAGCTCCCTGGCAGCGGTCCAGCGCTGGCGCCTCGATCCGATGGTGGTGAACGGGATCCCCCAACGCAGCAGCGTGCTGATCCGTATCGAATACGATCTCTGAGACATCAGTCGGCCTGGAGATCGTACAGACAGCGCGCGTTGCCGCCCAGCAGCCCCGGCAGCCACTCCTCGCGGAGACCGAGCGCTCGCAGGGCCTCGAGCTCGCGATCCCAGGCGTAGGGCAGGTTGGGGAAGTCGCTGCCGTACATGACGCGGCCCGGATCGGTCATCACCGCCCGGAGCGGCACCTCCATCGGGAAGTAGCCCGAGATCATCATGGTCGTGTCGAGCCACAGGCCCTCGTATCGCTCCATCAGGGCCGCGAACTGGTCGAACTCGTCGGCCCCGAGGTGCGGCACACAGAGCTTCAAGCGGGGATGGTCCCGCAAGACGGACTCCACACGATCTACGCCGCTGACGGCCCAGGTGTCGACCTTGTAGGCCGGACTCTTCGGCTCGCGCCCGGCGTGGATGACCATCGGGCGATCGTATTCAACACAGACTTCGTAGAGCGAGGCCATCCGCGGGTCATCGGGGGCGAAGCACTGGACGTGGCAGTGCAGCTTCACCCCGGCCAGGCCCATGACGAAGGCCTCGACCAGCACGTCGACCGCCCCCTCCTCGCCGGGGAAGACCGTCGCCAGGGCGGTCAGGCGTGGCTCCCGCTGGGCGAGCCCGGCCATGTAGCGGTTCAGCCCGCGCGCCATGCCCGGCTTGTGGGCGTAGTGGAGACCGACGACGTGCTCGACCCCGCGCGAGAGCAGGAACTCCAGCACCGCGGGCGAGCGCAGCGGATAGCGAACCGGCCAGCCGTAACGCTCGAACCAGGTCCACAGCGCATCGAAGACCAGGTCCGGGAAGAGGTGGACGTGACCGTCGACGACCGGCGGCAGGTCCGGATGGACCATGGCCCCCTCCACGTCGTCCAAGGCAGGCATGGGCCCCGCGTCGAGCACGCCTCCGACGACGATCCGCTCCAGGCACTGGAGGCAGGGAATCGGCTCGGCAGCATGCATCTGTGCTCGCCTATCGGAGTCGGCTGGAACATGCAGGGCTCTCGAGCGTCTACGATCCTTGCCAGGTGACCGGTTCGGAGGCACAACAGAGGCGTGGGCAACGTGCTCCAGAACCTGCCGAAGTACCGAGGAAAGACGACCTCGCAGGCCGAGCTGCAACAGCGGCGCGACGACATCCACCAGAGACACAAGGAGGCGCTGACGAAGGTCGACGAGCTGGTGAAGACCCAGGACGAGCTCGGGAAGGCCCTCGGTGGTGAGCTCAGGAACCTCGAGCAGCACGAGACGACCTTGCGCGACCTGGAGCGCCGCGAGGCGGACGACTCCATCTGGAACTCCCTCGTGCGCCGCTTCTCTGCGCGCTCGGCCATCCTCGGCCGCAGATCGGTCGCCGAGGGCCTGCTGCGCCAGTACGAGGTCGCAGCGACACGCCTCCGACAAGCCACCGCCTTCTCCGATGAGCTGCGCCTGTCGGCCCTGGAGCTGCAGGAGCAGGTCGATCGTCTCCACGAGGGTCGAGTCGAAGCCCGCGCGAACGAGCGCATCGCCGCTCAGCGCGTGATCCAGCTCGAGAGCGCGCTGGGGGCAGTGGAGAGCGGCGAGCACGACTACACGGAGGAGGAGGCCGCCCGGCGCATCGACCGCCTCACCTTCGAGCTTCGCCAGGAGTCCCTGAACCTCGAGCTCTTCCGGGCAGCGAGCGAGCTCTCCAAGGGCTCCCTGGGACCGACGCGAGCCCTCCGCGATGCAGTGCTGGAGCTCCACGAGGGCATGTCCGGCTATGTCCTGAACGCCAGCGGCGCGGTCGACTCGGCCGGACGCCGGATCCAGGCCCTCGGCATGGCGGCGGACGCCCCCACTGTTGTCGCGGAGCTCCAGGAGTCGCTCACGGAGCTGGGCACGGCCATGGAGGTCACCGCCGCCTACGTCGAGCAGACCCAGCGCCTCCTGACAGAGGTCCTCCCTGATCTGAGCACCCGCATCAAGGCCGAGGTCGAGGGCAGGAACCTGCTGCTCACCGACAGCCTCGAAGGGGTCAGCCGCGAGCGCACCAAGGCCCTCGCCGACAAGGCCATGCGCACAGATGCCGAGGCCGAGGTCGAGGCCTGGTTCGGCGAGGACGACTGAGTGGAGCTGGGCCCGGAGCGCGCCGGACCCTATCTCCGCGCACTCCGTGCTGCGCTGGAGACGCTGGCCCCCCACGGAGACTACGTGCCCCTGTCGGAGGCCACCGCGCTGCTGGAGGCCCTCGACCCCGCGCTCTCGGCTGATGTCGTCCTCCCCGCCCGCGCCGAGCCGGCCAGCGGCATGCCCGACTTCGCCTGGATCAGCCGCGTCGTCGCCGAGCAGCACCTCGCGAGTCGGGGAGACGACGACACCGACCTCGACGACGAGAGCATCGAGCGGGCCCTGCGCCTCGATCCGGACCTCGGACAGCGCATGCAGGCGCGCCGCCGCCTCCACCGCTTCCTGCGTCGCAACCCCATCCTGCCCAGCTCTCGCCTGATCGCGGCGCTGCACCGGAGAAAGCCGACCATCGACGTGACGGTCACCTGGGATCGCCTCGCCGCGGACGGGCGCTGGCGGCGCGTCCGCTGCACCGTGCGCTGGCCCTCGCGCCACTTCCTGGGCCCCATCGAGCTCACGGAGGAGGGCATCTTCGTGCCAGAGGGCGTGGTCCACCTGTTCTCCCGCCACGCGGACGTACCCATCCTCGGCCTGCGGGAGCAGCTCGCGGCGGGTCTGGGTGGGCAGATCCTCAGGCTGTCCAGGGGCACGATCGGCCCCTTCTGGTTCCCCGGCATCAAGCTCCCGCGTGGTGTGCCAGAGGACCTGGGGAGCGGGCTGCTCCTGCATCTGGTCAGCGAGATCCTCGCAGAGGACGTCCAGGAGTCCCGCCACATGGACCCGCTGTTGCCCGACGAGAGCGAGGACGTGGTCGAGGGTGTCGGGCTCTTCCGTCAGCGGCGCTTCGCCGCGAGTCCGCCCGTGCTCGCGGCGGTGCAGGACTGGGGCGCCGCCACCGGCATGGAGCTCCAGGTCTCGGCCATCTGATGCGCTGGATCACCCTCTCCGACCTGGAGCGCGAGCCCGTCCTCGAAGCCATCGACGACTTCTGGCGAGCCTTCTCGGAGCGCGTCGATCGCATCGATGCGCTGTTCCGCATGCATGACCGGTGGGACCTCGTCGCTTGGATGAACGAGCACCTGGCCCCGATCACGCCGGGGCTCTTGTGGGAGTTCGGGCCTGGCCCAGAAGGCGCCGGCGGTCACCGCCTCGTCATCACGCCGGAGTCCGTGCGCAGCAAGCGCGCCGTGGTCGCCACCTTGATGGAGCGAGCGCCCGAGCTGCCTGGATGGGCCTTTTCGTCCGCGCGTCCACCTGCGGGGCCCGAGATCGCCGCGAACTTCGTCGAGCACCGCGTGGGGGTGAAGCTGGCGGGCGCCTCGATCGGAGTGGAGCCCGCAGAGGACCACCGGATCGGCGTCCGCTGGCACATCCCGGAGGCATCAGCCCAGGGGGTCTTCGACGCGGCCTTCGTCGCGACCGAGCGACTGCTGGGAGAGCGCATGCTCGACGACTGGGTCGGCGCCATCGAGCCAGCCGACTCCAGCGAGGGACTGCGCACATGGGAGACCCTCCCGGTGCTCTTCCATGGCGCACGAAACACAGTCTTGAGGAGCCTCCCCGATCTGCCCTTCCACGAGCGGCCTCCGGACGAGACCCCGTCGGCGATGTGGAAGCTCGAGGATGCCACACAGAATGACCTCATCGTCGCGCGCTCCACGCACCCGGCGATGTGGAAGGCCGCGCGCACCTCGCCGATGTTCGTCTCCGAGCGCTTCTCCCGCCACGGCGAGCGCTTCGCGACCCTTCGCCTCGAGACCCGGGACAAGTACGAGCTCGAAGAGGCGCTGGATGCCCGCCTGCGCCAGGACGAGCTGGGTGCAGTGACCGGTGGAGGCGCCGGGGGGGACTTCTCCACCATCGACATCGCGCTGGTCGATGTCCGCAGAGGGATGGATGTCGTCAAGCCGCTCGCCGCCAGGATGGCGACCCTACGCTTCCTCGACGCGGACCTGGAGGACGAGGGCCTCCCCTGAGGGTGTTCCACGTGGAACAACCACCCCCGGTCAGGGCCCGGTAGCCTGCTGGGATGATCAGCTCGCTGCTCGCCTGCGCATCGCCAGGGCCGCTCCTGGAGGCTCCGCTGCTGATCGAGCAGCTCGACCTGGGCTCGCGCAGCACCGGAGAGAGCGCGCTGATCGTCGGTCCGGATGGCACGAGCGTCCTGATCGACGTCGGCAACGACGCCCACGACGACGAGGTCCGTGCGGCCCTCGAGCTTCGCACGGGAAGGGACTCCCCGGACTACACGCTGATCACGCACTTTCACGCCGACCACGTCGGCGGGCTGAGCGATCTCGGCGACTTCGGCGCGCTCATATGGCGCGGTGGTGTCCAGCCCGACACCGACGAGTGGGTCGAGCCAGATGACGAGATCGCCCTCTGCACGAGCGCTGGCTGCGACCTCCCCTTCGTCCTCGACCTCGGGGACGAGGCCACGCTCGAGGTCCTCGTCGCGGGCGGAGTGCTCCCCGATGGGACCACCATCGAGATCACCGAGGAGAACGCGCGCAGCCTCGTGGGGGTGGTCCGGTACGGGGACTTCGCCTACCTCTTCGCCGGCGATCTGACCGGGGGCGGAAAGGACACAGAGGACGTGGAGAGCTTCCTGGCGAACCGCATCGCCCTGCCCGACGTCGACGTGGCCCACATCAGCCACCACGGGATCGCAAGCAGCACGAACTCCGCCTGGGTGGACGCGGTGTTTCCCGACGATGGTCACATTCGACACGGAATCGTCGGCGCCAACCGTGCTTATCTCTCGGCTCCGGACGAAGAGGTCCTCGAGCGCCTCGGCCCACGAGTGGAGCAGATCTGGGTCACCACGCCAGGCTCGCTGGCCGATCCCCACCCCAGGTGCACGAACGTCGACGGCAGCATCGGCGTCCACGTCGACATCGACGGGTAGGAGATCACCCGCCGAGATCTAGAAGAGACAGTCCTGTGGCCCTGAGCCCGCTCAACCCGGGTTCAACCTCTGGGCGAGCAGGATCTGCTGCATCGCGAGCAGGTCGAGGGGGGCCTCGACCTCCTTCGACCAGCAGGCGATCAGGCGGGCGATCTCCAACAGCAGGATCTCCTGCACCCGGCCCGGGCTCATCGCGCGGGGGACGACCGGGTGGCCGTGGTTCAACACCAGCACGAGCAGCTCGTAGCGGCTGTAGCGCATGTCCACCCGGACGGGCGGACCGAAGCGCTCGCGTGTCGTCTGGAAGTGCACGTCGGTGCGCCGGCCCAGCTGCGTGAGCAGGGCCCGTGTTCGCTTCTGGAGGTCGCCCTCCGGCACGAGCGCCGTGGTGGTCTGTGAGCGCCGGCTGAGGGCGGGGAGCGCGATAGGCAGACCGGGACGGCCCTCGGAGGGGCTCCGAAGCCAGGCCTCGAGGGTCCCCCACACGACGCCGTCGACCTCGATGGGGATCGAACGCGCCAGCTCCTGGACCGTTCCCAGCTGCTGCCGGCCACCTCGCCAGGCGAGCCACGCGAAGAGCGTGCCATAGCGCTGGGCCGTCACGAGAGCGTCGCCGCTGGAGCCCGACCCGCCGAAGCCGCCCCCGCGGAGTCCCTCCGCGAGCTTCTGGTACAGCTGGAGCCCCTCCAATGCGAGCAGCTCCGCCTGGGCCCTGGTCAGGGTCGCGTGGCCGCGCTCCAGGTACAGGAGCCCGTGGCAGGGGATGCGCGCGTCGACCTCTGGTACGGAGAGGATGCGTCCGCCACGACGCACCAAGATGGCCGTGGTGGCGTCGAATGGATGGCGCAGTCCGAGCCAACCGTGCAGGCCTGGCAAGCGGACTTCGTGTCGGATCAGCCAGCCCTCTTCGCTGGAGGCCAGGGAGCGCCAGACGCTGGGATCGTCGTCGAAGCGCAGGGTCAATGGTCCGTCCCGCTCCAGCCAGCGCAGCTCGGCGAGGGTGAGGAGGATCGTGTCGTGTTCAGCGACCTCCACTCCGCCTCGGGCAGAGGCGCGGGCGTTCGCTTCGCGCAGCTCGGCGAGCTCGCGAGGCTGGGAGCCGTCGGAAGGTGTCAGGGGCAGAGGCGGACGCTCCAGACGCTCGGCCAGGGCCCAGGCCGCGAGCCGCGCCATCGCTCGACCCTGGTCCGGGTACCTGGCGGAGTCCCAGGCATTGTCGCGCTCCAGGCGATCGAGCAGGGTGCGCTCGGCAGGAGCCCAGTCACCGGGCTCTGTTCCCACTCGCAGGGCGGCGCCGACCATGGGCGCAGGGCCCTCGACCTGCGTCCAGCGCGGGTCGTCGAGCTGGGGATCGAGGTGCCCCGCCAACCACAGGACCTGGCTCGGATTTGCATTGCCCCACTGCTCCGAGAGCACGACCCAGCGGTCCCCGACCCGCCCGACAGCCATCAGCGGCGCGTCGTCCCCAACCGGACGGAGGTGTCCCCAACCGAACAGCGCCTGCAGCGGCGCCAGGCGCTCGAAGGCCTCCGCAGGCAGGGGCCAGACCTTGTCCGTGCCCTGCAGGCCGATGAGTCCGTCGAGGCTCAACGGTCCGGGACCCGCGTCTGCGAGCGACAGCCGACGCAGCGCCGTTGCGCTGTCTCCCCACTCTGGAGGAAGCGCTGCGGCCAGGCGCGTCCGGCCGCCCTCTTCAGCGAACTGGGGCCGCGCGTGCTGGGCCAGGACCGAGGCAGCGAAGGCCTGGAGGCGGGCCCCCTCCACGAGTGCCGGGAGCGGGTCCAGCAGGCGCCAGGCGTGATCTACGACGAGGTTGCCGAGCCGATGGCGGAGCCGATCGCTGATGTCGATGTCGACGTTCAGCTCGAACACCGCGGACACGTGCAGGAGATCTGTGTGGAGTGCCCCACACCAGGTCGTACGCCCGCGCCGGGCGATGAGCCCCGGGGCGCGGTCCTGGGTCCCCCATGGCGGACGCGGCCCCCGCCCGTGAAACCGCAGCTTCAGGGTGCCCGATGGCTCGTCAATGTCGACGGCGACCTCGTGGACGCGCAGGTTGCGCTCCATGACACGGCGGACGAAGTCGACATCCGCCGCCGTGCCGATCCGCTGCAGCGAGATGTGCGGCACCTCCTGGACGAGGGCCCGGGCCTCGCCCTCCTGGAGCACCAGGACACGGAAGGGGAAGCGGCAGGGATCGGCCAGACCCTCGAGCGCTGCCCGGTCATCTGGCTCCAGCCAGAAGATGGGGTCCGTGACGGCCTCGAGCCGGACCTCGTCGATCGGCAGCGTCGTCTCTGGTCCGATGGCGCTGATGCGCTTCGGCAGCGGGAGCACCGTGGGGCCGTCGACGTCGACAGTTGGCAGCGGCGGAGGCTCGGACCTCTGTCCAGTCTCGTCCTCGATGAAGCTGCTCGCGTGGGGCTGCACCGCCGCGAGCATCGCCGTGAAGCGAGCGTCCTGGACGATGTCGGACTGGTCGGCGGTCTTGCGGAGGTTGTCGTCGCAGATGACCCCGAAGAGCTGGGCCTCCGCCCGCTTTCCGGTGCCGGTGCGCATCTCGACCGTGCCGAGCTCCGGCAACTCAAGCGACGTCACCCACACGCCACCCATCACGATCTTGAAGCCCTTGGCCTGGCCGGGTTTCTTCGGGATCGCGAGCACGCCGCGGCGAGCACCGTCGGCCTTGAAGCTGCGCTGTCGCTTCTCGCCGAAGAGCCGGACCTCCTTCTTCGAGGTGTAGCCGAAGGGTGCAACACCGTTCAGGATTATCGGCACCGGGCACTGCACGCAGCGCTCCTCGATGAGCGCCTGCTCAGGAAAGAGCGTCACGTTCTGGAAGCGGGTGAACCAGTTGCCCGGCTTCTCCATGAGCAGGTAGGTGCCACGGATCGGATCCACGGGGGCGCCTATCTGTCCCTTGCCCTTCGCGTCCATGTCGAGGCGCACAGCCCTCTTTCCGTCCCCGGATTCAATACGAATCGACTTTGGCTTGCGCTGGAGGAGCGCGTTGAGCCCGATGGCCAACTGCACCATGTGGCGGTGGCGCGCGTCGGCCCGATCCGCGAACAGGTAGTCGAAGACGTTCTCGAGCTGCTCGGGCTCGAAGGGACGCCCACCGATGAAGGCGATGAGCAGCGTCTCCCGCGTGATGTCGATCGCGATGTAGGTCGCCCCAGAGAGCACCGCGGCCTGGATCAACTCCAAGATATACTGTGTCGGATGACGGAGCGCGTACTCTCGCTGCTTCTCGATCGCCTTGGCGCGGGAGAGCGTGAACCGCCTGCGCTCGACGAAGGCGCCCGGTGAGCGGCTGCGTGCAACCAGGTCGGAGAGCTGAGACATCTACTCTCCAGCCGCTGCTTCGATGAGCAGGCGATAGCTGCGCTCGAGCTCGGCGTCCTCTTCGTGCAGCAAGGCCTGGGCGAGGGCGTAGGACGCCAGGTCGAGGTCCTCTGCCCCGGCGGTGCACTGCAGCTGGAAGAAGGGATGGTGGCGGTTCAACAAGAGCGCCCGCGATCTCAGGAAGGCCGGAATGCGCAGCCAGCTGGCCTCTGGTCGCTGGAAGACACGCCCGTCCTCTGGACCCTCCATCGCGAGGGCCTGGTCACGCGCCTGCTGGCTGCCTCCGAGGGCACCGACCATCAGCTGGACACGCCGCCCCAGCGCCTCTTTCAACAGGGCCGCGGTGCTGTTCACGAGCAGGCGCTCCCGCGGGGGCAGGGAGTCGGGCCGGATCAGGTCGGGGAGCACGTAGATCTCGTCCGCGCTGCGCAGGCTGCGCCCATCGGACCAGAACGCGAACAGCGGGGGGCGGTCCGCAGCCATCAAGAGCTCTCGCGTCTCGGGGCTGTCCTCGACGAGGAAGATGCCCTCTGAGGCGAGGGCATCGTCGAGGCGCTCAGACGCGGTGGCCATCAGCACGACGCCCTGGTCGTCCTCCTGGTCCTCGATCTCCTCCAGCGTGCGCGACGTGCCGCGGGTGTCGCGGAACAGCGGGCGATCACGAAAGGCGTCCAGCGCGTTCGGCCCCAGCGCGCTCCCGCACTCCTGCGCGAGATGGCCGTGCCAGGGGCTGAGCTCCTCGCCGGCACGCAGGGCCTGCTCGACCCGCTCTACGAGATCCGCCCGGAGCAGGTCCGAGGCACTCAGGAGCACCTCCATCGCCTTCTGCCAGTGCTCGTCCTGGAGCACGTTGTCACGAGTGAGCGTGTGCTCGAGCGTGTTGGTCTTCAGCTTGAATCCGAGGTGTGCCAGGCGCTCGTCCAGGGGGCCGAGCACGTCACGATTGCGCGTGTTCACTAGGGTCAGGCCACCGTTGTAGTAGCCATACCGGGGGCTCGGCTGGTAGGCGACGACGGCCTCGACCCCGCGCTCGGAGAGCCTGCGCTTCAGCGTCGCGCCGACCATGTCCATGGGCTTGTTGATCGCCTCGGGTCGCTGGCGGGCGCCTCCCTCCGCGAAGGCTGCGAAGGGATCGACGCCGCTGCCCTGGGCCGGGACCTCGTCGTCGCCGGTCCGATCCCAGAACGTCACCGGCGTGTCGCTGTGCTCGCACCACCAGCCGAGGATCCAGCGACAGTCCCGCACGAAGCCCTCGACCTCTGCTCTCGGCATCCGCTTGAAGAGGGTGATCTTCGTCCCGTCGACGAGCTGCTCGGAGCGCACCTTGTCGAAGCTCCGATCCGGATGGAAGAGCAGCTCCCAGGACTCACCGTGGCGCGAGGTCTTCAGGATCACGGCGTCCGGCTGGATCGCGAAGATCGACGTGAAGCCGATGCCGAACTTGCCGATCTTGGTCAGGTCGTCTTCCTTCGTCGACGAGAACAGCCGCGTCAGGTGATCGTCGATGATGCGCTCGTCCATGCCCTCGCCGAAGTCGTCCACATGGATCTCGAGCACGCCGTGACTCACGTCGTCCGCCACGAAGCGGAGCCAGATCTCGACCCGAGGTGTGCCCGCGTCGATGGAGTTCTGCACCAGCTCACGCAGGAAGTCGAGGGGGCGAGCGAACTGGTTGACGAGGTTGTCGAGGGCTTGTGCGGCCAGGCCGTCTGCGGCCGGGAGGTTCCGCTCGTCCAAGGCGCTCTCCTTCGCTGCTTCGAGGCTAACTGACGCGAGCGTCTGCATCCGTAAGGACGCGATCCCGTGCGACGTTGTCTGGGTCCGACACTGCCCCGGGTCCTGAAGTTGCTGTTCTGGAGTCTCCTGAGCCAAGCCCTCGTCGCCTTGTTGATCGGGCTCGTAGGAGGTGGGGTCTCCTTCTGGCTGCTCAGCCCGAAGGATCTCGACGTCGAGTGGCCCGAGCGAGCGCGCCACACCTGGCCAGCGCGCATCGACGGCGCGTTGGTGATGTTGGTCTTCCCTCTCTTCGCTGGGGCCGTGGTGCCACTGTTGGCGGGCCTGGAGGGGACCAGGCTGCCAGCGGCCGCCCGCTGCTTCCTGGCGGCGGGCCTTCCGGTGCACCTGCTGCGGATGCGCTTCGAGCGCGCCATGCACCCAGAGCCCGAGCGCCTCGCTCACGGGAGCTTCCTGCGAGGTCGCGCCGCCGTCGTGATCGTCCGGTTCGGCCACATCCTGCTCTGCTTCGCCCTCGGCTTGGCGCTGTGCTGGTTGCCTGTGTAGGCGGTGGTTCCGGCGGTGCCCGTCGCGATCGCCCTGCTCTCCGGCTGGTCCCTTGGCTGGGGAATGGACCTGGCCCTGCGGATGGGTCTGGCGAGGCCCGCTTCGCCGGAGCTGGTGGCGCTCGTGCGGGGACGTGCGAGGGCCCACGGGATCGAGCTCCGGGGCGTGCACGTCCTCGAGCACCAGCTCGCGAACGCCCTGGCGCTGCCGCTGGCACGTCGGATCGCCTTCACGCGCGGCTGCCTCGAGGTGCTGGACGACGCAGAGCTCGCCAGCATCACGGACCACGAGCTGGGCCACCTCTGCGAGCCACGCTCCGTCCTGTTCGCCCGCCTCGCGTCGACGCTGGCGCTGACGCCGATTGTGGCGATCGGCCCGATCTACCTCACCTGGGGCCCCGCCGCCGTCCTCTGCGTGGCCGTCGTCATCATCCTGCTCCTGGCGCTCGGGGGGCGCATGCGGCGACGCATGGAGGAGCGCGCGGACGCCCACGCCCACCGCGAGAACGGTCGAACACACGCTCGCGCGCTCGAGGCGCTCTACCGCTTCAACAGGGCCCCCGCCGTGGTCGGACGGGGACCGCACCCGGACCTCTACGACCGCATGGTCGAGGCAGGAGTCGAGCCAGCCTGGCCGAAGCCCGAACCACCTTCCCGCTGGGCACCTCGGCTGCGCGTCGGAGCCGGGCTGTTGGTCATCTCCATCGGTGTCATCGCCTGGCAGGTGGTCCTCGCCATGCTTCGGGTCGCCTGGCCCGACTCAGCCCTGTTGCAGTTGTTCTGGGGCGGCTGAGCTCAATCGGTCACAAGGCCGCCGCAGCCCGGACAGAGCACGTCCTGGTCCCCGATCTGCGCGCGGCAGCTGGAACACCGACCGCCGCGGAGAGACCAGCCCACCAAGCCGCCGAGCAGCGCCAACGGGGGGATCAGAAGGAGGCTGCGGGCCTCGCCGAGGGCCGCGAGGCCCACGAGCCCGAGCGCCAGACCGAAGAGCGCCCCCGCGACCACTCCAGCCACGCCATGGCTGACCGAGACCCGACCAACCGGCCGGCCACCGCTGATCTGGACGACCCGACCGATCGGCTCGTCGTCATGGAGCAGCGCCGACAGCGACGCCCGCCCCTCGCCATGAAACCAGGTCATCGCCTCCAGCACGAGCCGATGGCGGCGCGGCGGCAAGGAGCCGAGGAGGCGCTCGAGCTGGCGCTCGCTGGGATCCCGGGCGGCCAGCTGGGCGCCGACCAGAAAAGCGATCGACTCCGTGTCGAGCGCCGTGGGGGCCTTGGTCTGGAGGAGGAAGCCGCGGACCTCGCGCTGGCGCAAGGGCGGCCGGAGGACCTGGAGGCCGAAGCCGAGGTATGCCGCGGTCAGATCGGCGAGCAGCGCCTCCAGGCCTTCATCGTCGGCCACGAGCCCGTGCTGGACGCGGAAGGCCCGGGCGACGTCGACACAGAGGGCCGCCATGGAGCCGCCGATGCCTGCGTGGGCCAGCTCCGGGGGGAGGCTGCCGACAGAGGCGTGGCGCATCAGGTCTTCCAGGTCGTGGGAGTCGTCTTCGACCAGCGGCGCTTGCAACCAGCGGGCGTGGCCGTGCTCCCGCAGCAGCACCGCGAGCTGCTCGAGGAGCCAGGGTCTCTGGGCGGGAGGCGGGAGCGCCACCCTCCTTTCCTATCAATCGCAGCGCTGGTAGACGACCACGACCTCGTATGGCTCGTCGGAGAAGGACCACGGAGCGTAGGTCTCCACCGGGGGATCGCCTGCGACGACGAAGGCGTGGAGGTTCGCGAAGCCCTCCGCCGTGTGGACCCGGGGGCCCGGGAAGTGGTCCTCGATGACGAAGCGGTCGACCTCTGCGAGGCAGCTCTGCTCGGCCGGCTGCTGTGGCCACGGCGCGAGCGCCACGGCATGGCGCTGCAGTGGCTGCCCGTCGTCCTCCAGGGCGGTCCAGCCCAGGGCCTCCATGTGGTACTGCCAGCCCCAGTGGCCCGCGAAGGTGCCGGGCCCCTCGCCGACTCGCTGCGCCGCCTCCAGGTGAGCATCGGCCAGGTTCATGTCGTCCCAGGACAGCGTCAGGGCGAGGACCAGGTTGGCGCCGACCGCAGCTCCGAGGAGTCGATCGCCGAGGCCGAAGCGGGCCGCTGCGAGCACCGGCGCGGCCACGAAGGGGAGCCAGTACCGAGCGGCGGTGAAGCGCAAGGCGAGCAGGAAGAGGAGGCCGCCGAGCGCCCAGCAGGCCAGCAGACGGTCGTCCGGACGGCGCCAGCGAAGGGCGAAGAGCGCCATCCCGCCAGCGATCGCGCAGAGCACGGTCATCAGGAAGCCGACGCCGGACTGCTCGGAGAGGATCGCAGCAGGGATGCCCACGGCCGCACCCACCAGCCCGCCGAACCGTCCCCCACCGCGCCGAGCGCTCAGGATCGGGAGCAGCCCCACCCCACCGAGCATGGCGAGGGCCGCGACGCCCTTGCGAAAGACCTGGAACGGGCCGCCACCGACCGACTGGAAGCTGCCCATCGCGAAGACGTGGACCTGCCCGTATGCGTGCAGGTCGTGCAGGACCAACAGGCCGATCGGCAGGGCGGATGCGAGGGCATGCGGGATGCGCTTCCGCTGCCAACCGGCCAGCAGCAACAGGGGGATCAGGCAGACGCCCGAGTAACGAAAGAGCGCCGCGCAACCAGCGAGCAGGGCGAAGGCCCAGGCGTGCCTTCGGGCGGTGAGGAAGCCGCCGACCCCGGCGAGCGTGCAGGCGTACAGGGGCAGGTCGGGGGTGAGGGCCGACCCGGCGAGGACCACGATCGGGATGCTCCCCAACAGCAACATCCCGGCAGCTTCGTCCTCGAGGAAGTACTGCCCGAGACGAGCAGCGCCGAAGAGCGCGAGCAGCAGCCAGGGGAGCATCCAGAGGTGCTGGAGCAGGACCGGGGCGTCGTGGACCGGCGCGAGCCACCACCCGATCCCCGGCGGGTTCGAGAGCACATCGAAGGCCCGCTCGGTGGTCCCTTGCCAGTTGATGTCGATGGCGTGGGGCCGCCAGGCATCAGCGGCGGCGCCCCTCGCGAGCGTCAGGAAGTTCGCGTCGTCGACGTGGACCGGCTTGCCGACGAACGGGAGCACTGCGGCGAAGGCCAGAACCGGGCCGAGGATCCATCGGGTTCCGCGTCGAACCGCCACGACGCAATGGTAGCCTGAGGGTCCGCCTCCCGCTTTTTTTCGATCCAGTGAAGGAAATCGGGAACTCGCTCGTTGTTCCGTTGTCCATCCCGCGGCTGGAGTAGGCACTGAGCTCCCGGCCACCCCGCAGGACCCGTTCATGCCGCTGACCACGCTCCTCCTCGTCGCCTGCGCCCATCGGGTCTCCGCCCTGGACACGGTCGACTGGGACCTCAACCCGGGCGAGGTCCAGAAGGAGGTCCGGGTCGCACCGGTCATCGTCGCCGCAGAGGCTCCACGGCCTGATCTCACCGGCATCGTCGGCGAGGAGCTCCGAGACGAGCGGGCGGACGGTCGCCTCCACCGCACGGCTCAGATCGCGGAGCTTCCGCACGCCGTCCATGCGGCGGTCCCCGGGGCGCTGAACGCCTCGCTGGGGCCGGAGTGGTCTGGTCACTTCCGCGACACGCGCCTGCCCGTCGCCGACCTCATCACGCTCACCAACGCCGTCAACGGCCAGGCCTCCCTGGCGGAGACCCTCTCCGAAGTGGCGCGAGAGTGCGAGGGTGACGCCGTGCTCTTCACCTGGATCATCGAAGCAGGAGGCCGGCCCCTCACCGATCAGCACCTCGTGGGGGAGCTCGTGTTCCAGAACGGCGTGCCCGTGCTCGTCGACCACCACTCCGAGCCCTACGCCGTCGAGGCCGTCATCGGCATGGCGTTGGTGACGACCGAGGGAGAGATCCTCTTCCGCTACCAGGACCACTACGAGAACCTCCTCGTCGCCGACGCCAGCGTGGACAGCCTGGGCCGCCGGATGGCAAAGGACCTCGTCGCAGACATCGTGCCACTGTGGCTCGACGATCCCGGAGAGAGCGGTCCCTGGGTGGCCGACTCCCGCTAGGGGTCCTATTCCGAGGCGGTGAGCACCACCTTCGACATCATCGTCGTCGGCGCAGGACACGCTGGCTGCGAGGCCGCCGCCGCCGCGGCGCGCGTGGGGCGTCGGGTCGCGATGGTGACCTTCCACCGGGAGCACATCGGGCGCCTCTCCTGCAACCCGGCCATCGGTGGGATCGCAAAGGGCTGCCTCGTGCGCGAGCTCGACGCCCTCGGCGGACTCATGGCGAAGGTCGCGGACGCCACGACGGTGCAGTTCCGACGCCTCAACACACGAAAGGGGCTCGCGGTGCGGTCCAGCCGCGCCCAGGTGGACACCCTCCAGTACCCACGGGAGATGCAACGCCGCCTGGACGCCATCGCTGGGCTCGAGATCGTCGAGGGAGAAGCCCTGGGGCTCCTGCTTCGTGGAGGGAAGGTCGCCGGTGTCCGCCTGGCGGACCGCCAGCTGTGGGCTGGTGCCGTCATCCTCACGACCGGCACCTTCCTGGGTGGGCTCCTGCACCGGGGCAAGGAGCGACAGAAAGGCGGGCGCATCGAAGACGGCGCGGCCCACGCGCTCTCCAAAGAGCTGTCCGCGCTCGGGCTTCGCCTCGGCCGCCTGAAGACAGGTACACCACCGAGACTGTGTGCCTCCAGCGTCGACTGGAGCAGGCTGAAGGAACAACCACACACAGATGGTTGTTTCTCGTTCACCCCCCCGGCTCGGAGACTCCCCCCGCTCTCGTGCTGGATCGCCCACACCAACGATCGGACGCACGACATCATTCGACACAATCTTGCGTCGAGCGCGATGTACTCTGGCGCCATCAAGGGGAGCGGGCCGCGTCACTGCCCCTCGATCGAGGACAAGATCGCACGCTTCCCGGATCGGAAGAGACACCAGCTCTTCCTCGAGCCGGAGTCCCACGACTCGGAGCGAGTCTATGTCAACGGCTTGAGCACGTCTCTGCCTGTCGAGGTCCAGCTCGCGGCCGTGCGCAGCATCCCCGGGCTCGAGGACGCCGAGGTGCTGCAGTGGGGCTACGCGGTCGAGTACGACTTCAACGATCCCAGGGATCTGGCTCACGATCTCCAGCACCGCGAGGTTCCAGGCCTCTACCTCGCCGGCCAGGTCAACGGGACCTCCGGCTACGAGGAGGCTGGCATCCAGGGTCTCCTCGCCGGCCTCGCGGCGGCAGGCTCTCCGCTGCGTCTCGGCCGGGAGCAGGCCTACGCGGGGGTCCTGGTGGACGACCTCGTCACCCGCGGCGTCGGCGGAGAACCGTACCGGATGTTCTCGTCAAGGGCGGAGCACAGGTTGATCCTCAGAGAGGACAACGCAGACCGCCGCCTGATGCCCCTCGGTCGCGAAGCGGGGCTCGTCGAGGACACTGAGTGGCGCGCGTTCGAAGCGAGGAGCCGGGCCATCGCACACGGACTCGAGCGGCTCGAGTCAGCGCGGCTCGTCCCCGACGCCCAGGGGCGTGCCCGAATCGAAGCGGCGGGACTCGGCACGATACGAACTCCAGCGACCGGCTTCGAGCTGATGCGGCGGCCCAAAGCGAGCTGGAGACGCCTCGCTGAGGTCATCGATCTCCCGGCTCTCCCTCCAGAGGTCGCCGAACAGGTCGAGACCGACGTCAAGTACGCCGGCTACATCCGCCGCGAGGAGGCTCGGGCGGCGCAGGCCCGCCGCCTGGGGCGGGTGCGGCTGGACGACGTCGACTTCAGCACCATCCCTGGCCTCTCCAACGAGGCTCGCGAGCGCCTCCTCCGAGCCCGCCCGGAGAACCTGCAGTCCGCGAGCAGGCTCCCGGGCGTCACTCCAGCGGCCGTCAACACGCTGGCCGCCCACCTCTCGAGGAAGCGTTGACGCCGCTGGAGCGAGAGCACCACCGACTCCTGACGCGCTGGCGCGGGGCGATGGACCTCGTCGGCCCGGGCCCGCTGGAGCCTCACTTCGACGACGCCAGGCAGGCCGTCTCCTGGCTCTCACCCACGGGGCGCTGGGCGGACCTCGGCAGCGGCGCTGGGTTTCCCGGGGTGGCGCTGGCGGCGCACCATCCCGACATAGAGGTCGTCCTCGTCGAGTCGCGCTCCAAGCGCGCTGCCTTCCTGGAACAGGTCGCGGCCGGGACAGCGAGGCTCTCGGTCGCGTGCCTCCGCACGGAGAGTCTCGAAGACAGCAGCTTCGACGGCGTGATCTCGAGGGCCTACAGGCCACCGCCGGCCTTCCTCGCGGACGCGCGTCGGCTCCTCTGTCCCGGGGGGACCGCGGTCTGTCTCCTCGCCCGAGGGGAGCCGCCGGAACTCGATGGGCTCGAGATGTTCCACGTGGAACACTACGCGGTCCAGGGACGACCACGGGCCGCCGTCGGGTATCGCAAGGCCAGCTGATGGTCAGCGCTCTTGCGTTGTCAAGAGCAACTCGCTACAGTTCGAGTCCCCCCGGCTCGGCGCTCGCTGAGCCACCCCCGCCCCCTCCCCACCGGCGACACCACATGCCCCACGTCCTTGCGGTCTCGAACCAGAAAGGCGGCGTCGGAAAGACGACGACGGCCGTCAACCTGGCTGCCAGCCTCGCGCACCTCGGCCACCCGACCCTGCTCGTCGACCTCGACCCCCAGGGGAACGCGAGCTCCGGCGTGGGGTGCGCGATGGACCTCGCCGAGGTCGGCTCCTACGACATGCTGCTCGGTGACAAGCGGCTCCACGAGGTCACCTACGGGACCTCCATCGAAGGGCTCGACATCGTCCCGGCGACAGAGGCGCTGGTCGGCGCGGAGATCGAGATGTACGGCCTGCCTCGCGCCCAGCTTCGGCTGAGAGAGGCCTTCGGCGACCTCAGCAGTTTCTACGACTTCGTGGTCACAGACGGACCGCCCAGCCTCGGCATGCTCACAGTCAACGTCCTGGCGGCCGCGGACAGCGTGCTCGTCCCCGTCCAGGGGGAGTACTTCGCCCTGGAGGGCCTCGGCGCGCTGATGCGCACCATGGCCAAGGTGCGGAAGGCCCTGAACCCGCGGCTCGTACGAGAGGGCATCGTCATCACCATGCACGATCCCCGCAGCCGCCTCTGCCGTGCTGTCTGCGGAGAGCTCCGCGACATGTTCGGTGACGAGGTCTTCGACGAGGTCATCCCCAGGAACGTGCGTCTGAGCGAGGCACCCTCGCACGGAGAGCCCATCCTGGGATACGAGCCCAGGAGCGTCGGCGCGAACGCCTACCTGGCCCTCGCCTCGGAGCTCATCCGAAAGAACCACTCCCACCTGCTCGAGGCCTCCGCATGAACCCCTCCCTTGGCCGCGGCCTCTCCGCGCTCATCCCGGACGATCTGCTCGCCGAGGACGTCGCTGCGCCCACCGAGCTCGTCAGGAGCGTCCCGCTCGGTGAGATCCAGCCGAACCCCGAGCAGCCCAGGGCGAACTTCGAGCGCCTCGCAGAGCTCGCCGAGTCCCTGAAGACACATGGTGTGATCAGCCCGCTGGTCGTCCGCCCACGTCCCGGCGGCGGCTACGTGCTGATCGCAGGCGAGCGCCGCCTCCGCGCCGCAGGGCTGGCGGGACTGGACGAGGTCCCGGTGATCGTCCGTGACGACGCCTCGGAGGCCGAGGTGCAGCTGGAGCTCGCCCTCGTAGAGAACCTCCAGCGAGAGGACCTCGACCCGGTGGAGGCAGCCAGGGGCTACAAGCGGCTTCAGCGGGCCTTCGGGTTCACGCAGGAGGAGATCGCCGCCAAGGTCGCAAAGGACCGCTCGACGGTCGCGAACAGCCTCCGCCTCTTGAAGCTGCCGTCCAAGGTGCTGGCGCTCATCCAGGGCGGTCGCCTGAGCACGGGCCACGCCAAGGCGCTCCTGGGCCTCGGCAACCACGCGGACATGCTCGCCGTCGCAGCGCGGGTGGTCGCCGGGGATCTGAGCGTGCGGGCGACAGAGGCCCTCGTGAAGGCCAAGAAGTCGCCGAAGTCCAAGAAGAGAAGCGTGAACAAGGACCTCCTTCGCCTCGGAGAGGAGCTCACCCGCAGCCTGGGGACCAGGGTGCAGGTGAGCGGCAAGCGCGGAGGCGGAGCCCGCATCACGATCGAGGCCTACTCCAGCGAGGAGCTGGAGCGGCTCCTCGAGAGGCTGCGAGCGTGAACCTCTCCGACGGGCCGCTCAACGCCCTGCTCGGCAGCGGCGCGGTGTACGAAGGGGATCTGTCCTTCGAGGGTCGGGTGCGCATCGATGGGCTCTTCCGCGGGCGGGTCTACACCGAAGAGGTCTTGGAGGTGGGACCCGAAGGGCGCATCGAGGGCGAGGTCGACGCCGCGGTGGTCGTGCTGGCGGGAACGGTCGTGGGCAAGCTCACCGTGCGCGAGCTGCTCGTCGTCCAGCCAGGTGGTCTCGCGCGGGGCGAGGTCGCCGCGAAGCTCCTCGAGGTGCGTCCGGGAGGGCGATTCGAGGCTCAGGTCAAGGTCGGATAAGGACAGGTCATGGTCGATACGAACATCGTGGTCGTGGGCATCGCAGGTGGGACCGCCAGCGGGAAGACCACTCTCGCGCGAAAGGTGGTGGCAGCGCTGGGGAGCAGCGAGTGCCTGTTGATCACACACGATCGCTACTACCACGACGTAGAGAACCCCTCGACCTTCAACTACGATCACCCCGACGCCCTGGAGACGTCGCTCCTGGTCGAGCACGTCCGCACGCTCCGAGCCGGCCAGGCCGCCGAGCTGCCCGACTACGACTTCTCCAGCCACACCCGCAAGCCCGAAGCCGTCACCACCGAGGCGCAGCCGACCATCATCGTAGAGGGCATCCTGGCCTTGGAGGACGAGGACCTGCGGGCGCTGTTCGACCTCATGATCTTCGTCGACACCCCCGACGATCTCCGCCTCGCTCGGCGCATTCGACGGGACGTCGCGACGCGCGCTCGGGACATCGAAGAGGTCCTCGGCAGGTGGCTCACAACCGTCCGCCCGATGCACATCCGCTATGTCGAACCCTGCCGGACATACGCCGATGTCGTCCTGCCTGGTGTGGGGCTCCTGGAGCCGCTGGTCGACAGCATCTGCGGAGCCATCGAGCGGTGCCGGCTCGAGGTCGGCGCGGGAGACGATGGTGAGCTGGAAGAGCTGGGCACGGACGACCTCGTCTACGTCGACTCGGACACCTGGACCAGCTGAGCGACCGCGCGAGTCACTCGATGAGGCCTTCCCCTCGGGCCTCTGAGGTGCTCATGTTGCGCTCCTCGGCGCCGGCGGACACATCGACGCTGAACTCCCAGGTGGCTTCTTCGCCGTGGCCGTCGCTCACGATGACCTTCGGTCGCCAGCTCCCCTCTGTCTCGACGGCACCGGTCCAGTGAATGACGCCCTCGGCGTCGACCCTCATGCCCGGCGGACCGTCTTCGAGGCGGTACAGGAGCGCGTCGCCGTCGGGGTCGCTGGCCTTCACCTGGAGGCCATCGACAACAGAGACGTTCGCGCCGCTCATCTCGATCGTCGGGCGCTGGTTGCCGACAGTCCGCTGGTCGGTGCGGCGGGTGACCCTGTTGACTCCATCGTTCGCGACGAGCTCGGCATACACGCGCTGGCCGGAGCTGAAGAAGCTGGAGGCGAGCGTGAAGCTCTCCTCCCCCGAGACCCTGGCGTCGTCTACGAACCACTTGATGTCCGTGCGGACCATCTGTCCCTCTGGATCCACCACCTCGTAGTTCACCCCGGCGGCCGACTCGGCGTTCCTTGCCCCGACCAGCACGACCTTGAGGAACTTCGGGGGCTGGTTTCGCCCCTCTTCCAGATCCACGTCGCCGCTGGTCACCGTGTCCATCCGGTTCGGCCTGGTGGGAAGCGGAGGCGGTGCCTCCAGTTTGTCGACGCAGGCAACGTTCAGCAACAGCAAGGGCAGCATCGCCGGGGATGATAACGCTCCCATCCGATGGTCCTCACTCCTCTGCTGCTCGCGCTGGCCGGAGTCGCTTGCGCACTCGGGGCCGCGCGCCTCGGTCCCCGCGCCCGCCTCGCGCTGGGTCTGCTCCTCGTCGGGCTCCTCGTGGTCGGACTCACCCGCCCCGCGCCGGGCTGGATCTGGCTGCCCATGGTCCTTGGCCTTCCTGCGGTGGCGGCGGGCGCCCGGGCCCTGGCCGGGATCACCGCGGTGCTGCTGCTCGGCGCCAGCTTCGCCGGGGAGCGGGTGGTCTTCGAGGCCCCGGCATGCCTCGCCGGAGAACTCCCCGCCGAGCAGGTCCCCGCTCACCCACCCCGCGGCGAGTGGGGCGCGCCCGACGGCTTCCGGCCGATGCCTTCGGCCGAGATCGAGGGACCCCAGCCGAGCGCGGAGGTCGAGCTCCTGGAGGTCGTCGAGGGGCGCGCGCAGCTGGAGGGCTGTCGGGCGCCCGGGTTGGTGCGTTTCACGTCGTCGAGCGGCGGGCAGGTCCTTGTCGTTGCCGGGCGAGGTCCGGCGATAGACGAGGACGATCGGCGGATGCGATCGGTCGTGGTCCCGTCCGAGGCCGGCGTGGTCGTCGAGGTCGATATCGCAGAGGTCCTCCGAGGCGGCTGGGACAGCGAAGGCGAGCTGTGCGCGCTCGAGATCTCGGCCGGGATCGACTCGCTCGAGCTGCTCCATCCGCTGGCCGCCTGGCGGGGCGAGCGAGCGAGCATCGACCGCGTCGAGCTGGAGGGGATCGTGCGCCCCTCGTGGGTGCTCAACCCCGGGGTCTCGGTGATCTTCCCTCCCGACGACGGGAGACCACGGGTCTTGAGCTGGGTCGACGGCGGTCTCGGCGACGGCGAGCGCACCGTGGTGGTCAACGGCGAGGAGCACGTCTCGACCGGCGCCGGGTGGGGAGAGCGCTTCGAGGTCGCCCTCGAGGGCGTGGCGGAGATCGAGCTGCGCTACGAGGGTGAGGGGGTCGGCGTGTTCGGGGACCTCGCCGTGCGCGAACCCCCACAGGACGCTCCGAGCGTGCTGGTCGTCCTTGTCGACACGCTGCGTGACGACCACCTGGGCCGAGCTCCCGCGTGGCAGGGGCTCGCCGACGAGGGTGTGCGCTTCGCCTTCACGAACAGCGCGAGCCCGTGGACGAAGCCCTCGATTCCGACGCTGATGTCCGGGGTCTGGCCGACCAGGCACCGGGTAGGCGCGCAGACCATCACCGACCGTGTCCCAGAGGGACTGGAGCTCGTGCAGGAGCGCTTCCGACGCGGTGGCTGGGCCACGGCATCCTTCGCTGCGAGCCCGCTGGGCAGCACGCTCACGGGCCTCGACCGGGGCTTCGAGGCCGCCTACGCGCCGCGCTACTGGGGTCTGGACCGAGAGCACGGGGACACCCCGACCGACGAGGAGATCTACGCCACGGCCTTGGAGTGGTGGGGACAACAGCAGCGACCGGCCTTTCTGTACCTGCACCTGCTCGACGTACACCAGTACTACGTAGAGAGCGGACGCAGCCACGAGGCCTACCTCTCCGCGATCGAAGAGGCCGACGCGACCTTCGCGGCCTTCTTCGCAGAAGCGAGGGAGCGAGGGCTCCTCCAGGACACGCTCGTGGTGCTCACCTCCGACCACGGCGAGGCCTTCTTCGACCACGGCGCCACCTCCCACGGGACCAACCTCAGCCAATCGCAGCTGCAGGTCCCCCTCGTGTTCTGGCACCCGGAGCGCCTCGCTTCGGGCCTCCGCACCCAGCTGGTCTCGCTGGCGGACGTCGCTCCGACCCTCCTGGCGCTGTTCGATCTGGAGCCGCTGGGGGACGCCGACGGCCGCAGCTTGCTGCCACTGCTGGGGAGCGGGGAGCTGGAGCCCCGGTCGGCACCCTCGGCGCTGCTGCGTTTCACCTGGGCTCCAGAGGCGCCCCAGCAGCGGGCCCTGGTGCTGGAGTTGGGTGCGAAAGCGTGGAACAAGGGCGACACGGCGCTGGCCTTCGATCTCTTGGAGGATCCCTGCGAGACGCGCCGAACCCGGCGCGACAGCGAGCTCGACCGGGAGTTCTCACGAATGCTGGAAGAGGAGGAAGGCGCCGCCCTCGAGTTCGACGCCCGATACGGTGCAAACCAAGGCGGACTGCGCCCCGAGGACTCCCTGCTCCTGCAGGCGCTGGGGTACCTGGAATAGCGCCGATGTTTTCAGTCCGTGTTTTTGCATTTGTCGGCGGATCGACGTGCGGTAGGGTCTTCTTCACCCTGCGGAGTCGGCGATGGCGGATCAACAGCGACCGACACGGACCCTGGCCCTCGAGCCTGCTCCGAACCCCGACTGGGTCGATCTCGACGACTACGAGATCCCAGAGGATGTGAAGGGCGTGCTGCCTCGGCGTCTCTTGGAGAGATGGCGCGTTCTTCCCCTGTCCGTCGAGCTGGACGAGACCTGTCTGGTCGTGGCGACGGCACCTCCGGCGCTGCCAGAGCTGATCCGCGCGCTCACGGAAGCGGCGGAGCTCTACGTCGAGGTGGTGTATGCTGCTCCAGCAGACATCAACGCCGGCCTCTGGAGAGCGTTCCGCATAGCGCCTGGCGACGGCTGGAACTAGTCTGTATCAAATCAGTTCTGTGTGGGATGATCCCACATGCCCAGGAGCTTCCGCAAGCGGTCGTCTTCCCGCTGCTCCTGGTCCTGCCAGAGAGCGAGCACCTTCTTGTTCCGGCGACGCCTACCCCAGAAGGCGATGAGGATCAGCGGCGCGGCCAGGCCGAGCCAGACGAAGTCGTCCGCGAGCGGGGCGAAGCTGATGAAGCCAGAGCTCAGGCGCGCCCGCCACTTCTGGTCGACCTCGGAGGCGAGCTCACCCGTGGCGTCCAGAAAGGCGGCGTTGACGGGGCGCCCGCTCGCGAGGGCCTGCACCAGGTTCGGGATCGCCTCCTCACCGTACTCGGTGGCCACGAAAGCGATGAGATCCGCCGACTGGGCATAGGCGAGGTCTGCGTCGCTGGGGTCCGCGGGGAAGTCCGCGGTGATCTCGTCCAGCGTGTAGAGGTCCCTTCGCCAGGCGCCGCGGCCGATACGCGCGGGCAGGTCAGGCCCGATCTCGCCGGCGACCCACTGGGCCAGACCCTCCTGCAGCCAGCGCGGCACGGGCTCCCGACCGAAGGCCTGGCCGAGCAGCACGTGGGTGACCTCGTGATCCAGGACCTGCATCAGCGGCTTCGCTGTCCCAGGTCGGATGCGCGGTGACTTGAGGTAGATCAGGCCGCGCTGTGGCCAGGCGGTTCCGTCCGCCCAGTCCGGAGGAACACCGGGCTGAAGCTGGTCGAAGGCCTGCTCGTCATCCGCCAGGTAGATGTTCATCGTGGGGCCCGCCCCGATCCCGAGGCGCTCAGCGATCGCCGGTATCGAGACCGCCACGTGCTCGGCGACGCGCTCCAGGGCGGCCTTGTCCCTCGGGCGTCCGTGGACCGTCGCATAGGTCCCAGCGAGCGACACGTAGCGCATGGGAACCGTCGGCGGCTCCAGCGCCAGGCTCAGATCGATCGCCGGATCGACCTTGGACCACTCCTGCGCCTCCACATCGGAGACGCCGAGCCACAGGGTGAGCAGGGCGGCGAGCACCTCTCCAGCGTAGCCGCGAAAGCGGGCGTGACAACGGCCGGGTTGCCCCTCAGTCGCGTCCGAAGAGGCCCGAGAGTGGAGCTCCACCCTCTTCGGCCTCCTCGAGCTCCCGAGATGCAGAGACGTGGTTCGGGTCGTGCTTCAGGGCCCACCGGAAGCGTTCGCGGGCGTCGTCGAGGACAGCCAAGGGGCTCGCGCCACGCAGCTCGTGGAACCGGGCGACCAGCTCCCGGGCATCGGGGTGGTCCAGACCCTCTGTGGGGTCATCCGGCGAGGTCGGATCCGGCACGTCCGCCAGCGGGCGCAGCCGTGGCGGCTCGGATGGTTGGTCCGGCGTGGTCTCGGCGAGCACATCGTCGTCGAGGTCGTCTTCCCAGTCCTCCTCTTCGGCCACGTCGACAAACGCAGACAGGGACTCGGGATCGCCCTCCTCCTCGCCAGAGTCGTCCTCCCACTCTTCGTCGTCGTCGAGGTACTCGATGCTGTCGTCGGACAGATCCTCGAAGTCATCGTCGCCGCCCAGGGCGAAGACATCGGTGGCCTCGTCGTCGGCCTCGTGAAGGCCACCGTGGACATCCGCGCTGGGGACCCGGGATGCCGGGCGCGCCGGCCAGTCGATCGTGTGCGACGCTCCGTCCGGCTCGTCATCCTCTTCGATGCTCACCTCGTCCAGGTCATCGACGCTCTGCTCGCCCAGGTCGCCCGTGTCCTCCCCCATGGCGAAGACGTCGGTGGCCTCGTCGTCGGCCTCGAACCTGGGTCGGTGGGGGAGGGCGCTCACCACCTCCTCCGACAGGCGCCGGGCGCGCTCCTCGGCTCGCGCTCGTGCCCGGGGCCCCCTGGCAGCGGAAGCCCGAGCGACGGGGGAGCCCTCGACCTGGAGCAGTCCGAGCTGCATCAGCAGATCGACGGCGAACCAGGCCTCCCGCGTCCGGCCCGGCTGGCCACGGCCGCTCGACGCGATCAGGCCGCGCAGCGTGTTCTCAACTCGCGCCAGCTTCATCGCGCGAAGGACGATCGCCCCGAACTCTTCGATGTCGTCCGGGCTTCCTGTGATCCGGATCTGGTTGTCGAGCGCCGTCTGCAGCTCCAGAGCCACGACGTCGGCGTCCCGGATCTCCCGCAGGCCTCGGTGAAAGCACCGGAGGAACTCCGTGGGCAGCGGGAAGGCGCCGCCGGGGGCCTGGACATCTGGATCGAAGCTGCAGTGGAGACCCGGATCCTGGGCGAGGGTCGCAATCCCTCGACCGAGACCGGCGCAGGCGGCAGCGAAGACATCGTCGAGGCCAATGCCGAGCGCCAAGCAGACGGGCACGTCGTTGGCGAGCTCCCCAGTCAGGGCCTGGCTGCTCGGCAGCTCGCCCGCGAGATCGCTCAAGAGACCGCCGATACCCTCTACGTGCACCGCTCTTCGCCCCCGCACGAAGACACGCGCGGTGGGCTTCGCGGCTGGTGCCGTCCGGACCTCGATGGCGCCGGAGAGCGAGTCGTGATGGGCCCGGAACAGGATCCAGACGAGGTTCCCAGTCATCGTGTAGCGAGGGCATCCATGGGATCCGGTGCATCATACCTTCCGATGGAGCTGGCAACCGGAACGCTGATCCGGGATCGCTACAAGGTGCTGGAGCAGCTCGGGGGGCCCTCCTGGAAGGTCAAGGACCGTCAGACAGGCAGTCTCGGCGTGTTCAAGCGGCTCACGGGGCGAGGGGTCCCGGACGACGAGGGCCTCAAGGCCGACGACGCCTACGCGGCCCCGGAGACCGCGATGGGGGGGGGGCGGAGCACGGAGCGATCTCTACGCTCTCGGCCAGACGCTGGTGTACGCGCTGACGGGGCGCGCGCGAGGCGGACCACCTCGAGCCACGAAGGACCGAGGGCGGTCTCGTGAACATCAACCTGGTGACTGGACTCCCCCAGCCCCTGCAAGTGGCCATAGGGATCGTGGGCCTGTGCATCCCGGCCTTCGGCTTCCTGGCCATCGCCTGGAGCGCCGGGCTGCTGCACGGAGAGGAGCGCACCGAGCGAAGCTCCTGGGAGGCAGACGCCGTCGAGCGTAGCGGGCCCTGGGAGGACAACGTGCCGAACCCCGTCAAGACGGGTGGAGTCGGCGAGGTCCCCACCCTCGTGTGGGCGATGGCGTGCCCGCCAGGCATGTACGCGAACTCGGTAAAGGCCCACGGTCACCGCCTCCTGTCCTGCGAGGATCTCAACGGCGAGATGATCGGAGTCCCGGGCGTGAGCGGGACGAACATGGCCCCCTTCCTGGCTGACCGGACCGAGGTCCCCGTGCGCCTCTACGAGGCCTGCGTGACGGCTGGGACCTGCAAGGAACCCGCCGGCGGCGACGGCTGCAACTGGGGCATCGCGGGCAAGGAGTCCCACCCGATCAACTGCGTCGACTTCGAGCAGGCCTCGACCTTCTGCAAGTGGAGCCACAAGCGGCTCTGCCGCGAGGGTGAGTTCAGGCGCCTCGCCGGGGGGGCACAGGGCTATGCCTATCCCTGGGGCGAGACGCCGCCCGACTGCGGCGTCGTGCTGATGGACCAGGGGGGACCCGGATGCGGCAAGGGCGGAACGGCCTCGACCGGGAGCCGCGCCGCCGGGGTCTCGCCAGTCGGTGCGCTGGACGCCGCGGGCAACGTCGCGGAGTGGGGCGCGGACGCCAAGGCGCGCGGAGGATCCTGGGGCTCTGCGACGGAGGAGGAGCTGCTGACGAGCGCGGCGACTGGTGGCGTCCCGGGACCGGAGGTCGGGCTCCGCTGCTGCCAGAGCTACTGACCGAAGTTCAGCACCTCTGCCCGTGCGTCCTCACGGCTCGGATCCAGCCGCAGCGCGGCGCGGAACCGGGCCCGCGCCTCGAGATCACGCCCCGCCGCCTTCAGCAAGCGCCCGGCGGTGACCTGCGCCTGTGCGATCGCGCAGGGATCCTCGAGATCGAGGGCGTCGAGGTTCATGACGCCGTCGTCAGCCCCGAGGCGACGGGTGGCCACGAGGAGGAAGACGTGGAGGATGCGGTAGCGCGTCGCGAGCGGATTCCTCAACAGCGCCGTGTTCAGCTTGTGCAGCGCGCCCTCCCAGTCCCGGTCGGCTGCCTGGGCGCGACCGTCGGAGTACATCCGCTCGCTCGCCACCTCGTCGTCGAGCTCGACCCGGACGTTCTGGCGCTCGAAGGCACGGAGGTCGCGCAGCCAGGCGGCGACGATGGTCCGGTTCCGGAGAGCGTCGTGGTTCTCCTTCAGCAGGGCGCGGAAGGACCGCGCCGACCCCTGGAGGGCCGGAGTGGCATCCGCGAAGGCCTCGGCCGAGAAGCGCGCGGCGCTCTCTCGGTAGGCGAGATCGATGCGCTCCCGCGTCAGCGGTCCATGGAGCTCCTGGAACGACAGCTGCAGGATGATCAGCGGGTTGATCTCGATGCAGAGCGCGCCGAGGCGCGCCATCTCCGCCTCCAGTGAGACCCCCTCTGGGAGCGGCTCGGTCGGCTCGGTGTCGAAGTCGTCCCAGTCCTCTTCGATGAGGACGCCGCCTGGGGGCTCGGGGTTCGACTCCGCCCCCAGGAGCTCGGCGGTGACGGGGACGTCCCCGGTCACGTCTTCGGGTAGGTTTGCCGGGTCCCAGTCCCGGCTGACCTCTGGCAGCGGCCCCGTGATGTCATCGGACCAGTCGGGCTCGGACTCGCCAAAGCGCAGCAGCCGAAGCTGTACGAGGAGGTCGACAGCGCGCCAGGCGTGGCGGGTGCGCTCGACCTGGCCACGGCCAGACGCATGGACGATGTCACCGAGGCTCTCTGCGCTGCGGGCGACCCGGAGCGTGCGCAGGCAGATGGAGTCGAGGCCCGCGAGCCAGCTCGGATCAGGCACGTTGACGCGTATGGGGGTGTTCCACTCCCCCTTCAGCGCCGCGGCCACGGCGTCTGGATGGCGGGCCCGACGCAGTCCGCCGGCGAGCATCTGCAGCGCGCCCCCCGGCAGCGGGAAGGCACCATCAGGCGCTTCGGCGCCGGGGTCGAAGGTCGCCATCGTGCCGCCGGCGTGGACCACGCGGCCGAGGTAGAGCGAGATGTCCTCGGCCGCGAGATCCAGGGCCTCCTCGACCTTCACTCCGGTGGCGATCGCAGCGCTCACATCGTGAAAGATGTCGCCGGTCAGGGTGCTGTCGTCCGGGAGCACTCGAACCAGCTTTTCCAGCGGGACGCCCTTGCTGTACTGGACCTTGCCCTTTCGCAGCCAGATCCGTGCCTGGCCGAAAGGACCATCCAGACTCAGGAGCCCGCCCTCCCCCGCACGGTGGGCTCGATACAGCAATTCCACGGGGGTGCCGCGTCTCAAGATGCTCATCCAGTGCGGTTGGCGAGACGATACGCAGAACCAAGGCCGGATTCCAGCCGTTGTTCAGCCAGCCACCCTCCTCCTGAGCGCGTTGAGAGTGTCGTGTAAGTCCCGCGTCTGGGCGTTCGAGAGCTCCCCGAAGAGCACATCGAGGACCTCGTTGGAGACAGCGATGAACTGCGGCAGAGCCTCCTGGGCGCGGCGCGTTGGCTGCACGCGCCAGCACCGACGATCATCGGGATCGCGGCTCCGATCGACCCAGCCGCCCTCTTCCATCGACTTGACGAGGCGCCCGACGGTGACCTCGGCGATGCCCATTCGGCGCGCGATGACCCGCTGGGAGAGCGCGTCACGCGCCTGGAACAGGATCATGAGCACCCGCGACTGGGCCGGGGTGATGCACAGGCCCTGGTCGTCGAAACCCGCCTGGACACGGCGCTCCACCAGCCCCCCGATGCGAGAGAACTCGAGCAACACCTCGGTCTGCAGTCGCCTGATCTCCAGCTCCACTTGACGCTCCTGTGGACTGATACTAAGCCTACTCAGCAATTCGCGTAGCACACCAGGCAATCCCGGAGACCGGATGACCCCCGACGCCTTTGTCTATGACGCGGTCCGGACCCCTCGAGGCAGAGGGAAGGACAGCGGAAGTCTCTACACCGTCGCACCGATCAAGCTCCTCGCAGGGGTCTTGAGCGCGGTCCAGGAGCGCAACGATCTCGCCGAGGACATCGTCGACGATGTCGTCGTCGGCTGCGTGACCCAGGCCCACGAGCAGGGCAGCTGCATCGCGCGGGCTGCCGTGCTCCTCACCGAGCTCGGCGACGGACCTCCGGGTCAGACGGTGAACCGCTTCTGCGGCTCCGGCCTCGAGGCGGTGAACCAGGCGGCGGCGCTGGTGGCCTCTGGCTTCCAGGACCTCGTCATCGGCGGGGGCGTCGAGTCGATGTCTCGGGTCAAGATGGGCTCTGACGGCGGCGCCCTCTTCGATCCCCTGATGGTCCAGGCCCGCGGCATCGTGCCCCAGGGCATCAGCGCGGACCTGCTGGCGACCCTGCGCGGGATCTCCCGGGCCGACGTGGACAGCTTCGCCCTCACCAGCCAGGAGCGCGCGATCACGGCGCTGGACGAAGGCGCCTTCACCCGGAGCGTCATCCCGGTGACCGACTGCAGCGGGCTGCCGATCCTCGAGGTCGACGAACTCCCGCGCCGGGGCACCTCTCTGGAGAAGCTCGGCAAGCTCAACCCGGCCTTCGTCATGCTCGGCGAGCAGTTCGGTCTCGACACCCTGACGCGCAAGGTCTACCCCCACGTCGAGCGCATCGAGCACATCCACCACGCCGGCAACTCCTCCGGGATCGTGGACGGTGCGGCAGCGGTCCTTGTCGGCAACGCCGGAGCAGGAGGGAGGCACGGGCTCACCCCGCGCGCCCGGATCCGGGCCTGCGCCATCGTCGGGGACGAGCCGGTGCTGATGCTGGATGGGCCCATTCCGGCCACGAAGAAGGCCCTGGCGAAGGCCGGAATGGAGATCGGCGACATCGATCTCTTCGAGGTCAACGAGGCCTTCGCCGCCGTGCCGCTGGCCTTCATGCAGCACTTCGACGTGCCGCTGGAGAAGGTGAACGTAAACGGCGGCGCCATCGCCCTGGGCCATCCCCTCGGGGCGACCGGCGCAATGCTCCTCGGCACGGCGCTCGACGCCCTCGAGGACCGCGATCTCAACACCGCGCTCATCACGCTGTGCATCGGCGGCGGAATGGGCATCGCCACCATCATCGAGAGGGTCTGATGTCCGGCTACACCATCACCGTTTCAGAGGGCATCGCGACCCTCACCCTGAAGCTCCCGGGCCGCGCCAACGTCATCGGCGAGGCCTTCGGCACGGCGGTCACCGCCGCCATCACCCAGCTGGAGACCACAGAGGGCCTCGCAGGCGTCATCGTCGCCAGCGGGCACAAGGACTTCTGCGCCGGGGCCGACCTCGACAACCTCTACCGCGAGCGGGATCCGGCGGTCATCTTCGAGGCGACGACTGGCCTCAACGAGCTCTACCGTCGGCTCGAGAGCCTAGGTGTCCCGGTGGTCGCGGCGCTCACGGGCGCTGCCCTCGGCGGCGGCTACGAGCTGGCCCTGGCGTGCCATCACCGCATCGCGCTGGACTCTCCGCGCATCCAGATCGGCCTCCCAGAGGTCAGCCTGGGCGTCATCCCAGGAGCCGGCGGTACCCAGCGCCTGCCCTACCTCATCGGCCTGCAACCAGCGCTGGAACACATCGCAGCGGGTCGGCCGGTGCGGGCACCAAAAGCCAAGAAGATCGGCCTGGTCGACGCGCTGGCCCCCGATGTGGAGACCCTGCACACCCAGGCGGTCACCTGGATTCGGGAGAACAAGGGCTTCAAGCAGCCCTGGGATCGCAGCAACTTCACCTTCCCAGCCGGAGTGCAGCCTGGCTCGGAGATGGCGCGCAACATCTTCATCGGCGCAGCAGCCTTCCTCTACAAGAAGACCCACGGGTGCTTCCCGGCGGCCGAGGCTGCGCTCAACGCCATCAAGGAGGGCACCGGGCTCACCTTCGACCGGGCGCTGGAGGTCGAGGGACGACACTTCGCCAAGCTCGCCACGAGCGACCAGGCAAAGGACATGATCCGCACCTTCTTCTTCCATCGCAACGCGGTGCTCAAGCACGAGGGCCAGCCCGCGGCGGTCCCCCACGGCTTCCAGAGGGTCGCCATCCTGGGCGCGGGAATGATGGGTGCGAGCCTTGGCTTCGTCTGCGCGAAGGCCGGGCTCGAGGTGGTCGTCAAGGACGTCAGCGCCGAGCAGCTCGAGAAGGCCCAGCAGCACCTCGTCGCCCAGGTCAAGAAGCTCCGGCACCTCGACGAAGCGACGCGAGACGCCCTGACCCGCCGGGTCAGCTTCACCCTGGAGTACGCCGATCTCGAGGGGGTCGACCTCGTCATCGAGGCGGTGCCCGAGATCATCGGGATCAAGCACGCCGAGACCAGGAAGATCGAGCCGCTGTTGGCCAAGGACGGGGTCTGGGCGTCGAACACCTCGGCGATCCCGATCACGCGCCTGGCCGAGGCCGCCGAGAACAAGGCCTCGTTCATCGGGCTGCACTTCTTCTCGCCTGTGGAGAAGATGCCACTGTTGGAGATCATCCTCGGCGAGGACACCGACGAGCGCACGCTGGCGCGCTGTCTCTCCTTCGGCGACGCCATCAAGAAGACCTCGATCGTCGTCAATGACGGCTACGGCTTCTACACCTCGCGACTGTTCGCCTCCTACCTGATGGAGGGCGCCCAGCTCGTCGCGGAGGGTCACGACCCGGTCCTCGTCGAGTTCGCCGCGAAGTCGCAGGGCATGGTGATGCCGCCGCTGAAGGTCTTCGACGAGGTCAGCCTGGCGCTCGGCGTCAAGGCCTTCAAGAGCCGCGAGCTCATCCTCGGCGACAAGCTCGACTACGCGGGCATCCGCCTGGTGGAGACCCTCGTCGAGGCAGGCCGCAACGGCAAGATCGTGAAGCAGGGCTTCTACGACTGGGAGACCCGCCGCATCTGGTCCGGGCTCTCCGAGCTGGTCACGGCCACCCCCGAGACCACCGGCCTCGAGTACCTGCAGCGTCGCCTGATGCTGGCCCAGGCTGCCGAGATCGGGCGCATCCTCGACGAGGGCATCCTGCGCGACCATCGTGACGGCGACATCGGCGCCATCTTCGGCCTCGGCTTCGCGCCGAATACCGGCGGACCCTTCGCCTGGATCGACCGCCAGGGCCTGCCCGAGCTGGTCGCGGAGCTGCGAGAGTTCGCTGAGGAAGCAGGTGAGCGCTACACCCCGTCGGCCACGCTGGTGCGCATGGCGGCCAACGGGGAACGCTTCTACGAGAAGGTCTGAGTCGTCCCGCTTTCGAGTAGGCTCGGTGTCTGCATCCTGGAGGTGAGAGATGCTGAGCCTGCTGTTCTGTCTCGGGTGTGGTGATGGCGCCGAGCTCACGATCGAGCTCGAAGCAGATGATGGCAGCACCATCGCCATCGACGGCGAAGAGGTCGTCGTCACCGACGGCGAGGGCAACACGGTGAGAGCCAGCGGCTCGACGACGGGCGAAGGCGAGGTGGCGATCGAGGCTGCCGGTGACGAGGACGTCGCCTCCATCAAGATCGGCGACAAGGGGGTCGAGGCCAGCGCCGGAGAGGGCAAGGCCGGGCTCGCCATCGCCGAGGACAAGGTCACGGCGAGCGCCGGAGGCGGAGAGGGGGTGGACTTCGACGTCGTGGAGGGCGCGGCGACCTTCCAGGCCGGCGGCGGGGACGAGTTCGAGATGTCGGTCGGCCAGGGCACGGTCGGCATCAAGGGCGGCAAGGTCAACATCGGCGGCGCCAGCGTGGACTTCAAGAAGAAGGAGTAGACTGGGCCGTCCAGACCGTGGAGGAGCTCCGTGCGATTCGTCTTCCCCGTCGTGCTGCTGAGCGCGGCCTACGCTTTCGACAAGTACCTGGTCCACGACACCTTCGAGAGCGAAGACGAGGTCGTCTTCCAAGGGGGCTTCCTGCCCTACGAATGCGCCGGGACGGTCTTCGAGCCGGACGAGGAGGACTACCCCTTCAAGCCGAAGACCCTCGACGTGCTCTTCGGCCCGGAGACCAGCTCCGAGTACATCGTCATCGCGGTCTACAACCCCGACGGCACCACCCCTCCCTTCGGCACCCGCCTCGGCGAGGAGGCCTTCAACGTCAGCGGCTCGAAGGAGTCGCTGCAGCGCCTGAACTTCGAAGAGGCCGAGATCTACCTCGACGACTTCGAGTCTGGAAACGTGGTCATCGCCTTCTGCTTCGAAGAGGGCCACGGCAGCACCCCGACGATCGCCGCGGACGGTGACGGGCTGGACTTCAAGAACAACCACTACATCTACGGGGATCTCGGCGCCGGCGACGACTGGTACACGAACGAGTACGTCGGTGGGCTGCTCGGCACGACCATCGGCGACTGGATCATGCGGCTCTGCATCGAGACCGACAACACCGACGGCGAGGCCTGCCCGAACCTCTCGGAGGGTGACGCCGACGCGGACAGCGACGCCGACTCGGACACCGACGCCGACGGAGACTCCGACGCCGACGCTGACGCTGACTTCTACCTGGACAGCATCACCCCCTCGATGGCTCCCTACGGCGAGTCGGTCGACGTGGTCGTGCTCGGCGGCGGCTTCGTCGACGGAACAGAGGCCCGCATCGGCGGCATCAACGTGGTCGGGTTGAGGGTCGTGGACAGCTCCAGCATCAGCGGGCGCTCCCCCTCCACGCTGCCCTCGGGCATGCACGACGTAGAGGTCGTCCATCCGGACGGGACCACCGACTACGTCGCAGAGGCCTTCGAGGTCGACGGCGGCTGTGGCTGCGGCACGCGCGGCGGCACCACGGGAAACCTCGCCGTCTTTGGCCTGGTTGGCCTCCTCGCCCTGAGGCGTCGGCGCTGAACGGTTAAGCCCCTGGGTCCATGACCAGGATCCAGACCAGCGCGGCCTCGATCTTCGAGGCCTGGAGCTCCCTCGAGCACCCCGCCGCGCGGGGGGCGGTGCTGTTGGCGGTCGCTGCGCTCCTGGGTCTCGTCCTCCACTTGCTGATGCGCTCCCTGGTGCTGCGCCTGGTCGAGGCGACGAAGACCGATCTCGACGACAAGCTCCTGGCCATCCTGGGCAAGCCGGTGGCGGCGGCCCCCCTGCTCGGCGCCGTCGGGTACTGCATCCAGGTGGCGGCGGTCGGTGACGCCACCCGCTTCACCCTGCGCGGGCTCTTCACCACCATCGTGGTGTTCTGGCTCGGCAGGGTCGCGCTGCAGACGAGCACGACCGTGCTGGAGCACCTCTCGGCAGAGGACGGGGCCCATCGGGGCATCGTCCAGCAGGCGACGCTCCCGATCTTCCAGATCGCCGCCCAGGTCATCGTCTACAGCGGCGCCGTCTACTTCGTGCTGCTGGCCTGGAACGTCGACGTCAGCGCCTGGCTGGCCTCTGCGGGCATCGTCGGCATCGCGGTGGGCTTCGCGGCGAAGGACACCCTCGCGAACCTCTTCGCCGGGGTCTTCATCCTCGCGGATCGGCCCTACAAGCTGAACGACTACCTCGTGCTGGAGAGCGGAGAGCGCGGGCGCGTGACCGCCATCGGCATTCGGACCACGCGCATCCAGACAAACGACGACGTCGAGGTCATCATCCCCAACGCCCAGATGGCCAACGCGAGCATCGTGAACGAGAGCGGCGGTCGCCACCAGATGTTCCGGATCAAGGCCATCGTCGAGGCTGGCTACGGCTCCGACATCGACGAGGTGCGGGCCATCCTCCACGACGTGGCCGAGTCCACAGAGGGCGTCGTCACGAAGGTGCACGACATCCGACCGCGGGTGCGCTTTGTGCAGTTCGGCGCCAGCGGCCTGGTCTTCCACCTGCTCGTGTGGGTGCCCGATCCCCGCTACAAGAACCGCGTCCTGGACCGCCTCAACACAGAGATCTACAAGCGCTTCGGCTCGCAGGGAATCGAGATCCCGTTCTCCAAGCACGACGTGTACATGCACCCGACCGACTCCGAGTGACGGTGCTCGCGGAGCTGCTGGAGCTCCTTCACCTCGAGCGCATCGAGGTCAACCTCTTCCGCGGTCAGAGCCAGGACCTCGGCTGGGGGAGGCTCTATGGTGGCCAGGTGCTCGGCCAGGCCCTCTCCGCCGCGGCGCAGACCGTCGAGGAGGGGCGGTGTGGGCACTCGATGCACGGCTACTTCCTGCGCCACGGCATGGCGGACACGCCGGTCGTCTACACGGTCGACCCGATCCGGGACGGTCGCAGCTTCAGCACACGAAGGGTCGTGGCGGTCCAGAACGGCAAGGCGATCTTCAACCTCTCGGCGAGCTTCCAGGTCGAGGAGGCTGGCCTCGACCACGCGAGGGCCGCGCCCAGCGGCGTGACGCCACCGGAGGAGCTCATGTGCCAGCGCGACCTCGCCCGGTTGGTGGCCCACGAGATCCCGCCGCCGTTGCGCGAGAAAGTGGTCGGCGAGCGCCCGATCGAGGTCCGCCCGGTGCGCCCCTGGAACCCCCTGTGTCCCGATGAGCGTCCGCCGGATTCACAGGTCTGGTTCAAGTCCAACGGTCCCCTGCCTGACGACCCGGCGGTTCATCGCCACCTGCTCGCCTACGCGAGCGACAGCCACTTCCTGACGACAGCGCTCTTCCCCCACGGTGTGAGCTGGGCGACCCCGGGCATCCAGCTCGCGAGCCTGGACCACGCCATGTGGTTCCACCGGCCCTTCCGGCTGGACGAGTGGCTGCTCTACGACGTTCACAGCCCGACAGCCTGCTCGGCGAAGGGGCTGGTCTCCGGCCACCTCTACACCCGCGAGGGGGCGCTGGTGGCCACGGTGGTGCAAGAGGGGCTGATGCGCGACTGGAGAGGGCGAGCCGATACGACTTGACCATCAGGGTCATGTACGGGTTCGACCTCTACCGTGCGACCAGGCCCTGGGGGTCCTATGTGGGCAGCCTGGAGAAACCATGCTGCTGCTCGTCGCCACCGCGCTCGCCCAGGACTTCTCGGAGACAGACAAGGAGCTCGACACGACCGAGGCCTCGGAGAGCCACCTCTCCGGTGAGCTGGGAGCATCGCTGACGACCGGGAACACCGACTTCTGGACCGTGCAGAGCACGCTCGCCGGGAGTCACCGCTTCGAGTCCAACAAGGTCGGCATCGTCGCCGGCACCCTCTGGGGCCGAGCGGTGCTCGACGCTGACGAGGACGGCACGCTCTCCGCGCTCGAGATCGCCGCCGGGCGGGCGGACAACGCCCGAAAGGTCTACGGCGACCTCCGCTACGACCGCTACCTCGGGGCGCGCAAGAACAGCCTCTACGCCCTCGGCGGCGCGCTGCACGACCCCTTCTCCGGCTACGACCTCCGCACCCACGAGCAGCTCGGCTACAGCAGGCTGCTGCTCGACTCAGAGGCCACGGAGCTCGTGGCGGAGCTCGGCATCGACTACGCGCAAGAGGACTACGTCGACGGCGTCGAGCCCAACTCGGCCAACGTCATCGCCGGGAGGGCCATGCTGGGCTTCACCCACGCGCTGAACGAGAACCTCGGGGTCGCCAACAACCTCGAGGTCTACGAGAACCTGCGAGACTTCGAAGACGCCCGCGTGCTCAACACGGCCTCGCTGAACGTGGCGCTGTCGGACCACCTGGCGCTGAAGGTGAGCCACCAGCTCACATGGGACAACGTGCCCGTAGAGAGCTTCCGCAAGCTCGACCAGACCGCGATGATGACCGTGGTGGCGTCGGTCCTGTAGCTCAGCGCAAGAGCGCCGCGTGGACAGAGGCCAGCCGCGGTGACAGGCGCGTCGCCCGATCGCTCTTCTCCACCAGCTGGCGGGGCAGGCGCTGCTTGGACAGGTGCGTTCGAAGGCGGAAGATGGCCACGTTCAGCGAGTTCTCCGCGGCCCGTCCGGCGCCCCACAGCTCCGCGGCGAGCTCGCGATCGCTGATCCAACCTGCCTCGTCGGCGTTCAGAGCCCTTCGCCGGTCCTCGATGAGGCGCTGGGCGAGCAGGTAGGCGAGCTCGGTCTTGCGCCCTCCGCGGAGCATGTGATGTCGCTCGGCGGCGACATCCTCTATGCGCACCCACAGGGTCGGGTGGTCTCCGATGTCGAGCCGGAAGGGTGTCGGCAGCGGACTCGACGCGGCGACCAGGCGCATCGGCGGGGCCTCGCCGATCTGGAGGATCGCGCCGCTGGGGGCCTCTCGGCGCCCCTCTACGACCGTCCCTTGCAGGCGCATCTGGCAGCCACTGCCAAGGTCCGCGACGTGAACCGTCGAGCCGATCGCCCACAGGCAGGCGTGGTGGCCGGCGACGCCCGGGTGGCGCAGGATCACGTCGCACTGGCGGTCCGCGCCAACTACGACGGCCCGAGAGCCCAGGACGATCGCGGGATTCTGCGCCAAGAGCGAACCCTATCAGTCACCCTGGCGTGCATTCGTCACCGTGTGTCGCCGGGTGTCTCGCTTATGCTTCGACGGTGGCCCTGATCCTCTTCCTCGCCTGCGGCACCTCGGACCCGGTGGTCACGGACCAGGCGCCGACCAGCACGATGAGCACCGCCCTTCGGAGCATCCAGTCAGGAGAGACCCCGAACGTCGCCCCGGAGGCCGAGCGGCCCGAGATCCCCGAGGCAGCTCGCCGGGAGGAGTCGGCGCCAGAGACAGCCACCACCACGGCGAAGAGCCCCAAGGAGTGCCGGGCGGCAAAGGCCCAGCGCCAGCGGCAGGAGGAGCGCATCGACCAGCAGCGCGGGGGCGTGCTCGCCAGCGCCGAGTCGCGCATCAGCCGGGCGCGCACCGCGATGAGCGCGTGCGTCGGGGACCAGGAGTGCGCGATCGACGGCAAGCGCGTGATGGCGCTGCAAGAGGCCATCGTCGGCGCGGAGGCCAGCTACGAAAACGCCTACGAACAGATCGGCGTGCTCGAGGCGGAGCTCTTCGAGATCGACCAGCAGATCCGCAACGCCTGCGGCCAGCCGGATCGCTAGCCTCGCTCGACGGGGAAGGTGAGACAGCGCGGGCCACCCCGCCCGCGGACGAGCTCGCTCCCGGTGATGCCGACGGCATAGCGCCGGCCGCTCTTGCAGAGCGCGTCGAAGTCCCCGCCGAAGTCCTCTGCCAGCTCGCGGAGGTAGGTCTCGCTGTCGACGACCCGAAAGCCGACCTCTGCGAGCGCCCGGCCGGTGTGGACGTTGCGCGCGTAGCCCACGACCACTCCAGGAGCGAGCGCGACGAAGTTGGCCCCGTCCGTCCACTGCTCACGGCGCTCGAAGAGCGGATCGCCGTCCCCGCAACGGACAGCGTGCATCGGGTAGCCCTCGAGCGCGAGGGCATCGAGCAGGTTCCCACGGAGGGGATCCACCACCAGCTCATCGCCGCTCTTGCGAAGGCGCACGACGGTGCACTCCTCTGGTCCGCCCGGCTCCAGGATCGGCCCGTAGACCACGACCGTGTCCCAGTCCACGAGGGTGAAGACCGTGTCCAGGTGCATCGAGCTGCGCTGCTTGGGCATCTCCGCGACGAGGATCCGCGTGAAGCCTTCGCGGATGAGCTCGTGGCCAAGGGTCGCGACCATGGACCAGGTGGTGCGCTCGCTGGCGCCGATGACCGCGAGGCTGCCGCTCACGACCAGCACGTCGCCACCCTCCAACGTCAGGGGGAAGGAGCCGCCGGAGTCCCGCAGCTGCGTCGACTGGTGGGAGATCCGCGCGCCCTCGAACCATGCGTGGTTCTGCACGACGGCCCAGGTCAGGATCGACTCGCGGCGCCGTGCCCGCTTGCTGGCGTTGCCGACCACGACCAGCGAGCCGACCACCGCGGCGAGGTCGCGGGCAAACAGCAGGTTGGGCAGCGGGTTCATGACCTCTCGACCCACGACCCTTCCGGTCGTCAGCGCCAGGACGAGCTCTGGCGGCTCCATCGACAGGAGGGACGCCCGCGTGCTCGGGGCCAAGCCCTCGATCCGGCCGACCTGCTCGATCACCCAGGCGCGGGCTGACTCCTCGCCCAGGGCCTCGAGCAGCAGGTCATCGACATAGCGCACCTCTGCCGCTGTCTGCAGCACGCGCACGAGCTGGTCGTGCTCCACCTGCGCGTCCGGCACGTGCACGAGGTCGTCGAAGAGCAGGTAGTCCTCTGTGCCCTCGTCGAGGTGGGCGGGCCGCATGGCGGCGTGGGCGGGGCCCGGGCGCTGGACGACCACCTTGCGCAGGCGGGCGACCTCTGACTCGACGAAGGGCATTGTGCATCGTACCGAGCGGTATGCTCCGCGACATGTACGCCCAAGCGGCCTGGCTGAGCGACCTCGATCCGGAGGGAGTCTGCGAGGCTCCACTCGCGGCGCTGGTGCGGGGCTCCGTCGAGCGCATCGACTCGAGCGAACTCGCCGAGCACGAGCCCCAGCTGATCGCGGTCGCTCGGGGGCACGAAGCGCTCTTGCGCGAACACGGCTGCCCCGTGCTCGTCGGCGGCCCCCCTTTCCGCCGCCTGGAGAGCGTGCTCGTACCCTTCGACCCCTCTGTCCGGGTCGGTGTGGTCGCAGAGGCCATCGCGCTGGGGGTCGGGACCGGCGCGATGCTGACCTTCCTGCACGTGCACGACGTGAACGAGACCTGCGAACCCGACGAGACCCTGGCGCAGATGCGCGCGGCGGTGAAGGAGCAGGCGCTGCCCCAGGAGAAGGAGCGACTGCGCGTGCGCTTCGAGGTCGGCATCGGCGAAGGGGTGGGCGAGGCCATCAACCAGGCCGCAGAGGCCCATGACCTGGTGCTCGTCGGCGCGCGGGGCAGACGCGGCCTGGCTCGCTTCGTCCTCGGCAGCGTGGCAGAGGTCGTCGCGCGCGCCGCCCCGGTGCCGGTCCTGGTCGTGCGTCCCCAATGAGGTCCAAGCTCGTCGCTGCCCTGGTGGTGCTCGTCGTCCTGTGCTTCGGCGCGCTCGAGGGTGCCTGGTTCTTCGCGCTGAAGGAGGCCGAGCAGGCAGGCGTGGACTGGGTCGATGCGGACTGGGGCGTCCGCAGCCGCACCCTCTACGGCGTTCGGTACGGGCCAGCGCTGGCCGAGGAGGTAGAGCTGGAGTGGGGCCGCGTGACGCTCCGGAACGTCGAGGTCGACGTGCTGGAGCTGAAAGGGGGCAGCTCCGGCCTGGAGGGAGAGAGCTCGGGCCTGCCTCCGGTCGAGGTCGTCATCGAGGGGCTCGTCCTGAGGCTGGGAGAGCGGGAGCTGGCGACGCTGTCGGGGCACCTCAACGAGCATGGCCAGGGCAAGCTCAGGGGCGAGGGCTCCGAGCTCCAGGTGCCAGCGCCGATGGGCGCGCGGGCCAGGCTCACCCTGGAGCAGCCCGTCGAGCACGAGCACGTCAACGGGACCGTGAAGGTCATCGCGGTGCTGTCGGACCCACCGGTCGTGCGGCTCCAGAGCGACGACCTCGTCGTGCAGCACGAGCTGCTCTCGACGAAACAGATGGCCCTGCCCCCCTTGAAGGGCGAGTTCTCCATCGAGGACGACGCCCTGGCCGGCGTGCTGAGCCTGGGCGAGCTCCCGATGCAGACCCGGGTGGAGCTCGACGGGGGGCTCCACGTGCAGGCCGACAACGCAGACGCCGGTCCGGTCTTCGCGGTGTTCGCGGACATCGTGCCGGAGCTCCGCTGGGCCCACGTCGAGGGAGAGATCAGCTTCGAGGCGAGCTACTCGCTGGCCGACGGCAGCTGGACGCTGGAGCAGCAAATCCACCGCCTGGGTGTCAGCGGCGCCGTGAAGAACCTGGGCACCCTGCGGGGCGGCCCCTTCACCTACGCGGTGCGCGACCCGGAGGGCAACATCGTGCCCCGAGAGTGCGGCGAAGGCAGCGAGGGCTGGACCCCGATCCACCGGGTCAGCGACCACCTGCTCGCAGCGATCATCGCCGCGGAGGACAGCGCCTACTACGACCACACCGGCTACTCGCAGGCCTCGATCGACGAGGCCCTGCAGGCGAACATCGAAGCTGGCGAGGTGGTGCGCGGGGGCAGCACCCTCACCCAGCAGCTGGCCAAGAACCTCTTCCTCGACGGCGAGCGGACCATGGAGCGCAAGCTCCGGGAGATGGTGATCGCGGTGGAGCTCGACCGCGCCCTGGGCAAGCGCCGGGTGCTCGAGCTCTACGTGAACGTGGTGGAGTGGGGACCGGAGATGTGGGGCGTCGAGGCGGCCTCCGACCGCTACTTCCTGCGCCAGCCAGAGGTCCTGCCCCCCAACGAGGCGGCCTTCCTCGCGGCGCTGTTGCCCGACCCGCGGGGCATGTACACCCAGTGGTACCTGGCGGACCGCGCCTCGCACGTGCGCATCGACTGGATCCTGGAGAACATGGCCAACGGCGGGCACCTGACCGAAGCAGAGGCCGCGAGCTGGGCCCGGGAGCCGCTGAGGTTCGTGCCTCCTCCGAAGTGAGCTGTCGCGATCGGTGAGGAGTCATTCGCCAGCTCAAGTGGCGCGATCGCTGATTGCGCCAGTTCAAGTGGCGCAAGACCGATCGACGGGCCGAGAGCCCCGAAAGTAGAGGATCCGCCGAAGTAAAGGGGGTACCGTTGCCTCCTTCGGGGAGCCCTGGGGTGCAGACCACCGACCATCCGCTGAAGATCGCCGACACCGGGGCCGACTACTGGTGGAACACCGCGCTGGTGTCACCGTGACCTGGGTGCTCTTGCTGGCCTGCCGGCACCCAGAGGTAGAGACCGTCGATGACGGCGACCTCGACGACGCGGAGTGCGCGCCTGTCGAAGAGGTCCCCTACGACGGGCGGGACCAGGACTGCGACGGCGCGGACCTCGTGGACCTCGACGGAGACGGCGCGGACTACCTCAGCGACTGCGAGCCCGGGAGGAACTGCCCGCGCTGGTCGAGGCCGCCGAAGATGCAGGCCGCTTCATCCCCCGCCACGTCGAGCGCACGGTCGAGCGCTTCCTCGGTTGTGGTGACCCGCGGGAGGGCTTCGCCTGGCTGGTCTGTGATAACTGCGACCATCACCGACTCGTCCCATTCTCATGCAAGACCCGCGCTGCCTGGCTCGTAGACAGGGTGATCCCGAAGGTCCCCGTTCGCCAGTGGGTGCTCACGCTGCCCTGGGCACGTCGCCTGGTCCTAGCCAGGCGCAACGACCTCCTGCGAGGCGTGCTGAGCCAAGCCCTGGATGTCATCTTTGCCTGGTGCCGGTACCAAGCCGCCGAGCGGTTGGGGCTGCCAGCCGAGCGTGCTCGGGGCTTCCGCTGGGCCGAGAGCGCCTGGAGGAACAGCCCGATGGCTCCATCCTGCTCCGGTTGAAGACCCCTTGGTCCGATGGGACGTCGGCCATCCACCTCACCCGCAGCGAGCTGCTGCAGCGCATCATCGCCCTCATCCCGCCCCCGAGGAAGAACGAGAGTCTCTTCCATGGCGTCTTCGCGTCACGTCATGCCTGGCGCAGCGAGATCGTACCCGAGCCGCCAGCGGACTCCACGCCGGCCCACCTCCGCATCAGGCTCACCAAGGAGCCATCCATCGGTCCAGCGCCACCCTGGCTGGCCTGGGCGGCACTTCTCTGGCGTATTTTCCACGAAGACAAGATCTCCTGTCCGCACTGTGACAAGCCCATGCGGGTCAGGACCGTCGTCATGGCGCCTGCCACGATGCGCGTCGTGAAGGGCCTGGAGCAGACGGTGGCCCGCGCGCCTCCGGGCGAGGAGGGTGAGAGCGCGCGCGAGCCACTCGCCGTGGTTGCCTGAGGAGCAGCACCACGGACCATCACCGAGCCCGGAGGGAGCCGCCGACGTAGCGGGCGGGGGAGTTGCGCGACGAACCGCTCGGCGCTGCCAACGGCGGCCACGACGACCAGAAACGCTACGCCCTACGCGGCCCTCGAACTCGTACGGTCACTGAGGGCGGGCTGCCTGTACACGCGGGACCCGCTTGTACGGCTCACGGGCTGTTAGTCCTTCCTATCCCCACCGCAGCGACTTCTGCCTGATGTTATAGTCGCGCTGCCTTTTTTAGAGACCTGAAATTGATTCCTGAGAGGTAGACAATGACTCGATCGACTCTTGTATTCGTCATGGGTGTGCAGTTGATTGGATGTGACACCATCACCAACAACTACTACAGCCACGATACCGGACATGATTGCTGTTGTTGTAGCCATGGAGAGGCCGACACCGACACGGACACCGACACGGACACGGACACCGACACGGACACGGACACGGACACGGACACCGACACGGACACGGACACGGACACCGATACCGGCGGCCCCACCGCCTGCGCTGCATCTACGATCGACTGTTCTAGCGCCGTGGTCTACCCACTGAGCGCCCACTGGCCTGACGATGCGGGGATCTGTGCCTCATCGACGCCCTACATCATCGACGGCGGGCTTTCGGTAGACGAGCACGCCACGGACTTTTCGGGTGCCGAGTGCATCTGTGAGGTCACCGGAGAGATGCGGTTGGCGGAGGTCTCAGACCTCATCAATTTCACGGGTCTCGACAATCTCACCACCGTGGGGGGAAGCATCGAGATTAGTCACGCATACTCGTTGACCGATTTCACCGGTCTTGGTTGCCTATCTTCTATTGGTAGTGGGTCATCATCGGGCGGGGAATTGGATGTGGACACCGCCCCGGTGCTCGTTGACTTTACCGGACTGGACAGCCTCACCTCTGTTAGCGGTGGTGTATCCGTTGTCAACAGCGACTCGTTCGTGAACTTCAATGGCTTGAGTGCCCTGACTTCCATTGATGGCTCGCTTGCGGTGACTGGCAACGACGCCATGTTGTCCTTCATGGGCCTGAGTAGCCTGACCTCCACTGGTGGGCTCGGGGTGGGTGACAACGTGGCCTTGGTGGATCTCACTGGCTTGAGTAGCCTGACTTCCGTGGGGGGGTCGGTCGGAGTGCAGGGCTCCGCGCTAACGAGCTTCAACGGTCTGGAGAACCTGCTTACCATTGGCGAGGATCTCCACATCGAAGACAACGTCGTGCTCACCGACGTCTCCGCTCTACACGGCGTTACGTCTGTCGACGAAGACTTCGTCGTGAAGGACAACACCAGCTTGCCCACCGCCGACGCTGAGGCGCTTCGCGATGCCATCGGTGTCACGAACATCGGCGGCACTGTGCTCATTATTGGCAACCAGTAGCGCATCGATTCCATGGCTGAAGACTCAGCTCAGTGAATGCCAAACACTCAAGAACGCCGCACGGATGTACATCCGCGGATGCCTGCAGACCTGGTGCGCAGCGCTCTTATCGCGCCGATCATGATGCTTGAGGGACATAGCCGCAGTGCCTGAACCAGGCCTCACAGTTCTTCGCTGTGATCTCTCGGAGGACAGTCCCGACGTCGGCCTCGAGGCGCTTGATGGTTCGCGGCGCCAGCGCGCGAA
>DASCPX010000058.1:0-5973 GCA_036012755.1 Myxococcota bacterium | reverse complement strand
TGCACGCCGCTCATCTGCAGCAACTCCCTCGCAGAGGTCACCGAGTTCGCCTCGCACACCGCGCGGCTCACCAGCAGCCGCAGCGCCGGTGTGGAGCGCTCCTTGATCCCGAGCGCGTCCAGCACCGGGTACACCCCCGAACCAGATCACGCTCGGCAACGCAGCCCAAGGTCGACGCCTGGATACGATCCTTCAACCTCGGATCTCGTGGGCCCAACCGGCGCCACACGGCTTGCGCGGATCGCGCCCTCGAAGTGATCACGATGAACCGATCTGGGTGATCACGATGAGCGGTATGCGCAGTTGAATCGTTGATTCACCCCGGACTACTCTGATTAACAGTGTGTTCATGATGCGGTTCACCGGTTTCATTGCGCGACAGTTCATTCTCTCCCCCGGGGAGCCCACATGTTCGTCTCCATCGCTCTGCTGATCTCGACGGCGCTGGCCACCCCCGAATCCGTCGAGAAGGCCTCACGGCTGCATCTGGAGGGGCACTCGACGGAAGCGGCCGAGATGCTCCTGTCCCAGATCGACGATGACCCTGCCGCCGCACTGGCACTGGGACGGATCTTCTTCGCAAACAGCCAGTGGGCCCTGGCGGAGGCGGCCTACCACCGGGTCCCCCGCGACAGCGGGCTCTGGTTCCGCAGCCGACTCGAGGCCACCTGGGCCGCCTACTATCTGGACCCGACCCATGAGCGGGCCATCGCACGCGCGCTCCTCCTCTACGCGGAAGACCCCAACGACCGGGAGCTGCGCTACCTGATGGGCATCCTCGTTCTGCACTGCGGCGGAGAGGGCGGAGGGGGGCCCGGAAGGGTGGGCGACCTTACATCCGACATGCTCGCTGCGCTCATCGCGGAGCTGGAGACAGAGGCCGGGCAGACGTCACCGCAGCAATCCTCTGACTTTCTCGAGGATCTGGGGACCATGTCCCAGGTCGTTCACTATGAGTTCATCAAGACCTACGACCACGGCAGGTACCATTTCCAACCAAGGTGTGGATGGGACTCCCTCGGGGTCGAGCCACAACGGTTCGCCTTTGAACAAGACAGCTCCGTCACCAGAGCAATCCTGTTGACGCTGAGCGGCGAGCAGGACCCGTCCAACAGACCATCCGATGGGTGCTCACTGCATGGGACCGGTCTCATCCCGCCGGGAAAACCAGGGGCCGGCTCTCCCCGCTGCCCTGATCCCACAGCGGATCGCAAGCTGGACCACGAAGCCACCCGTTGGCTCAGCGCATACCGGCAGGACCTGGACTGACCCCCATTCCATTTCAAACCCCACTTCCCCCGCCGCGGGAGTCGAACCGGTGGAGTGCGTCTGGAACCAATGGGGTTGAGTGCGGCGGTTTGAGAGCTATCTCGTCGTGACAATATAGGCGGCACCGCTCCAATTCGGTCCGTGATAGGAGCCCACCACGACATCGTCCAGTCCATCGCCGTCCACATCCCCTGCGCTCGATACCGAGTGGCCGACGTATTGGTCGGGACTGCCTCCCGCGAGCTTGTAGTCCGCATTCGCCAGGTCCATCTCTCGGCTCTTCGACAAGCTGCGACCCAGGACAACATAGGCGGCTCCCTGGAGATCGTAGGCGCTGTCGTGTCGGAGGGCGCCCACCAAGATGTCGCTCAAGCCGTCGCCATCGACGTCTCCCGCGTTGGCGACCGTCGAACCGGCCAGGTCTCCGCTCCTCTCTCCGAAGAGAACGTAGTCGGCCGTCGATATATCGATGGTGCCCCTCGCCCCCAGGCTGCTGGCCAAGATGACATAGGCCGCGCCCGCATCGTTTCCTCCGTGGTCGTAGCCAGCTGCGCCCACCACAATATCGTCCAAGCCATCCCCGTCCACATCGCCCGCGGTGGACACCTGGCTGGCGTAGTCGTAGCTGTCTTCTCCGATGAACTTGTAGTCGGCCTCGGAGAGATCCATGGTCGAGTTGGACCTCAGACTGCTCCCCAAGATCAGATAGGACGCGTGTGCCATCCATCCCCCGTCATCTCCGTCCGCCCCGATCAAGAGGTCCGCGAGACCATCTCCATCCACATCGCCCGCCCCGGACACCGAATACCCGGCCCAGTCCAATTTGGTCTCCCCGATGAACTTGTAGTCGGCCTGAGAGAGGTCGGTTGGAGCTCCCTCCGCGAGACTGCTGGCCAGAATCACATAGGCTGCGCCGGCAAAGTTTCCCCCGGCATCCTGTCCGCTGGCGCCCACCAGGATGTCATCCAGCCCATCGCCGTCCACGTCTCCCGCACTCGAGAGCGCATATCCAGCGAAGTCTTGTTCGCTCTCTCCGACAATCTTGTAGTCGGCATCGGACAGGTAGATGGTCCCTGGTGCTCCAATGCTACTGCCCAGGATGACATAGACTGCGCCGGTAATCGGGCCTCGGTCGCCGACCCCATAGGCACCGACGAGGATGTCGGCCAAGGAGTCGCCGTCCAGATCCCCGGCGGTCTCGACCACAAAGCCGGCAAAGTCACCCGCATCCTCTCCGACAATCTTGTAGTCAGCCTCGGAGAGATCAAAGGACCCATGAGGGTCCAGGCTGCTCCCCAGGATCAAGTAGCCCGCTCCGGCTGAGGGACCCATATCGTCGTCATCATAGGCCCCGACCAACACATCATCGAGGCCGTCTCCATCGACATCCCCCGCGGTCGATACCCAGTATCCCGCATAGTCATCCGGGCTCTCGCCAATGAAGGTGTATTCCGCCAGGTCCAGAGTCCCTTCGGCCGCCACCCCGTCGCAGTCACGGTCGGCAATCAGACCATCGGTCCCGTTGGGGTGGATGTCGGCATCCGAGTCATCGCAGTCCCCTTCGGCCTCACTAAAGCCGTCCCCGTCGGCATCTGTGGGGTCGGGCGGGGATTCACCCGTGTCGGCTGTGTCAGTGCCAGCTGTGTCATTCGAGCTTGGAACGCACTCGCCGTCATCCTCATGGGTGCCTTCTCCACAGATCAAGCCGCTGCCCGTCACGGTGCTCTGACACCCCCAGCTGAGGCACAGGGCAGCAGCGAACGACAATCCTGGCCGACTATTCATGGGCTCCTCCCGATGAGACGCAGATTGTAGCAGGGGTAGGGTGGGGCGGCGACGGAAGCAATCGTTCCCCTGCGGGGCCGAGATCGCGAGACTCGCAGCGACCGAGAGGGCGGTAGTTCGACTCCCGCAGGCGGCGGGAGTCGAAGTCTCGTCTGGCACTTCTCAAGAAACCCGATCTCGACGACGTTCTGCCGGTTGTCAGGGGATTCTGAGAGGAACGCCGCCTCCATCGTGGTCCGACTGTGTCCCGTGGACTCCGGCTCATTCTGAGAGGTCTGGGCGCGTTTTGGGCACCCACCTCGCCGGCTCGACGACCTACGTTGGTGGAGGATGGAGGGGGGGCGAGTTCTACGTGTCCACTACCCGCAGTCTTGGACCGTCCCGAACGTCCCATCCGCCCAACTGCATCTACTGCCACAGGTAGGTGACCGGTTTTCGGAGGTGAAGGGCTGGGATTGCGAACGTAGTGATCACGATCAGTTGCGGGTTCATGAGCAGGCGGGCTGGTGGGGTCCTGGAGGGGCCCGCGGACCTCGGGGTCCAGGCCTACAGACCTTCTCCTCAGTCAGGAGAGAAAGAAGCACCGCGACCGGCGGCTGTTCCGTTTCTCCCTCGCGCCGTTGTCGAGCGCCGAGACGCGCCCCAGATCGACGACGGGCTCGCGCTGGTGGGCAGCGAGGAGGTCGGCGATGACGTCGTGGAGTGTGCGGGGCATCGGGGCTGGGAACTCCAGGACCTGCTGTCAGCCATCGCGTGGGCTGCGTCTGTACCTACGCAGGAGGTCGATCAAGCACCTCCGAGGAGTGAACATGGGCGCATAGGCAAGATACTCACAGGGGCACGCGCTCCGAGTCGCTGCCCCACACACGCCCCCAGCAGAAGGCTGCCTCGATGCACCACCCCGCCACGACCGCCTCCATCCAACAGCTGCTGGACCGCAGCGCCGACGCGAACTCGCCGTGGCGTCTGGCCATCGTGCAGCGCGAGCGGGTCTGGACGCCTGCCCGGGCCGCCAAGCTCCTCGACTCCCTGCTGCACGGCTACCCGATCGGCGCGCTGCTGCTCTGCCGAACCAAGGACACCAGCCACGTCCTGGGGGACGACCGCCGCGCACTTCAGGCTGGGCCCGGTGCCTGGCAACTCCTCGACGGGCAGCAGCGCGCATGGGCCCTGGCCGCCCTCCTCGAGGGTGCGGACCTCGTCTCCGATGCACCGGACTTCTTCGTGAAACTCGACCTGGAGGATCTGCCCCAGGTCAAGCCGGGCCGCTCCGACGACCGGATCCAGGCCTTCATCTGCTGGCAGGACGCGACCCACCGTCCCTTCGACACGCGCGGCCTGCACGCCGGGTCCAGGTCCAGCTGGGTGTCCGTGGCGGCGGTGGGCCGGGCCCTGCGAGAGACCCCCCAGAACGAACTCGAGGCGCTGGCCTTGGGGGCTGCTCCGGCGCTTCTGGAGTGCTGGCTGCGCAAGGCCGACCCGCTGTGGGTGGGTCCGGGGCCCAGTACGAGCGAGACCGCGGCGACCCGACTGCGCAACCTCGTGGCCGCCTGGACCACCCCCTTCGTGCCCGTGCAGCACGTCGTGCTCCAGCATCCCCGTGACGTGCTCGACGTCTACACCCGCGCCAACCTCGAAGGCGTCGCCACCAGCGGGCCTGAGGTCTTCTTCGCAGGCATCAAGACCTGGTGGCACCAGGCCGAGGAGCGCCTCGACCAGTTCCGGGGCCGGGACTGGGCACTTCCCCGCATGCAGGCCCTGCGCGTCGTGGCGCGTGTCGCCAGCTGGCGGATCCGCGGCCGGGACACGATCCCCCTGCGGGTGCAGACCCTCGAGGAGAGCCGCGGGCGCGACCTCGTGGAGGCCATGCAGCAGCTCACCGCGGACCGCGAGACGACAGCGCGGGTCCAGGCCACCCTCACCCACCTCCGCAGGCGGGACGTGCTCGGACATGGCCTCTGGTACGTCGACCGGTGGCTGCTCGACGACGTGCTGGCCTGGACCATCGCCCTACCCTCGGTCCCTGACGCTTCCTCCCTGCACACGGCGGCCGCCTACCTCTTCTGGGGGACCGCCTTCCGACCGCGGACCGTGCTCCGCTTCCCATACGCTCGGGCCGCCCTGCGCACGGCCCTGCAGCACTCGGGGACGGACTTCCCGCTGACAGGCCTCCTCGCCCAGGCGCCCGCCATCAACAAGGCGCTCTCACACCGGCGCACGGCGGTGCCGCGCCCATTCGAGGGCAACAACCGGGAGCGCGCCCGGACCCGCCGTCAGATGGTGAACAGCAACGCCCGGCTCTTTCTGTCCCTCGCCCAGCGCCTGCCGTTCGACACCGCCACCGAGTCCCCCCCGTACCGCCTCGACTGGGACCACATCTTCGCAAAGAACCAGCGGCACAAGCTCAAGTGGAAGGGCCGGGACGGCAAGGCCTGGGCCAACTTCCACCCCGGTGCCCAGGCGGTCTGGCGGGCCGGCAACCTCATGGCCCTCGAGTCGGGCCTGAACCGCTCCCTGCAGGATCTGCCGCCCCGCGACAAGCTCGCGCGCCTCCAGGACCTGGAGAAGGCCGACGCCCTGCAGCCCGATGAGCTCTTCCTGGACCCGCGGAGCCGCCGCGGACTGCGCCGCGTGCACAAGTTGCTCGAGGCACGCGATCGCCACCGTCCAGACTCACTGGCGGCGGGGCCAGTCAAGCTCGACCAGGTCGTCACCGAGCGGGAGGACCAGCTTTGGCTGTTCGCGGTCGAGCGCTTCGATGTCCTCGACGATGTCGAGGTTGCACTCTTCGGGAGCTGAGCGGGCATGGCCGGTTGGCGGCCCGACCACGCCAGCCGGGCCCGCCCCTTGGACGTGGCGCTACGAGCGGAGGGGAAAGGGGGAGGCGGCGGGAGTCGAAGCTGTTTCGACCCTTCTGGG
>DASCPX010000057.1:0-1111 GCA_036012755.1 Myxococcota bacterium | reverse complement strand
GACCTCCCCGCGTCGCGACCAGGGGGGGAGACCCGACAGCGCGGGGCGACAGCGCGGGGCGACAGCGCGGGGCGACAGCGCGGCCGCCGCCCGTGACCCAAATCGTCGGGTCGATCTTGGCATGAAGGTTGCCTACGCTGGCAGATGACCTGGGTGGGGGTGATTTGACCCCGCCGGGCGCCCTTCCCGAGGCTCTCCGGGGGGCGGTGCGGCGCTGAAGGAGGCCGTGGCGGTCCAGAACGGCCCGCGCCCCGCGCCCGGGGCGCACCTCGAGCCGGACTCGGCGTGCCGAGCCTGCAGCGGGGCGACTCACTGCCGTCAGCCAGGCGCTCGCGCGACCCGCAACGAGCCGGCCAGCCGCTGGAGGTGACCCCGAGCCGCCACGTAGGCTGCGGCCAGTGGGAAGTGGCTCGACACACGAAGCACGAGACGCCGAGCGTGAGTCACCAGTCGGCCTGCCAGACAAAACAGAGAGAACCGAAGCCGCTTGGGACGCGCCGTCGCCAGCTCCTCGGGTAGCGCCTGGACCTTCAGCAGCTCCAACAGGTTGGCCGCCAGCACCTGAAGCCGCCACCACGCAGCATTTGCGCCGAACTTGCCCGTGGGCAGCACCCCGCCGCCCAGATCACCCTTCAACACCCCATGGCCGTGCTCCACCGTCCCCTGCTTCTCCCGATGCCAGCGCAGCAGGCGATCGCCGCGCCAGTCCATGTTCGTCACTACAGAGAAGTGACGCCAACTCGCCTCGTCCTCCTCGAACAGATCCGCCTGAAGGCTGCGAACACGGATCGCCAGATAGCGGAACGGCACCGCCCCGGGCTGGGCGTTGCGCTTCCAGGCCGGCACGAAGTCCTTCACCTCGGCCCACTGACGCTCTTCGCGCGTCTCGGCGGCCGGGTTCAAGCTCCGATACGGCTTCCAGGCGGCCTCGCTCAGCGACCCGATGGTCTTGCTCAACGACGCGCTCATCTTGGCGGTCACCGCGAACTCCACATCGGCCTCGTCGGCTACCCAGGTCAGCGCCTTCTCGTCATACAGACCACTATCCCCTCGAAATCGCTTGGAGGTCACGGTGGCAGGGAGGTTGCCGAAGGCGTGCTGGAGGAAGGGG
>DASCPX010000056.1:0-1439 GCA_036012755.1 Myxococcota bacterium | reverse complement strand
TCTCAGGTACGAGACTGAAGGTCAACCGACCGGCAGGAGCGGGGAAGCCGAGTCGGCGAACCAGCGCACCGAGCGCTCAGGCAGGAGCGGCCTGATGGACGAGGTGGTCTCCCACCAAAACCTGTGGGCCGCGATGAAGCGAGTGAAGAAGAACGGCGGGAGCCCCGGGGTCGACGATATGAGCGTCCGGGAGCTCCCCACGTACCTCCGGGCCAACGAGGTCGCCCTGAAGAGCGCGCTGCTCGACGGGACGTACTCGCCCAGCCCGGTGCAGAGGAGGTTCATCCCGAAGCGCGGAGGAGGGCAAAGGATGCTCGGCATCCCCACCGCCCTCGACCGGCTCGTTCAGCAAGCTGTCTTGCAAGTGCTCGAGCCTCGGCTCGACCCGACGTTCTCGGACCACAGCTATGGTTTTCGGCGCGGTCGGCGCGTAGCGCACGCCCTCTACGAAGCCCAGAGTTACATCCGAGAAGGCCGAACCTGGGTCGTCGACGCGGACCTGGAGAAGTTCTTCGACCGCGTTCAACACGACGTCCTCATGAGCCGCCTGGCTCGGAGGATCCGAGACCCGAGCGTCCTCGGGCTCATCCGCAGGTTCTTGCGAGCGGGCATGATGGTGCACGGCGTCGTCGTCGAGCGTCACGAGGGGACCCCACAGGGCGGTCCACTGTCCCCACTACTCGCCAACGTGCTCCTCGACGAGGTCGACAAAGAGCTCGAGAAGCGAGGCCACGCGTTCGTCCGGTATGCCGACGATCTGAACGTCTACGTTCGATCCCAGCGAGCCGGTGAACGTGTCCTACGGTTCCTTCGGCGCATCTTCGGCCAGCTGCAACTTCGCTTGAACGAAGCGAAGAGCGGGGTCGACGACGTGCGCCGACGGAGCTTCCTCGGGTTCTGCTCGGCGAGGGGCAAGGGCGGCGTGATCAAGTGGCGGATCTCCAAGAAGGCGATCGACGCTTTCAAGGAGCGTGTCCGCGCGACGACGAGGCGCGGTGGAGGGCGGAGCATTGGGAGCGTGGTGCAGGAGCTTCGAAGTTACATGCCCGGTTGGGCGCGGTACTTCAGGCTCGCGGACACGCCGACGGTGCTCCGCAGCCTCGACGGCTGGCTCCGCCGCCGCCTCCGCGCACTGCACCTGGCCCACTGGAAGACCGGACCGCGGACATACCGGGCATTGCTCGTGCTTGGGTGCAGACAGCGGCTCGCCGCGTCTATTGCCGCCCAGGGACGACACCGGTGGAAGGGTGCAAACGGCCTCATCACGACCGTCCTCGACACGAGCTACTTCGACGAGCTGGGGGTGCCTCGGCTCTCGACCTGACCTCAACCCGCTGAACCGCCGGATACGGATCCGTACGTCCGGTGGTGTGGGAGGGGCCCGGCGGAGGAGTCTCCGCCGCCCCTATCCCGATTAAGACCGGGACCCATAAGACCGG
>DASCPX010000055.1:0-1078 GCA_036012755.1 Myxococcota bacterium | reverse complement strand
GCTTTTTTAGGCGTAATCCAATCATTCATTTTTATTAGAAATAATAAATCCTTAAATATGTTTTCATTTTTATATTCTTCGAAAACATATTTGTTGTTTAATGTGTAACTTTGTAGTTTAAATGATTTAACAGCTGTTAACCTCTACAGCAATGTCAGCTTTGTTTTTCTTTGCTATCTTTCACTCTATACTACTACCACCCTGAAGTTCTTGATCCCCGATGCCACGGCCCTATATGTTTAATAAATACTTGAGTCATATTTAGTATCGAATAATGAACTTGTTACTATAGATCAATTGTGTTTTCTACGATGCCGTTCACGCAATTTACGATTCTCGATCTCGGATTTATAGAGGCGTCTCTGAAGGTCTCGTATCTTACGAAAGATCTTCTCTTGGTCACGGTTGCTTCGAGGGGTACTAGGACTTGGGAAGTCGTCAGATGAAGACGACTCTGACTCCGTAGATGAGTACTCCATTGGAGAGCTAGAGTGAAGCTTACGAAAGTCTGCAGGCTTTTTACGAAAGTCTTTGTAGTACCGCATAGAACGTCGGCCCTTCGACTTTTCCTTCTTCCTGCTTGAGTGGTGCTCCCGTACTTTCCTCTTCTCGTTGCTGTGACGCGATTCCCTTTTGCGAGGCCTATACCGGGACTCTCGTTCTCTACGTCTAGCTCTCTCCTCCTTTTCTTTGGCTCTACGCCTGTTTTTCTCTTGTTCTCTCCTCTGAATCTCTTCCTTCAATACCCTCTTGGCTCTCCTTTGTTCTTCTCTATCTATACGGGACTGAGATTTAGTCTTACGTTTAGGTGTATATGGCTTCTTGCTGATGTACGTAACTTCGACACGGCCACGTGACGGGCTAATAATACCTGAGGGCTTCTGCTGTTCCAAGAGTTCTCCCAGATCACCATCCTGACCATCGGAGACGGCATCAATGTTAAGAAGCTCTTCAGTCGCTAATTTGCCCACAACCTCCTCTTCTCCATCAACTTCCTCTTCCTCTTCTCCATCAACTTCCTCTTCCTCTTCTCCATCAACTTCCTCTTCCTCTTCTCCATCAACTTCCTCTTCCTCTT
>DASCPX010000054.1:0-1471 GCA_036012755.1 Myxococcota bacterium | reverse complement strand
GCCACGTCCCGGTGGCGGCGTCCGCATCGGCAAGCTCGTTGTCCTGGAGCCCCGCGATGCTCCTCAGCAGCTGGCTTGCCTCCCCATCGTCGTCCGCCAGGGCGAGCTTCTTTTCCAGGACGCCGACGACCTGGGCGTGGTCACCCAGCTCCCGCAGGAGGTGTTCCAGAGCATCGAGGGCGGGCCCGTCGTCGGGCGCCTCCTCCAGCAGCCGCCGGCAGTAGTCCGCAGCTTCGTCGGGCCGTGACAGTTGCCCCTCGGCGACCTCCGCGGCCCGGCGCAACAGGCCCATGCGACCTTGCTTGTCGTGGGTCTGGGAGACAGCGGTCGACAGTCCTTGCAGGTAGTCCGCCCACCCTTCATGGGTGTCATCCGGCTGGAGACCGATGATCTCCTGGCAGGCATCCAGGGCCCCCTTCGAGTCCTCCAGCTCCTCCTGCTGAATGCGGACGGTCCGCAGGAGCAGGGACATCCCCGCTCCCGGTCGCTCCGCAGCCAGCTCCCGCAAAAGGTCGACCAGGTCGGGCCATCGCTGCAGGGCCGCCGCCTGCCGCTCCAGGGTATCGGCGAACCTCGAGTCCGAGGGCTGCGCTCGCAGGGAGTCGGCGAGGAGTTCGTAGGCGCCTGCGCCGTCATCGAGGTGCGAGGCCCGGAGGTCGGCGATCCGCAGGATGGTCTCCGCCCGCGGGTCCGCTCCCTCCATGACGCTCAGCTGGATCTCCAGGGTGCGGACCAGCTTTGCCCAAGAGTCGCCGTGCGCGTAGCGCGGCTCCAGATATCGGGCCACTTCCACGCGGTGGTCCGGCCGGTCGAGCATGGTCTCCAGGGCCGCCAAGGCGCCCCCATGCTCCGGCGACCGCTCCAGGAGTCCGCGGTAGACCTCGATGGCCCGATCCACCTGGTCCAGGGGCCCCTCCAACAGCCCGCCGATACGCAGCTTGAGCGCTGCCTGATCGGGGTCCAAGGGCCCGTCCGTCGCACGGGTGTTGTCCGTGAGAAGCTGGTCCTGGCCTTGGAGCACCTCGAGGAGTCGCTCCCAGCTCTCGGCCCGCTCACAGAGGTCGGCCAGCCGGTCGACGACCTCCCGGTCCGCGGGGAACAACCCGAGGATTTCGGACCAGGCCTCGATGGCCTTGTCCCAGTCCTCCATCTGGTCTGCCCAGACCTCCGCGATCCGCTCGAGGGCCTTGCGCTTGTCAGCGGGGTCATCGTGCAGGTCCGCCTCGGCCTGGAGGACGTCCACGAGCTCAACCCAGCGGCTCGCCGCGGTGAGCAACCGCACCAGGGCGGCGACGGCCGCCGGGTCGCCGGGGGACCTCTCCAGGATCCGCTGCCACGTCCCGGTGGCGGCGTCCGCATCGGCAAGCTCGTTGTCCTGGAGCCCCGCGATGCTCCTCAGCAGCTGGCTTGCCTCCCCATCGTCGTCCGCCAGGGCGAGCTTCTTTTCCAGGACGCCGACGACCTGGGCGTG
>DASCPX010000053.1:0-52910 GCA_036012755.1 Myxococcota bacterium | reverse complement strand
CTCCAGCTGCGAGGCGTTCAGCGCGTGGGCGATGACCTCGGTCTCCGCCTTCATCGTGGCCGTGCGCGTCCCTCCGGTGAGCGCGGCCACCTCGCCCAGGAAGGTGCCCTCCCGGGACTCCGTCGCGAGCAGGATCTCGCCGTGGTAGATGCCCACCGAGCCACGCAGCAGGATGTAGGTGTTGTAGCTCTCTTCGCCCTCGGTCGCGATGACCTCGCCCGCCGGGAAGCACAGGCACTGTCCGGCTTGTTGAGCGCTGAAGACGGTCGACCAGACCGGGTCGAGGAGCTCTGCGGCGATGGCCTTGCGCTCCTCTGGGGTGACGGCGTCCCCGGGGGTGGCCTGGAGCGTCGAGAGGCCCCGCTGGGCGTCCTGGACCCGCTTGAGCACTTCGGCCGAGCTGCCAGGGCGCTCTCGCGGGTTCTGACGCAAGAGCTCCATCACCAGCTCCTCGAACTCGCTCGGGCAGAACTGGAGGAAGTCCGACAGCGGTGGCAGGCCGAGGGGCTCGTCGCGGGTCTTCGCCCACAGCCCCGAAGCCTTCTGCGAGGCCAGGTTGACGCCGGTGCACGCGGCCCACATCGTCGCGCCCACCGAGTAGAGGTCGGTGCGCATGTCGTAGAGCGCCGGGGCGCGCCAGCGCTGCTCTGGAGCCTGGTAGCCCCGCGTGCCCAGACCTGTCGGGACGCGCGGGGAGGAGTTCATCAGGGCACCCTGGGAGATCCCGAAGTCCGTGAGCACGTAGCGGCCGTCCCCGTCGACCAGCACGTTGCCCGGCTTGATGTCCAGGTGCAGCACGCTGGCGGCGTGGGCGGCGCCCAGGGCTCTCAGCAGGTCCTCGAAGAGCGCCCAGCACTGCTCCATCTCCAGCCGCCCGACCTTCGCCAGCAGCCGGTTGAGGCTCCCGATGGGGAAGTACTCCAGCACCACGAAGCGTCCGGGCCCCTTCACCCGCCAGTCCCAGACTCGCGGCACGCGGTCCGACTTGATGGCCAGCAGGGAGCTGAGCTCGCGCTTGAGCGTGATGTTGGACACCCGGTCGTCGAGGCCGACCAGGGCCTTGACCGCGACCCACTTCGGGATGCCCTTGTCCTCGTCGAGGCAGACCGCGCGGTGCACCGAGCCAGAGCCACCTTGACCCAGCGAGCGGTCCAGCAGGTAGCTGGCTTTCTTGCCCTCCACGATCTGCGTCGGCGCCGGCTCGGCCGGGGAGGTGGCGTCGTCTGGGGCCGGGAACTCCGGCGTCAGGGCCTCCGTCTTCGGGGCGTGGCCCTGGACGAAGGAGCCCTGGTGAATCGGTGCGCCGCGGTATCCGAGCAAGCGCTCCCAGCGCTTCTTGGTGGAGTCGGACATCCGAGGAGGCTACCCCAGGGTCCGTCTCCGACCCAGGACGGCGAAGCCGAGGAGCGTGAGACAGCCGAGCACCGCCCACGTCGCCGGCTCGGGCGCGGAGCTCCCGCCGAAGTGGGCGCCGGTGTTCATCGCGGTGCTGGCAGGCGCGGGAGTCGGGACATAGGCCTCGCCCTCGGCCGTGGCCACCTTGCGGTCCTTTGCCACCGCCACGAAGCTCGTCCACTGGGTCACCAGTCGGTGCTCCAGGCCCAAGCCCGTGATCTCCTCTACCAGGGCCTCCTTCTCGCTGGGCTCGGTGCGTGGCGAGGCCCAGTCGATCATGCGGTCCTTCACCTGGCCACGTGCCCACAACACCGGCAGGGCCTCCGAGCCCTCGGTCTTCTCGGGCAGTGACAGGACCACCGGCAGCGCTGCGTCCTTGCCGGCGACCTTGCCCTTGACGACCACCGGGTAGTCGCCGGGTGCGTCGTAGAGCGCCATCACGCGCAGCGAGTCCCCGAGGAAGAGATCTGGCAGCGCGCGTGGGGTCGCGTCGTGGACGGGAGCGCTCCCCCAGTCCACCTCGACGTCCGTGAGGAAGGGGGTCTCCAGGCCCTCGCCGAGAAGCCGAAGAAGTGTTGCAGGAGCTGCTTGATCGGCAGCGACAGCGCGAAGAGCGCCGCCAGCCTCCCCGGGTTCACCGGCCACGGGCGCGCGTGCAGCCGCAGGGCCAGGCCCAGGGCCCAGGCGTCCAGCGCCAGGGCGACTGCGCCGATGTGGTTGACCTCGAGCAGGCACCCGGCGAGCCGGATGCCGGCGGCGCCCAGGAGCAGCCACGTCGCTCGGGAGCTGGAGGTGTTGTCCTGGTCCGCCGGACCGGACAGGACGCTGCGAAGCGTCAGGGCCACGCAGAGGGCGAAGACCCAGGCGCCGACGCTGTCGTAGCCAGCGTGGACCCAGGTCTTGACCAGCCAGGTCGCCGGCTCGTAGGACAGGGCCAGCAAGCCCGGGATCAGTAGCAGCAGCGCGAGCCGTCTCACGGTCGTATTGGAACCTCGTCGTCGGGAGATCCCGTGCAGCTACGCGGGTGCTTTGTCGGCTATTCCTGGGGCGTCAGCACGTAGGGCCAGACGATGTCGGCTTCGACCTCCACCGGGAACTTCCAGCGGCCCGCCTTGGCCTCGATGCACTGCTCCAGCTTGGCGTCACCGGTGGTGTTCATGATGACGTCGACGCCGTAGGTCGTGCCGTCGTCGATGCCGAGGGCCAGCTCAACCCGGCCGCGGACGGAGGGGGAGCGGTTCAGGGCCTGCTCGTAGCAGGTGCGGATGTGGGGGCCATAGGCCCGGATCAGCCCGCTGATGTCCGGCCCGCCGGTCGGCTGGCCGGGCGGCGTGACGATCGAGGTCCGGTCGGGGTCGATCTGCACGGAGCCGCGGTCGTGGACGCGGACCTGTCCGTCGCGCTCGACGGGGCCCAGAGCCCCGATGCTGTCGTCGCCGCCCTGGCAGTCCTGGCAGCCCATGAGGCCCGGACCTGTCTGTGACGCGTACTCACCGCCGTCGACGGTCGCGAGTCCAGCCATCATGCGGTCGAAGGCCTCGTCCTTGGGGTCGAAGATCGAGTCGCGGCCGACATCGTAGGTCGAGGTGCCGAGGGTGGCGATGAGCGGGTTCGCGTTGACCAGCGCCAGGGCGTCCTCGGTCCGTCCGTTCACCGAGCCGTCGAAGAGAGGCGCTGGGGGGCCGTCGTCGTGGATGGTCGCCACCACGCCATCGTCGATGGGCTCCGGGGGCGCGTCGTCGCTGATGATGGGGTCGATCACGACCGGCTCAGGCTCCGGCGCCTGCACGATGAGCACGTCGTGAACGAAGCGATCCTCGATGCCCTCGAAGCCGATCCGGTCGATCGGCGTCTGGCCCCAGACCCAGATCATCGCGACGGTGGCCACAGCGCTGAAGAGGCCCAGGAAGCCGAGGTAGACAGGGTCGTCGTCGTCGAGGAGCTGGGGACGGAAGTGCGCATCGGCGATGCGGGCTGCCTCCGGCGGAGTCGGCACGAACTGGAAGAGCACTGCGACGCGGGGGTGCACCAGCAGCTTCCCGCGGTGGTGCTCGGAGAGCGGCACGACGAACCCGCCGTCTCGCTGCGTGGCCTCAGAGGAGAGCGTCTCGAGGGGAACCACCGACTTCCTGTGGGCGATCTTGCCGTCCATCTCGTGTGTGAAGCGGAGGCTCCAGCCGCCTCTTCGCTTGGGGAAGACCAGCGTTCTCTTGGGGAGTCCCTCGATCGGCGGCAGGACGAAGGTGTTTCGAGCGGACTCACCTATGCTGACGTCCGTGCCGGGACGGATGAGGCGTTCGTGTGCGATGCGACCATCGACGATGACGCCGATGCGGAGGACCTTGTCGGGGAGCTTTGTCATGTCGGGTCACGACAACACCTCCGCTGGGGTGTTCCGACGTTCTTCTTCCTCTTCGCTTGCACATCTCCGTGGGCCCCATGTCCAGGCGCCCTCAGAGCTCGTGCAGGTTCCCTTCGTCGTCGATGCAGGACAGGGTCTGTCCGATGCGCTCCGGCTCGATCTCGATGACCGGGATCCAGGTCTCCTTCGAGAACGACTTGTAGTGGGTGCTCGCCACCACCCCCAGCGCCTGGAAGGAGGGGTTGGCAGAGGTGCTCTCGTCGAACATCAGCGAGGCGCTCGGGTTGTCGCCTCGGAGTGACACGATCCCGTCGACGAGATCGCCGTACTCGGTGTCGGGTTGGGCGGCGACTACGATGTCGAGGCTGCCAGCCGGGTCGATGAGGGCCGGGTCGGAGGGATGGTCGGCGTCCAGGGCGTACCCGAACGAGGACTGTCCAGAGAGAGTCCGTGTGCCATTGGCCGAGAAGAACGCTTCGAGTCGATCCGAGCACCGCGCTCCGGTCTCCCGGACCCGCTGACCTCGTGCCAGCATCTCCCTGGCCTTGTCGATCTCCTCCTCCGAGAGGCGTGGCAGGGCCTCTCTCTCTTCCTGCTCGCTACCTGAGAACAGGGGATAGGGCGGGCTCGCGGTCGCGTCGGCGACGGCGGCAGCGTCGTCCACGAGGAGGTCCACGTCCGGAAAGCCTGCCTGGTGGGCTGTGTACACGATCCGCTGGACGAGCCCCCAGTCCGTGGCCGGCTCGGCGACGACGAGGAGGCGCTTCTGGGAGCCGGACCAGCAGGCCAGGCCGGACATGGTGGCCTCGGCGTTCAGGCGCATGGCGAGGAGCGCGTCGTAGAGCAAGGGGAGGAGGAGACCGCGGTATCCCGAGGTGTCGAGGACCCCGTCGTTCAGCGACGTCGTGTACACGCCGTTGAGCAGCACTCCCCAGCGCTGGACCTCGATCATCGCGTACTGGGTCCCGAAGTGGGCCCGCATGTCCTCTCCATCGGCGCAGCGCTGCTGCACCTCCGGGTCCCAGTCCGCGATGTAGGACGGCAGGAGGTACTTCTCGACTCGTTGGACGTCACTGTTGGTCGCGCGCGGTACTTGCGTCGAGACGGACAAATCCGGGATCCACGACGTGTAGTTGGAGCCGAAGTCGCTGAAACAGCCGGTCATGAGGAGGAGGATCACTCGCAGATTCCCGCGTCGTTGCAGCTCTCTCCCGAGTCGCACCCTGTGTCCGACTCGCACTGTGCGCAGTCGCTGGCGGTCCCATCGGTCGTGGCTACGAGGTTGTCGTCCGTGACGATGCTGAAGCTCGGGATGGGTGTCCCGGTGCCGTAGGTGCAGCTCGAGTAGCTGCACATGGTGTCGTAGTCCTCGTACCCGCTCACGAACCCTTCAGCCCAGACGATCTCGAAGGGGTCGATGTTGCAGTTCAGGTTCGTGCTCCACTGGACCTCGAAGGCATACAGACCGGGCTCTGGGAACGTGACGTAGCGGAACTTCTTCCACTGCCCGTCCGACCAGTTCACCTTGATGATCTCGGTGCCTTCGATGCTGAAGCTGAGCGCGTCGTTGCCCAGGAGACCCATGGTCCGGTGGAGCTCCTCGCCGCAGCCGATGTTCATGTAGCCGCGGAAGCGGGCGGCGCCGTAGCTGCCAGTGCTGGAGAGCACGGGCCAGGAGTTCGTGGTCGTGGTGTAGTTGCCGTCGCTCGCGGTGTACGCCGTGCTGCAGCGGTTGCTCCAGTCGAGCTCGTACACAGCCTGGTCGGTGCTCGAGGCGAGGCCGCTGCTGGAGCCTGTGAGCACGCTCATGAAGCTGCTGAGGTTCGTGGTGTAGTGCGCGTCCCCGGGCGAGGTGTCCATCTCTCCTATGAGCGCGCACGCCTGGGCACCGGTGGGGCTGTCGATGGCGTCATGGGTCGGCGAGGAGATCACGTTGGTGTCGGTGCAGTCGTTGTCGACGGTGCCGTCGCAGTCGTTGTCGACGGACGTACACACCTCGGTCCCGGAGGGGAAGGCGAGGGGATCGCTGTCGTCGCAGTCGGTGTCGTCGGTCGTGTAGTCGTCTCCGGGGCTGTCGCAGGCATCGGTGCTGCTGGCGGCGTCGCCGTAGCCGTCGCAGTCAGCGTCCTCGTACCAGGTCGTGGCGTCCGTGGCGCCGCCGTCGATGTCGCCGTCGCAGTCGTCGTCGATGTCGTTGCAGATCTCGGTCGCGCCCGGGTTCACGTCCCCGTCCGCGTCGTCACAGTCCGTGTCGTCGGACACGGACCCGGTCGGCGCGTCGCAGGAGTCTGTGCTCGACGCTGCGTCACCGTAGCCGTCGGCGTCGGTGTCCGCGTACCAGGTCGGTGCGTCGGTGGCCTCCTCGTCGATGTCATCGTCGCAGTCGTCGTCGATGTCGTTGCAGATCTCTGTCCCCGCAGGGTTGGTCTCAGCGCTCGAGTCGTCGCAGTCGGTCGCATCTGCGACATAGCCGGAGGGCTGGTCGCAGGCCTCGCTTGTCATCGTCGCGTCGCCGTAGCCGTCGGCGTCGGTGTCGGCGTACCAGGTGTCCGCGTCGCTGGCCCCGACATCGATGCTTCCGTCGCAGTCGTCGTCCTCACCGTTGCAGACCTCTTCGGCGTCCGGGTTCACGTCGTCGTCGAAGTCGTCACAGTCCTCGCAGGCCGGGAAGCCGTCGGCGTCATTGTCGGCGTACCCCACCGCCCCGTCACAGTTGTAGTCGTTCGGGTCTGTGCAGTCAGACTCCTCGGCGCCGGGGTGGTAGGCGGTGTCCGCGTCGTCGCAGTCGCCGTCGACCGCAGAGGTCCCGTCGGGCTGCTCACAGGAGCTGATGGCATCCCCCGCGCCGTAGCCGTCGGTGTCGGTGTCGGCGTACCACGTGCTCGCGTCCACGGCTTCCTCGTCGATGTCCTCGTCGCAGTCGTCGTCGAGGCCGTTGCAGAGCTCGACCGCGCCCGGGTACACGGCGGGGTTCGCGTCGTCGCAGTCGACGCTGGCGACGAAGCCGTCGCCGTCGTCGTCGAAGGGGCCCGTGTCTTCCGTGACCAGGGGTGCGCTATCGACGACGTAGTCCTTGTTGCGACAGCCGAGGGCCGTCAGGAGCAGCAGCATGGGAGCCTCCTATTGCGCGCGATTGTGGCATTGGTGTGCAGGGCGCGCACAGCTTCGATAGGCATCGAACGTGAAGCGTTCCATCTTCGCGGTCGTCGTCCTCGGCCTGTTCCTCGCTCTCGTGGAAGGGCTCGGGCGGTTGATGCTCGAGACGCCGCGTCCTGCGCACACCTTCGACGACGACCCGGAGCTCGGATGGGTCCTGCCAGCGGCGGCTCGCTTCGACTTTGGAGGCCAGAGCGTCCAGACCAATGCCTGGCGGATGCGGAGCCCGGCCCCACGTGGCGGCGTCAAGACCGTGATATCGCTTGGGGATTCGTCGGTCTTCGGCCACGGCGTCGAGGACGACGAGCACTTCAGCGCGCGCCTGGGGGTGCTCCTTGGCGAGGAGGTGCAGGTCCTGAACGCAGGCGTGCCGGGCTACACCTGCCCGCAGGTCCTTGGGGCGCTGGGGCGGGTCCCGGTCGATGTGGACGTCGCGGTGCTGTACCCGGGGATCTCGGACTCCTTCATCATCGAGGGCAAGGACCAGGTCGCCTTGCCGGCTGGGCTGGAGCGGATCAGGACCACGGGGATCGGGCGGCTGCTGCTGGTGGTCGCGACGAAGCGAAGTCTCGGCCGGGTCAGGGTCTCTCCTGGGGACTTCGAGGTCTGCCTGGCGGAACTCGTCGACTCGGTGCCTGCGGCGGTCGTCGTCGTGCCCCTCGAGGAGGGCGATCTCGGCGGCCCGACGAGCTGGCACGATCCGCGCGTGGCCCACCTGCTTCCCTACCGCGAGGCCATGCGACGGGTCGCCGAGTCCAGCGAGGTGCCGCTGATCGACCTCCCAGCCATCGCCCAGGCCAGCGGTCAGTCCGCCGACGGGCTCCTCCTCGATGTGGTGCATCCCTCGGAGCAGGGGCACGAGGTCATCGCGGAGGGAATCGAGGCCGTCCTCACGGCCGAAGGGCTCTTGCAATAGCCACACTGCAAGCCTCGTAGACATCCAATTGCATTCGGAGAACCCGATGTCCGACTTCCTCCTCCAACATGGCTCCTATCTCGACAGCGTCACGCTTCGAGACACCGTCGTCCGGGACTATGCCCCTCCGAGCCGTCAGTACATCGACCAGAAGGGTGCGTGGTTCGATGTCTCCAGGGACTGCTGAGGCAGTCGGTAGGCGGGCAGGCTCGGGTCTTCTCCGGTCTCGGCGACCGTCGTGTCGATGCCGGTGATCCAGATCTGGGAGTCTTCGGGCTGGTAGTGCCCGTATGGACGGTTCGACGCGAACGCCAGCCAGAGGATGTCGTCGTCGGGGATCGGGCCCCAGCGCGGCCACGAGGCGTTCCCGACGTCGGAGCGATTCGCCGTGACGAGCTCGATCTCCTCGCCTGTGCCGTCCGCGGCCACCAGCCACAGGGCAGCGTCCTCTGTGAAGGCGGTCCTCCCGGTCGACGAGCGGTTGTAGGCCACCCACTGCGAGTCCGGGCTGAACATCGGGTAGTAGTAGTTGTAGTCGGTGGCCTCGGGCAGGAGCGTCCGAGGCGGTCCGAACACCCCGTCGCCCAGGTGGTCGAAGATCACGAGGGCCGAGCGCGCGAAGCGGGTGTTGTCGTTGTTCCCCATGCCCGAGACGGCGACGAGCATCGAGTCGTCCGCGGACCAGTGGGGCATGGTCAGGTACAGATCGGAGTCCAGCGTGGATGCGTAGTCGCCCGTGCGTCCGTCATAGAAGTGGAGCTCGTTGTCCTCGGAAAAGACGATGTAGTCGCCGTCTGACGAGAAGGTGGCGAAGCTCCCGTAGTCGGCGCTCGAGTCCATGGGGATCAGCGGCTCGGGCTCGATGTCCTCTGTGATGCTCGCGAGCCCGACCTGCTCGTCAGCGTCGGTGTTCACCTGCCAGCTGTACCCGAGCCGCTCTCCGTCGGGCGAGACGACGTGGCATCCGACACAGTAGCTGTTGGTGTTCTCTGTCTCGCGCGAGAACCACTCCACAGGAGCGACCTGGTCCACCGGGGAGCGAATGATGCCCTGTTTGTTCGTGGCGAAGTAGGTGATCGCCCCGAAGGCGTCGAAGCGATTGACCAGGAAGCTCATGTCCTCTGCGGTGACCTGGTCCGCGACCTCGCCGTCCACGAGCTTCACGGCGTCGAGACGGACCTCGACCTCGCCTCCGGCGTTGGTCGCGGTGATGACGCGCCAGATGTCCTGGACGACCTCGTACTCGTTCGAGGTGGTCCAGACCTCGACCTCGGTCGTCGCGGAGCGGAAGCGCAAGCGGTACAGGTCGGCCCCCCAGGCGTCGTCCCACATGAAGGTCATCGACGGCACGTTGAGCGGGAGGGCAGCGCCGTCCTCTGGGTAGAGCCACCTCAGGGCTCCGTCCACCGGGGCGTCCTCGTCGAGGTCGACCTCGGAGGCGCCGCCGTCGATGACCGATTCGGTGAAGACCACGATCACGTCTGCCGTGGCCAGGATGCCGCCGGCGTTCGCCTGGACCAGGGTGCGGCCCCCGGCCTCTGCGCTCGTGGTGAAGTGGCCGTCCTGGAGGATGATCCCGACGGACTCGTTGGAGAGGCTCCAGCCCACCACGCCGCTGAGCTCCTCGACGTGTCCGCTCTCGAACTCTGCGATGGCGACATAGTCGACGGTCTCCTGCTCCGTCGATGTCGTGGTCAGCTCGACGGAGGCGGGCTCCACCGAGAGCGCCACGATGGCGCCGTAGGGGTTCGACTGGGGCCCGCCGTTGCAGGCAAGGAGCAGGAGCGCTTGCATGGGGCCCGATGATAGAGAAGGATGACGCGTCATGCTGCTCCTCCTTTCCGCTTGCATGGACCAGGGTGTCCATCAGCTCTACGCCACAGACTCGTGGACCCAAGGCGACGCCCGCTCTCCCATCGACGTGCTCTGGGTCGTCGACGACTCTGCGACGATGTTCGAGGAGCAGGATCAGCTGGCGGATCACGCCGATGCCTTCGTGCAGGCGCTGGACGAGGCCGGCGTCGACTTCCAGGTCGGCGTCACCACCACGGACGTCGACGCCGACGCCGGCGCCTTGCGCGGACCGGTCCTGAAGGCTGGTGACGCTGATTTGGTGGACGACTTCGCCGAGCAGGTCCTCGTGGGCGTCCAGGGTTCACGGGACGAGCAGCCCCTGTACGCCGCTTCCCTCGCGACATCCGAGCCCTGGGCCTCGACGGACAACGCCGATCTGGTGCGCGAGGTCAGCTACCTCGCGGTCGTCGTGGTGACCGACGAGGACGACCACAGCGAGGGGCCGGTCACCGACTACCTCGACGATCTGGAGTCCCTCGGCCACGACTTCGGCCTCTACGTTGTCGCGGGCGGCCTGCCAGAGGGCTGCAGCAGCGCCCTCGCCAACGCAGTGGCCGCCGAGCGCCTGCTGGAGACGGTCGAGCGCTCCGAGGGCCAGTTCCGCTCGATCTGCGCAGCGGACTTCGAGCCGGTCATGCGCGGCATCGGGCTCGGCGCGGCTGGCATGTCGGACACCTTCCCGCTCCAGGCGATCCCGGCACCGGAGTCCCTCCAGGTTCGCGTCGAGGGGCTCAGCGTCGAGATGGACGAGGACGACGGCTGGACATACGAGGCGGCGCTCAACGCGATCGTCTTCCACGGGGGGGCCGTGCCGCAGCCGGGCACCTACATCTTCGTGAAGTACATCGACTACGGCAACAGGGACATCGAACAGGAGGGTTAGCCCGGCCCGATGAGGGCGTTGTAGTCGGCTTCCGTCAGGACTCGCACACCTGCTGCCTCGGCCTTCTTGATCTTGGCTGGGCTGGGTTTGTCTCCGATGACGAGCAGGTCCAGCTTCTTCGAGATCGAGGACGCCAGCTTTGCGCCCAGTCCCCTGGCCCTTTTCTTCATGTCATCCCTCGTCCCGAGCACCATCTTGCCGGTGAACAGCACGGAGAGCCCGGCGATGGGGGACTCGACCTTCACGGCGTCTGTGGCCAGTGGCGTGCGCTCCAGGCTGAAGCCGAGCTCGAGCATGTGGCGGATCGTCGGCCAGCGCGCCTGGAGCCCGGACACGATGCTCACAGAGGTCTTGTCGCCGAAGCCCTTCACCTCGACGAGCTGATCCGCCGTCAACCCCTCGAGGCTCTCCAGCGGGAAGGCCGCGAGCAGCTTGCGCGAGTCGCCGACGCCGAGGTCGGGGATCCCGAAGGCGGCGAGGAAGCGGGCGTCTTCCACCATCTGGCGCTGGGACACACCCAGGGCGGCGACGAGGTTCGCGGTCTGTCCGGGGCCGAACTCGAGCCCGAGCAGATCCGCCTCTGTCAGGGCGTAGATCGCCTCCAGCGACACGAAGCCGCCGGCGACGAGACGCTTGATCGTGGCGGGACCGAAGTGGTCAGCCGTCCGCAGCGTGCGGAACCAGTGGCGGATGCCGGTCTCGACCTGGGCTGGACAGCTGCTGTGGTTGCCGCAGTTCAGAAAGTCCTTGAGCCACTGGAGCTCTGCGCCGCAGGAGAGGCATTCGCCGGGAAGCTGAACGCTCTTCGCCGGTTGCAACACCTCCTCGAGCTTGGGGATGACCTCTCCGGAGCGGATGATCTGGATTCGCGCCCCCGGACCGATGTCCAGATCACGCACCATGCCGGCGTTGTGGGCGGTGACTCGGCGAATGGTCGCGCCGCTGACCTTTACCGCCTCGACGAGCATCACCGGCGTCACGTTTCCGGTGCGGCCGGTCTGCCAGGCGATGTCGACGACGGTCGTCTCAGCGGTCTCGCCACGCTCCTTCAGGGCGATCATCCAGCGGTGGTGGTGGCTGGTCGCCCCCATGTGCTTTCTGAGCGCGTCGTCCAGCGCCTCGGCGACCATTCCATCCAAGGCGTAGTCGACCTGGCCCTTCAGCGACGCCGTGATCGCAGCTGCCTGCTCCACGAGCTCGCTGGCGTCGCCGGTCCACTTCGCGAGGGTGCTGTAAGGGACGAAGTGGACGACGCCAGCGTCGAGGGCTCTCTGTGCGTGCTGGCCGACGACATCCGCGGAGACGATCCCGACGCAGGTGTTGCGCGGATGATCGAACACGGTCGCGAGGTTGGCCTCGAACCAGGACTTGACCATCACGATCTCGCCGACACCCTGGCCGCGACCACCGACGGGCACGATCCCGCGCTCGAAGGCGTAGGTGATGTCGTTGCCTACCCGCCCGTTCCCGCGCGTGGCGAAGACTCCTCCAAGGTCACGTCCGGCGAGCCCGTCGAGCTTCGGCGTGACCCGGACGGCGACGGCCTCCAGTCCGATCTCCGCGGCGGCCTTGTGCACCCGGTCCACCCAGGCCTGTAGGGCCTCGATGGTGTAGGCCTTCTCCGTCGACAGCATCGGCTCGGCGTGACGGACCCTGCCCTCTCCGAAGCCCGCCTCGGGCTCCACCGCGTGGAGGAAGGGGTGCTGCGGGCTGAGACCGCGGAGCTCCTCGGTCAGCTCGTCGTACTCGAGGTCCGTGACCTCCGGCGTTCCTGCCCGGTAGCTCTCGTTGTAGCGGGTGAGCAGCTCGACGAGCTGGTCGACCCGGTCGTTGTCAGACAGCATTCCAGCCACGCTTCACTCCCTTGACGATCATGACTTCCGCGAGGTCGTTTGCCTGCGCCAGGGTCGGGGCCAGGCGGACCTCGCGCTTGAGTGGGGCCTTGCGGCCGGGGCTGTAGTCGGTCCAGTGCACGACGAAGGCCGGGTAGCTGGGGTCCGCCTGCTCCTTGTTCGTCTTCCAGATCAGGAGCTTGCGCACCGCGAGCAGGCAGCGCTCGAGCACCTGAGAGGCCCGAACGTCCATCCTGTCGATGGCCTTGTCCTCGCGGCGGCGGGAGAACACAGGGTGGAGGATCGACACACCGTTCATCGGGCAGACGGCCACCCAGGTTCCGTCTTCGTCGAAGTAGCCCTGGGCTGTCATGCCCACGCGGATCAGCGTCGAGCCGTCCGCCGTCAGCGAGGCCCGGGTGCAGGGCTCGCCGTCACCGTCGAGCGGCACGCGGACGCGGCGACCGTAGAGCTTGCTCCGGTCTACCTTCTTGAAGTCGAAGCAGGTCGTGACCCCATCGAGGGTCACCGCGATCTGGCGTGCCATGTGTCGTTCTCCCTGGCGTCCCTATCCGCTTTCGCGGCCACTGCAGGGACCCGGGATCTTCACGCAATGGCGACCTCTACGGGGAAGGCTGGTGGGCTATTTCACGCTCGTGAAGACTCGAAACCCCAGGCCGCCCCGCTACTGGTCCAAGCGTCTCCCCGCCGAGCTGCAGGACACCCGATGGGATGCCGTCGTCATCGGCTCTGGCATCGGCGGAATGACGACGGCCGCGCTGATGGCCCGCCTGGGGCAGAAGGTCCTGGTGCTCGAGCAGCACTACGTCCCAGGGGGCTTCACCCACGTCTTCTCGCGCAAGGGCTACACCTGGGATGTCGGCGTGCACGCCGTCGGCGAGGTCACGACGCACTCGCTCTCCGGCCGGCTCCTGAAGGACCTGACCAGGGGCGAGCTCGAGTGGGCCCCGCTGGGCGAGGTCTACGACGAGTTCTACTGGCCAGGGGGCTTCCGGATCGACTTCCCCGACACGCCGGAGAAGTTCCGCGACAACCTCATCGCCGCCTTCCCGAACGAGGTCGAGGCCATCGACACCTACCTCCGCCATGTGCGCGAGGTCGGCGGCCACATGAAGGGCTACTACCTCGCCCGCATCGTGCCGGAGATGGCCTCGACGCCGGCAGAGTGGCTGTTCGCCCGAAAGGCCCGCGAGTGGTTCGAGAGGAGCACGCAAGAGGTCATCGACGAGCTCACGGACGACCCGCAGCTCAAGGCGGTGTTCGCTGCCCAGTGGGGCTACTACGGCAGCCTGCCACACCGCTCCAGCTTCGCGATCCAGGCCCTGGTGGTCCGCCACTTCCTGTGGGGCGGGTACTACCCGGTCGGTGGCTCGGCCGAGATCGCACGGGGACTGCTCCACACCGTGGCGGACGCTGGAGGCTGGACGCGTGTCGTCGCAAGCGTCGATCAGATCCTCGTCGAGGACGACCGGGCTGTCGGTGTGCGCTTGGCTGACGGCGAGGAGATCCGCGCCGAGAAGGTCGTCTCCGCCGCTGGGATCGTGGCCACGCTTCGTCGCCTGCTGCCGGAGCAGATCCGAGGGCAGGACTGGGTGACGGAGGCCCTGGAAGGCGTCGCGCCGGCCTCTGCCCATCTCTGCCTCTACATCGGCTTCAAGGGCGACATCACCAAGGCGGGGGCGAGCGCCGCCAACAAGTGGTTCTACAGGGTCTGGTCCTCTGATGATGACGCCTGGATGGTCGCGCCGGAGCAGGAGGAGTTCGAGCGAGCCCTCTGCCTCTACTGCTCGTTCCCCTCGCTGAAGGACCCGGAGCATGACCCCGGTCCGGAGCTCCGACACACGGGCGAGGTCGTCACCTTCGTGCCCTGGGAGGCCTTCGAGCGCTGGTCGGGCACTGCCTGGCGAAAGCGTGGGGACGACTACCTGGCCTTCAAGCAGCGCCTGCAGGACGCTCTGCTCGAGGATTTCTTGAGCGATATGCCTCAGTTGCGCGGGTACATCGACTACGTCGAGCTCTCCACGCCGCTGTCGACCGAGTACTTCTGCCGCCCGATGTCCGGCAGCATCTACGGCATCGAGCCGACGCCGGAGCGCTTCGCCAACGACCGGTTGAAGCCCCGCTGTCCGATCGGTGACCTCTACTTCTCGGGCTCAGAGGTCACCACCGTCGGCGTCATGGGCGCGATGATGGGCGGTGTGCTCGCGGCGGCGGCGGCCGAGCCGTGGGGTGTCTTCCACCACGTGCGGAAGCTGATGTGAGGCGCCTGGAGTGAATGACCCGCAGGCCACGTCGTCGAAGCAGCCATGCGACACCACCTCGAGAAGCTGGTCTGCGGGGGCTTCGCCGCTGGCGCCTTCGCCGTGATGATCGGGCTGTTGGCCACGACAGCCCAGGGTGACAGCGGTGTCGACATCGAGATGCCCTCCGATCGTCAGGCCTCCTTCCTGGCCTTCGTGCCCGATGGCAGTCCGGACGGCAGGGAGAAGAAGACCCTCGCCGAGCAGCCCGAGGAGCAGCAGCCCATCGAAGGCAGCGGGCCCTCGTCGCAGCGCGCTTCGGCGCCGGAGTTCGCCACCGCCGAGGGCGGCACGATGGTGACGATGTCCCCGCGGGGCCAGATGTACAAGGGCGGGACCACCACCGAGAAGAAGAAGAAGGGGCGCGCGTGCGTGGAGCCCAGCGGCCTGATCGAAGAGACCAAGACGAACACCTACGACGTGGACAAGGCCCTCATCGACACCTACGTCGACGACCTCGACGCCGCAGCGCGGCTGGCCTGGACCGCCTGGCACAACGACGCCGCGGGCGAGATCGATGGCTTCTCCGTGCGCCGCATCCGCTGCGGGAGCCCCCTGCACGAGGCTGGCTTCCGCAACGGTGACGTCGTGCACAGCGTCAACGGTCGCGAGATCCAGAGCATCCCTGACGCGATGCGCGCCTACCGCAAGGTCAAGCGCAAGGACACCCTGAAGGTGAACCTCACGCGCAAGGACGGCTCCTCCCGGCAGCTACGCTTCAACCTGCGCTGATCAGTCCAGCTCGCAGATGAAGCGCTTGTCGCTGTCGCAGTCGGCGTCGTTCCAGGTGTCGGTCCAGGAGGAGAAGAGCTCCATGCAGTCCTGGCCCAGGCCCCAGTCGTTCGGCTGGTCGTCCGCCCAGTTGGTGTAGGTCGACGACGAGCCGTCCTCCCACACCCAGTGGTCCTCCTTGTCGCGGTCGTTGTAGCCGCTCCACCAGTCGTCCTGCCTCTTGGTCTCCAGCACGTCGGTCACCCAGTCGTTCTCGTCCCCGTCGTCGATCGTGACGAGGTGGTAGCCGACCGATGCGCAGCCCTTCTGCGCGGCGAACCACTCCCAACTCAGGTCGATGCAGAAGAGATAGGGGTCGCCGTCGTCGTTCCAGTGGGTGTCGCAGCTGCAGGCGTCGTTGTCGTCGATCCAGCCGGAGCAGTCGTCGTCCACGGCGTTGCACTCTTCTGTGGTGCCAGGGTTGACCGCCTTGTCCCCGTCGTCGCAGTCTTCGTCGTTGTCCACGGTCGCTGTCGGCATCGAGCAGGACAGCAGCTCCTTGTCGGGGTCGCCGTAGCCGTCTCCGTCAGCGTCCACCCACCAGCTGTCCGCGTCGACGGCGTCCTCGTCGACCGCTTCGTCGCAGTCGTCGTCGATCCCGTTGCAGTACTCGTCGGCCTCCGGGTGGATCGAGGAGCTGTGGTCCTCGCAGTCCCCGGCCCTGTCGGTGTAGCCCCAGGGCTCGGCGCAGTCGTAGATCACGTCCTCCGCGGCCCCCCAATCGTCGCCGTCGTCATCGACGTACCAGATCGGCGCGTCGATGGCGTCCTCGTCGATCTCGTCGTCGCAGTCGTCGTCGAGGTCGTTGCAGTGTTCTTCCGCGCCCGGGTTGACCTCCGGGTCGCTGTCATCGCAGTCGGAGGTGGACGGGACACGGGTCGGGGGCGCCGAGCAGGCGAGCACAGGGTCCTCGGCGGAGCCGTAGCCGTCTTCGTCCTCGTCGAGCCCCCACCAGATCCCGTCCTCTGGAGACTCGTCGATCGCGCCGTCGCAGTCGTCGTCGAGGTCGTTGCACAGCTCGAAGGCCTTGCAGGGTTCATCCGACGCTGACGGGAGGGAGGGCAGGCAGGCGAGCAGGATCAACGGCACACGACAACTGTATCCGAGGCGTCTCGGGTAGGTACCATCGGGTCGTGTCCGTTCTCGGAATCGGCCCGTTCGTCCTGGAAGAGCCCATTGGAGAAGGGGCCATGGGACAGGTGTGGAAGGCCCGGCATCTCGGGCAGTCGGCCGAGGTCGCAATCAAGTTCCTCACTCGCCGCCCGCATGCGCGAGGACTGGGCGGTCGAGTTCTTCGAGAACGAGGTCCGCGCTTCGTCGGGGCTGAACCACCCCGGCATCGTGCCGGTGCTCGACCACGGGCTCGTCGAGACCGCCGGGCCGCCTCCGTTGACGCCAGGTGCGCCCTACCTCGTGATGGAGCTCATCCGAGGGGCTTCTCTCCACAGCTACAAGGGCAAGCTCTCGTGGGATCGGGGCCTGCTCGAGGTCGGCAAAGGGGGCTTCAGGCTCCGCCAGGGCGCCAAAGTCGAGCTGCCCGCGGACCTCCACGAGGTCTGGCGTGACAAGGTCGACCGCGTCCTCGGCCTCTTCCGTGGAGAGGAGGCCAAGGCGATCGAGATCGCGGCGGTTCTCGGCATGCGGCTCGAGCGGGACCTCTGGCACCAGGTCTGCAGGCTCAGTGGCGTTCGGCCCAGCCCATTGCTCGTCGGTCGACTGCTCGACGAGCGACTCCTTCGAGCCACGGAAGACGGCTACGTCTTCGCCCACGCCATGTTCCGAGAGGCCCTCGTTCGACACGCCCGGGACCGGCGCCGGCTGCATCGGCACAACCGGGCCTGTGCCGCCGTCTTCGAGGCAGCAGGGGAGCGCTCCGAGCGCCTCGGTCGCCACCTGCTCCTGGCTGGGCAGACCGACGAGGCCTTGGAGGTGCTGCTCGAGGCTGCGGGTGCCGCCCTCACCGAGGGAGACGCGGGGCGGGCCGGGCGACTGCTCGAGTACCGGGAGCGTGCGCTCCGAGTCCTCGACCTGCCGGGCACCGACCGACGCTGGGCCGCGGGCTGGGCTCTGCAGGCCGAGCAGCTCTACATGGCTGGCCGCTACGACGAGTCGAAGGAGTCGCTGCTGAGGCTCGTTCGCGTCTCGGTGCAGAACGAGTGGGACGACATGCGCTCTGTTGCGCTGCACCTCCGCTCTCGCCACGCTCTGCGAGAGGGCCGCGTCAGCGAGTCCCAGGGCTTCCTGGAGGACGCGCTCGCTTGTGCCACCGACGACCGCATGCGCGCCAAGTGCCGCCGCAGCCTTGGCCAGGCCCACTGCATCCAGGGTCGGGCCCAGCGTGGTCGCTTCATGCTCAAGCAGGCGCTCTCTGGAGGCCCTCACCGCGGTCGGAAAGCCCTCCACCGCCATCGCCCGGGCCAACCTCGGCTTCGTGCTGCTGGAGCGCGAGCGGTACACCGAGGCCAAGCGCACCTTCATCGGCATCCTCGGCGAGATCAGGCGGGGCCTGAGCCCCCTCTTGGGTTCCCACCTCCACATCGCGTTGACGGCCTGTTCGGCGGTCGAGCGCGACTGGGACGCCTGGGACCGCCACCTCCGCAAGGCCACCGAGGTCATCCGGCGTACCTCCTACGTCGACATCGACAACGCTAGGGTGGCCGAGCTCTCCGGGGACCTCACCCTGGCTGCCGGAAAGCTGGATCGGGCCCGGCGGATCTACGGCTTCGCGCAGGACCAGTACCTTGGGCTCGGTCGGATCCGCGACGCCGAGGCGGTCGGCGCGGTGCTCGACCGTCTCCCCAGCTGACGCCGCCAGCAGGCGACGCGGAGTCAATCACATGCTTCGTCCAGGGGGTCTGTTCCTGGCCGCCGAGCCCAACAACTTTGGCTCGACAGCGGCCGAGTTCGTGCGTAATCCCGCCCCGGACTGGCCGACTCCACTACCTGGTGTGGGGGAGGAAGTGAATCAGTACCGTCCGTCGGGGGGGCGATGCTATCCCGCGATGTCAGTCGTGCGCAGCCCGAGGAAGTGGTACCAGCGGAGGCGGCTCTGGCCGCGGGGATCCAGCTGGTAGTTCGCGTCCTCTGTGCGGATCTGCAGGGCGTTTCGGAATTGGAGCAGGACCGCTGTCATTTCGGTGTAGGGGAGGGTCCACAGGATCTCGTCACCGTCGTGCACCTCCAAGCCCTCGTCGGTGAGCCGGGCCGCTCCGCTGGCGACGTGCTCCTCTCGCAGCCGCCCGCGCTGTACACCTGTGACGTGCATGTCGTCGCAGACGACCTCTGCGTCGAGGGGGAAGTGCGCGCTGAGTCGATGGCGAGCCTCGGCCACGCTGAAGGTCGGCGTCTCGGGCGTGTCCCCGAGCATCTGGCAGCGCAGATCGATGCGCCAGCGGTGGGAGCAGGCCGAACACACCACGCAGTCCTTGTCGGACGGAACTGACAGGGTCTCCGTGGCGAAGCAGCTGGGGCAGGCCCAGAGGAACTCGGGCAGGCCCTCTGCGAGGCGGAACCCCCAGGATCCCGGAGGGAGCTCGACGGCCTCTGGGTCGATGGCCAGCCCCCTCGCGATAGCAGCGTTGATCTCCTCTGCAGTGGCCTCCGGTGGGAACTCCTCGTAGGCGTACTCCATGTGCCAGGGCACCAGGCGCGGCCAGGTCGCCCAGCGAGGATGCTGCAGGAAGCCCGTGATGACGCGGCAGTAGATCACGGGGCATCCGAGGCTCTTCACCAGCCGCCCGGTGCCGCGCTTGATGGGAAGGGGCTCCCCGGTCCAGGAGCGCATGCCCTCTGGGAACATGCCGATGATGGCGCCACCTTCGTATGCCTCGGCCAGGGCGCGCACCGCGGCGCTGTCCTTGGCGCCCTTGGAGAAGGGGATGCCGTTGAGCTGCTTCAGCACCCAGCCCGCCACGGGCAGGCGGAAGACCTGCTCGCTGCCGATGCCGGAGGTTGGTCGGCCCACCCCCCAGAAGCAGAGGAGGAAGTCGAAGAAGGTAGCGTGGTTCGCCAGCAGCATCGCCCCGCCGGTCTCGGGGACGTGCTCCTCGCCGCCCACCTTCACCCTCATCAGCGGCGTCAGCGTCAGGCGCAAGAACAGCCACGCGCTCATCCAGATCACCCACCGATGGCGAGGCACGCCTTGTCGGTTCCACAAGGCCCCTGTGGCGCAGACCTCCTCGCTCGACATGGCCGCGGGCTTCCTCCGGGGCCAAGCAGCGTAGCCTGTCCGGGGCTCGGAAGTGCTCAGTCCCCGAAGCGGACCAGCTCCGTCACGTCGGTCTCGCCGTCACAGTCCGGGTCACCCTCGCTGCGCACCATCCCCAGCTCCGAGTTCAACCAGACCGTGGTGTCCGAACACGCAGCCCCGGTCTGCTCGTAGTGGACCTCGAGCGCGTCGACGAGCAGGTCACCGGCAGGTTGAGTCCCGGAACCGACGACGAGCCCGCCGTCCGGGAGCTCGTCACCGAGCCCGACGTCGTGTGGCAACACCAGCTCTCCGAGCGCGACGTCGTTGAGCACGACCTCGCCGTCGGATGAGGTGGTCACCTCCGCCCCGAGGTGGTGCATGCCCTGCTCATCGCAGCGCGCCACGACGTGCAGATCGATGCGGGCGTCGTCCGTCTCCAGGACCGTGTCGACGAGGAGGTCTTCGAAGCCCAGGCGGTTCATGTGCCGGGCCGAGACCATCGTCTCCATCCGGCTGCCGTCGTCCTGTTCCCAGCGGCGCCAGCTACCGGGTGCACCAAGGCCGCTGTAGCTTGGGCAGGCGTCCACCACCGAGGCGGTCTCCGGAGCGGTCGAGCAGGCGATAATCAGGCTGAGCATGCCCCCCAATCGGCACGTACAACGCCGACTTTAGATTTCTGTAAGGGTGTGTGTCCGGCCCTCGTTCTCGGCCTTCAACCACTCCATCAGCGGCTCGAAGTAGTCCAAGAGCGGCGTCGCGCTGAGGTCGGATCCAGTGGACTCGACGAGCAGCCCCCGCCAGTCGCGGGTGGCGCCTGGACGCAGGATCCCCTTGAGGAAGTCCCCGGTCTCGGTGCTGCCCCAGTAGTTCGTGGCCCGCGGGTCCATGTGGAGGATCTCGTTGGCGATGTGCGTGTGGAGCTGCATCAGCAGGATGTTCGACAGGGCGTAGTCGTAGTACTGGGCGGGGTCGTCGTTGATGTGGGTCTTGGTGAGCGCGTCGGCCCACTCCTCGCCGCGATCCGTGGGTGGCGCGATGCCCTGGTACTTCTCTACGTAGCTCCACCATCGGGCGTTGAACATCTCGGGCGACAGGGGCTCGGCGTAGAGGTCGTGCTCGAAGTTGGACATCGTCCCCGCCGCGAAGGGGATGAACACGATCATGTCCAGGGCCTCTGCGAGCAGCATCTGCACGGGATCCGGCTCCGCCCCCTCGGCGATCAGGCCCCGGCCCTCGAGGAAGGGCTGCTGCTTCGCGGCGAGGCCGATCAGCGAGCCGACCGCCTCGTGGAAGGCCCGGTTGGCGCCCTCTCGGAGAGCGATGGGCACCTCGTCGTTGCTGTACTCGATGAAGTAGTAGATGTGTCCGAGCTCGTGCATCGAGGTGCCGTACCACTGGGCGTTGGGCTCGACGCTCATCAGGCAGCGGACGTCCTGGTCCAGGTCGACGTGCCAGGCGCTGGCGTGGGTGTTCTTCTTGTACTCGGCGCCCTCTGGCACCGGGTACATGCTCGAGCGCTCCCAGAAGGTCGCCGGCAAGGGCGAGAAGCCCATCGAGACATAGAACGCCTCTGACTCCTCGAGGATCCACTCGGGGGATTTCTCGGCGAAGGCGCTGTCGAGATCTCGCCCCTCGACCTCCACCATCGGCGCCCAGGACTGGCCCCAGCGATTGGGCACCCAGTGGGCCGGGAGCTGGTCGGGGACCTCGTCGACGCCGTAGCGCTCGGCGAGCTCGTAGCGGGCCCAGGTGTGGAGCTCCCTGTAGAGCGGACGCACCTCTGTGTTGAGGCGGTCCATCATCTCCAGCATCTCCTCCGATGACATCCGGTAGTCGGCCACCTGGAAGGCATAGAAGTCGTCGTAGCCCAGCTCCGCGACGGTCTCGTTGCGCATGTCGCGCAGCTCTGCGAGTCCCTCCTTCAGCTCCGGGCCAACCTCCTTGCTTGCCTCCCAGACCGCCTGGCGCTCGGCGAGGTCAGTGCTCTCGGCCAACAGCCTGTCGATCTCGTTGGGGGTGATGGGTTCGCCGTCGAGCCTGAACTCGAAGCCGTAGAGCTTCTCATTGTGGGCGGCCTCTGCGGCGATCTTCCGGCTCACGAGCTCCGGGCGGGTCTGCGGTGCGTAGGCGGCCCCGCGCAGGATGGCCTCGAGCTGCTTGACGACCAGCGGATCGAGCTCGTCCCGGTGGCTCAGCAGGTCCCTCGTGGTCTTGACGGTCTCGACGCTGCCGCCGAGCTCGGAGACAGCCTCCCAGGCGGCGACCACGCGCTGGCTGTTGGTCTCGTCGCCCTCGACGATGCGGGTGTTGGCGGCCCACTCGGCTTCCTGGGCCTCGAGCGCCAAGGGCGCCATGCGCGACTGGTAGGAGTCGATGTAGGACTGGGCGACATCGCCGATCGGGGGCGGCGCAGCGGGGAGCTCGGGTTCGGCAGGTTTCGGGCAGGCAAGGAACAGGGTCAACAGCATGCGTGTCGCTATCATGCGCAACCGGAGGTCCCATGCTTCTCACCCTCATCGCCCTTTCGTTCGGCGGTCGGAACGACAACGAGTTCGGCACGACCGTCGCCAAGGAGGGCTACGAGGTGCAGGTCTACTCCGGCAGGGCGGCCATCGGGGAGCGCGGCCACGTGAGGATCGTGATCTACGCCACCGACGGCTACCGCCTCGACAACGAGTACGACATCAAGGTGTCGATGAGGTCCCCGCCCAAGGACGTGCAGTGGGGGCAGTCGACGATGCACCGGGAAGACGGGTCGCTCAACGAGGACGGCACCGTCTACACGGTCGAGGTGCCCTACCGAGCCGGCAAGATGGGCGACTACGGGGTCTCGGGCAAGGTGAAGTTCAAGGTCTGCCGAGCCGGCCAGTGCAAGGGCGGGCGAGCCAGGTTCAAGACCTCTGTCTACGCGCGCTGACTACTGCTCGAAGCGGACCACCAGCGCCGCGCGCCTGATGTCGCCTTCGTAGGTCCCGGCGGACTGGGAGTAGTTCCAGCGGGTCTCCGGCGGTGACTCGATGCTGTTGTAGTAGCTGCTGTCGGTGACCGTGCGGTCCTGTGCCAGGAAGTGGGTGTAGGACAGGCCGACAGTCCAGCGACCGGGATGACCGGCCACGAGCCCCGACAGCATCCAGGTGTTGGCGTCGTAGTTGTTCGGTGACAGCGCGTGAGTGGGGACCGCGGCGCTGTCGTAGGCGACTCGGCCACCCAGGGTGATCCATGGAATCGGCTGACCCTTGATGTCGATGGCGCCCCAGGCGGCGTCCTTGTTGTCGCGGGCCCAGGGGTGGGCCTCTGTGATGGACTCGACGGCGGACTCGGAGAGCTCGCTGTTTTCGCTGACCGGGTCGGTCACGGCGATGTCGAAGTCGTCGTAGCGGCTCCAGCCGACCCAACCGCCAAGGGCCTCGATGCGAAGGGTCTCGGTGGCGTCGAAGGAGACTCCGCCGTGCACCCGAGGAGGCAGGCGGTAGCTCACCGAAGCGGTGCTGTTGACGTCGGCGTCGCAGAGACCCTGCTTCTCCGTGGCGAAGCGTCCGACGGTGTCGGTCTGCGTCGGGCAGTTGAAGCGCATCGTCACGGGGCCGGTGTTGTCCACCCTGGCGCCGTGGATGTAGGTGGCCGAGATGCGCACGCGATCGTGGGGCTGGACCCAGACGCCGAAGCCGCCGGTCAGCGCCGTGTCCTTCAGCTGGAAGTCGAGCTGGACCGCGTAGTCGTCGTCCTCCAACATCTCGTCGGTGTAGGTGTTCGTCCCGCCTTCCCGCTCGATGGCGTGGCCGAGGTCCGGCATCGTGTCCTTGTCGCTGCGGGCGGTCCACGAGGAGTCGATGACGCCGCCGATCAGGCCGACGCCGATGGCCGGGTGGGGCCGGTAGGCGATGGCGCCGAGGCCGTAGAGCGCCTGGATGCGGCCCTTCTCCATGGCCCAGCGGCCGGGGCCGTTCTCGACCGTGCTGGTCCCACCTCGGACCTGGGGCACGACGAGCGCCGCGCCGATGCCGAGGTGACCGGCTCCTCCGAGGTCCTTGCCCCAGGCGAGCCCGGCGTAGGGGAGGGCGCCGCGCTCGAGGTAGATGTCCTGTCCGCCGCCCGGGCCCGAGCGGGTGAAGCTCATCGTGGCGTCTAGACCCGCGACCTCGATGTGGCTGCGGAAGCCGGTGTCGCCGGCGAGAGCCCCTGGGCTCCACCACACGGCGGTGGCGCCGGTGTCGGTCGGTGTGCCGTAGAGCCCGCCGACCTCGAGCTGGTCCAGGCTGGCGGCGGAGGCCAGCGCGATGAGGGCGTGCATGCTCAGTCCAGGTCGACTTCGACGTGGGTGCCGAGGCGGCTGTCGTCGCGCTTGACGGTGGCGCCGTCGATCGCGATGCCGTCCATCTCCGGCACGTCGATGGCGATGTCACCCAAGGCGCTGGTGAGCTCGCCGACAGGGATGAGCTGCTCGAGGATCTGAGTCACGGTCTCCGGCATGGCGCCCCAGTCGGACTCCTTGACCATGAGGTCCATCTGCGGGTCGGTGAGCTCCAGCACCACCTTGCCGTCGCTGTAGGCCAGGGCGGCGTGGATCGTGATGCTCAGGTCGGCCACGAGGCGCTCGCCGAGGTCGCCGCCAGGAGTCGACACCGTGACCTCGCAGGCGCCGATCTGGACTTCCATGCCCTCGTCGTGCTGCACCAGGACCGGCGGGAGGAGCGGGTTCAGGGTGACGGTGCCCTCTTCGGCCTTGAGACCGGCGAGGAACTCGGGCTTCATCGTGCCGTCGTCCGTCGAGAGGCTGATGTCCATCAGACCGCCCTTCCACAGCTCGAAGAAGAGGCGGTTGAGGATGTCGTCGCCCATCGCCATCGAGAGCGCGGCGTCGTGGTCGACGGCGAGGTCGACGGGGGCGGAGAGGTAGCCAGCGTAGGTGTGGCTGCCGCTGGTCGGGCTGTGGACGTCGACGTCGGCGAAGAGCTGGATGCCGTCGTCGTCGATCGACGCGGAGGCGAAGGTCGCGGCCAGGGAGACGGGGGTGTCCATGAGCTCGAGCTCGGTGGACAGATCGAGGTCGCCCAGCGTGGAGGCCAACAGGGGGGGGACCTGCTCTTCGGTCTGCTCGAGCAGCATGCCCTCGAGCTTTTCGCTGATGGTCGAGACGAAGAGGTAGGACTCGACATCCCCGGGCAACAGGGACGTGTCGTAGCCGAAGCCGACGAGGTCCACCTCGCTGGAGAGGAGATCGACGACGAGGTCACCGTCGTCCGTGTCGACGCCGAGGCCGAGAGTGATGACCGCCTGGTCCGCCCAGATAGAGGCGTCCACGTCGAAGTCGATCCAGACGATCTCGCCGACCGCCTGGAGGTCGACGAACAAGTCGGGGATGACGACCCTGAGCTCGAGCTCGTCCTCGCTCGGGGTGGCCGCGATCCGGAGGTCGTCGAAGGTGAGGTCGTCGATGCGAGCCTCGATGTCGACCGCGTCCCAGCCGAGCACGCCGTAGCTGTCCTCGTAGATGGGGTTCATGCCCATGGCGGTTTCGGCGACGGTCTCGTCGTCGACCATGCCGGCCACGAAGTCGACCGCGGCGTCGAGGCCGCTCTGGTTCAAGCGGATGCCGACGGCGTCCTCGACCGGGTAGCCGGGATCGGCGTAGTCGCCAGCGAGCACGGCGACGCGGTCGTAGCGCCAGCCCTCGCCGTCCTGGGTCTCGCCGTATGCCTGGATGGTGTTGATGCCCCGGCGCAGCTCGATGGTGCTGGCGAAGGTGCCCTCCGCGGGGTTGGGGGTCACGGTCGAGTTGTTGACGTCGAGCTGGTAGAGGTTGGCGAAGCTGCCCTGGACCTCTGCGGTGCCCTCGGCGAGCCAACTGCCGCTGGCCGGAGAGGTGACGGCGATCGACGGCTCGGGCGGACGTTCCTGGTCCGCGTGGAGCTGGTTCTCGGAGAGACAGGCGATGGCGAGGAGGAGGAGCATGGTGGGACCCTCGGTCGTGACGCCGCCAAGTCGCATACAAACGGGGTTCTCGCCACGATCGCGATCCGCAAGACCCGTGCCAGGAGCGCTCAGGGAGGTCCGTCGAAGACCCACTCCACGCGGTAGGGATTCCAGTGTCCCTGGGCCTGCATGTGGCAGAAGATGCCCTCGTCGAGGCCGACGGGGACCGGGCCGAAGAGTGTCGGCACCTGGACGTAGAAGGCCCCAGAGGCCGGGTAGCGGATCGTGGCGCTGGCCACGAGCTGATCCCCTTCGCGGCTCACCATCGCGTCGGGAGTCCAGAGGGCGAGGGCCACGCGGACCGAGTCGGCCTGCTCGTAGTTCGCCCAGGTCAGCCGCTGCGGCTCGCCGGTGGCCCAGGCGCGCTCGGCCGCGGCCAGCGCCATGTCGTCACGCAGGATGAAGTCGCTGTTGCGCCGGATCACCGGCTCCGAGACCGAGGCCGAGCACCGGGCCAGACGCTGGGCACGAGACAGACCCGAGGTGTCGGTCTCGCCGCGGGTCAGCCAGATGGTCTCCCGGGCGACCTCGGGGAAGAGCGGGAAGCCGAGCACCGCCATGTAGATGTTGAAACCGCTCACCGCGGCGCGATCACGTGGTCCGAGCTCCTCTGCCGCGGCCTTCTGCCGCATCCCGTCCGAGAACTCCCCGAGTGAGACGTTCCAGATGAACAGAGGCAAGAGAGCGAAGCCGATCCAGCGCCGCCGAAAGGGCACGAGCAGCACCGCGCCGACCAGCGCCGAGATCTCCATGCCCCACAGGAGCATCCACAGGCAGAACGGAACTCCCAGGATCCAGCTGAAAGCCCTGGCCGCCCAGACGCTGGGCGCGATGCCGGTGTCGTGGTTGGTGCCAGGCTTCTTCATGCAGAGACTCGGGGCTCAGTTGTAGGCACCGGCGTCCTCTGTGTCGGTGCGTGCTTCGCGGTCCTGGTGGCGCCGGTACTGCCACTGTACGGGGTGGCCATCGACCTCGTAGACCACCGCGCCCTCGATGGGTTCCGTGGGGTGGTAGCGCTCGTCGAGCGCCGGGTCCTCGTCCGAGCTCGAGTTTCCATCGTCGGTGACCGGGCCGCCTGCCTCGAAGCCGTCGGTCCACGTCGACAGCCAGTTCCCCTCCAGGCGCACGCTGCCGTCGCCGTTCAGGATGCCGAGCGCGCCCTCTGCCCACACGATGTTGTTGACGACATCTGCGGACTCGCCGGAGCTGGACAAGCGCAGCAGCGTAGTGTTGCCAGGTCGCTTGCTGTGGACCGTGTTGTGCCAGAAATACAGCGTGCCGTTGCGGTAGCGCTCCGTGTCTCCGGAGTCGCCGCCGAAGTGCACGATCTGGGAGTTGCCCTCGTCTTCGCCCTCGACGAGCACGTTGCCGTAGACCCAGGCGTCGCCGTAGTCCTCGTGCCCCGACAACTCGCTCGTGTCGACCAGGTCGAGCTGGCGGTTGGCGTCCTCGATCCAGTTGTAGCGTACGACGAGACCGGCGCTACGGTCCTTCAGGTTGTTGCCGTCGGCGCCTTCGCGCAGGCCCTCGTACCAGTTGTACTCGAAGACGATGCCCTCGCTCTCCGTGTAGCTGTTGTGCTCGTAGGCGGAGCCCACGTTGCCGTTGCCGTAGACGTGGTTCGCCCGTACGAGCACGTCCGAGGCCCCGCTGGAGACGAAGAGCCCGTTTCCGCTGTCGGTCAACACGCAGCCGACGACGTGGATGTTCTCGCCGGCCTCGATGTGGACGGCGGCGGCGTTGTCGCCGTAGGTGGCCGCGAGCTCCTGGTCGTCGGTGAAGCCGTACTGGGAGTAGGCGCCGCGGATCTCCAGCTGCTGGATCCATACCCAGCTCGCTCCGAGCCCCGGGTTCCTGCTGCCACCGACCTTGATGACGCTGCGGTTTTCGTTCCAGTAGTCGACCGCTGTGCGCGTGGTGGCGTCCTTGCCCTGGATGACGGGCAGCTCGCCCTTGTCGTTGGGCACGCCGACCACGACCACTGGCAGCTCCTCTGTCCCGGGCACGTCGATGACCCACTTGTCCCGATAGTGGTCGTCCCTCCAGTGGATGCGGACCAGCGTCCCGCCGCCGATGCCCTCCCATGGAACGTCGCCAGGGCTCTCGTAGTCCTGGCCCGGGCCGACCTCGAGGACGCTGAGGAAGGTCTCCGGGTCCCACTCGGGCAGGACCGGTTCGGAGGGGGGCTCGCCCGTGTCGACCGAGCTGTCGGCCGAGTCGAGGACCTCTTGCTCGGAGTCCGGCGCATCCGGTGCTGGGTCGGTACAGGCGATGGCGAAGATGAGCACCCCTCGCCTATACCCGGCTCCTCAGTCCGAGTCGGCCACGCTGTCGCCCAGCTCGTCGGTCAGGACCGTCTCGACGCGCACGCTGCCAAGGCCGGCGCGAGCGACGAGGTGGGTGTCGCTGGAGGTGCGGGTCGGGATGGCCGTGAAGGTCCGCCCGACGACGGTGTCGACCTCCTTGTCCAACCAGACGCCGTAGGGGAAGCGGACCCGGTTGCGGCCGAGGCCGACGCGGGAGGCGACGGTGCCGGCGATGGCCTCGTCGAACTCCAGCAGCACGCTGCCGACGGCGACATCGACGTCGACGGGCACGGCGAGCTCCTTCAGCACCACCCGGCCGCGCTGGAGCTCGATCCGCGTGAAGTTGGCCCTGGTCGTGCCGGACACCCGGCCGCCTCCGAGCGCGATGTCCGCGTTCGCGGCGAGATCTTCGAGCCTCACGGCTCCGCGGCCGATGTCGGTGGTGACCTTCGTGTACCCGGCCATCGCCACGTCGATCTCGGTCTTGCAGTGGGCGCCGAAGGTCTCGGGCACCACGACCGTGACGTTGGCTTCTTCGCTGGAGCCGGTGAAGTCCAGCATGCAGCCCTCCGACCAGCGCACAGGTGTCGCCGTGACGACGGTCTCGGTTGCTCCCGGGACGGTGCGCAAGGTCACGCTGGCGTGGTCCGCGACGAGGTTCAGCGTGGGTATGTCCGCCGGCAGTGTGCGAACGGTCTGGCTCGCGGCGACGGCGATCAGTGCGAACAACATGGGGCCTCCTACTCTTCCCGTCCCTTTCGACACCTACGGAGCAGGGGGTCGCTACCTTCGATGTGGCATGAATTGTGCGCTGCTCGTCACGGGCGCTCGGGATCGGAGGCCTCTATGAATCGGCCATGATCCTCCTCGCCCTGGGCTGCATGGACTACGGCGTGACCTGGAAGCCAGAGCGCTCCGAGGACACCGGCGGTCTCTCGCACTGGACCGGCGTCTCCGACGAGGACGACACCGGAGAGGCCGACGACGGTGGCGGCAACCAGTCCGGCGATGACGACACCGACGACACCGACGACACCGACGATCCCGGTGACACGGACGATCCCGATGACACAGAGGAGCCAGGATCGTCGCGGGAGTCGGCCCGCGCCCCCAAGCACGGCGAGCTCGTGATCTCCGAGCTCATGGTCGACCCCTCCGCGGTCGCGGACTCCGAAGGCGAGTGGGTCGAGCTCTGGAACCGGGGGGACGCCTGGGTCGATCTCGCCGGCCACATGCTCGCCGACGATGGCGTGGATGGTGTGGAGATCCTGGGAGACCTCGTCGTCGAGCCCGGAGACTTCGTCGTCCTCTGTGCCAACCCCTCGCGGTGGGAAAACGGCGGCGTCGACTGCGACGGCAACTACGTCTACGAGACCTGGGGCGGGGGCTTTGCCCTCTCCAACAGCGAAGACGAGGTCCTCTTCACGGAGCCCGACGGCTCGGTGCTCGACCGGATCGAATGGGACGACGCGGACTGGGCAGAGGTCGGTGAGGCGATGGGTGTCGACCCCGACGAGGCCACTGTCGGCCTCAACGACGACCTCGACCACTGGTGCGGCCAGTGGGGCGTGTTGAGCTCCGGGGACTCCGGGAACCCAGGGGTAGAGAACGACTGGTGTTTCTAGTTTGTTGACGACCGGTTGACTTCCGCTTGACATTTGCCTGACATCCGTGGGAAACCAGTGGCGACCTGGGAGCACCGATGCAGGAACTGAGCGCCGACCTCAAGCGCCTCGAGTACTACCAGCGCAGGGAGGCTCGTCGTACCTTCGTCGCGCGCACACTCCTGCTCTCCGTCATCTTCGGAATGCTCGGCGCGAACATGTGGATGACGAACAAGGTCCACGAGGACATGATCACGAACATGGACCAGGCGCGGCTGGAGCAGTCGACGCTGATCGACGCCCAGCAGGGCACGCTGGAGGCGATCGACACCCGCCTCGGCATGCTCGAGATGGAGGTCGATGCCATGGAAGCCCAGACGGCTTCGACGGCAGAGGCCCTCGCCACGCGGTAGTTTCTGCCTCCGGTTGGAGGCTCCGTGCTGTTCTTCGTCTTCGCCTGCTCGAAGTTCAACCGGGTGTCGGACTCGGGCCTAGGCGACGACAGCGACGTGCCCTGCACGCCGATCACCTGGTACGCCGACATCGACGGCGACGGCTATGGCCGCGTCGGCAGCGGGGTCGAGGCCTGCGTGGCGCCCTACGCCAACGTCGACAACAACCTCGACTGCGATGACACCGACGCCGCTCAGCATCCCGGCGCGAGCGAGGTCCCCGCTGACGGCGAGGACAACGACTGCGATGGCTACGAGAGCTGCTACGAGGATCTCGACGGGGACACCTACGGCAGCGAGTCGATCGTAGACAGCGAGGATCTCGACTGCGCTGATGCGCTCGAGTCGGACAACGACGAGGACTGCGACGACGGCGACGAGGACATCCACCCCGGCGCCGACGAGGAGTGCAACGGCGTCGACGACGACTGCGATGGCACCGTCGACGAGGACGCTGGCGAGATCGGGACCTGGTTCGCGGACCTCGACGGCGACGGCTACGGAGATCCCGACAACGCTCTGAGGGGTTGCTCCCAGCCCAAGGGCAGCGTGGAGGACGCGGGGGACTGCGACGACTCCGACCCCGACGTGAACCCCGGGGGCACAGAGGTCTGCAACGGCGTCGACGACGACTGCGATGCCTCGACCGCCGAAGACGGGATGGTGATGCACTCCGACGGCACGGACCTGACGGCGGAGTGGACCGGGGCCCCGGCGACGCCGACGGTGTCCACGGACGGCGCGGTCTGGATCTGCGATGGCAGCTACTCGGTGAACCTGAGCATCGCGGCGGACGTGACCCTGGCTTCCCTCTCAGGCGATGCCTCCCTGGTCGTGCTCGACGGCGCGGGCGAGGACCCGGTCGTCAATGTCGGCGGCGGGCTCGACGTCGATCTGGAGGACATCACCCTCCAGAACGGGGTCGGGAACACGGACCTCTTCAGCGACGAGGCCGGCGGTGGCATCCTCTGCATCGGCGGCTCGGACGGCACGGATCTGACGCTCAGCGGCGTCGTGGTCCAAGACAGCGAGGCCGTCCTCGGGGGTGGCTTCGCGAGCTATGGCTGTGACACGACCTTCGTGGATGTCACCTTCTCCGACAACGCCGCGGACACCCTCGGAGGAGCGGCGCTGTTGCTCGACGGAACGCACGACTGGAGCTCGGTCCTCGTCGAGGACAACTACAGCGGCAAGGACGTCGGCGGGGTGCACCTCTACGGCTACGACACGACCATCGAGGCAGCGCTGGACACGGTCTACTTCAGCGGGAACGTAGCCGCCGATCTGGGCGGGGCGGCGGCCTTCACCGACGCCTCGGTGGAGTGGTCCGGCACCTCGAGCACCGACAGCGGCATGCACGGCAACACCGACAGCGAGGTCGACGGCGGCCTCTTCCTCGCCAACGCAGAGGTCACCTTCGACGTCGTGGACTTTGGAGAGGACGGCGACGACAACTCCACCGCGGATGTCTACCTCAACGACGGAGACAACGGCTGGTCCTACGAGGCAGGCGACGACGCCTCCTTCTCCTGTGACGCCTCCGAGTGCGGCAGCGAGACCGAGTACGAGCTCGGGGGCAGCGACGACTCCACCGACGCCGTCGACATGGCGGTCTTCGATGTCATCCTCGCCGACACCGACGCGACCTTGAACCGCATCGAGATCTACGCCCAGGCCGACTCCAGCTGCCAGCTGGACTTCTACGCGCTCGAGGCCTCTGCGGTGACGGAGGGGCCGACCTCCTGGACCATGGTCTGGGGCAACAGCGAGAGCGCGGATGCCTCCGCTTCTCCGGGCTGGAACACCTCGGACGACATCGGCATCCTGGTGAGCTCCGGCACCTACTACGCCGTCGGCGTCGGCTTCCAGAACTGCTCGACAGCGGACGTGGACTCGACGACATCCCCAGCGACGGACGGCGGCTTCGGCACGGCCATCGGCTCGGCGGTCGAGGACAGCTACGCGACCGTCTTGTCGACCACTGCCTCCAACAGCCTGGACTACGACTCCAGCGTGGCCGGCCCCTACCGGATCCGGGTGGGGGTCACGGAGCTGTAGTGGGACTTCGGGGCGCGACGCACTACGGCACCTTTCACGCCGACGACGTTCTGGCCTGGGCGATGCTGTCGCTGTTTTGGGACCCGGCGGCCACCTTGGTGCGCACTCGGGACCCCGGCGTGCTCGCCGAGGCGGACATCGTCTTCGACGTGGGCGGCGTCTTCGACGTGGGCGCGCGTCGCTTCGACCATCACCAGCAGGCATACGGAGGGAGTCGCTCCTCTGCCGGCATGATCCTGGACTGGCTCGAGGCAGGGGGCGACGTCGACGAGTCGCTCGCCTCGAACCTCCGGGCCTCGCTGGTGGACTACGTCGACGACGTGGACACGGGACGACGTCAGCCCGAGCGCTCGGTCCCCTGCTTCGCGGTGCTCGTCGACGCCCACAACAAGCGCTGCGAGACCCTTGCCGAGTTCGACGAAGCCTTCCACCGCGCGGCGGACATGGCTCGGGACGTGCTCCGCGGTCTGGTGGCAGAGCACGAAGCCCGCAGGCGCAACCGGCGCTGGATGTCCGCCGCCATGGCCGACGCCGTCGAGCGCGGGAGCAACCTCATCCTCCTGTCGCACTGGTTCGACTGGAAGCCGCCCTACTACGACCTCGGCGGGCGCGAGCACCCCACCGAGTTCGTGCTCCAACCGGACCTCAACGGCGAGACCTGGCGGACGGTCGCCATCCCGCCGGAGCGCGGGAGCTTCGACAAGAAGCGGCCGCTGCCAGAGGCCTGGGCCGGGCTGGTCGACGAGGAGCTAGCGGAGGTCTGCGGTGTTCCAGGAGCGAAGTTCTGTCACAAGAACCGCTTCATCGCTGTCTTCGATTCTCGGTCGGGCGCACTGGAGGCTTTGCAGCGCGGTGGCTTGATTCGGGGTCGCCTCAGCTCATGATGACGAGCAGCGCCGTCACGATGATGCCGAGCGTGATCAGCTGATCCCGCAGCATCGAACTCCTCTATGGCCCTACAGCTGTAGAGTACATGTGCACGGGGGGGGGTCGCGGAAAGCCCTGAATCCCTGACTCAGTCCTTCGTCACATCCTCTGGCGGAGCAGGTGACTCGAGGGCGACATGGACCTGGACGCGGGTCTTCGCGTGGGTCTCCAGCTTTGGGAAGCTCAGGGCCTCGAGCTTCCCTGAGAGGCAGTCGTGCAGGGCCTCGTCGACTTCATCGGTTCTCTCGAGGTGGACCCGGTCGAGCTTGCCGGCGACGTAGAACTCGAGGTCGAACTCGATGGGGCTCTGGGAGCAGGACTCGATGCCCGAGGCGGCCAGGATCGGCTCGACCTCCTCGATGCTGCGGGGTCCATTGACGATCAGGTTCGAGACAACGAGCAGCATCAGCGCTTCGCCATGCCCTCCTCTCCGCAGTGTGGCAGGTCTCCGGGCAGGACCGGGGCCAGCTCGGGGCCCGGCTGTCCTCGCTCGCCGATGGCGCTGGGGTCTTCGAGCACCACCTGCAGCGCGTGGGCGGCTGCCTTGGTGGCCTCCAACATGCGGGGCATGTGGATGTTGTCGAGGTCGTCGCAGAGCTGGTGGTAGCAGGGGTCCATGGCCTCTGCCGCGTCCCCGCCGTAGGTCTCGGCGAGGCTCTGGCGGAGGCCCTCGTGAGCGCCGGTGAAGATGCCGGAGCTGGCGACCCCCGCCTCCAGGAAGAACCACGAGTCGGTCGGCACGTAGGGTCCCGTCTCCTCCCACTGCAGCTGTTGGACCTCGTAGCCTTCCTGCAGGGCGTACTCGAGCACCGCGCTGCCGCTGGGGGCCAGGCCCTCGTCGGCGCTGCCGTCGCCGTCGTAGATGAAGGGCGCGCCGTTGGGAGAGGCCACCATGTCGTAGTTGAAGTAGGCATCCGGCAGCTCGTCTCCGGCAGACTCGACGTAGGCGTAGCTGCCGAGCAGTCCGTACTCCTCGCCGTCCCACCAGGCGAAGCGCACGGTCGGACGGTCCTCGACTTCGAGCCTGGCGAGCTGCAGCGCGAGCTCCAGCACCACCACCGAGCCGCTGGCGTTGTCGTTGAGGCCGGGCCCGGCCGAGACGGAGTCGAGGTGAGCGCCGATGAGCACGACCCTGTCGTCGCCGGGTAGCTCGGCGATGACGTTGGAGAGCTGGAACTCCTCGACGCCCAGCTCCAGGACGATGTCGAGCTCGGCGGTGGTCTCGGCCAGCTCGGCCCCGAGCTCGTAGGAGAGGCCGAGGACGGGGACGTCGAAGTGCCGCCCGAGGCTGCCTTTCACCGGCTCCCGGCGGCCTGGCTGGCCCTCGTTGAAGATGAGGACTGCGACCGCGCCAGCGTCGAGGGCGTTTTGGACCTTGTCGGCGAAGCTGCAGGTGCCGCGCTGGATGAGCGCGATGTCGCCAGCGGGGAAGCCCGCGAAGTCCTCTGCTTCGCAGCCGCTGTCGCTCGTGTTGGCCTCCTCGCCCGGCGGGATGGTGAGATCGACGCCGGTGAGGGTCGAGATGAGCTCGCCGGATCCGGATCCGGACATGACTGCGTAGTCTTCTGTGTAGACCCAGGGCTCCTCGCCGGCGATCGCGAGCCCGACCTCTTCGTTGACCTGTTTCTCGTAGGTGTGGAGATCCATCCAGGGCGTGTAGCCAGCACCCTCGAGCTGTCCGAGCACGTAGGCGGTGGAGTCGATGTGCCCGGGGCTCGTCCAGGCCCGGGTGTCTCCGTTTTCCCGAGCGATCTCGGCGAGGGCCTCGAGGTGGGTCCACAGGTCGTCCTCGTTCATGTACTCGGCGAGGACCTCGGGCTCGCCGGTGTCGGCGGTGTCGCCTGTGTCGCCTGTGTCGTGCTCGCCGATCTGATCTGGAGGGGGCTGCAGGGGCAGCGTCGGCTGGCAGGCGGGCAGCAGCAGTAGCGTCATGCCAAGAGAGTGCCCTCATCGGCGGCGATGTGTTGGCTGGATCGTCCAGGCTTTGTCAGGCTTTGCTCACTGGCGCCAACCGGCGAGGAGCGCCGAGATCAGCTCGGCCTCGACCTCTGCCTGGGTCGGTGGGATGTCGCGTCCCCGGATGTGGCCGGCGCCGTGGACCGCCGAGAAGAGGGCCTGGGTACGGAGGCGGGAGTCGCCAGGACGGAGCAGACCGCTGCCTTCTGCTTCGTCGAAGAGGCCGGCCATGCGCGACAGCAGCGACTCCAGGCTCGCCTCGACCCCCTCGGAGGGAGGGCCGGAGAGGGTCTCGTCCACCAGTTCGAAGAGCGCGGGGTGAGCTACAGCGAAGGTCGACCAGCTCTTCGCGGCGACCTCGATCCTCGCCACCGGGTCCTTCTGCCTCGACAGCCGGACCACCAGGTGAGCCTCCAGGGCTCCGATGGCGCGGATCTGCAGGCCGGTCATCAGGGCTTCCTTGCCCGGGAAGTAGCGGTAGACCGCGCCTACGGAGGCCTCGCACTCATTCGCCAGGCTCACCATCGTGAGCTCCCGTCCACGGGACAGGATCGCCGCGGCCGAGTCGAGGATCTGCTCCCGGCGCCGACCGCGTCGCTTTCTGGTCTTCGCTTGGCGTCCGGTTTCGTGAATCACGTTCACATGTGAACACGATTCACGTCTCGCCTCAAGGCATCAGGCCCAGGCCTGGTCCGAGTGCTCGATCAGCAAGAGCTCCCACCAGCGGTTCGCGGCGCGGATGTGACGGGTGCGCTCGTCGATGTCCGGCAGCATCATCGCCGTCTCGATCGCTCGCAGGTAGCGCTCGTAGTCCTCCCTCGGAGGCATGGCGGCCCGGTAGGGATTCCAGAGGGCGTATGTGATCTGGTTGGGCGTCTGCGTGTTCATGTCCCCTGGATCGGAATCCAGGACGAGACGCGAGACCCCCTGGATCAGCTCTTGGGCGCCCGGGCCGCGAACCCGAGGTCGGTGATGGCAGCGAGGAGCTTGTCCTGGTCTACCTTTGCGGCGTCATAGGCCACCACGGCGGTGCCCTCCTGGTAGTCGACCGCGGCAGCCACGACCCCTTCGACGCCCTCCAGCGCCGCCGTGATCTTGGCGCTGCAGCTTCCGCAGGACATGCCCTCGACGCTGAAGGTGACCTTGTCGCCTTCTGCCGCCTCGACCTTGGCGCGGGCCGCAGCCGCAGCCTCGGCATCGGCCATCGGGCAGGCGTCCGCGGAGTTGACGGTCAGGGCGAAGAGCAGGGACAGCATGGGGGGCGCCTTGGGGTGCCGGCAAGCTAACACCGAGCGCCATGGGGTCAGCACTCGTCGGCGTACTCGGCGCTATCGGTCCCGGCGCTCGAGTCCAGCGCGGGGGCGGCGCACCCCAGGAGCAACGTCATCTGGTGATTCCATCACGTGAGCGGGGATCGTCGCGGCCTCATCGACACCCAGCACCGCCTCTGAGGCCTGGTGGCGGCGGAGCGCGTCGGCGAAGCCCCACCCGAGCACCCGCTGGCCGGTCGGGTTGGGGTGGGCGATGTCGTCGCCCTTGCGGTCCGCGATGTAGAAGTCGTCTTCGCCCGAGCCTGCGAGGTAGGGCAGGGCGCTGGCGTGAGGGATGCCGAGCTCCTCGTAGAGGTCGAGGTAGCGCCTGTGCATCTCTTCGTGTTCCCGGTTGTGGGGCAACAGGGCGTAGATGAAGAGCTCCCCGGCCGCTGCGTGCAAGGCCTCCAGCTGCTGTCGGTACCAGCCCAGGTCCCCTCCCCACTGCTCCCGGCGCAGGCTCACCTGGCGCGTCGCCTTGGCTCCGAAGTAGCGACGCGCCAGGGCCGAGTGCGGCAGGAGGAAGCCCGGTCCGGACAGCTGCTCGTCGAGGTCCGAGCCCACGTAGATCGGACCGGTCTCCGTGTAGAGCAGATCCGTCGGGATGTGGTCGTTGGTGTAGGCGGCGTAGACCACCAGGTCGGGGCTCCAGCGCTGCCCACGGTGCTCCAGCGTCGCGACGATCTGCTCGGCGTCGTAGCTGAACACCGCGAGGTTCACGAGCTGCACCCGGCGCTCCTCTGCGAGGACCTGCTCCGCGTAGCGCGGCCAGGCCTCGTGGATGCGGACCCCCGAGCCGAAGGTCACCGAGTCGCCGAGCACGACGATGCGGTAGAGCCGCTCTGGCTTGTCGAGCTCCAGGTCCCGCTCGCGGAAGCCCTCTGCGTTCAGGCTGGGGCCGTTCAAGACGAACTTGCGCCCGGGCTCATCAGGCGGGGCGATGCGCAGGCGCAGGCCGGACTCCAGGCCGCGGTAGTGGGCCTCCAGCGCGGCCAGGCCACCCAGCACCGCGACGAGGAGGACGGCGGCGAGGACCGCGAGTCGTCTCACACCAGCAGTCCCTCCATCCGCTGTCGCCACTCCGTGTCCGCGCCCAGGGCCAGCTCCAGGTAGGCCTGGGCCCGACAGTGGAGCGCGAGGTCGTCGCCGCTGGCTCGTGCCCACCAATACAGCGTGTTGGCATGGAGGAGGGCCTCTGCGGTCGTGTCCGCGGAGACCTCGATGTCTGGACAGCGCGCGAACGCCACCTGGCTCAGGAGCCACAGCACGCGGCGATTCTATGCGCCCTGGAAGACTCAGCGGTCGCAGGCGTCGACGTCGAGGCCTGCATCTCGCAGGGCCGAGGGTGTTCGCAGGTCGGCCGCCGCCACCGCGTCGATGTCCACGCGCTCCATGTCCACGCCGAGGTCGTCCTCGATGGCGTCGAGGAAGAGGTTCGCGAACTCCGCGTAGCCCGTGTCGGTGAAGTGCACGCCGTCGAGGCTGAGCAGTCCCCCGAACATGCGGGCGTCGAGGGTCTCTCCGTTGGCCACCAGGCCGTCCTCGCTGAGGCGCTCCGTGTGGCTGTAGGCGTCGACCACGTGGATGTTCGGGTAGCCCTCTGCGAGCCCGGAGAACAGCGCGTTGTAGCGGAGGGCGATCTCGTCGGCCTCGTCGATCTTCGCCTGCTCGGCCTCTGGGTCGTCCGCCCGGAGCACCTGGTTGCGCGCGGCGGGGAGGAGCCCGGGTCGCGGCGAGTTCGCGACGAAGACCTCTGCGTCGCTGGCGCCGAGTTCCTCGAAGAGAAGCTCCACGTCCTCGATGAACTCATCCTCTGGAGTGATGGCGCCGAGGTCCACGCTCTTGCCGAGCACGATGGCGCCGATGAGATCGTTGCCGAAGGTGTCGAAGCACAGGACCAGGGTCGGGTCCCGCTCCAGCACGAGATCGACCTGGGAGAAGGTGATGCCTTCGTTCAGCTCGGCGTAGGGGTCGAGCACCATGTGGGCGAGGAAGCCGCGGGTGAAGTCGTTGTAGAGCCCCTCTGTGAGGTGGCCCACCATGAAGCCGCCGACCGCCGCGTCGTAGACGGGCAGATCGGGATCGACCCGACCGAAGTCGTAGCGGAAGTTGCCCTCGTCGTCGTTGAGCTTGTTGAGCACCTCGAGCGCTGCGTTGGTGACGTGGGCGACCACCGGCGGGCTCTCGCACTCGGGGGCGGGGCCGATGTGCTCGATCTCGATCGTGGGGAAGAGGTCCTCGACCAACAGCGGGATGCCGTAGTTGGCGCCTGCTTGCCGGGCCATCTGGGCGCCTGGTGACATGAGGTTGGCGTGAAAGGTGGGCACGCCATCCTGGACGCCCTGGGTCAGGGACGCGCCTATCCCGACCACGCGGTCGAAGAGCGGGTCCGCGGCCGGGAAGTAGTCGAGCTCGCCCGCGTCTACCTCGGCCTCTGGCGTCAACACCAGCACCGTGGCGGGGCCAGCCTCGCCGATGCCCTGGACCGTGACGGTCAGGCGGTCGTCCGAGCGCTGCAGGTCGTAGGTGTTCAGCCCGCCGACGGTGACCCCCAGGACCTCTACGTCGGGCTCGACGAGGATCTCGATGGTCTCGTGGCCGAAGCTGGAGGCCTCGAGGGTCTGGAGCTCCGCGGAGGGAGCGCAGGCGAGCAGGAAGAGCATCTACTGCTGCATATCGCGCCCGTGAGGGTTGCCAGCAGGTTGGTGCTGGCTCGAGGGGACCGTGGTCCCAGGAGAGCCGCACCCATGGCTGACCGCTGGCGGGTCAGGCGCTCGGGTACAGTTTCGTCAGCACGAACTCCCTGTGGCCCAGGACCTCGGCGGCCGTGTGTCGGCCGTTGCAGGTGCGCACAGTCATCTCGATCAGCGCGTCGCCGGCTTGGTCGAGGTTCATCTCTCGCTGCAGGAGCCCGCTGACGTCGAGGTCGATGTGCTCGTTCATCTCTCTGGCCGTGCGGGGGTTCGCCGTCAGCTTGATCACCGGCATGATCGGATGCCCGACGACGTTCCCCTGTCCCGTCGGGAACAGGTGCACCACCGCACCCGAGGCCGCCTGGAGCGTCACGCACTCCGCCGCCGCGCTCGAGGTGTCCATGAAGTCTCGCGCTTCCGGCGGCCCCTATTCGAGGTAGCCAGCGGCCCGAAGGCGCTCCAGGAGGGCCGGGTCCATCTCGACCGGGGCTTCGGCGGAGGTGGCTGCGCGCTCCACCAGGTGCTGGATGCTGGAACAGTCGTCGACAAGCGGAACGATCTCACCAGGATCGGCGGCGAGATCGTACTTCGCGCAGCTGCCGTCCTGCCAGATCAGCTTGGTGGATCCCTGCCAGGATGCGACCGATGTGTGGACGCCGTAGCGGCCCTTCGAGAGCGTGGACCACAGGAGATCCGGGTAGGCCACGGTCTCGGCCGGGGCGAGCTCTTCGGGCAGGCCCCCCTGGGCGAGGTCGAAGACGTGCAGGGTTGGCAGATCGTTCGGGATCTTCACCGAGTCGGTGGTCAGCACCGCGACTCGCTGGTTGGGCTCCCAGAGGTAGCGTCCGTGGTCGACGAGGCCGTGCTCTCCGAGGAACTCGCCGTGATCACTCAGGACGATCAGTCGCAGGTCGTCCGTGCGCCCAGCGGTCTCCAGCGTGGCCAGCAGCTGACCCATCACCAGGTCGGCTCGCCAGATGCCGAAGTCGTAGACATCTGTCACGTGGGCGAAGTGCTCGGCCAGCTCCTCCTCGTCGAAGCGGCCGGTGTAGACCTCTGGCATCAGGGGCCGGTGGCCCTCGCGCGCTGGAAGCCACGGAAAGGACTCGGGGATCGGCTGCCAGGGCTGGTGGGCGTCCGCGATGTTGGCGAAGAGGAACAGCGGCCGGTCATCGGCAGCTGCCAGGCTCTCCTCGAGCGCCGCGACCAGGCTGCGGCCCCACAGCTCGCCCATCACCCCTGCGCTCTTGGACTGGTCGAAGCCCCGGAAGAGCCCGGTCTCCGCCGCGACGACCGGGTTTCCGGAGAGCGCGATCGTCTGGTAGCCCTGCTCGCCGAGGACCTCTGCGAGGGTCGGGAGGGTGGGGCCCAGTGGTCGTATGCGCATCAAGCCCAGGAGCTCGTTGCCCTCTGGGAGGGAGTGGGCGCCGTGCACGCTGGTCGGCTTGCCGGTGAAGAGTGAGGCATGGGCGGGCAGTGTCCAGTCCCCGCTGCTGATCGCGGTGCAGCTGAAGCTCGCGGTCCTGGCGAGCTCGTCGAAGACCGGCGTGGTCGGCCGCTCGTAGCCGCATGCCCCCATGTGGTCGGCGCGCACCGTGTCGAGCACGACGACTACGATGGTCGGCCTGGACGCCGGGGCCGGTGGAGTCTCCGGCTTTGTCGAGCAGGCGAGGAGGAGCAGCATGGCCAGAAGCCTAAGCGCTCCCAGGAAGGCGCTCTACTCGGTTGGTGTCTTCATCCTCTTCCTGCTGCTGGTCGAGGGGGGGCTGGCGCTCCTCCCGCGGCTCTACGGGCCGAGCGCCGCCCCACCCGAAGGCGACTTCATCCTCTGCCTCGGTGACTCGGTGACGGCTGGTGTCGGACTCGGGGTCGGTCAGAGCTGGCCGGAGCGACTCGAGAAGCGGCTGTCCACCCGGCGCATTCCCGTCGTGCGGCACGCAGTCCCGGGCGCCAGGATCGCCTTCGCGGCGGAGGAGGGCGTCGCCTGGCTCGACGAGGTGCCGGAGGAGTCCACGCCGCTGGTGCTCCTCATGCTCGGCCACAACGACGAGGTCCGCTTCGAGCCCGGCAGCGGCACGGAGCTGAGGAAGCACCGCTTCGAGGAGCTCGGCGAGACGACGTCTGGCTGGAAGGGGCCCAGGCTGCTCCGGCTGGTTCGCTGGGCAGGCAGCGACGGCAGCATCGAGCGGGCAGGGGCGGACTGGCTTCGCGAGGCCTGGGCGCTCCACCTACCCGAGATCGTTGGGGCCGCCAGGGCTCGCGGCGGCGATGTCGTGCTGCTGACCTACCTCGTCCCCGGCACACCAGAAGCCCTCGATCCGGAGGCCGCGGCGCTCGTCGAGGAGGTTCGCCTTGCCCAGGCGGTCGTGAACGCCTCGATCAGGCACGCGGCGCGCGAGTACGACCTCGCGCTGGTAGACCTGGAGGCGCTGGTCCCGGTCGGAGCCCAGTGGAACTCGGACCAGTGGCTCGACCACGTCCACCCGAACGCTTCTGTGACCGACGAGATCGCCCGGGCCATCGAGGAGGCGCTGGTCACAGATTGACGATGGTGCCCCAGGAGGCTGGCCGTATTCCGCCGGGGGTGAGGCACCAGATCACCGGCGCGGTGCCGGGTTTGTTGCGTGGCACCTTGCTGTTGGCCTGCCCGTCCGTGAAGTAGACGATGATGTCGGGGCGGTGCTCGGCGAGGAGCTTCGGTGACAGGGGAGGGCGTAGATCGGTGCCGCCTCCACCGTGGACGGCGTCGAGCGGACCGGCCCAGTTGTGGATGTGCTGGATCCTCTCGTCGCACTCCACGACCATGACCTTCGCGAAGCGGGACATCTCCGAGACCTCCCTGTTCACGACGCTCAGGCTGTCGCCGTCCATCGAGCCCGAGGTGTCGATCGCCGCGAGGACCCTCACCTTTGCCTGGCGCTCCCGGGTCCGACCGGGGATGATCCCGACGAGCTCGGGGAAGCGACGGTTGGGGCGATGAAGGACCGACCGCGGCTTCTGGCGGCGGGCATAGGGCTTCAAGATGGATCGCCAGTTCTTCGGCTCGCGGACCACCTTCTGGAGACGGATGAGGTTCTTCGCGGCCTCGTCCCCGCAGCCGGGCTTGCCCAGCGCCCGCTTGACCCGAGCAGGGTCGAAGCCCTGGGCCATCCTCCGAAGGAGTTCCTGGCGCATCGACTCCTTCATCGAGGGGCGCTGGGAGCAGTCGCACTGGGTGCGCGATGGGTCTCCTTGTCCTCCCTCTCCTCCACCGCCTCTGCCGGGCTCGGGACCGGGCAGGCCCTCGAGGCGCTCGTAGCGCACGTGGGTGTCCTCGTCGGAGGGCAGCATCGGGAACTGGCAGAGGGTGACTGGCTCGCCGGGCAGGGGCTCGCCCTCTGGGATGGCCTCGTTCGCGGTCACCTCTTCGGCGATCATCCTGGCTCGGCGGTCCGGGTACGCGGCTGGGTCGAAGTAGAGGTGGTCGAGGACGATGTGGTTGATCTCGTGGTGGAGCACGCCCACCAGCTCGTCGTCGGAGCAGCGCTCGGCGAAGGTGCGTCCGACGAGGAGGTAGATGATGTCGGTGCGGATGGTGAGGCCCATCGTGGGCACGTCGTCGGAGAGCTGGATTCGGGCCATCTGCATGATCGGGACGTAGTAGGGGTAGGTGGTGATGAAGCGGCACAGGGCCTTCGTCAAGCGTGCTTCGATGGTCACTTTGCAGCCTCCGTGACCACCGCCCAGTCACGGGCCTTGCGGCGGAACTCGGCGGGGAGGTCCCCGACGAAGGTCTCTACGTTCGAGCTCATCTTCTTCGACAGGTTGGCAACCCCTCCGCGCCGCTCGAGCTCCTTTCGGAGACTCTCGAGGCTGGCGAGCAGCAGATCGAGGCGCTTTCTCCGCCCCCACTCATGAACGCTCGTTCGCTTGGCGCCGTAGGTGCTCAGGATGTCGTCTGGAAGGAGCGGGCGGAGACCGCCGGCGTATGACTGGACGAAGGCGAGGGCCGACTGCGTGCCGACGAGTCCGCCCAGCACGGAGCCGAGGGTCTCGTCGCCGTGTTCGCCGCGCTCGAAGGCGACGAGCACTTGCGAGGCCTTGTGCCAGGCTCGTGGCGTCGACAGGGGGCTGTCGAAGATGCGCGGGTTGTCCGCCACGTAGGTGAGCACTGCCGCGTGGAGGCCCTCTGCCCGAGCCCACTGGAGCCAGCATGCTTGATCGGCGACGGCGAGGACCTCGATGAAGCGGTCGCGGAAGGCCGGGTCCAGCTCCTGCACGTGGTACCCGGAGTTGGAGGGGTTCGCGGCCGCGCACAGGACCCAGTCGTCGGGGAGCACGTAGTCGCTGAGGTGCAGCCTGCGCGAGGTGAGGAACTCCAGGCTGCAGCTGATCATCAGCTCGCTGCAGCGGTTCGCCTCTTCGAGGAGGAAGAGCCCGGCGCCCTCGGTCGGCAGGTAGCCCGGCTGGGCATACTCCGTCGTTCCGTCTACGAATCGCGGAAGACCGACGAGGTCGTGGGGCTCCATCAGGGAGAGATCCCGTGTGACCAGCCCGACCCCGAGCTCGACGGCGGCCTGGGCGAAGATCATCGACTTGCCGATGCCGTGGGCGCCCCAGACCAGGAGCGGCTCGTGGGCGTCGAAGGCCAGGTTGATGGTGGCGTGGAGCTGCTCTCCGACCTTGACCGTTGGGATGTGTTGCATGGCTCTTCCCTTTCGTTGCGATTGCTCGTGCCTGCCCTACATGAGCGCGGATCGGGCGCTGTGATCTCCAGCGCGAGGCGTTGCCGGAGACCGACCGGGGAGCTAGGTCCACGGGCCGAGGTGAGCCGTGAGCCCGAAGACCACCGAGTGTTCGAACTTCATCCGTGACGTCATCCGCGAGGACCTCCGCACCGAGGCGCACGGAGGCGCGGTCATCACGCGCTTCCCGCCCGAGCCCAACGGCCACCTCCACATCGGCCACGCCAAGGCCATCTGCGTCGACTTCGGCATGGCGGCGGAGTTCGGCGGCAAGTGCCACCTCCGCATGGACGACACGAACCCCGAGAAGGAGGAGCAGGAGTACGTCGACGGAATCCTGCGCGACGTGCGCTGGCTCGGCTTCGACTGGGGAGACGACTTCTTCCACGCCAGCGACTACTTCGAGCGGCTCTTCGAGTGCGCCGAGCACCTCGTTCGCGAGGGCAAGGCCTATGTCTGCTTCCTCGACGAGGCAGAGGTCCGCGAGTACCGCGGGGGCATCGACGCCCCCGGTCGCCCGAGCCCGACCCGGGACGCCAGCCCGGAGGACAACCTCCGCGAGCTCCACCAGATGCGCGCAGGCGCCTACCCGGATGGTCACTGCACGCTCCGGGCGAAGATCGACATGGCGAACCCGAACATGAAGCTGCGGGACCCGCCCCTGTACCGCATCCGCCGCGAGACCCACCAGCGCACGGGCGACGACTGGTGCATCTACCCCTTCTACGACTACGCCCACCCGCTCTCTGACGCCTTCGAGCGCATCACGCACTCGATCTGCACCCTGGAGTTCCAGGACAACCGGGCGATCTACGACTGGCTCGTCGAGAACTGCCCGATCCCCGCCTGGCCTCCGCGTCAGTACGAGATGGCGCGGCTCTGTCTCGCGGGCACGATGCTGTCGAAGCGTCGCCTCATCCGGCTCGTGGACGAGGGAGTCGTCGACGGCTGGGACGACCCGCGCATGCCGACGATCTCCGGATATCGGCGCAAGGGCGTTCCCCCGGAGGCCATCCGCGAGTGGGTCGCCCGGGTCGGAGTCGCCAAGGCCGACAACCTCGTCGACCCCGCCTCTCTGGATGCCTGCGTCCGCGACGCGCTGAACCACGAGGCCCCACGGGTGATGGCTGTGCTCGACCCGCTGAAGGTCACCATCACGAACTGGCCCACAAGCGAGGTCGACTGGCTGGATGCGCCCCTGTGGCCCCACGACGTGCCAAAGGACGAGACACGCCGGGTGCCGTTCTCCGGCACGCTCTACATCGAGCGCTCCGACTTCGCCAAGGAGCCCCCCAAGAAGTGGCGGCGACTGGCCCCCGGCGCCGAAGTGCGGCTCCGCTATGGCTACCTGGTGCGCTGTGACGAGGTCGTCGAGGCAGACGGGGTCGTGACCGAGCTGCGCTGCAGCTACGACCCCGCCTCCAGGGGAGGAAACGCCCCGGACGGACGCAAGGTCTCCGGCACCCTGCACTGGGTCAGCGCCGAGACCGCTGTGGCGGCGGAGGTCCGCCTCTACGAGCCCTTGTTCACGGTGGATCGCCCGGACGCCGAAGAGGACTTCCTCGAGGTCCTCAACCCCGACGCCCTGGTGGTGGTCGCGGCCAGGCTCGAGCCCTTCCTCCGCGACGTAGAGCCAGGATCCCGCTACCAGTTCGAGCGCCTGGGCTACTTCGCCAAGGACCCGGACGAAGGGGTCTTCAACCGCATCGTGCCGCTGCGGGACAGCTTCAAGAAGAAGGCCTCCTCTGGTCTTCGCAAGGTCGGAAAGGCCGGCGAGGCCAAGGCCCGCTCGCTGAGCGCGGTCGAGGACAAGCGCGCCGCGGCGCTGGAGGCTCGCGGGCTCCCCCGGGAGCAGGCCGAGATCCTCGCCCAGAGCGGCCAGATGCTCGCCTTCTTCGAGGCTGCCCTGGCCGCCCACGACAGCCCGAAGGGCATCGCTTCGCTGGTCACCGGAGAGCTGATGCGGGCCGTCAAGGACACGCCGATCGAGGAGCTGCCGATCACCCCGGCGCGCCTGGCGCGGGTGGTGGCGCTGCATGACGACGGCACCCTGTCTTCGAAGCTGGCCCGCAAGCTCTTCGGCGTGTGCCTCGCAGAAGACATCGAGCCCGACGCGGTCGTCGCCGAGCGCGGTTGGAAGAAGATCACCGATCTCGCGATCTTGCAGCCCATCATCGAGGATCTCGTGGCCCAGAATCCGGCCAAGGTCGAGGCCTACCGTGCTGGCCGAACGGGGCTCGCCGGGTTCTTCGTCGGACAGGTCCTCAGGGCGACCCGCGGCCAGGCCGATCCGGAGCTGGTGCAGCGGCTCGTCGCGGAGGCGCTAGCCCCATAGCTCCAGCGGATGCTGGTCCATCAGCTCCAGAACCCGAACGATCTCGCCAGGTAGGGGCTGATCCGCCGGGGGGTACTTGGGGAACAGCAGGACGCCGTCGCACGGGGCGCGCAGCTCTGGGGAGTCCGGGCCGGTGAGGAGCTCGGCGCGGCTCACGGCGCGGAAGTTCACCAGCCCTGGGCGCAGGCTCCAGGAGCGGTCGGGGAAGGGGGGCGCGAAGACCGTCTTGTAGAAGTCCAGCTCCGGCATGCCCTCGCTGGCTTCCACCATGCTCGTGGTCCCGGCTGCGACCGCGTCCACCAGCGCGATCGCCCGTCGCATGACCCGCCCTGCCCGAGAGGCGGCCTCGTCCTGGAAGCCCATCTGGCCGAGCTCGAGCGTGAGCCCGACGCCGCCTCGGTTGCGCACGAACTCGTCCGAGCAGCACGTGCCGCTCGAGAAGGCCCGCCCCGGCGGCCGGGTGACCCAGACCGGCGCCCCGGCCAGCGCCCGAGCCCAGCGCCAGCCCTCCTGGTCCCAGGGGAAGATGTAGAAGGCCTGCTCGGTCGGGAGGATGGTCTGGTGGAGGTCGACGAATACGTCGGCGTCCTCGAGGATGCGCATCAGCTGTCTCGCGCGCCGGTGCTCCAGCGTGTCGAGGTCGGAGTCGACGAAGACGCGGTTGAGGTCGGCTTCCAGGAAGCGGGTTCCCGCTCGCGCTGCCCAGGGGTTGCCGACGAAGAGCGAGAGCCGCCCTCCAAAGTCGAGCTCTCCGGAGCGCAGATCGCGCAGGAGCTCGACCAGGGAGGGCAGCGAGCCGGTCTCGTTCCCGTGGATGAGGCCACCGAGCACCAGGTGCACGTCGTGGCGTTCGCCCTCCTGACAGTGGGAGAAGGGCACCGGGCCGTCAGCGAGATCCTCGAACTCGGCGAGCAGCGCCTCCAGCATCCCCGGAGGCTAGCACTAGCGGGCCTCTGCGAGCGGGACGAGGTCCTCGACGAGCACCTCTGTGATGACGTGGCACTCGTCCTCGTCGACATCGGCGGCGACCTCGAGCAGCTCGTAGCCCTCTGCGTCGACGGCGATCTCGAATGCGCCAGGCTCTTCGACGCCGCAGTTGTAGATGTGGTCCTCGCCCCAGCTCCTGCAGGGGCCGAAGTCGCCACCGTCGACTGCGTACTGGACGTCGGCGCCGACGACTCCCTCGCCCGTGTCGAGGTCGTAGAGTTCGAGGGTGACGGAGCTGACCGCGATCTCCGTGCAGATGGCCGGTCCGCAGGCGGTCAGCGTGGCGAGGGAGGTAAGAAAGAGGGCGGCGGCGGTGAGATGGCGCATGGAGTCTCCTCAGGTTGCGCGTTGTGCTGCCGAGAGGAAGCAGGACTCGTGCCATGCTTCCAAGTTGCCGAGATCACGTGATGCGCGCTGTTGATGCACGACACGGATGTCTCGATGGGACGCCGGGTTCAGGCGTAGGGGACGATGCCCTCTTCACAGCGGCGGCTCCGGCTGCGCTCCTCGACCCGGTCGATCCGGCCGTCGTGGTTTCGGTCGAAGCCGCTGATGTCGACGACGTTGCAGCCGTGGTCTGTGGCCACCTCTTCAACGGGTGAGAGCCAACTGCAGACAACGACGATCAAGAGCCGGAGCATCCACGTCCTCCAAGTGGGATGAGAACGTAGAGGTCATCGGATCGTGCCGCGTCGAAATCAAGTCAAGAGATCTAAATAGTCCAATGTGCTAGCGGATGAGCACCTTCCGGGCTGCGAGCAGGGCGATCGCTGCCAGCAGAGCGAGGCTGGAGTGCTGGATCAGCTGGTGGGCGAGGCCCCCGGCGGGGCAGAAGAGCGCCTGGGCGGCGAAGCCCATGAGCCCTCCGCTGGACCCGACGAGGACCACCCGAGACAGGCTCGTGCCATGCCAGCGAGAGAGTAGCAACAGCGCGCCGGCACCGAGGCAGGCCGCTGCGAAGCCCATGCCAAGGCAGGCCAGGGCGATCGGCGGGGAGCCCGGCATGCCCTCCCAGAGCCCGGGTACGAGCGGGCTGAGCCCGGGCACCACGATCAGCGCCGCGGCGATCATCCAGGCCCGCCTGCCGAGCTCGGGCTGGTGGGGCCCCCTCATGGCGACGATCATCGCCAGGATGGAGCCGGCGACCAGGGTCGTGACCCCGATGCCCAGCACGACCGGATCGATGTCGCCGATGTCCACTCGAACACCCGCGACCGCGACCATCATCACGGCCGCGCCGATGCCGACGGCGAGGCACAACCCCAGGCGGATCGGGGCTGGGAGACGGCGGAGTCTCTCCAGCCTGGTCGGCGCTCGCTGGGCCTTGGCCAGGACCGCGTCGAAGGCGGCCTGGACCTCGGCCTCGCTTTGAGGCTGGACCTCGAGCTTGGCGAGCATGTCCTTGTCTATGCCGGGCATGGCCTCATCGTTTCATTCGTCCAACAGTGCGCGGAGCAGCTTGTAGGCCCGGTGGGCGCGGCCCTTCGCTGCGGAGGTGGAGATGCCGAGGACCTCGGCGACCTCTGAGAATGACAGCTCCTCGTAGTAGTGGAGGACGAGGACATCCCGCTGATTGGCTCTGAGCTGGTCCAACGCCCGCCGCAGCGTGCGCTGCTCCGGCGTGGACGACAGCGGACCGACGCTGGGCTCGCCGTGTGAGTCCGGGTTCCACTCGGCCTCGGGCTTTCGTCCTGCTCGCCGGAAGTGCATTCGCCGGACGTTCGCCGCGATCGTGTAGAACCACGGGCGGAGCTTGTTGCCGGCCCGGAAGTCGGCTCGGGCGCGGTGGAGATGGAGGAAGGTCTGCTGGACGAGATCGCCGGCGGTCTCTCCGCGCACGCCGTTTCTGATGAAGTAGCCGCGCATGCGGGGCGCGTGCCGCCGGAAGAGGTGCTCGAAGGCCGCGGGGTCCCGTCCGGACCGCCAGTCGTCCATCAACTGCTCGTCGCTGCGCTCCGGTGCCACGATTCGATGCTGACAATGAATTCCACTTTAGGCATCCTCGTACAATCCACACTCGTCCTCCGATGCACACCCCACGGCCGATCTCAGCTGTCTTCGCTGTCGCGATCTGCGCGTCGGGCTACTTCGCCCCTTGGGCGCTGAGCACGTGGGGCAGCGGAGCGGACGTGGTGGGCATGGACGTCCAGGCCGAGCCGGAGCGCCAGGTCCGGATGCTCTACCCGCCGCCCGAGCCCGAGCCCGAGCCGCCTCCGGTGGAGATCGTCGAGGTCTCGGGGGCCAGGGGCGAGACCCTCGCGGTGGCGATCGACGCCTCGCCGCTGACCATCGAGCCTGTCCTGGTCGACGCCGTGGCCCCGCCCGAAGCTCCGCGGGTCGCGATCGAGCGCACCAGGCGCAGCACCAGGCGGCGCTCCAAGCGGGCCTGCGAGCCGGATCGCGACGACATCGGCGAGGTCGCCGACACGGCCTTCCGGGTCGAGGATCGCCTCGTCTACTTCTACGCGAACCACGTCCCAGAGGCGAACAAGCTCGCCGCGACCTGGTGGAACAAGGACGAGGAGGGGGAACGCTACGGCTTCAAGCTCGGTCGCATGAAGTGCGGCAGCGTGCTCCACCAGGCGGGCTTCAAGAACGGCGACATCATCGTGAGCGTCAACGGGCTGACGATCCGCAGCTACGCCGATGGGGTCACGGCCTACATGCGGCTGCGCGCCAAGCGTGTGCTGTGGGTAGAGGTCCTTCGCCGTGGGGAGCCGGTCCGCCTCGACTTCGTCCTGGTCGACGAGGGCATGGCGGAGGCCGACTTCGACGAAGAGGACCCGCTCGCCGATCCCACGGAGCTGGTCGAGCGTGAGCTGGCGCTGGACGAGTTGCCCTGGCTGGAGCGTCGCCTCGAGAAGGGCAAGGACCGCCGAGACGAGCGGCGGTGGAGGCGAGATCGAGGGTAGGCTCTCGCCCTCGTGCTGTTGTTCTCCCTCGCCTCTGCAACGACCCTCTGGGGTGACCAGATCGCCGTCGGTGTTGCTTCCGATGGGTCCCTGGTCGACCAGGAGGCTTCCCTGGGCATCCTCCACGACCCGGACGGTCCTGGTGGCGACCCCATCGGCACTGATCTGCTCTTGCCCGGGCGCGCCTTCGAGAGCTGGGCGATCACCGCCTCGAGCTTCTCTGCGACGAACTCGATCCCTGACGGTGACGGTCTGGAGGTCACCTGGGCGGGTCTCGAAGACAACGGCTTCGTCCAGACCCTGCGTGGCTCCGTGGAGCTCCCAGGCGCCACGCTGGAGCTGGTGCTCGACCTGCCCGCCGATCACCCGGTGCTCTACACGACCTTCGTCCTGACAGCCACAGAGGACCTCCAGGACGTGCGCTTGTCCCGGACCGTCGACGCTGACACCGACTACCTCTTCGACGGTTCCTTCGGGACCGCCAACGGGGCGGAGGCCGGGGTCGCCTGGTCTGGCTCGCTGCTGATGGACAAGGCGCTGGCGGTGGCATCCGAGGGTGGGCAGGGTGGCATCTGCAGCTGGTGCCTCGATCCAGCGGGCGTGCTCGCCGGGAGCACCGGAGAGCTCGAAGGGGACTACGTCATCGGCGTGGCGACCGCTGTGGGCTCGCTCTCCGCCGGGGACACCGTCGAGGTCGTCTTCGTCTACGGCTTCGGCGCTGGAGTCGACGAGGCGGTGGCGCTGGCCGAGGAGGCGGCGGCCTGGCAGGACATCGACGGCGACGGCCTGGCCGCGCAGAAGGGGGACTGCGACGACCGTGATCCCTGGGTCGGAGGACACCTCTCGGAGTACCCGGACGGCCTCGACAACGACTGCGACGGCGAGATCGACGAGGACACCTCGGTCTCGGACGACGACGGGGACGGGCTCACGGAGGCTGACGGCGACTGTGACGACGGGGACCCGGACGTCACCGACTGCCCCGAAGCCGAGCGGCCGGACGCCAGCGTCATCGACGAGCTCATCACGGAGAACGAAGCCGTACCCTCCGGCTGCGGCACCCCACTTCAGGCAGGCGCCGCCTGGCTCATCGCGCTGTTGTGGATGCGCCGCAGAGGTGAGCGGTGATCTTCGCGCTGTTGTCCTGCTCGCCCAGCGACGACCCGGTCATCCGCACCACGCTGGTGGAGGGCGCGGTCTACGTGAACCTGCCGAGCACGACCGTGCTCGACCCCAAGCTCGGTGGGCTCATCGAGGGAGACGTGCTGCTCACGGGCGGACCCATCCAGGACTGCTCCCACGAGCTGAACGCACAGGACCACATCGGTCGCACTCGCACCATCCTCGAAGAGGACGCCGAGTGGCGAGAGGCCCGAGAGTTCGAGTTCGACGGGCTCGACGATGACGGCCTGGCCTTCGACCCGGGCCGCATCGACCTCGTCGCGACGGTGGACTGTGGAGAGCTCGGCGCCGCCGTGAACCTCCAGCCCGTCTCGGTCGTTCGCCTCGGAGCCGTCGCGATCGACTTCGGCGGGCCCGACAGCGTGCCGCTGGCCTACCACTCGGTTGGGCTCGGCCAGCCCGGCATCACCGAGCTCGACGGCATCCCCGAGTACCGAAACGGGCGCGTCTTCGACGAGGAGCTGGCCGATCTCGACGATGACTGGGGAGAGCCCAGGGAAGCGCCGGAGGTGTGGCTCGATCCCGACGTCCCACCCTGGGGCGCCGAAGCGCCGGGCAAGCGCCACAACGTGCCGGCGGGGCAGGTCTACGGGACCGTCCCGCACGTGACCGTCAGCTTCGGGGCAGAGGCGGTCTCCCAGGTCACGGGGCTCGCACTGACCGCGGGCGGTTTGGAGCCGCCCATCGTGCTCGTCGGCGGTCCGGAGCTCGAGGGGCTGCAGACCTGGGAGCCCGGCGAGACCCGCACCTGGTCGATGACCTCGTCCGTCCCGGATGTGGTCGGGCGCGAGGAGTTCTCGCTGTCGCTGGAGTACTACGCGCTCATCGACGGCGCGCCGGTTCTCATCGGCTCCGAGACGACGACGCACGCCCGCTACGTGCTCGCCGGTCAGCCCACCGTGCCCGACGGCGCCTGGATCGACGCCTCCGCCGACGTGGCCTGGATCGGGGTGTTGGACGAGGTCAACGAGGCCGTCGCCGGCTTGCCCGCGGACGACCACTTCGCCCTCATGGACAATCTGCGGGACCAGCTCCACGAGGATCCCTTCCTGGTCTACGACCCCTCCGACTCCGCCTACTCGAGCTTCGAGGGCAGCTACATCACCTGGGACTACACCTGGGTGGAGATGAGCGACTGGCTGGCGCGGTCCAGCGGTGTGCACCTCTACTGCCACTCGCTGGCCTGTGTCCTGAGCTCCGAAGCCAACCACCTGGGCCTGCCGGCCGAGTACGTGACGCTGGCCTACAACTTCCAGACCCACCTGACCCGAGCCGCGGGCACGGAGGACTGGCAGCGCTGGAGCTTCAACAGCCACGGCGTCGTGACCGTCGACGGCGGCGAGCACATCTGGGACGCGGCGGTCGACTACGACGGCGACGAGGACCCCGACAGCGAGCCCGTCACGGCGGTGAGCGCAAAGGGCACACCCTTCGACGAGTACCTGGAGCTGTTGACCGCCGACGAGATCGGGCAGGTGAACGGTGGCACCTGCTTCGTGTACTGAGTCGCATGATGTGTCCCTGGTGGACGAACCCGCCCCGATTCGCTTGATCCCTGGAGCCCACGGGGCGATCCTCTGCCCACCTGGGTGGACCCCAGAGGAGGTGATCATGTGGGGCGCTGTTCGGCGATATACGGCGTTGATGCTGATTATTTCGACAATTGGGGGGAGGGCTCTCGAGGGCTGATACCCCTCGGAGGTACCGGGTCGAGCTGGTCAGTGGAGACTGCCCGGGGGACGAGTTCGTCATCGACTCCCAGTGGTCGATCTACGCGGCGTCATCGGGCGAGTCAGCGGAGCTCGGGGCCTT
>DASCPX010000052.1:0-2052 GCA_036012755.1 Myxococcota bacterium | reverse complement strand
GTGTCGTGCGCCAGGCCAAGCCTGGAGGAGGAGGATGAGATGCCGGAAACATAGACGGCGCTCGAAACCTCCTTGAGGAGTCCTGCGGGTAGCCAATCCCGCTCGGCCAAGGTTGGCCGCCAGCCGAAAGCGAGTCTTGCGTGGTCCTGGGGCGACCCAGGCTGCGAAGCGTAGACAGCGAGTCCGTAGGCCGCGTGACCGAGCCCCGAAAGTGACGATTGCGGGAGCCGACGGCGTGACATTTCCGGAAGGCGACGCCGCCCGGTCGCAATGGCCTGACCGACGCGGTCCTGCCGGGGTCGACGAGCGGGGCATGCGGGCAAGAGGACCCCCCGGGAACCTGGGAGACCCTGACGTCTCCGTCCGAGCAACGCCGACCAAGGGCAGGCCGGCCAACAAATGCCCAGGTCCTCGGGGGCCGCGCCCTGGCCCCGAGGAAGCGAACGAACGGGCGCACGGACGGTACCGACCCGGCGAACACAATGAGCCGGTCGGGACGGGCGGCAGGGAGTCGGAGTCCGCCATAGTACCGACGATGCAGGGGAACCCGCCCCAGGGGACCCTGTGGAGGGAAGGGCGGGCCGAGGCATGGGGCCGTTGGAGGGAAAGACGATGGGGACCTCGGACCCCGGAAGCGTGTCAACGAGACTGCAACGGATAGCGAAGCTGGCCCGGCAATCGCCGGAGATGGGGTTCACGTCGCTGAACCACCTGTTCGACCTGGAGCTTCTGCGCGAGGCGTTCCGCCGAACCCGCAAGGACGGGGCGGTGGGGGTGGACCGACAGACGGCCGCACAATATGCAGAGGACCTGGAGGGCAACCTCCGGTCGCTGCTCGAGCGGTTCAAGTCGGGCGCCTACAGGGCGCCGCCCGTGCGTCGGGTGCATATCCCCAAGGACGACGGGCGGACCCGTCCCCTGGGGATCCCGACGTTCGAGGACAAGGTGCTGCAACGCGCGGTGGCGATGGTGCTGGAGCCGATCTACGAGCAGGACTTCCTGAACTGCTCGTTCGGCTTCCGGCCAGGCCGCTCGGCGCACCATGCCCTGCGCATGGTGCGGGAGCGGCTGATGCCGATGCAGGGCGGATGGGTGCTCGACGTGGACATCCAGGGCTATTTCGACGCCCTGGATCACGCCCACCTCCGGGAGTTCGTGGGCCGGCGGGTGCGCGACGGCGTGGTGCGACGCACCATCCACAAGTGGTTGAAGGCCGGGGTGCTGGAGGAGGGCCGTCTGTCACGGTCGTCGTCCGGCACGCCCCAGGGAGGGGTGATCTCGCCGCTGCTGGCGAACATCTACCTGCACGAGGTGCTGGACACGTGGTTCGAGGAGGAGGTCAGGCCCCGATTGGGGGGCAAGGCGTTCCTGGTGCGGTATGCCGACGACTTCGTGCTGGGCTTCGAGCGGGAGAGGGATGCTCGTCGGGTGCTTGCGGTGCTGCACAAGCGGATGGCGAAGTACGGCCTGACGCTTCATCCCGACAAGACCCGTCTGGTGAAGTTCGAGCACCCGTGGAAGGGCTCGGGTCCCAAAGACCCTGACCAACCGCAGGGGCCAACGAGCTTCGACCTGCTGGGCTTCACGCTGTACTGGGGCAAGACCCGCAAGGGTGGATGGGCGATCAAGTACAAGACGTCGAGCAAGCGGTTCAGCCGGTCGCTTCGTCGAGTCCGGGCATGGTGCCGTGACAACCGTCACGCGCCTCTGCCGGAGCAACATCGGCGGCTGTCGGCGATGGTGCGAGGGCACTGCGAGTACTTCGGGGTACCGGGGAACTCGCGATGCCTGGCCGCCTTCGCCTACGAAGTGGTGAGGGCCTGGCAGAAGTGGCTGGGTCGTCGCGGCGGCAAGAAGCGGATGACGTGGGAGCGGTTCAGGCAGGTGCTCGAAAGGTACCCCCTGCCGCCTCCTCGGGTGCGGTACCGCATGGACTGGACCCGCGCGTAGCGAAGATCCCTGCCTCGAGGAGCCGGATGCGGGAATTCCGCACGTCCGGATCTGTGGGAGCCCCGGAGGCGCAAGCCTCCGGGGCCACCCGACCCCCGTGCC
>DASCPX010000051.1:0-1291 GCA_036012755.1 Myxococcota bacterium | reverse complement strand
ATGACCGTCGCGAGCGGAAGCGGCGTGACGATCCGGAGGGTGTGGTCGAGGTGTTCCCGCGGTACCGCTGCGCGCACCCGGCGTGTCGGGCGGTCTGGATGGTGCTGGCGGGCTTCATGGCTCGGCACCTGCACAGGGCGTGGTCGGTGGTTGAGAGCGCGCTGAGCCGGGACGGAGTCGTCGTGGAGAGCGGGAGCGGGTCGCCGATGCCACCGGTCGCGGCTCGGACTCGTCAGCGGTGGCGTGCGCGGTTGCTGAGCAGCGCGGCCGTCGTCTTGCAGGCGTTGGCGGAGTCTGCGTCGGTCGGCACCGAGGCGCTGCTGGTGCTGGGGCAGTGCTCGACCCGCGCCGGTCTGGTCGACGCGCTGGCGCGGTCCGGCGCCGTCTCGTGGTCACGCCGCCTCGCGGAGCTCGCGGGGTGGCTGGCGCGCGCTCTGGGCGTCGAGCGACCGCTCTGGGGAGGCGTGACCGTCACACAACGCTTCGGGTCTGACCTGCGGCTGAACCCCCACTTTCACACCGCGACCCCCGACGGTGTGTTTGCGTTGAACGCAACGGGAGACTCCGTCGAGTTTGTGCGCGTTCCGGCGCCGAGTACCGAGGACATCTCTGCGATCGTGGGCCGGGTGCATCGGTACGCGGTTCGTCTACTGAGCCGTCGAGGTCTGTTCGCTGACGACGGGGAAGCCCCCCTCGCCGAGCCCGTCGTCTCACCCGATGACGCTGCGCTCGGCCAGTGCTACGGCGGGGCGCTGACCGGTCGCGCCGCGTTTGGCCCGACCGCGGGTCGGCCATCTGGCCGGTTGGGGCGCCTTCTGCGTTCGACACCTCCTCAAGAGCTCGGCCCTCGCTGCGCGCGTTCCCACGGGTTCAACCTTCACGCGCGAGCGAAGCGAGACGGAGCGAAGCGGAGTCGTGACGGTTCGCGGAGGCGATCCGGACGGCCTCGAGCGGCTCTGCCGCTACCTGACGCGCCCCCCATTCTCGCACGAGCGGCTCGAGCGCCTCGATGACGACCACATCGGGCTGCAGCTCAAAACCGCGTACAGCGACGGGACAACGCATATAGCGTTGACCCACTTCGAACTCATCGAGAGGCTCTGCGCTCTCGTGCCGAGACCAAACACACACCGGGTGAAGTACCACGGCGTGTTCGCGTCGGCGTCTCCGCATCGAAGCCTCGTGGTGCCTGTGCCGCCGGAGGTCGAGGCTGCGGAGGCGGACGAACGCGAAGCAGAGACCTCAGCAAGGCAAGAGCCCAACTCAGACTCCCTCGTGGGCAAACGCCGAC
>DASCPX010000050.1:0-1903 GCA_036012755.1 Myxococcota bacterium | reverse complement strand
GGGCCCCCGCGAGCAGCGGGCGGCTCCGGGGACTGGGCATCGGCGGACGCGGCAGCGGGAAGACCCGTCTCGTGGGGTCCCGGAGCTCCCGGTCGACCTCGTGGGCCACGCGACTCCACGGGGGCCGCTCGCAGCCGTGCAAGGAGCAGTAGGGCGCGTTCGCGGGGTTCAGCTCGCCCTTCCGGCAGATCCAGGCCGGCAGGCCGCAGCAGCCCTCGAGCCACACGTGCCAGCCCGCGCCGAGCACCCCCGAGCGGGGCAACGAGGCCACCACCGGCTCCCCGTGGTAGCAGCAGTTCACTCGGCCGCCACGATCTTCGAGGGACCTTTCAGGGCCAGGCCATAGGCAGCGAGGGTCTCGGCCCAGGTGGCGTCGAGGGGATTGCCCAGCACCAGGTCGTCGCCCTGGACTTCGCACCCGCTGAGCATCGGGAGGAGCCCGCGAGCCTCCTCGACCTGGTGAGAGGGCAGCTGGGCGAGGGAGGCCAGGGCCCCCACACCGAGGCGCGCTCCCTCGACCACGACCCGCGCGGTGCCGGCCAGCTTCACCTCCCCGGAGAGGCTGACGCCGTCGAGCTCCAGGATCACCTTCTCCCCGACATGGAGCCCACTGTCGCAGACACCGCCAGAGAGGGTCACCCGGGGGCACGAGTCTGGCGTGGCTTCTCGGAGGCGCAGGAGGCGCAGGACCCGACAGCGCAAGCGGGCGTCCTTCAGGTCGATGTCCTCTGCCGCTCTCACGATCACCTCTCGGCCTCGCATACGGAGGGCCCTGATACGGCCTCTGCCCAGCTTCGTCTGGGGGGGGCGCGCGTCGGCGTGCACCGTGAGGGTCAGGCCGCGGAGCGCCTCGGGACTCAGGGTCTTTTTGGCGGCGATCGCGCGGGAGAGCTGCTTGAGGGCGTCGAGCCCGGGGACCGGCCGTTTGCGGTTGTTGGCCAGGAGATCCCTGGATGGTCGATGGACGACGAGGGCATGGGGCACGTGCCGCGCCTCCGAGTCCAGCCCGAGGTCGAGGTCCCCGGTGCTCACCAGCGTGACGAAGGTCTCGGCGAGCAGGTAGAGCTCGTCGGTGTCCAGGCTCGAGAGGAAGACCTCCACCTCGCGCGCGGGGGCCTCGACGGAGGCGTAGCGGCCGCCGGCCTGGAGGAAGGCCCCGGCGGGCGCCGCCGGGTCCATCGCGTGGCGAACGAAGGCCAGCCGGAGCACCTCTGCGGCCCCCGCCTCGCGGAGCTCCGTCGTGCCGAAGCCTGGCTTGCGGAGGTGAGGCAGCGCCAGCTCGGTCAGCTTGTGGAGGTAGGCGGCGCCGTGCTTGTCGATGTCTATCGCTGAAGCGCAGTCAAAGGGCAGCTGCTTCACGGCCCAGGCCTCCCAATCCAGCTCGTCCGGAGGTCTGGGGTCGAGCCGCTCGAGCCCTGCCTCGAGCGCCCCGACCAGCTGCTGCACGGCCCCGGGCAGGAGCGCCCTGGGGATCAGGCCGCGAGTGAGCTGGTGGGGCATGACTCGTCGAAGCCCCAGGCGCACGTTGGCCTCTGCCTCGGCGAGCTTGTCCCGGGCGTCCTCGTCCAGGTCCTGCGGCTCCTCCTGCCCGGTGACCGCATGCCGGAGCTGGGGGGCGATGGCGCGCATCACGGCCTCGAGCACGTCGGAGAGCTCCGGGCGGGGCAGGTTCCACGCGACGGCGTAGAAGCCGATCTGCTCGAGGAGACGCTGGACGCTCGGCTCGTCCTGGAGGCCGAGCGCTTCCCGGGCGGCACCGAGGAGCCCGGGGAAGCACACGCCCAGATCCTTGGGCCGAAAGAGATCCCGCAGGCCGTCCGCGCGCAGGAAGAGCTCCGGGCTGGTCAGGCTGACCACCGTGGGACCGCGGATCGACAGGATGGCGTGTGTGCCGCAGAGGGCG
>DASCPX010000049.1:0-1665 GCA_036012755.1 Myxococcota bacterium | reverse complement strand
ATCGTCAGGTCTCCCCGTTGAACGAGCGCCTGGTCGTACTCCGCCCAGTTACGAACGCGATGGCGGGCCTTGTAGTTCGGATGGACCTTCGACCTGCTGTTCGACATGGGCGGCTCCGTTCAGCTCAAGCAGGCGAACTCCGCACATTCCGAGGGCGGCCCCTCGCGACCTGGCGATCCTTGCACCAACGCCCCGCGGGGGAGGTCGAGCCGACCTACCGCAAGGCGTTCAAGATCATTGCGGAAATGGCTACAGCGGGAAGTGAACAGGCCCCCGGATCCTGGGATCCGGGGGCCGTTCATACTTTATGGTCGGCCATACAGGATGGTTTTAGAACTCTGGCCACATCACGGGAGGCTCCCACTGAGCGGTCTTGAGGCGTCGTCCTCAACAGCCCCATCTCAGTCTCCGCTGCAAGGCGCGACGACAACCGTCTGTCGCTTGTGACCCGGTGGACGGTGTCACGCGGCCTCCCTCGAGCACCTGCAGCCGCCCCGTCGGCGGGGGATGCCACCCCTCGTCGATCAGGGGCTGCGTAGCGAAGATCAGCACCCGTTTGTCGCAGGCCCGCTCGACGCAGGTTCGGGTCACCGGTGTTCGCGAAGGTGAAGAGACGAGCACCGTCGGACAGCAGCAGGTTGAGCTCTCCGAGCTTCGACAGCTCGGAGACAGGCCCCTCCAGGAGTGCGGCCGTCAATCCCCGATGCGGGATCGGCTCGTGAGGACCTCTGCGTCCTTATCTAGTTGATATTGACTTTCATTATCATTCTCAATACTGTCGGTGGGCCGAGCGGGGAGCTACGCCGAACCAGGCCAGCTCTGCCGCGAGCCCGGAGATTTGGTGGAGTCCTCACCCCCGAACCCGACCTTCGTGCGACCGCTGCTGCCGGCGATCGCGGCTCTCCTGATCGTTCTTGTTCCTCCCGTCGCCCGAGCTTCGGACGAGGAAGGGGAGGACGCACCGGCGGCTGATGCACAGCCGCGCGGGGAGGAGGACGAGCCCCCGCCTCCGAATACGGCCGAGGACGAGGTGGAGGAGCTTCGCCGAAGGGTCGAGGCCCTGGAACAGCTCCTCCGGGACCACGCCCCGGAGGCGTCGGAGCCGCCGGCGTTGCCCGCCGCAGACCCTGCGCCTGTTGATGCCGGGGAGACGGCCCCGGACCGTCCGCTCCTGCCCATCCGGATCGAGCTTCACGGCTACGGCGAGACCACGTTCGAGTGGCTGGACCACGCTGCCGATCCCACGACCGAAGGAGGCTCCGCGCCGGACAGCCGGGGGGTCTTCGACCTCGCAAGGCTGTCCCTCGAACTGGAGGTCGACCTCGGCGCAGGGTTCGAGGTGGAGGCGGAGGTGGAGTTCGAGCACGGGGGGACCGGCGCCGAACTCGAGCTGGAGTACGAGGAGTTCGGCGAGTACGAGACCAAGGTCACCAAGGGTGGAGAGGTGCTGCTCGAGGAGCTCTACCTGGCCCGCAGCTTCGGCCCCCACCTGCAGCTGAAGGTAGGCCGCTTCTACGTTCCCATCGGGCTGCTCCACAACCACCACCGACCGTTCGACTACCTCGGCAGCAAGCGGCCCGAGTCCGAGACCACCGTCATCCCCGGGGTCTGGGACGAGCTGGGGATCTCGGCCCGGGTGCGGCTCCGGTGGTTCAGCGCGACGGT
>DASCPX010000048.1:0-2645 GCA_036012755.1 Myxococcota bacterium | reverse complement strand
GAATAAATTCAATTTCTGCTATAGTATAGTTGATGTATTTGATAAAAGGTATGATGTATGAATGATTTATTAATCGTTTTGTATATCGGCGATAATGTTTTTTGAATGATTTTAAAGGAAATATTCAAAAAATATTATTTTTGTTATTTTGAGGTAAAATTTGCTGTTTTTTAATGAATTTTTTCGTAAATATGAATAATTTGCAGAAAATGTTGTATTTTTTGATAAAGTTTTTAATTTGATTATATAAAAAGAGGTATTTTTAATGAATATGTTGTTTTTGGCGAATTATTTAGGAAATAAGGTAAAATTTTTTTTTATGAATTATGTTCTTTTTTTGATATAGTTATTAATTTTGATATAGTTTATTATTTTTTATAGAAATTGTATATGATATTTTAGAGAATATGGTAATATTGTTATTCTATGTAGTCTTGAAATATGCGTTAGAATTTCTTTTTGTTAAAGATATTGAATATAGTTTAAAATGTAATAAATTTGGCTTATTTTAAGTAGAAAATTGCTATTTTTAAGGCATTTCTATGTTTTTAAATGGTTTGGTATGAATTAATCTTATTATAGTTGTTTGAGGGTTAAAATATATAGTTTGTGCGTATTATTTTGTAAAATCGTAAATATTTTAAATTTTTTTATTGAATTAAAATTATAATGATTTTGTTCTTTTTTTGATAAAGATTATTAATTTTGTTAAAGTTTATTAATTATTAAAAATACGAATAATTGTAAGGGGAATGCTTAAAAATAACAAAAATTATTTTTTATGTATCTATATGCGATATAATATATCGGTGTATATTAGAGTGTCTTATTTTTCTAAAAAATAATGAAATTTTTATAAATTTTTTATAGATTATGATCCTCGTTTAAAGATATATTGCTTGAAACGAAGGTTTAATTGCTTGAAACGCCGAAACGACGATTAAAAACATCGCGAAAGTTACTGGAATTGTTATAAAAATTGAATTAATATATTTATAGAATATAAATATGACAACTAAAATTTGTAAAGTGTGTAATCTTACATTAGATATTAGTGAGTTTAAGAAAACTCACGCAAAATGTAAGAAATGTTATAAAAAACATGCAACATGTAAACACGATAAATACAAAGGAAATTGTCCTGAATGTAGTCCTCAAAATATCTGTGAACACAATAAAAGAAGTTGTCGTGAATGTAGTCCTAAAGTTTTATGTAAACACGATAAATACAAATGGAGTTGTCCTGAATGTAATCCTCAAAATATCTGTGAACACAATATATGGAAAAAAATTTGTCGCGAATGTAGTCCTCAAAATTTCTGTAAACACAATAGACAAAAAGGCAATTGCCCTGAATGTAGTCCTCAAAATATCTGTGAACACAATATATGGAAAAGGTGTTGTCGCGAATGTAATCCTCAAAATTTTTGTATCCATTGTAAAATGATTCAAGGAAAAAAAAGATACGTTGAATCCCTTGATAAAAAAGTTAGATGTTGTGCTGGTTGTTTCTATCGCTTCTATCCAAACGATAAAATACCAAGAAGATTCAAATGTAAACAGCATTATTTCAACGAAAAACTAATAGAAGAATTTGGCGTTAATTTTTTCCAATATGATAAAAAAATAAAATGTGGTTGTTCAGGAAGAATGCCCGATTGGTTTATTGATTGTTTCAAATACTCAATAATTATTGAATTAGATGAAGATCAACATAAATATAATTCATGCGACGAGAAACGAATGATGGAATTGTTCCAAGATTTAGGTAATCGAAACCTCGTTTTAATTCGTATCAATCCAGATAAATATAAACAAGGAGAAGAAAAAATTAAAGGCTGTTTCAGATTTAACAGAAAAAATACAATTATTTGCAATAATAATGAATTTGATACAAGATTTAATCTATTGATTCAAAAGATTAAATATTATATGGATAATCAACCAACAAAAGAATTAACCATCGAAAGATTATTTTTTGATTTGTACTGAATTATACATCTAAAAAATTATTAAGAATATGATAATTGCGACTTTTTATCGTAGCCATTTTAGCCGTTACATTAACCTTTCTCAACATTTATCAAAGATAAATGTCGAGAGGTCTTATGACTCGTAACCAGCCAGTTCTTTTAACAGAATATTTCTTGCACCATTTGTATCTCGATCTATTTCAATACAACATTTATTGCATTTGAAACAATCTTTACAAAATAAAAACTTCTTGTTATTATAATATAATTAGTAATATATTATGAAAATGGAATTAATAAATGAGGATTTTTATAAACGTGTTCGACTGATATAAGTTTATATTTTCTAGTCCAAGCAGAACCTTTAGATCTAATATGATCATTTAATCTAACATTAACATTATTGGTTTTACCCACATAATATTTACCATATTCGAGTTTTAATACATAGATATTTACCATTGGTGCCTACATTTTATATAAATAACAATCAAATATTTATCTCATTTAAGTAATCTTTCGACAAATCGATTTATATTAAAATCGTTAATGAATCCTATACATCAAAAACTTGTACTAATTGTGGTTGGTTAAATCATAATTTATCAAATAAAGATTGTTTCAAATGCAATGAATGTTGTATTGAAATAGATAGAGATACAAATGGTGCAA
>DASCPX010000047.1:0-134559 GCA_036012755.1 Myxococcota bacterium | reverse complement strand
CCACCGACGCTCTGGTCCCAGCCGTCGACCAGGAGCTCCTCGGCGGTGAAGCCGTAGCGGTTGATCTCGCTGCCCTCGTCGAGGCTGATGTCGTCCGGATCGACTCCTTGGGCGAAGTCCACGATCTCGCGCCAGGTCCGCACGTTGCGCCCGGCCTCGATCTCCTGCTTGCCGACGTCCTTGAACATCTGGATCGCGTAGCGGTTCAGCCGCGGGATGTCGTGGGCCCCGTCGGACTCGACCCAGCCCGCGAGCTCGCCCTGCACGTCGGTGCGCAACAGGGCGGCGGTGCCCAGGGTGCCGCCCCAGCTGTGGCCCATGAGGACGATGTCGGCTTCTGCCCCCGCCCGGCTGCGCACGTAGGACACGCCGGCTTCGGTGTCGTCGGCCATGCGCTGAAGGGTGATGGTCTCGGGGTCGTAGCTGCCCCGGCTGGCGCCCTGCCCTCGCTGGTCCCAGGTCACGAGCACGCCCTCTGTCTCGAGCTCGTCCTTCCAGAGGCCGAGGTCGTACTCGTGGCCGTTTCCGCCTGGACCCCCGTGCAGCAGCACGACCCACAGCCCACTCGAGGTGTCGCCTTGCATGCGCAGGCGGAGATCGGCGCCGTCGACCGAGAGCCAGACCTGCTCGTCGAGGGGACCGCTGCAGGCCTGCAGGATCAGAGCGACCACGTGACCCCCGTCTCCAACGCGACCCAGGGGGACCAGACGGCGTTCCAGTGGGACAGCCCGTAGACCGTCGGGCGGACGTGCCACCGCAGCTCCTCGCCGCCGCCGAAGCCGAGGCCGAGCGAGGGCGAGGCGTGCCAGGATCCGCCTACCAGGTTGCGGCTACCGTCGACGTTCACGCTGGCGCCGATGGGCATCGACCGTGCGACGGAGAGACCGAGCACCGCGTCCCAGCGCAGGCGCCTGCGTTTCTGGTAGAGCAGCTCGGGGCCGACGAGGATCACGTTCTGGCTGCCGGGATGCCAGGACCAGGCGGTGCGCGGGCCGACCGCGAGGCTCCGCGTGGCAGGCACGCGGCGGGTGTTGGTCCGGGACCAGATCTCGGTGGTCAGCTCGGCGCTGACCCCCGGGTGGATGGCGGCCTCGCCGAAGTAGGAGACCGAGACATCGGCGGCGACGGCGACGCTGAGGATCAGCAGCATGTTCGTCCTATCGACACCGCCTGGGCGACGGCGCGGAACCCGGGCTCAGATGCCCAGGGAAGAGAGCGTATCCGCGACGCGTCCAAGGGCCTCGGCCAGCACGGGGTGGCGGCTCTCCAGTCGGCCCACCACGCCGAGGGCAGAGGCCTGGACCTTCTGGCCCCCCTCCCCCTGGATCTCCTCTGTGCGCTCCAGCACCAGCTCGATCTCGTCGTGAAGGGCGACGAGCGCCCGCCGGTCCGCTGTGCTGAGCTCCTCGGCGCCACCGAGGGCTTCCTTCAGGGCGCCGAGGGCATCGGACAGTACGACCTTGGGCATGCCCCATGGTACGCAACGCGGATGACTGTGGCCCTTCTTCTCGCATGCTCCCACCAGGTTCCTCCGGCGGCATCGGGCGCCCCCGACGAGGCACACGAGCTCGTCGCCTCGACCCAGGCGGTCGTGGACGCGAACTTCAACGTCCAGCGAGGCCATGCCGCGGCGGAGCGAGCGCGGGAGCTCGGGCTCGAGGACATCGAGCGGGAGTGGATCGACTGGTTCTCGGTCCAGAAGAACGTCGTGATCGAGCTCCCGGGCGGTGACGACGTCGTCTACCTGGTCGCCCACTACGACAAGGTCGACCTCAACCTGTTGACGGTCGTCTCGACGATGCTCAACGGAGCGCTCCACCCACTGGTGAGCTGGAGTTTCCTGAGCGACGGCGCAGTGGACAACGCCACGGGGGTCGCCGTCGTGCTCCAGCTCGCGGCCGACCTCAACGAGCTGCCCGAGCGCCGCTACACCTACCGGATCCTGCTCGCCGGGAGCGAGGAGTCAGGCCTGCGGGGTACCCGCGCTCACCTCGCGCGGCTCTCGGCCGAGGACAAGGACCGCATCGCGCTCGCGGTGAACATCGACACGACGGGGCTGAGGACGACAGGCAACTGCGTGATGGCCGATGTCTCGAACGCGGAGATGACGCGGGCCTCGCTCCAGGCCGCCCGTGAGCTCGGTGTGCCCCTGGAGGAGGGCACGATCCCGCCCGGCGCATCCTCCGACCACGCCCCATTCGCCCGGAACGGGCCTGGTCTCGACATCGGCCGATCAGCGATGTTCAACATGCCCGGCGCGCTCCTGCCCCAGCGCTCCTACTTCACCTCGAGGAGCTCCACCGAGGTGCTCTTCATGTCGTCCTGCGAGCTCATCGACCTGTGGGACTACGTCGGCGGCTGCTTCTGCATCCCCACCGGCAACCTCCACGGCCCTCGCGACTCGGCGGACAAGGTCGACCCGACCAGGCTGTGGCAGAGCTACGCCGTGTTGCACGAGGTCCTGATGGACGGCGAGCGAGAGGGGCTCCCGCTCCCCTGAGCGCCAGCTTCAGCCGCCACAGTCTCCGGGCAGCGCGTAGGCGACCTCGACCGTGGAGCCGCCCTCTGGGATGTAGTCATCATCGAAGACGATGCTGTTGTCCGTCGCGGCGTAGCTCCAGCCGATGGTCGAGGGGATGCCGTTGACCGTGACCTCGATGGTCCCGACCACCGGGTAGGCGGTGAGCTCGAAGCTGCTGAGATCGGAGACGCTGCCCTCCGCGAGGGTCTCCAGGTGGGAGCCGAAGTCGGTGGCGCAGATGCTGAGGAAGACCCCGCCCGTGGCGACCGTCGCTTCGTAGAAGCCCGTGTATGGCTCGGCCCCGGAGCAGCCTCCGGGGTAGTCCCCGCCGATCGCGTGCATGACCACGTCGTCGCTGGACGACTTGAGGCCCTGGAAGAGCGAGATGTAGTAGCTGTAGGGGTTGGTGCTCTGCTCCGGCTCGTCGGACACACCGACGAGGGCCAGGGTGGCGTCCTCGCGGTAGAAGCCCTCGTTGCAGCCACCGGTCGAGATGTTCGAGGTCTTCAGCGCCGCCTCGAGCAGCATGAAGGCCCGCTCGGTGTTGCTGCCTGGTGAGCCATCGTTCACCATCGTGTCGAAGATGTCCTGCTGGTCGGACAGGGCCAGGGTGTTGTCGATCCAGGGCTGGGTGCCCGACGGGTACTCGATGCAGCCGTCGTCGTCGGTCACGACCGCCACCTGGTAGTCCGCGTCCATCGAGGCCAGCGTGGTCACGAAGACGCCGAAGTTCGACTGGACGTTGCCGATGTTGTCGCTCATCGAGCCCGACCAGTCGAGGGCGAAGAGGATGTCCGTGGCGCCGTTGATGGGCTGCTCGAAGAGGTCGGTGTTCTCTCCCGCGAGGCTGCCACCACCTGTCTGGGTCGCCCGCGCGATCGGCGTCGCCGGGTCGTTGCTGTATGCCTGCAAATACGCGATGTCCTGGTACTCGTCGAGGGGTGCGAAGTCGACCCAGAGCTCGACCACGTCGAGGGGCTCGAGCTCCCAGGGCACCGGCTCCGTGTCCTCGAGCGAAAGATCGGTGGAGCCGGTGCTGTAGACGAGGTCGTCGACGACCAGGGTGGCGTTTCCGATGTTCGTGATCGTCAGGGGCAGCTCCGCCTCACAGCCGACATACAGCGTCCCGAAGTCGTACTCCTCCGGGGCGAGCTCGATCAGCGGGGCGATGCCCAGGCCCGACAGAGGAACAGCCAGCGTGGGCTCGGCCGGGTCATTGCTGTCGATGACACCTCCGCGTCGTACTGCTTGGCGGTGTCCGGGAAGAAGCTCACGTCGAAGGTGGTGGCACCTCCGGGGGGGACGAGGACCGAGTCCACAACTCCGACATCGTAGGGGGCGCCGGGGCCGGAGATTCCCGTGATCAACAGGTCGGCGTCGCCGTCGTTGACGATTCGAATCGGGACCGTCGAGGTCTCGCCTGCGGAGAGTGAGCCGAAGTCCCACAGCTCGGGGTCGACCGAGATGTCCGGCTCCCTGTCACCAGGATCGAGGTCGTCAACGTCGTGATCCGGGCTGAGCTTGTAGTCCGGCCCGCAACCAGCTGTAAGCAGCAAGAACAACATGAAAAACCTCGCAGGTGTCGACTCGCTGGCACGTCCGCCCCCGCGCTGGTGTGACGACCTTTCTGGCTCCCTCCGCGGAGGCAGGTCCCGGGCGCGCGGCCTGGCGAGAAGGCGCCTTCGCCCGGCAGGTGATAGCCCTTGGTCTTCGGAGGAAATCATGTCTGCCCTGCTGCTCGCTCTGCCCCTCTTTTCCTGCAAGAAGAAGGACCCGGAACCCGCCCCGGAGGCCGCCGTCGAGGAGGCGCCCGTCAACCCCGCACACCGCGTCTTCGTGAGCGTCGGCACGGAAGCCGAGCAGATCCAGAGCATCTGCAAGGACACCGGCACCACCCAGACCGTGGATCTCGTGGATGGTCAGGGCACGCTCACCCTGGTCGACGGCGACCAGTGCAAGATGGTGATCCTGCCCGCTGGCGCCGACTGGATGAACCTGACAGGCGGCACCACTCTCAACTGCCTCGTCGACGACACCGGCGACGCCCAGTGCAAGGGCGGCTGACCCTGAGGTGCGGCACACCCCCTTCCACCCGCGCACCGCGGCCCTGTGCCACTCCCTCGCATGGAAGGAGTGGGCTGGGTACGCCGCCGTCTGTAACTACGACCGTCACTCCGAGCGCGAGTACGTAGCCTTCAGGTACACGGCCGGGCTGATCGACGTCACGCCGCTGTACAAGCTCGACGTGAAGGGCCCTGACGCGGGCAAGCTCCTGTCCCGGGTGTGGACCCGTGACATCTCGAAGATCAGCGTCGGTCGCGTGGTCTACAGCGCGCTCTGTGACGAGCACGGCTGGTGCCTGGACGATGGGACGATCGCTCGACTCGGCCCCGAGCACTACCGGATGTCCTCGTCCGAGCCCTGGTACCGCTGGCTGCATCGGTGGTCCCGCGGCCTCGACGTGCAGATCGAGGACACGAGCCAGCGCATCGCCGTGCTGTCGCTGCAGGGGCCGATGGCGCGGAAGATCCTCGAGCCGATCGTCGAGTTCGACATGAACCGGATGCGCTTCTTCCGGGTCCGCCGGACCACCCTCGCCGGCCACCCGGTCTGGATCTCGCGCACCGGCTACACGGGCGACCTCGGCTACGAGATCTGGATGGACAACGAGGACGCTCTCGGCGTCTGGGACAGCCTGCTGCAGGCTGGTCGGGTCTTCGGCATCGAGCCAGCGGGCCTCGACGCGATGGACGTCACGCGCATCGAGGCGGGCTTCGTCCTCCAGGGCGTCGACTACGTCACCGCAAAAGCCTGCATCACCAAGAGCCTGCTGTCGACGCCGGAGGATGCCGGCCTCGGCTGGACGGTCGAGCTCGAGCGGGACCCCTTCGTCGGCCAGGCGGCGCTGTCGTCCGAGCGGGAGCGCGGTCCCAAGTGGGAGCTGGTCGGCCTGGAGTTCGACTGGCCCGAGCTCGAGAGGCTCTACGACGCCTACGGGCTCCCGCCACACCTCGCGCCGTCGGCCTGCCGCTCGTCTGTGCCGCTCTACGACCCCACCGGCCGGCGACAGGTGGGCCAGGTGACCTCCTCTGTCTGGTCTCCGGTCCTCAAGCGATACCTGGCGCTGGGGCAGGTCCACCGGGAGTGGGGGGCCACCGACACCCCGCTCCGCGTCGAGCACACGCCGGAGTTCGAGCGCCGGCAGGTCACGGCAAGGGTCGTCGACAAGCCCTTCTTCGACCCCGAGCGCAAGCGCTCCGTGCCAGCGAAGGCCAAGGCGGGTGCTGCATGAAGTACGACGCCATCATCGTCGGCGGCGGCCACAACGGGCTGACCTGCGCCGCCTACCTGGCGAAGGCCGGGCGCAAGGTCCTCGTGGTCGAGAAGCGGCACGTCGTCGGCGGCGTCGCTTGCACCGAGGAGATCCACCCGGGCTTCCGCTACACGGTCTGCTCCTACGTCGTGAGCCTGCTGCGGCCGGCGATCATCAGGGATCTGGAGCTCGCCCGCTTCGGCCTGCGCATCGTGCCGCTGGAGTGCTCGTTCACGCCGCACCTCGAGGGCCCCGGGCTGTGCCGCTGGCCGGATCCCGACCTGACCCGTCGGGAGATCGCCCGCTTCAGCGCAAAGGACGCGGAGATCTACCCGCACTTCGGCAAGACGATGGGTCAGCTCGCGCGCTTCACCAAGCCCGTCATCGACGAAAACGCCCCGGATCCGGAGTCGATGATGCCGGGGGACCTGCTCCAGCTCCTCGGGCTCGGCAAGCGCTTTCGAGAGCTCGGCGACGACCTCGGCGCGCTGCAGTTCAAGCTCACGACGATGAGCGGCGTGGACTTCCTGCGCGAGTGGTTCGAGTCGGACCAGCTCATCGCCCCGATGTCCTGCAGCGGCATCATCGGCACCTTCCTGGGCGTGAAGTCGCCCGGGACCGCCTATGTCCTGCTCCACCACTACATGGGCGAGATCGACGGTTCGTCGCGTGCCTGGGGCTTCCCTGTCGGTGGGACGGGAGCGGTGAGCGAGGCCATCGCCGCATCCGCCCGGCACTTCGGCGCCGAGATCCGGCTGGAGAGCCCCGTCGAGCGCATCCTCATAGAGGGCGGAGAAGCCACCGGAGTGGTGCTCGAAGGGTCCGGGGACGAGCTCCGCGCGGGCTGCGTCGTCAGCGGCTGCGAGCCACGCCTGACCTTCCTCGGCCTGGTCGGAGAGCAGCACCTCGACGACGACTTCGCTGCTGGGATCAAGCGCTTCAAGCTGCGCGGCAGCAGCGGCAAGGTCAACATGGCGCTGGACCGCTTCCCGGACTTCTCTTGCCGGCCCGGCGACGGCCCGCACGTCCGCGGCGACGTCGCGATCGCGCCGAGCACCGACTACCTCGAGCGGGCCTACGACGACGCCAAGTACGGCGACTTCTCCAAGCGCCCCTACATCAACGTCGTCTTCCCCAGCCTGCTGGACCGCACTATGGCGCCCCCGGGCAAGCACGTCATGAGCTGCTTCGTGCAGTACGCCCCCTACGAGATCAAGGAGGGGCCGTCCCACTGGCCGGAGCGCCGCGAGGCCTTCGGAGACGCGGTCGTGGACACGCTGGCCGAGTACTGTCCGGGGCTGAAGGAGAGCATCCTGCATCGGCAGGTGCTGACGCCGTGGGACATGGAGCAACAGTGGGGACTCACGGAGGGCAACATCTTCCACGGTGAGCTCTCTCTCGATCAGCTCCTGTTCCAGCGACCGACAGCGGGCTGGGCGCGCTACGCGACCCCTGTGAAGAACCTCTGGCTCTGTGGCTCCGGGGCCCACCCCGGCGGCGGCGTCATGGCCGCTCCGGGCGCCCTCGCTGCCAAGGAGATGCTGAAGCGGGGGGCCGTGTGAGCGCCATCGTCCTGGGAGGCGGGGTGGAGGGCCTCGCCGCGGCCGCGGTCCTCGCGAGAGCCGGCGAGACCGTGACGCTCGTCGAGGCTCGCCGGGAGCTCGGCGGCAGCGCCCGGATCCTCCATGACACGGAGCTGTTGAGACCCTGGGTCGTAGAGGAGCTGGGTCTGGACGTCCAGCTCGTCCCTCCCCCTCCGGTGCACGGCCCCGGTGGCCCGATCGAGGCTCCTGTCGCGCTCGCCGAGATCATCGACGCCATCCGTCCCTTCGTGCTGTCGCTCCTCGACGGTCCCGCGCCCCTGGTCTCCAGCGATGCAGCGCTCTGGCCGCTGTTGAAACCGGCGCTGGGCTTCCGCATGCTCGGTCCCAGCGTGATGATGGAGCTGTTGCGCGTCGCCCCCACCTGCGCAGCCGACTTCCTCGCCGAGCACACCAGCGACCCGGCGCTCGCTGCTTCCATGGCGTTGCCTGCGCTGCTCCACACCTGGATGGGCCCGCGCTCCCCGAGCAGCACCACGCCGCTGTTGATCCACGAGTGCGCTCGAGGGGACGAGGTCGCCGGGGGCTCCGGGGCCCTGGTCGAGGCCCTGGAGAAGGCATGTGTGGGAGTGACCTTCCGCACCGACACCGTCGTCTCGGGCCTCGAGGTCGACGGCTCCGGCTGTCACGGAGTGCGCCTGGGCGAGGAGCTCCTGGAAGCGGAGACGGTCATCTCCACCCTCGGACCCCGCCGAACCCTCCTCGGCCTCGTCGACCCGATGTGGCTACCCCCGCTGACCGAGCGCGACGTCGACTGCGTCCGGCTGCGCGGCTGCGTCGCAAAGATGGATATCGACCTGGCAGATCCCGGCTCCATCGGCGACAGGAAGCGGCTCCGCACCGCCAGCGGTCTCGACGACATCGAGCGAGCCTTCGACGACGTCAAGCACCGCCGGCTGCCGCGCAAGCCCGTCCTGGACATCCGCGTCGTCGACGGGTGCCTGTCGGTCCTGGCGTTCGGAGCTCCCTACGAGCTCGACGGCGGCTGGAGCGACGGGGCTCGGGATGGCCTGCGACAGCGGGTGCTCGCGGCCTTGCACGAGGCCGTCTCTGGCCTGGAGCTCGAGGGTCACCGCCTCCTGACGCCAGCGGATCTGGAGTCCGAGTACGGCCTCGAGGGAGGCCACCTGCTCCACGGCGAGCTTGCGCTGGACCAGCTCTACAGCCTGCGGCCGACCCCCGGCCTGTCTCGCCACGCGACAGCGATCGCTGGCTTGTACCTGGGCTCGGAGGGCTGTCACCCGGGGCTCGCTTCCAGCGGTGCCTCGGGGGTGTTCGCGGCTCGCGCTGCGCTGGCCTAGGCCTCCGAGTGCTCCTGGATGACGCACCAGGCGGCGTCGAGGCGGATCGAGGTCTGGGCGCACTGCTGCGGGTCCGGGTGGGACCAGGCCCAGTCGCGGAGCTCGCGGTAGGCGCGCTGTAGCTCCCGGATCGGGAGGTGGGGGCCGAGTCCCAGGGCCTGGTAGGGGTCCTCGCGGCCGTCGCGGTAGGCGCCCAGGCGGCGGCGGGCCTCGTCGAGCAGCGCGTGGACCGTGTCGACCTCGAGGCCGAGGGAGAGACCACGGCTCCGCATGGCACGGAGCGTGGGCTCCCCGAGCACACCCTGGAGCATGGCGCCGCGCAGGGTATCGACGAGATCGCGGATGGCGTCGGAGCGCTCCCGGACGGGGGTGGTCCGGACCGGGGCCTGAGCCCGCTGGCCGCTGACGGTACGGGCGCCGACCGGCGGCTGCGGGCGCTGTGCGGGGCGCTTGGGGGGCGGTCCGAGGACCCTGGTCGTGAACTCGGCGACGGCTCGCTGCACCTGCGCCAACAGGTCCGCCTCGGTGAGCTGTCGTGCCTGCCCGTCAGCGAGGATGCGGTTGAGCTCCTCGCTTGGGATGTGGCCGTTGGACAGCGCGTCGCGGATGACGCTCGCGAGCATCGCGGCGGCGCCGGGGCTCGAGGGCCCCGCCGGGGGTTGGCGGGGAGGGGGCGCCTGGATGACGATCTTGGGCGGTGGTGTCCGCACGCCGTTGTCGACGCGCATCGCGTCGTTTTCGTCGAGCAGCTGCTCGATCCGCGCTTCGAGGACCTCGTCGGTGATGGCGAGGCTCGCAGCCTGGCGGCGAATGGCCTCCTCGGCCTCGTCGGTGAAGGTGCCGCTGAACATCGTGCCGCGGATGAACAGGGAGAGGAACTCGAGGTTCGCCTGCTCCTTGTCGCCCTCGATCTCCTCGATGTACCGCTCGCGTTCCTGGAGAAGGAGCTGCTTGAGGTGGGCGTTGTGGCGGATGAGCCACACGGCCTCGCGGCGGTACTTGGGGTTCGACTGCTGCGCCTGGGCCCACCGGCGGCGCTCGGCGAGGGCTTGCTCGATGACCGGCGAGGGCGCATCGGCTCGGACGCCGTAGTAGTCGAAGAGGGAGTCGCGGCCCACCGAGGAAAGGAACTGGCTGATGTCGCTGTAGTCGAGCGCCTTCATTGCCTTCGGGGGTAGGAGTTCGCCCACGATACGCGTGGACGTTGCGGGAAAGAAGCCAATCCGATCGTCGCGAAAGCCTCCCGAAACGCTGCCTTCAGCGGAAGTCCCTGCTCGGAGCGACCACCCGCTGTTGGGGCAGGCCCTGGAAGCGGTGGGCGACGACGGAGAAGGCGTCTTGTTCGCGTTGGAGTTCCCCCCAGACCTTGATCAGCGGTTCAGCGCGTACAACGCGCCTTTGTCGCGAATAGAGCTTGGGCCAGACGACCAAGTTCGCCATGCCGGTCTCGTCTTCCAGAGTCATGAACACGACACCGTTCGCCGTACCCGGACGCTGCCGGTTCACGACGAGCCCTGCGATGCAGATCCGATCTCCCGGCTCGTGATCGGCGAGATCCTCGATCCGAACCACCCCTTCCCGATCCAGGAGGGCACGGGTCAGGCCGATCGGGTGCTTCTCCAAGGAGAGCCCGGTGGCCAGGTAGTCCTGCTGGAGCTCCTCGTAGGCGGTGGCCACCGGTAGAGTCTGTTCGGCATCTCCGGTCGGAAGACCCGCGAAAAGGGGGGTGGTCGAGGTCCACAGGCCCTCGACCTGCCAGCACGCCTGCCGACGTGAGAGACCGAAGCAGGACAGGGCGTCGGCCCTCGCGAGGGTGAAGAGCGCTCTGTGGTCGAGCTGTGCTCTCCTCGCCAGGTCCGCCACGTCTCGGAAGGGAGCCTCCTCGCGCGCCGCCTCGATGCGCCGTCCGTGCTCCTCTCCCAGCCCCGAGATCTGGCGAAGGCCCATCCTCAGCGCGACGCCCTGCGCGACGACCCCGCCTTCTCCGCCCTCGAGCGGGTCGGCGCGTCCATCGGGCTCCAAGGTGTTGTCCCAGCTCGAGATGGAGATGCGCACCCCACGGGCCTCGACCCCGTGGCGGCGAGCACCGTCGATGAGGTTGCGTGGGCCGTAGAAGCCCATCGGCTGCGCGTTGAGCAGCGAGGCGCAGAAGGCAGCAGGGAAGTAGTGCTTCAGGTAGCAGCTGACGTAGACGAGGAGGGCGAAGCTGGCCGCGTGGGATTCGGGGAAGCCGTACTCGCCGAAGCCGATGATCTGCTTGGCGACCTGCCTCGCGTAGTTCGGATCGAGGCCGCGCTCCTCCATGTTGTGGCGCAGGCGCTTCACGAGCGGCTCGAGGCCACCGCGCTTCCTCCACGCGCCCATGGCCCGTCGCAGCTCGTCCGCTTCTCCAGCCGAGAAGCCGCCGACCGTCATCGCCATCTCCATGACCTGCTCCTGGAAGATGGGCACACCGAGGGTCCGCGCGAGGATGGGCTCGAGGTCAGGGTGGGCGTAGCGGACCGGCTCGACGCCGGTGCGCCTGTCCAGGTAGGGGTGCACCATGCCGCCCTGGATGGGGCCGGGGCGCACGATGCTGACCTCCACCACGAGGTCGTAGAAGCAGCGTGGCTTGAGCCTCGGCAGCATGGACATCTGAGCCCTGGACTCGATCTGGAAGGTCCCCATCGTGTCCGCCCGGCAGATCATGTCGTAGACGTGGGGGTCCTCGGCAGGGGTCGAGGCGAGGTCGAGGTCGTGACCGTGGTGCTCCCTGATGAGGTCGAAGCACTTGCGGATGGCGGTGAGGATGCCGAGCGCAAGGACATCGACCTTCACGAAGTCGACGGCGTCGATGTCGTCCTTGTCCCACTGGATGACGGTGCGGTCAGCCATCGCGGCGGGCTCGATCGGGCAGCGAGCGCGGAGGGGCTCCTCCGAGATGACGAAGCCTCCCACGTGGATCGAGAGGTGACGAGGGAAGCCCTGGATCTCCACGGCGAGCTCGAGGGCGTGCTCGATCCGGGGGTCCGCCGGATCGAGCCCGACCTCCGAGACCCGCTCCAGTGAGGGACCGCCCTTGTCCCACCAGTCGATGTTCTTCGCGAGCCGGTCGACCTGGTCCAGGGACAGCCCCATGGCCTTGCCCACGTCCCGTATCGCCGAGCGAGGACGGTAGCTGATGATCTCGTTGACCATCGCGGCGCGGTGGCGCCCGTACTTGTCGTAGACGTACTGGATGACCTCTTCCCTTCGCTCGTGCTCGAAGTCCACGTCGATGTCGGGGGGCTCTGCACGTTCCTTGGACATGAAGCGCTCGAAGAGCACCCTCTGTCGGCTCGGATCGACCGCGGTGATGCCCAGGACGAAGCAGACGACGGAGTTCGCGGCGCTTCCCCGGCCCTGGCAGAGGATGTGGCGCTCTCTGGCGAAGCGGACGATGTCGTAGACGGTGAGGAAGTAGGCGGGGAAGTCCATCTCCTCGATGAGCCGGAGCTCGTGCTCGATCAGAGCCAGCACGGACTCGGGTGCTCCCTCCGGCCAGCGCCAGCTGCTGCCCTCTGCCACGAGCACTCGCAGCCAGCTCATGGCCGTGTGTCCGGGCGGAACGACCTCGCTCGGGTACTGGTAGTGGAGCTGGTCGAGACGGAACCGGCAGCGCTCGGCGACATCGTGCGTGTTTCGCAGCCAGTCCGGCTGGTCGAGGAAGAGGGCCTGCATGCTCGCGGCCTTCAGGTGGCGCTCCGCGTTGGACTGGAGCAGGTGCCCGGCTTTCTCGATGGTCCTGCGGTTGCGGATGCAGGTGAGCGTGTCCTGCAGCTTCTGCCGCCCTCGAGTGTGCGCCAGGGGTCGATTCGTCGCGAGCAGCGGACGCCCGATCCTGCGAGCGAAGGCTCGTGCCTCTTGCTCACGCCCTCTGTCGTCCGCGCGCAGCAGGCGGGAGACCGTCACCCAGACAGGCATCGCCTCGCTGATCGGCTCGGCGGGCCAGCTCCCGTCCACGAGGGCCAGGAGTCCATCCGTGTTGTCCAGGAGCTGATCGAGATCGAGCAGCGAGTTGCCCTTCTTCTGGTCGGCTCGCCCCAGGGACAGGAGCTCGCACAGCGACGCCCAGCCCTCCTCGTCCTCTGCGTAGATGATGACCTCGACGATGCCCGTCCGGTCCGGGCCCTTGCCCTTGCCGACGACCGTGGCCCTGGGATCTCGCAGGCTGAGGAGAGCCCCGTGGAGCACGTCTACCCCGACCTCGCGGCCCGTCTTCCAGGCACGCACCATGCCGTAGACACCATCCCGGTCGCAGATGCCGAGAGAGGACATGCCGAGCCCCGCGGCCTCTCGCACGAGCTCCTCTGGCATCGAGGCGCCCTCCAGGAAGGAGAAGGCGGTCTGGCAACACAGCTCGACGAACATCAGTCCCACCAGCCGTGGAGCCACCACTCGCCGGTCTCGTGGTCCTGGAAGAACCACGCCCGTCGCCCGTCGCAGAGCGTCGCTGTGTAGTAGTCACGCAGGTAGTCGTCCTCCCACCACTCGCCGCAGAGGCGCTCGGGCAGCCGTGACTCGAGGTCATCGACCCGACACCAGCGCCCCTCGATCTCGACGGCAGTGATCGGATCGCCCTCGACACGGAGCGGCAGCGGGTCGCGGAGGAGGACGCAGGGCCTCTGTGCTCCCTCTGCCCGGATGGGCTCCCGGGCGCGCTCCCTGAAGACCCGGGCGGCCCAGGAGCACTCCGGTCGGTGGCGCTCTACGGGCTGTGGCGAAAACAGGCTCTGCTCTCCCAGCGTGTCTGCGAGTCGGCCGAGCAGATCTCCCAGGGATTCCCTGGCATCTCGACGGTCCAACAGCCCCCGCTGGCGGCCGAGGAAGGCCACGTCCTCGAGGACCTCTATGGCGACGTCCGTGACGGTGCTGCGCAGCCTGACCCCCTCCAGGCGCTTGCGCAGGACCTCCATGAGCTCCCTCGCTCCCCGGCGAGGTTGACCCAGGCGGATCGGGAGGAGGAAGTCCGGGGAGTCCTCGAGACCCAGCCTCAGCTGGAGCCTCACGGCAGCCCGCTCGGCAGCGGAGAGCACCTGCTGGAGGCGCGCGACGAGGTCGTTGAGCACGAAGACGACCGCCTCGAGCTGGATCACGGGCTCTGGCAGCTGGCGCCTCAGGACGAGGGTCGCGCTGGAGGGCAAGGAGGCGGTGGGCAACAGCGGTGCCTCTCCGCGCGCGATGCGATGGAGCCGAAGCCCCTCTGCCCCGAAGCGACGAGCCACCGAGGCGGCAGGGAGCGCGGCGAGCTGGCCCAGCTTCAGGACTCCGACGGACTGCAGCGATTCTCGGACGTCCTCTAGCGGCTCGAGCGCAGCGACCGGGAGTTTCGAGAGGGCCCTGGGCAGCTGCCCCGGCGGGACGACGCGGTGCCCTCCTCCGTGTGCCGCGAGCGCGAGGGCGCCCGCTGGTTCGTCCGCGATGACGATCTGACAGCTGTGGCCTACCTCCTCGAGGATCTCCCGGGCTCGTCTCAGGCACTCGCCCTCGCTCCGCCTGGAGCGGCTGAGCTCGACGAACAGCGCGTCCTCACCAAGGGCTCGGTGCTCGGGAGAGAGGGGGTCGAGAAGCCTGGACAGGGCCTGGAGGTCACGAGCCTCCTCCTCTGGATCAGGGGCCAGCTCGACCTCCAGCACCCTGTCGTCGTTCAGCACGCGGGCCTCTGCGATCGCCATGCCCTTCCGGATGCCCATCCTCGAGGCCTCGCCGGTCATCGCCTGGACGCGCAGAGCGCTCCTCTCCTCCGCCAGCAGCACGACGGCTTCATCCGCTCGCCAGCCACAGCGCTCGAGGCGGAAGCACGGGAGATGGGCGACAAGGAAGCGCCTCTTCGTCCTGGGACCTGGTGAAGACGCAGGTGTGTCTTCGTCCCGAGGGATGCCCGGGAGGGACAGGGTTTTCTTGTGCCGCATCGTGCCTCGCGACTGAAAGCCTGTTCAGTATATTCGAGGGTCCTGCCAGAAAGTGACCGCCTGCAGACGGGAGATCAGAGGTGTCTGTGGATGACAAGCGTCTCAAGGTCTGCGAGGATCGACTCGAGCTCAGGACGAGTTCGCACAGTCGTGCAGGAGCCATGGCCAACGAGTCGCGCATCATCTGCGCTCACGAGGTTCGTCTCAACGAGCAGGGCATCCTGAGCGCCGACGGCGCGGTCACCGGCTGCGTGGTGCTCTTCGTCGGCTTGCAGAAGGCCGTTCCAGGCATTCGAGAGGCTGCCCTGGTCTATCGCTGCAAGAGCTCGCACAGAGGCGAGTGCCCCTTCTCCAAGCGCGACCTCTGGCTTCGCTGCCCAGGCTACTCAGCGCCGACATGAATCGGTGAATCGGTGAATCGGCACCGTGCACGACCTCTGCTAGTTCCCGCAATCCGAAGTCCCGAACCTCGTCAACCGTCTCGTTGCGGGAACTACGGCACGCGAAGCGGGCCGCCGGGGGGGGGCGCCGAAGGCGCGGGGGGCGGGCCCCCCAGAGGAGAAAACGAGTGCCCCCAGCGCCGCGAAGCGGCGGGCGCCCAGCGCCATCGGGAGTCGCGTTGCGACTTCCGATCGGGGGTACTAGTCGCTGCCGGTCCAGCCCTTGACCTGGGTGACCGCGAACTCCCAGGCCTTGTCATTGCGGTCGCCCGTCACGCTGAAGGTCACCATCGCCGCCAGCAGCAGCAGGGCGACGATGGGGGTGAGGTAGTCCCGCTTCACCGTGGCGGACTAACCGGCTCGAGGGGCACGCTCAGCTCCTGGCCCACACGTCCGCCTCTACAGCGCCCGAGGCGCAGGCTGACCTTGTCGTCAGTGCGGCCTAGGATCTTCAGGCGGAGCGCTGCTGCGAGCCCCTGCTCGGAGCGGTCGGAGACGACGATGACCGAGCATCCGCCTCGCTCTGCAGCCCGGACGAGGCGAGGGCCCGAGCGCCCCAGGCGCAAGGCCGAGAGGTGGACCACGAGCTCGAAGCTGCCCGAGCCCGCCAGCTGCTCCGATGCCCACCCCGCCCGCTCACAGGCCGCCTGGACGACCAGGAGCCGGTCGAGGCGGACCCCCGAGAGACCCGGTGGGTTCAGCACTCCGAGGGGATCGACGAGGGCCACGGCGCGCTCTGCACGCGTCAGCTTGCGCAGGACCGGGACGAGCAGCGAGATGCGACCGCTGCCGGGGCGCCCGACGAGCTCGCTGACCCCGGGTCGTGCCCAACCGCCGATTGCCTCGTCCAGCACATCGAGCTCAGTCGGGAGTGCACCTGCGAGGACCCGACCCGCGGGCTCGTGACGCGCGATCAGCGCTCGGAGCTCCTCGAGCGTCTTGCGCTTGTCGCTCGCCGAGCTGAACATGTGTTCAGCATAGCAAGAGACGTAAGCCTCGACAAAGCAACCTGGGCGGGCCTCGGGACCACAGTGATGGACGAAGAGAGACATGCGGAGACATTTCATGACGTTCGTGCTCCTTGCCCTGACCGCCTGTCTCCCCGAACTCAGCGTCTCTCCCGAGACGACGGACTGCGACGGCAACCCGGACGACAGCGACCTCGACGGCGACGGCTACGCCGGCTGCGAGGAGTGCGACGACGACGATCCGAGCATCAACCCGGAGGCCACCGAGACCTGCGACGGCGTCGACAACGACTGCGACGGCGACACCGACGAGGACGACGCCCTGGACGTCTCGACCTGGTACATCGACACCGACGGCGACGGCTACGGCGTGTCTGACACCACCACCGAAGCCTGCAGCATGCCCAGCGGGTACAGCGCCAGCGACGACGACTGCGACGACGACGACTCCAGCATCAACCCGGGCGCGAGCGAGTCCTGCAACGGCGAGGACGACGACTGCGACGGCAGCATCGACGAGAGCTTCGTCGACACCGACAGCGACGGCACCGCGGACTGCGTCGACGACTGCCCCGTCTACGCGGATCCCAGCCAGACCAGCAATGGCGACGGCTCGGAGTCGGACCCCTACATGTCGATCAACGACGCCATCTCGCTGCGTGGGACCTACTGCGACCAGATCGTGCTCAAGGAGGGCACCTACTCCGAGCAGGTCGACTACGGCGGAGAGGACCTGGACATCTCGGCGGAGAAGAGGGCTGACAAGACCATCATCGACGGCAGCTCCGCCAGCGGCTCGGTCGTGACCTTCGCCGACGGCGAGAGCGCGAGCGCTGTCCTCGAGGGCGTCACCATCACCGGCGGGAACGGCACGACCGGCGACGGCAGCAGCCTGGGCGACAGCTACAGCCTGGGCACCTCCCAGCGGCACGGCGGCGGCGTCTACATCTACGACGCCGATCCGACCATCACCGACTGCATCATCGAGGACAACACGGTCTCCGGCTTCGGTGGGGGCGTGATGGCCTACACCTACGAGGGCACCTTCGAGGGCAACACCGTCGACGGCAACGAAGCCCAGGCGGCCAACTACGCCGGCGCGGGGCTGTTCCTCTACGACTCCGACGCGACCATCACCGACAACGAGATCACCGACAACGAGGCCAGCGGAAGCAGCGGGGACGGCGCTGGCGCCATGGTGCGCTACAGCGACGCCGTGCGGTTCTACGAGGCCGACGGGCTCTTCGCCAACAACGTCGTCATCGACCACGCCCACTACGCCCTCGGGCTCACCGATGGCAGCGACATCGACATCGTGAACAACACGATCGACGGAAACGGGGTCGGCCTGCTCGTGCTCTACAACACCACCGGCTACCCCGGCGGTGACGTCGTCGACAACCTCATCACCAACAGCGACTATTACGGGATCTACGCCAGCTACTACCCCTGCACCTCGCTGGGCTCAATCTCCTACAACGACGTCTACGACAGCGGCTACTCGGACTGGTCGAGCTCCTACTGCGAGAGCTACTGGTCGTCCTCCGGCAACGTCGAGATGGACCCGAAGTACGAGGACCGGAGCAAGGGGGACTACGATCTGCAGAAGGACTCTCCCATCAAGGACTCGGGCACCGACACCGACTCCTACGGCGTAGACGACGACTACGAAGGAGAGACCAGGACATCCGGCAGCTACTCGATGGGAGCCTACGAGCGCGACTGAGATGCTCGGGGCCGCGGGCCAATGTGCGCGATAGACTGACCGGCCATGCCGATCTGGAGCCTCATCGGGTGCCTCTCGCAGCTCGGCGTCGCCGAGGTGGAGTTCTGCACGCGCTACGCCGACACCGACGGCGACGGCTTCGGGGACCCCAGGGTCAGCGAGGAGCACGACTGCGACTCCCAGTACGCCGACTGGGTCGAGGACCGGACCGACTGCGACGACTCCGACGCCGGCGTCTACCCGGGAGCGGAGGTGGACTGCACCGGCGGAGACGGCAACTGCGACGGACTCCCGGACGACCAGGACAACGACGGCGACGGCTTCCTCGGCTGCGAGGAGTGCGACGACACCCGCTCGGCGGCCTACCCCGGGGCCGACGAGACCTGCAACACCTACGACGACGACTGTGACGGAGAAGTCGACGAGGATCCCGTCGATCCGGAGGTCTTCTACGCCGATGTGGACCATGACGGCTTCGGGGATCCCGACAACACGGCAGAGGCCTGCGAGGCTCCGGCGGGCTTCGTCGACGAGCACACCGACTGCGACGACTCCGACGACGGGATCTACCCGGGCGCTCCAGAGGTCTGTGACGAGGCCGACCAGGACTGCGACGACGAGATCGACGAGGACGCGATCGACGCCCTGACCTTCTACCTCGACAAGGACGGTGACGAGTACGGGGACAGCACGCAGACCGCAGAGGACTGCGAGGCTCCCAGCGGCTACGTCGACAACCCGGACGACTGCGACGACAACGAGCCCGCGGCCAACCCAGGCGAGGACGAGGTCTGCGACGACCTCGACAACGACTGCGACGGAGTCGAGGACGAGGACGCCATCGACGCCGTCACCTGGTATGCGGACGCGGACTCCGATGGCTGGGGCGACGACAGCACGAGCACCACGGCCTGTGACAACCCGGGGGACTACGTCGAGTACGGCGGGGACTGCGACGACAGCGACGAGGACGTGAACCCCGGGGAGTCCGAGTCCTGCAACGGCGAGGACGACGACTGCGACTCGGACGTCGACGAGGACTTCGACGACACTGACTCCGACGGCACGGCGGACTGCGTGGACGACTGCCCGGTCTATGCCGACCCGACCGCAAGCAGCGGCGACGGCTCCGCCTCCAGTCCCTACGCCGGGATCAACGAGGCGATCAGCCTCCGCGGTGGCTACTGCGACGAGATCGTACTGCTGTCGGGCACCTACTACGAGACCTTCGACTTCGGCGGCGACGATCTCTCCATCACCTCTGACGCCGGCGCGGCCAGCACGGTCATCGACGGCTCGGGCTCCGGCAGCGTCGTCACGGTCTCCAGCGGCGAGACCTCCGCCGCCACCCTCGACGGCGTCACGCTGACCGATGGGGGAGGCACCTTCGCGACCTCGCCCGGAGGCTCGACCTCGACCTCCCAAGGGGGCGCCCTGTGGGTCTACAGCTCGGACGTCACGGTCACCGACTGCGTCATCGAGGACAACGCCGTCACCGGTCGCGGCGCCGCTGGCTACTTCTACGACTGGGACGGGCTCTTCGAGGGCAACACCGTAGAGGGCAACAGCTCGGAAAAGAGCGGCCGGGTCGGGGCGGGCCTCTTCCTGGAGTCCTCTGCCGGCTCGATCCTGTCGAACACCATCAGCGGCAACGAAGCCTCCGCGACCAACAGCGGCGGAGGGGCCGTGTACGTCTACAGCGGCTCACCGGAGATCGCCTACAACCTCTTCGAGGACAACACCGCCAACTTCTCCGGCGGCGGGCTGCTGCTGCACGGGACCGGTGCCACCGTCTACAACAACCTCTTCGTGGACAACGACTCCGACGGCATCGCCTTCCTCGATGGCGACACCTCGACCGTCTACCACAACACCATCGACGGCAACCAGTACGGCCTCTACGTCTACACGACGACCAGCGGCAGCACCCCGACCCTGGTCTTCGTGAACAACATCGTCACCGACAACGACGAGTACGGCGTCGACCTCAGCGACGGCGCGTTCAAGAGCTTCGCCTACAACGACGTCTACGGAAACGGCAGCGACGACTACCAGGGCTACGACGACCAGACCGGGACCAACGGGAACATCTCGGAGGACCCGCTCTACACCTCCTCGTCGGACTGGTCGCTGCAGTCCACGAGCCCCTGCGTCGACGCCGGGACGACGCTCTCGGCCGTCACGGACGACTACGCGGGGACAGCTCGCCCGACGGGCTCCTACAGCGACATCGGCGCCTACGAGCAGTGAGCCCCTACTCGGTCCAGACGTAGATCGGGCCGTCGACGTTGTCGGTCTCGTCGGTCTACTCCACGTAGTCGTAGCCGTCGATCATCACCCAGCTCTCGCAGTAGTAGCAGTCCTCGCTCTCGAAGGTGAAGTCGGCGTAGACCGTCGCCCCCGCCGCGAGCGAGTCCACCGTCGTGTAGTCGTCGCCGTCGTCGTACAGGACGGGCTCGGAGGAGCTGTCGACGAAGAGGTCCACGTAGAACTGGCCGACGTCTTCGCCGCCGGTGTTCGTGACGTCGACGAAGTAGTAGAGCGTGCCCGCGGTGGAGCTGTAGTCGAAGTAGGTGATCTCGAGGTTCGGCCCCGAGTCCCCGCCGCCGCTGGAGGCGGTGATGCTGCCGAGGAAGCCGTTGTTGGACTCGTTGGACTCATCGACCGTGTCCTCGCTGTCCGCGAGGATGTAGATCTCGTGGTAGCCGTCGGTGATGGCCATCGTGAAGGTCAGCTGGCTGGTGCTGCTGGCTCCGGTGTAGCTGACGAGGTCGTAGTCGTCGCCGAAGTCGCCCACGCTCGGCGTGCCGGAGGGGTCCATGAACACGTCGACGAAGTAGTTGCTGGCGCCGGATGTGCCGCTGTTTGCAACCTCGACGGTGAGCGTGAGGTAGCCACCCGCGGTCTCTCCGGAGGCGCCGGAGACGCTCAGGTCCGAGGAGGCGCCCCCGATGACGCGGACCTCGCAGGTCTCCGACAGGGTGCCGTTCCAGTCGGCGTGCACCGTCGCGGTGCCAGCTCCAGCGCCCGTGATCAGGCCAGCGGCGTCCACGGTCGCGACGCCTCCGTCGCTGGTGATCCACCTCACCTGGCTCGAGGAGTCGGCCCGGTTGCCGTCGGAGTACGCGGCGATGGCCTTGAGCTGGGCGACCTCGCCGGTGGCGACGTCCACCTCGCGGGGCTCGACCGTCAAGCCGACGAGCTGGGCGTCGGTCACGCTGACGGTGACCTCGTTCGAGACCACACCCGAGATCTTCGCCGTGACCTTGGCGTCGCCCACCGCGGCGCCCGTGATGACGCCCTCTGAGTCGAGGCTGTTGCTGGCGGTCGCGACACCCTCGTTGGTCGAAGACCAGTTCACGAGGTGCGTGATGTCCAGGGAGCTGCGGTCCTCGAACAGACCGATGGCCGTCAGCTGCGCGTCAGTTCCGACCGGGACGACGATCTGCTCGGGCTGGAGCAGGATGCCGATGGGAGCCTCGTCCAGCCCGGAGTCGTCGCTGTTGCGGCCATTGCAGCCGCAGATGGCCAGGATCAAGAAGAGGAGGGCTGCCGAAGCAACCCTCCCGTTCTGGAATATCCCCGACGGGAAGTCCGTCTCAAATATCACAGCGATTCCGTTCACTTGCGCTCAACGTCCTCGCCAAGGGTGTCGATCAGCGTAGCATAGGGGAGGAAGGGGTTCTCGGAGCTGTTGCTGCTCTCGGAGTCCGCGTTGTGGTAGGGGACCCAAGCGAAGTCCGGGTGCTGGTTCTCGTTGTTCCAGGTGCCCTGGCCGGTCACGAGGCCATCGGCGTCCGTGGTCAGGGTGTAGCCGTAGGTGTTCGTGAAGCCCTGGGGCTGGTACTCGACCGTGTCCACGTGACCCTCGGAGACACCATCGGTCGCGAAGGCGACGGCCGCCGTGACGTCGAAGGTGCGCTGGAAGGCGCTGACCGTGATGTGCGGCTCGAGGTCGGCGAAGGTCGCCTCGGCGATGCCGCTCACGTTCATGATCTCTTCGATGGTCTGGAAGGGACCGTTGAACTCGCGGTACTCGACCACCGCGGAGCCCTTGCTGGGGCCGATGCCCGGCAGGGCGTCGAGCTCCTCGACGGAGGCGGTGTTGATGTTGACCTTGGCTGCCGCGGTCGGGTCGGTGGTCTCTGTGACGGTCAGGTCCGTGGCGTAGGCCGGGAAGTTCCACACCGCGTCACCGGCGGTCGTGTCGAAGACCAGGGGGACACGCTGGCTGCGGATGTAGAAGTTGATGATGTTGTGGAAGGCCTTCGGGTGGAGGTCGGCGATGTCGTCGCCCTCGTCCCGGTACCGCGAGCCGTAGAAGCGGCTGTAGGTGCTGTAGTGGGACTCGGTGAGCAGGCCCTTCTGGTCGGCGACCGTCATGGGGACGGTGTTGCTGTTGATCTGGACGTCGATGGACTCACGGGGCTCGTTCGTGAGGATGGCTGCAGCGGCCCAGCCGTTGCAGTGGCCCCACCAGCTCCCACCGCTCGGGTTGTAGGAGTTCAGGATCTCCCAGGCCGAGAGGAAGAAGGGGTTGTTCCCCGGCAGCGAGTTGTCGAAGTACATCTTGAGGGCGAACTTGTCCATGGGGGACAGGTCCTCGAGGTCGTACTCCCAGCCGTCCTCGCTGTGGGTCATCTTGCCGTTTTCCACGGTGATGATGCCGCCGTCGAGGTCCGCGCGGAGGTCGTTGTAGTAGTCGACCAGGATGGTGACGAGCTCCTTCTGCTTCGTGGAGTACTCGACGCGCTTGGCGTCCTTGTCGGCGCCGTCTTCCATCTCACGGATCTCGGTGGAGAGGTTGTCCATCTCCTCCTTGATCGGGTCGACCTGGTCCTTGATGCGGCGGGAGTAGGTGTTGACGCTGTCGCCGAAGACGAGCTCGCCCTCGGAGAGCTTCCACCAGGAGCCGGCCCAGGGGGTGAACTCTTCGTAGACGGCCACGTCCCAGCCACCGGCGAGGGTCTCCTCGTCGAGGGTCAGGGCAGCGTCGATGTCGATGGCCGTCGCGAGGGCGGCTCGGTAGTCGAAGTCCTCTGGGGCCTCTGGGGCGAGGTAGGGGCGCTCGGCGCGCTTGGCCTCGACCTCGGACTCGGTGAGGAGGACCGACTCCATGTTGTCGGAGACGACCCAGGTCGGCCAGGGCTGGCCGTCCTCGTAGCGAGCGGCCACGAGGCCACCGCCGAGCTCGTCGTCGAAGAAGGTGTCGACCACGCCGGGCTCGACCTCTTCGGTGTCGAGGAGCGAGCCGTTCTCGAGGACGCTGGTGCTGGACTCCCAGGTGGCCGAGTAGGGCGCGAGGTAGGTCGGCGCGTAGGTGAGCTGGGACTGCGACAGGGCGTTCCAGCTCTTGCCGAGCTCGTTGGAGCTGTAGGACTTCTCGGTGCGCACACCGGCGACGTTCACGAAGGACACGATGCCGGCGAGGCGGTCACGGTCCTCGAGGAAGACGAGGTAGACGACCGGGTCGGCTTCCAGCATCGCGGGGTCGTCGTTGAGGCTCTCCTCGAGGTAGGCGCGGACGACGCTGATGCGGGCCTGGTCACCGGTGGCGGTGATGCTGAAGTCGTAGAGCTCGTCGCTCTTGTTCGGCTTCAAGCCGGTCTCGACGACCTGGTAGGTCCAGGTGACCTCCTCGCTCCAGGACTCGGTGTCGAACTTGTCGGGCTCGCCGCCGTCGAGGTGCGCGGTGGCGTGCTCTTCGGTCATGTGGGCCGCCTGCTTGTAGTTGGCGGCGACGTGGAAGGTCTCGCCCTGGTTCCAGTCGAGGCTGACGACATCGGGGTTGCCACGATTGCAACCGACCAGGGAGCTGAGGGAAAAGAGGCTGACCAGCAGCATTTCGAATCTCCTTTTCGACGGGAAGTTCATCCGTCGGCGGGCCCCAATTACGCCGGGGGCCCTCCGGGACCCATTCCGGCGGCGCGCATATTGCGTGCCAACTCTGGAAAGGGGCGCGATCCGTGGTGGTTGAGGGGTGGCCCCCGCTATGGTCCCGGGGTGCTCCTCCGAACTGCCGGACTCGCCAAGGACCTCGACCGCAGGCTCACCTGGCCGGATCTCACCGTCGAACCTGGAGAGGTCGTGGGGGTCTCGGGGCCGTCTGGCCAGGGCAAGTCGATGCTCCTGCGCATCCTCGCTGGGCTCGAGCCCCACGAGGGCACCGTCGAGCTCGACGGTCAGGGTCTCGCTCGGGTCGGGCCAGCCCGCTGGCGCGCGCAGGTCCTCTACGTCGCCCAGGATCCTCCCGCCTTCGAGCTCAGCGGCGAGACCTTGTGGCAGAGGCTCTGCTGTCTTCGCGCGCGCGAGGGCGTCGAGGATCGTCCCGGGCTCGGCCTCGATACGGGTGTGTGGGCCCGACCGATGGCCGAGCTCTCAGGGGGAGAGCGCCAGCGCGTCGTGCTGTCCATGGCGCTGGCCGCGAGGCCCCGTGTCCTGCTCTTGGACGAGCCCACCTCGGCGCTGGACGAGGACAACGAGGCTCTGGTCGAGAGGGCCCTCCGCGGACGGACCGTCGTCTGGGTGTCCCACTCCAAGGCACAGCTGGCGCGGGTCGCGACCCGGGTGGTGGAGCTGTGACCGGTCCCATCGAGCTCTCACTCCTCGATCTGGCAGGCGCTGCCTCGCTGATCGCGATCAACGGGGTCCTGAGCCTCTGGCTCCGGCTGGACCTCGGCCGCAAGCTCGCCGTCGCGTCGGTGCGCACCGTCGTCCAGCTCTTGATCCTCGGCTACGTGCTCGTGCCGGTCTTCGACATCGCCCACCCTGCCCTGGTCATGGGGCTCGGCGGGCTGATGGTCATCCTCGCTGGACGGGCGGCGATCAAGCGCACAAGCCGCACCTACTCGGGGGCCTGGGGCATCGGGTTGGTCGCCATGACCGTCGGCGCGATCCCCACCACGATCCTGGCGACCGCGGTGCTCATCGGCGTCGAGCCCTTCTGGGCTCCGCGCTACTTCATCCCCCTGTTGGGGATGGTGCTCGGCAACGCGCTCACCGGCGTCTCCCTGGGCATCGACCGGGCGCTGGAGGGCTTCGTGCGCGGCCGGTCCCAGGTAGAGCTGCTCCTGTCGTTTGGAGCCTCGCGCTGGGAGGCAGCCCGAGAGGTCGCCGCCGACGCGGTGAGGACCGGGATGATCCCGATCCTCAACACGATGACGGTCGTCGGCCTGGTGACGATCCCCGGCATGATGACCGGCCAGATCCTCGGCGGCGCGCCCCCAGAGGTGGCCGCTCGCTACCAGATCCTCATCATGTTCCTCATCGCCGGCGCGGTCGGCATCGGCACGGTCGTGGCGGTGCTGCTCACGGTGCGCGCGGTCTTCGACGAGCTCGACCGCCTGCGCGTGGACCGGGTTCGGGCGAGCTGACCCCCCCTCGGGCAGAATGACCGGCATGACCCGAGACATCGAGGGACCATGAGTACGTCAGCCAAGGTCGTCCTGGGCATCCTGGCCGCCCTGCTGCTGGTGTCGATCCTGTCCTGCCTGGGCCTGAAGATGTGGTTCGAGGACAACAAGGACGAGCTCGCGAACATGGGCGAGGAGGCCGACGCAGCGGGCATCGAGTACGGCATCGGCAGCGACCAGGCCGGCTGCGTGGGGGCCGGGCTGTCCCAGCAGGACGGCTGCGGAGCCTTCGACCCGATGTGCGAGGCCGAAAACGGCATCTGGCTGCGGGCTTGCCTCTCCGCGGCCACGCCGACCCCGGGCTTCTGCGATGGCGTTCCAGAGAAGAGCGACATCATCGACTCCGCGACCTGGGCGGTCGGGACCTGCATGAACCTCGGCAGGCCGGACGACCAGGCCTGCGGTCGCTTGCTGCAGCAGGTCCAGGAGCACTGCCATGGGACTTGAGCTCCTCCTCGGAATCGGGCCGAGGGTGGAGCCCCTGGACGCGCAGGGGCTGGCCGCGGTCACCGACGCGGTGGAGGCGTCCGACGTGCAGCGCTGCTACGAAGCCCGGCTCCAAGGAGATCCCTGGGTCACCGGGCGGATCGAGGTGTCCTGGACCGTGCGGGAGGGCCACGCCACCCGGGTGAAGGTCGAGAGGAACACGACCGACGACGACGCGCTGGCCGACTGTCTCGTCGAGGCCGTCGAGGGCTGGGCGATGCCAGCGGGGATCGAGGGCTCGGTGACCTGGCCCTTCGTCCTCGTGACCCCCGAGCGCAACCCGATGCCGGTGCGGGCCAGCGTGACCAGCGCCTGCGAGACCCGCGGCGTGGTCGTGACGGTGGCGGAGGGCGCGGTGGCCCAGATCCGCGGCCTCGTCTCCGGTCTCGACGGCTGCTCGGAGGACCTGGGTGTGGAGCTCTCCGGGCCGGTCCCGGACGGTATCTACACGGTCGAGTTCGCAAGCGAGCCGGTCGCCCCGACCCTGGCCGCCGAGGTGGCCGCGCGCGCCTCCGACATCCAGTCCTGCTACGAGGCCGCGCTCCGCCAGGAGCCCGCGACGGCAGGGCGCATCGAGCTGGCGATCCGCGCCGGAGAGGGCAGGGTCCTGGAGGCGACGATCCAGTCCAACGAGACAGGAGACGAGGCCCTCGGCGAGTGCATCACCGGGATGACGGAGCACTGGGAGCTGCCGCCGGAGTTGGAGGACGCGGGCGTCTTCCCCTTCGTCCTGGGCCCCTAGAGCTCGGCCCGCAGCCCGAACAAGGGCAAGAAAGAGGGCCCGCTGACCAGCGCCGACTGGCTGTAGTCGTAGCTGTAGACGACGTACATCGCGTTGTTCGCTGCGGGCACGTACCAGCCCTCGACATAGGCGCTGACCCGAGCCCGGCGCAAGTCGAAGCGGCGCTCCAGGTGGAGGTCGACCTTCTGGTAGTCGGGGAGCCGCATGCTGTTGGGCTCGCCTGGGATCGGAGAGTAGGTGTCGCTGTCCCCGTCGTAGAGCCCGGCGACGGCGGGTGTGTAGGGGAGCCCCGTGGCGTAGCGATAGCGCAGGCCCACGTTCCACATGGGGCGGAAGTCCCAGGACGCGACGAGGTTGACGGTCACAGGCTGGTCGAAGTCGAAGGGGGCGTCGTCGCGGACAGCTCGCCCGACGCAGACAGAGGACCAGGCGAAGAAGAGCTCGCGCAGCCGGTAGCGCGTCGTGAGCTCCGCTCCCCAGGCGTGCCCGTCGGCTGCCTCGGGGAGCTCGCCCGCGTCCGTCACGACGACGTCCTCGAAGCGCCGGGCGTAGCCGTCGAGGCCGATCTCCAGGCGACCCGCGAGGGCCCAGTCCAGGCCGGCGGCGACCTGGTCCGAGCGAGCGAAGCCGAGCCCAGGGTTCCCCGCTGTGGAGGCCATCTCCCACAGCTCCGGGGCCTGGCTGTAGCGGCCCGCGGCGACGCGCAGCCGAAGGTCCTCGGTCAGGGCGAGCTGCATCGACACCCGGGGATCGAGAGCCAGCCCCGCCAAGCTGTCCCCCTCGAGGCGGATCCCGGGCCGTAGCGCCAAGCGACCGAGATCGGTGCGGAGCTCGGCGTACGCACCGCCGTGGACGCGCCGGAGCTCCTCGCCCAGCAGCACTCCTGTCGCCAGCAGCGGGGCCTCGTGCTCGAGCTCCTCTGCGGCTCGCTCCAGGGTGTTCGACTGGAGCACCTGCTCCGGCTTCAGCGCTCCACCCAGCGCCAGCCGGACGGGGCCGACCTCGACGAGGCTGTCGTGGCGCAGCCAGGCGTAGCGCTGCCGGCGCTGCTGAGCGCCGTCGACGAGCTCGCCTCCCCAGTCGTCCTGGACCAGCGCGACGGAGGTGCGCAGCACGGCGCCTCCGAGCTGGTCCTCCTCGCGCAAGGAGACCGCGTGGAAGGACCGGTCGTAGGAGAACTCCTGGGCCTGCTCGGCCTCGAGGGGGTCGAACTCGGCCGTGTCACCGACGAAGCGGGTGTAGCGATCTCCTGCCCCGAAGGCCGTGGCGGTGAGGTGGTGGCTCTGTCCCCAGTCCTGGTCGTGCCGCGCGAGGTAGTCGAAGAAGCGCGGCCACACCGTGTACTGCTCGTTGCCGCCCTTGGCGTCGTGGTAGCTGCGCCTGGCCGAGGCGCTGAAGCCGCCTCGTTCACCGACCGGCGCGGTCACCCAGGCGCCGCCCATGACCAGGTTCCAGGCCACGCCGCCGTGGAGCTTCGCGGTGTCCGGCCGCCGACTGGTGGCCTCGACCACGCCGCCGATGGCGTTCCCGTAGCCCGCTCCGAAGGTCGAAGGGTAGAGCGCGAGCTCGTCCAGCAGGCGGGTGTGGAAGACCGAGCTGTACTGGTGGAAGTGGTAGAGGTACGGGATCTCGACGCCGTCGAGGTAGAAGCGGCTCTCCTGCGGAGACGCGCCGCGGATCGCGAGAGCCCCCGCTGTCGGCGAGTACTCCGGCGTCGTCGCCACCCCAGGGAGGGCCTGGAGCAGGCGGACGGGGTCGTCGAAGTTGCCCGGGGCCTTCTCGACGCGCTCGCGGTCCAGGACCTGGGCGGTGACATGGGGGACCTCGCGCCTGGCCTCCACGACGATGACGGGAGGGGCCTCGGACTCGACCAGGAAGATCCGAAGATCGTTCGGGACTTCGACCTCCAGGACCTGGAGATCGTGCTCGTCCGACCAGGCCTGGACAGTGTGCACACCCTCCGGGAGGTCGAGTGAGACCCGACCGTCGGCGGCGGCCTCGACGCTGAGATCCTCGACGACGACGGTGCCCTGGACGGGATCACCGGTGCCGCGCTCCAGGAGCGTGACCTCCAGGCTGGCCGCCAGGGCCGCCTCGGCGAGCAGGATCACCACGTCTCCAGCACGATGCGCGCGCCGTCGACCTCGTCGAGGCCGCAGCGCCCCTCCGTGAGCCAGGCCAGCTCGAAGGGCAGGCCATCGGGAGCGCAGTCGAGGTCATCCTGCGAGGCGAGGTCCGAGACGCCCTCGAGCTCGACCAGGTCGTCGCCAGCGATGGTCGCGGCGACGAGCCCTGCGGGGAGATCTCCCGGCAGCAGGCGGCCACGGTGACGGATCCAGGGCCCGCCGCCGTAGGCAGCGTCGATCCACTCCCAGCGGTTGCCGCCCTCGCCGTCGACCACCAGCACCAGCACGTGGGAGAGCGCTTCTTCGGAGAGCACGTCCGCGACCCCCTCCTCCAGCGGCAGGACCCGTGCGCTGTCGCTCATCCACCGGGCCGAGCCCCACGCCGCGTCGACCACGACGCGCATGGCCTCGCCCTCTCCCACGGCGGTCTCCACGGGGGTCCCTTGCAGGGCACGCCTGGCGTCGATGTCCTCGTCGATGATCGTGACCGCCTCGCGTGAGAAGTCGAGGGTCCCCGGCGGCTCGGCGACGGTCACCCGAGCCTGGTGCAGGCTGCCATCCGCCGCGGTGACGACGAGCCCGAGCTCCCCTCCCCCATCCACGGCGACCTCGTAGCCCTCTCCGAGCTCCTCGCCGTCCAGGGTCCAGGCCAGGCGCGGGCTGGAGGCGTGGACCATGCCCTCGCCGCTCCAGATCGCGGCGCGGGCGACGCCGTCCTCGACGCCGATGGCGGTGATGCGGAAGGGGCCCAGTACGTCGCGCTGGACGTCGAAGGGCTCGGCACATGCGAGGAGCAAGGGGAACACCCCCCTGTTCTAGCCCGCGATCCTCTTCATGGCGGTCATCGTGTCCGACATGGGCGAGGCCTCCCCCACCGCCTGCCGGGTCAGGATGTCGATGATGGGCTTCTTGATCAGGGCCTCGTCGACCTCCTGCGAGGTCCCCTTTCGATAGGCCCCCAAGCGCACCAGCTCCTCGTTCTCGCTCCAGGTCGCCAGGAGCGCGCGGAGCTTGCCAGCCACCGCCATGTGCTCCTCGTCCACCACCCCCGGCATCACCCGAGAGATGGACGCGAGGACGTCTACCGCCGGGTAGTGGCCGTGGGACGCCAGCTTCCGCGAGAGCACGATGTGTCCGTCGAGGATGCCGCGGACAGCGTCGCCGATCGGATCGTGGATGTCGTCGCCGTCGACCAGCACCGTGAAGACCCCGGTGATGCTGCCTCGGCCAGCGCCCGGACCGGCCCGCTCGAGCAGGCGGGGAAGGAGCGCGAAGACCGAGGGTGTGAAGCCTCCCCGCGTCGGAGGCTCCCCTGCAGACAAGCCGATCTGACGCTGGGCCATCGCGAAGCGGGTCACCGAGTCCATCAGCAGCAGCACGTCCTGCCCCTGGTCGCGGAAGTACTCCGCGATCGTCATGGCCGTGAAGGCGCCCTTGACCTGCAGCACGGGGGAGCGGTCGCTGGTCACGCAGACGACGACCGAGCGGGCGAGCCCCTCTGGCCCCAGGTCCCGCTCGATGAACTCGCGGACCTCTCTCCCGCGCTCGCCGACGAGGCAGATGACGTTGACCTGGGAGCGCGTGTTGCGCGCGAGCATGCCCATGAGGGTGGACTTGCCGACCCCCGATCCGGCCATCACGGCGACGCGCTGCCCGTGACCCACGGTGAGGAAGGCGTCGACGACCCGAACCCCGGTCTGCAGCGGGCGCGCGATGACGCTGCGCTGGAGGGGGTCGGGCGGGTCGGAGTCGATCGGCCGCCGGCACACGGGCCGCAGCGGGGGTCCGAGGTCGATCGGTCTCCCCATCGCGTCCAGGACCCGCCCGACGAGGTCGGGACCCAGGCCGACGCTCAGCGCACCGTCCATGGACTCGACGGACACGCCGTAGGCGATGCCCCTGACCGACTCGAGAGGCATCAAGAGCGCCCGCCCCTCGCGGAAACCGACGACCTGCGCGGTGACACGCTCGTCGATTCGACACAGGGCTCCGAGCGCGATGCCAGGCAGCCGAGCCTCGACGAGGTTCCCGACCACCTGCACCACCCGGCCATGCACGCGCTGCAGCGGCGCGGCCTCCAGCGAAGCGGCGAGCCGCGCGAGGTTCACTGCCGCTCCTGGCGCCAGGCCTCGACCGCCGCGTCCAGGCCCTCGTAGACCGCCTCGAGGGAAGCGTTGACGCAGCCCTCGTCGCCCTCGACGATGCAGCCGCCGGAGACGCTCGGGTCCCCGATGATCTCAGCGTCGCCGAGCCACTCGCGGACGCGCTCGACGTCCTCTGGAGCGACCCGGACCGTCAGACCGGCGCTGTCGGGGAAGCGCCCGACGGCGGCCTCGACGACCCGCTGGAGGGCATCGGGATGGAGGGCGAGCGCGTCCCCGACGACCCGCCGGGCTACGCCGAGCACGATCGCGGCGACCTCCTGCGAGAGGCCGTCCATGATGCGCCCCCGCAGCGCCGCCACCTCGTGCCCCAGGGCCGCGGCGCGTGCTTGCTCGGCGCGCAGGGCCTCGCGCTCGGGGGCGAGCTCGGCGCGGGCTTCGAGCAGCGCGCGCGCCTCTGCCTGCGCGATGAGGGCGTCGAGGTCGGGCTCGGGCTCGGGCTCGGGCTCCGGGACGAGCTCTGGAGCCGCCTCCTCGGCAGCCTCGAGGTCCGGCTCCGCGGCGACCTCAGGCGCGGGGGGACGGCGGAGGCTGGGCTCGAAGGGAGGCTCCGGGGCCGCCTCCATCCAGATAGAAACGAAGTCTGCCACCCGCTACTCCTCGCCGTCGTCTTCGCCCATGGGAAGGTAGATGAGGCCTTCCTCGTTGAGCCGCAGGGCGATCTCGACCACGTTCTCCTGGGCCTTCGTGATGACGCTCTTCGGCGTGGGGCCCATGATCTCGAGCTCCTCGCGGATGTCGGCGGCGGCGCGGCTGCTGAGGTTCTGGAGGAAGAGCTCCTGCATGCCGAGCTCGGCGCCCTTGAGCGCCATGAGCAGGTCCTGCTTGTCGATCTCCTTGAGCATCGCCTGGACCGCGCGACGGTCGAGGCCAGCGAGGTCGGCGAAGACCACCATGCGCCGTCTCAGCGTCTCCGAGAGGTCACGGTCCGCCGTGGCGAGCTTGACCAGCAGCGGCTCGTTGGCCTTCTTGCCCATCCGGCCCAGAGTCTGGGCCGCGCGGTCGACTCCCTGCACGCTCCACCGGTCGGCCCCGTCGTCCTCGAGGGACACTCGCAGCGCGTTCTCGACGTCATCGGCGAGCTCGCCCGGCACGCTCTTGATGCGGGCCATGCGCAGCGCCGAGTCAGCCTGCTCCTCCTCGTCGAGGAAGGCCATCACCCTGGCGGCGTTGGTCGGCCCCATCAAGAGCAGGGCGACGGCGCGGGTCTGGGCGTGCTCGTCGCTCAGCAGCGTGGCGACCGCGCGGGGGGACTTGGCGCGGATGTACTCCTCGAATTCGGTGGACAGCCGACGCCGCAGAGCGCCGGCGACCCGCTCGCGGCGGCTGTCGTCCACCAGGCTGGGGAGCACGCGCAGGGCGAACTGGCGCCCCGTCTTCGGCAGCATGGAGATGCGGTAGAGGTCCTTGACGAAGTCGGCGACGATGGCCTCGATCGTCTCCGGCGTGACGTTCTCGACATCTGCCATGGCGAGTCCGACCTGGCGGACCTCGTTGGTGCTCAGCTGCTGGAGCAGGTTCCGCGCGATGTCGCGCTCGAGGTACATGAGCAACAGCGCTGCGCGCTGGGTGCCCTTGAGCTCGGCGGGTGTCTCCATGGCAACTGCAGTCATGATTCTTCCTATGCGATCTCAGGCCTTTGCAGACCACTGTCGGAGCACCTGTGCGGCAGCTTCCGACTCGCTGTCCACCAGGCGGTTGAGGTCGGCGGCGTCCACCGACTCGTAGTTCTCGACGAGCAGCCGGAGGCGAGCGGCGAGGTCGTCGTCCTCTTCCTCCTCCTCCGAGTCGTCGACAGTCAGCACCTCACCGTTGGGTCCGATGACGGTGCCGGGGGCCAGCTCGGGGGGCTTGACGATGGCCTTGACCAGCGGGCGCAGGACGAAGGCGAAGGTGAGCACCAGCGCGAGGGTGGCGACGGCGTAGGGGAGCCAGGGCAGCGTGACCGTGCCGATGGTGGGGGGCGCCTCGCCGACGACGGGCAGGTCCTTGAAGGGCAGGAAGCCGACGTCGACGACGTCGCCGCGGGTGGCGTCGAAGCCGGCGGCTGCGGCGCTGGCGGTGGCGATCTGCTCCTCCACGAGCAGGCGGGCCGCTGCCAAGGCGACCTCGTCCGCCTCCGCTCCGGCGCGGGCGGCGGCGATCTCGTCGGCGATCCGCTCGTCGACCAGGACGGAGACCGAGATGCGCTCGATGTCTCCTGGGCGGACCTTGACGACGGCGACGGACCTGGGGGCCGTCGTCTCGATGCTCGACTGGGTCTCCTCGGTGACGCTCTGCTCGCCGGAACCGACCATGCTGTCAGCGCCGTTGGAGGCCGTCCCGGCCGCGCCGCGGGCGTCACCGTCTGTGGAGAGGCGGTCCCGGATCTGCTCCGTGGATGCGTAGGCCTGGTCGAGGTTGATCGACTCGTCCATGCGCTGCTCTTCGCGGTGGTCGAGGCTGACGAAGGCCTGGACGGTGACCGCGTTCCGTCCACCCAGGAGCGGCCTCAGCGCCTCGGTGACGTTGGTCACGATGTTCATCTGCTGCTGGATCTGCAGCTGCTGGAGGGCCTCGCCGCCACCGGCGACCCCATCGGTGTCCGGGGTGTGGAGGAGGTTGCCTTGCTGGTCACTGACCGACACCCGACCCGGGTCCAGCTCGTCGACCGCCATCGCGACGAGGTTCACGATGGAGCGGACCTGCCGGTCGGTCAGGCGGCTTCCGTCCCGGACCCGCAGCATCACGGAGGCCGAGGCCTCCTTGTCGCGCCCGATGTAGCTGAGCTCGCTGCCCTCGTTGAGGTTGACCCAAGCGACCTCGACAGGATCCAGCTGGTAGATCATGTGGGCGAGGGTGGTCTCCTCCATCCGCTGCAGGAAGTACTGCTGCTGGCGGGGGGTGAGGTGCGCCGGGACGTCGACGGGCTGCTCGTAGTTGGGCACGACGTCGGATGCGGCGACGGAGAGCTTGGCGAGTCCGAGCTGCTGCTCGGGCACCTCGAGGACCGTACCGTTGTCGTCGATGCGGTAGCCGATGCCAGAGGACGCCAGCGCGGCGGCGCCACGGCTGACCTCGTCCACGCTGCCGTGGACCACTGGCCGCCAGGTCTCACCGTTGGCCCAGATGCCGACCACGACGACCAACAGGACGGAGGCAGCGACCGATCCCATGAGCATCTTCTGACGCCGGGGCTCGAGGCTCTCGTAGAACTCGCGAACCTGCTGAAAGAGCTTCTCCACCTGCCGACAATCGGACGGATCGTGCTCCGCTTGAGTCCCGATCGGCGTAAGACGGCAGAGGGGTCAAAAGAGGCCCGCGCTGACCTGCTCGCCTGCAATCCGGCGCCAGGTGTCCAAAGTCAGCAGCCCCACCCGTCGAGGAAGCGCTCGAAGTCGCGCACGGCGACCGGGTAGAGCGTCCGCCACTCCTCGGAGACCGCGTCGGCCGCGGATGGGGGCAGGTGCTGCCGCAGGGCCTCGAAGTAGAGGTCCTTGTACGACTCCTTCCTCAGGGTGGGCCAGCCGAAGCCGTCGATCACGTAGGCCACGTCCCGGATCCCGGGGCCAGGGCCGACGTATTGGAAGTCGACGGCCGCGACGCCGCGGCCCGAAGCGCAGAAGTTCGCGTCCTTGGCGTCGCCGTGGACCAGGGTCTGCCAACGTGCCTCGCGGAGCTGCCGATCCAGCGCGGGGGCCTCGGCCCTCAACGCGGCGTCGCGCATGCGGGCGAGCTCCTCGGGGCGGGTCTCGAGGTGCCAGTAGGTGCCGATCTCCCAGAGCCCCTCGGGGGCCTGGCCCAGGAAGGTGGCGTGGAAGGCCGCGAGCCAGCGCAGCCGCTCCTTCACGCTGGCGCCGCCTGAGCGGCCGAGGTCCTCGAGCACGAAGACGCGCTCGACCCCATCGGACCAGTGGCCGTGGCATCGCGCGACGCGGCAGGCAGGCCCACAGCGCTGGGCGGCGCCGGCGTAGAAGGCCGCCTCGACCTGGTACGAGCGCAGCTTGCGGGGGTGGGCATCGGGTGGCGGCCGGACGTGCTTGACGACGACGGTCGGAGCGGGGCCGCCCTCGACATGCACCCGGCGCACCTCGCCGTAGCCGCGCCAGAGGCTCTGGATGCGGCCGCCCAGGCGCACGGACCGCGCGGACAGGCAGTCGCGGACGCGCTCGAGGTGAGCGGAGAGAGCGCTCAAGCGCCAGCGGCCTGGGCATGTTCCCGGGTCACACCCTCGGGGAGCGGGGCCCCACCCCGATCAGCAGCAAACCCAGTCGACGCATCGCACCCTCGCGCGGAGCGCCAAGGCTACCGGATCAGATCGCCATGTTCATGATCTGCTCATACGCCGCGACCACCTTGTCGCGCACAGAGCTCATCGTGCGCAGCGTGATGTCGGCTTCGGAGAGCGCGACCATCGTCTGGGCCGCGTTGCCCTCTCCGCGCATGAGCAGCTCGAGGCTGGCGTCGGCCTTGTGCTGGTGGGCGTCCACCGACTCGATCGCGTCGGCGAGTCCGTCGGCGAAGCTGTCGCCGAGGCCTTCGCCCCCGACCACTGACCCGCCCACGGCCTTCTGGCCGTCAAGCTGGGCCTGCACTGCGTCCATGGCCTGCATGGCGCTCTGGATGGCGTCGGTCTTCATGGCCTACTTCCCGATGTCGATGGCCCGCTGGGCCAGGTCCTTGGTCACGTCGATGGCGTTGGCGTTGGCCTCGTAGGTCCGAGAGACGTTCATGAGGTCGACCATCTCGGCCATCAGGTCGATCTTCGGCATCTCGACGTAGCCGTCCTCGTCCGCGTGGGGATGAGAGGGGTCGAAGATGCGCTCGGTTGCATCACTGAGCTCGATCTCGTCGACCTTGACGCCGGCGAGCTGGCGGTCCAGTTCGTCCCCGAAGGGATCGATGGCCTGGGCCTCGAAGACCGTGACACGCCGCTTGTAGGGACCACCCTCTTCGGTCTTGGTGGTGCGCGCGTTGGCGATGTTGCTCGAGGTCGCTTGCAGGCGCACGCGCTGGGCGCGCATGCCGCTGGCGGCGATCGAGAGGGCGTCGGTGAGATCGGACATGGTTGACCTCCCGGTCAGCGACCGTCGTTGGCCGCGAAGCGGAGGAGAGCCAAGCGGCGGGACAGCCCGCCAGCGATGGCGTTGTACTCGATGGAGTTCGCGATCAGGCGCTCCATCTCTTTTTCGGCGACGACGGAGTTCCCGTCGAGCACCCAGGGCTCTGGCTCCATCTCCTCGATGGGCAGGGCATCCGGGTCTAGCTTCAGCTCCTCCCCTCGCGAGATGTCGTCGAGCGCCGCGCCGATGGCCTTTTCGAAGTCCATGACCCGGGCGCGGTAGCCGGGAGTGTCGGCGTTGGCGATGTTGGAGACGGTCAGCCGATGCTGGACATCCCGCAGGTCCAGGGCTGTTCCCAGGCCGCGATGCAGGCCGTCGAAGAGCAGGTCGGACATGGAACGATCTCCAAGGAGTTCGATCCCCAATCGGACGCATCACCAGATCTTTTAGGGATTTGTCTCTTTCCCACGCTCGGAGCGGATCTCAGCGTCGAAGGCCGAGTCTGCGCTCCTCTCGCGCCCCAGCGCGGCCCAGAGGTCGTCATCGCTGGCGAGCGCACGGGCGAGCAGTTCGTCGTCTCCCCGGTCCGCCTCGGAGGCCAGCCAGGTCGCATAGCGGCGGGTCAGCTCGTCCTCGCTGCGACCAGCGGCCTCACGGGCAGCGGCAGCGGCCTCCTCGTTGCGCCCCTCCTCGAGGTAGCACCGGGCGAGCGTGAGGTGGACGTGACCTTCACGGACCTCCAGGCTCTCTTCCTTCTGGCGGACGAGATCCTCTAGAGCCGGACGGGCCCGAGCACAGCGGCCCTCTCGGGCGTCGAGCAGGGCCATGCGCGTGGTGGCCTCGACCTTGGTGTCCCGCTGCAGAGCTGCCTTGCGCCATGCCTGCATCGCCTCGTCCTCCTCCCCGAGGGACAACAGCACGTCACCCTCGAGCAGCCAGGTGGCGCCTGTGAGATCCGCGGGGACGGCTCCGCGGCGCAGGAACTCCAGGGTCTCCAGGGCCTCGTCGGGGCGCCCGACCTCGAAGTAGAGCCGGGCGAGCGTGAACAGGTCATCCGGAGAAGACTCTCCGAGCCGGCTGCGAATGCTGAAGACGATTCGATGGACCGACAGCGCGTCGTCGTGGAGCTCGAGGTCCTCGTAGGCAGAGGCGACCGAGAGGAGTCGTGCGACATCAGTCACTTCGGGCTCCAGCTCGGAGCGCCACGAGTCACGGAAGAAGGCCAGCTGGTCGAGCTGGCGGCCAGCGCGCTCCAGCTCACCGAGGCGGGTCTCGATGACATCCCACAAGACCGCTGGGAGGTCGGAGTCGGACAGATCGACGTCCGGACGATCGAGGATGGCGGCCAGGTGGCCTGCGGCTCCCTCGAAGTCGCCGAGCTCGAGCGCGACCTGGGCGAGCAGCCACTGGGCCTCCGCCCCGGCGAGTCCGGGCAACTCCGCGAGGGTGTAGAGGTTCGGGATGTTGCTCGGCCAGCTGCGGGCACCCTCCTCCACCATCACGAGCATGGTCTTCCTGACTCGTACGATGTCGCCTAGTTGCGGGTCACTGACCACCTCTGCCCAGGCCCGCCTGGCGCCCTCATTGTCCCCGATGTGGAAGCGGGCGTCCCCGAGCGAGGCCCAGGCGACGGCGGCGAGCCGCGGGTCATCGAGATCCGAGAGCGCCTCCACGAGCAGAGGCTCCGCTTCGAGGTGCCGCCCGTCGAGCTGGAGGAGCTGGGCTGCCAGCACGAGGCTCTCCGGCCTCGCTGACGCCCTAGCCAGCGCTCGGCCCGTCGGCGCCGGGGCAGGGTCGCCGGTCTCCAAGGCGACCAGGCCCAGGCACTCGAGCACCTGCGCCTCCCTGTACCGGACGGTCGCCACCTCCGAGCACAGGGCACGGGCTTGGTCCGCCCGGCCGACCGCGAGCGCCGCCTGGGCGCGGTGGAGGTGCACCGAGGCCTCCGGCCAGGCCGCGTCGAGCTCGCTGACCCGCTCGAAGTAGTGGGCGGCCTCCCTGGCCATTCCGAGGTCCCGGTGGGCCTCTGCCAGCCGGAAGTTCGCGGCGGCGCGCACGTAGTCGTCCTCGCTCTCCGTGAGGACGTGGCGGTAGCGATCGACGGCGAGCAGATCGTCGCCCGGCTGGAGCATGGCCCGCTGTCCCGCCGCGACGTTCGGCTCCCAGCTCGGGAAGGCCGCCGGGAAGGTGGCGACATCCAGGCGGAGGCTGAGCGCATCTCCGCGGAGGGGGGACAGCGGAGTCGAGGCGACCGGATCCGCCTGGCGGGGGACCTCGCCGGCGACCAGCGCCTCCAGCGTCGGGGCCTCCTGCACCAGGACCAGCTCCGGAGCGCCATCATCGATGATCAGGAGCGCGGGCCCCTCGGGCGTCCAGCGCCAGGTCGCGGTCAGCTCCCGCTCGGGATCGAGGTAGGCGGTGACGATCCATGTCCCCCCGCCGATCCCGACGGCGTCCCAGTTCTTGACTCCATCCGTGTAGATCCCCTCGAGCTGGGCCAGCAGCGGTGTGTCCACGTTCCTGAAGGTCCACTGGACGCGGCCCGCGTCGGTCCTCGGCAGCTGCCGCACGCGGCACTCGGCGCCCCCGTCGAGCTCGACGTGGCGAGGCTCAGCCGTGACCGTCGCGAGCAGCGCGAGGAACATCAGAAGTTCAGCCCCAGCCCGACGGTCGCGCGCCACGCCGCCAGGTCGAAGCCGCCGTCGACGTCGGGCTCCTTCTGGAAGCGGCGCCCGAAGCCGAGCTCGACAGAGACCCCCTGGAGACTCCGCCCCGACTCCGGCACGGCGCTGTAGGAAGGACTGACCAGCCCGGTCATCAGCCGGACTCCGACACGAGCCTCGCCGCCGATCTTGGTGCCACTGGTGATCCCGGAGGCCAGCGTGTCCTCCTCGGAGCTGGTGAAGGGCTCGTGCTCCTCCTTGAACAGCGTCGCGGTCGGCCCGACTCCCACGTAGACATGGGAACCGGCTCCAAAGGGCATCCGCCCCTCGACCAGGAGGGAGATCGGCGCCAGCTCGATGGTGGCTGTCTTGTCGAGGGGCTCGAGCGTGTCCCGATCGATGTGCTGACCCGACATGCGCTCGTAGGCGACCTCGAGGTCGATCTGAGCGTAGCGGTGGAAGGGCACGACGAGGCCGACTCCCCCCATCAAGGCGTTCGGGCGGTAGACCCGGCCGAGCTCCGGCTCGTCCCAGGCCTCGCCGACACCCCGGAAATACAGCCCCACACCGGTGAACGACACGGCGCCCTCGGCCTCTGGTGCTGCCTCGGTCGGAGGGACCGGGCGGGGCGGCGAGGCGAGACTAAGTCCGAGCAGAAGCGTCAAGCTCACGGCGTCTCTCCTTTCGCTGCTGGTCGAAGACGAAGGCCACGACCAGGTCCCGGACGCTGGGGTCCGGATCGGTGAACGCGAGCTCGCTGCCGCCTGGTGCGGTGCGGCCCACTGCGTGCGCGCAGACAAGGTGATGAGCGCCCGCGACTCGCAGGCCGAGGTGGACGAGGACGGCGCCCTCGACCTTCTCGCCAACCCACAAGCCGTCTCCGCCGATGCGGACCGGCTGCTCGCGGAGAGTGACCCCACGCTGGCCGAGCAGCAGTCGTCGCTGCATCTCCTCGAGCTCCCGCTCCATGGCGGCGACCGCGTCGAGCACGAGCCCGAGGGCCTCCTTGACCTCCAGGTCACGGCGGTTGCTGAGCCGGTCGAGGTGCTCGCGAGCTTCAACTGCCAACCGGCGCGCCTGGACTGGACGCAGCATGCCACCCCCGGCAAGGGGCGCCTCGAATCCGACCTCCACGGTCGTCTCCACTCGAAACCAGCGCTGAGTCATCCCTCGCTCCATCGGACGACAGCGCGGTGCATCAAGCCTTTTTGCGCATCCTCTGGCCGCGCTTGTGGCTGCGTACGTAGCCGTAGCCCTTCAGCGCCCGACGGCCGCGACCGCTGTGCTGGAGACGCTCCTGCACCTTGGCCTGGCCTTCGTAGATGGCCACCTCGAGATCTCCGAGCAGCTCCTCGATCTCCTTGACGTCGGCTGGGCCCAGCGACGAGCCCGCGGCCTGGATCCTCGCGAACAGCTCCGCCGTCTCGAGCGGATCGACCTCGCGACCGTCCCGGACCCGCTCCGTCAGCTCCCGGATCTGGCCGGGGAGAGACACCTCAACGGGCCTCGGCGATCGCGCCCGTCCAAGCCTCCAGGAGGGTCTCGGTGACCTGCCCGACCCCCAGGATCTTCGAGCGATCCAGGTCTCTTTCGGCGTGAGCGAGCTCTCGGATGCACCAGGTGTAGAGGCGGCGCAGGTTGCCGCAGACCTCTGGGGCGTGGCTGTCATCGAGGGCGGCGAGCAACTCGCCGTAGATCTTGCGCACCGTGCGGAGCCTCTCGACAGCGGACTTCGGGTCCACCTCGACGCTGTCTGCGGCCTCGTCCAGCTTCAGCATGGCGCCCCGCATGAGCATGACCAGCACCTGTCCGTTCGACGCGGACTGGACACCCACCTTCTTGTACCTGGCGATTCCCTTCACGGGGCCCTCCTACCTATTAGCTGCTGCTGGAGCTGCTGGTGCTGCTGCTCAACAGCGCCGACAGGAAGCCCTGCGTCGTCTGGAGCTGCCCCAACACGGTCTCCATGTACGTGAACTGCTTCCTCAGCCTGGCCTCCATGGACTCGAGCCGATCCTCGATCGTCTCGATCGAGTCCTCGAGGTCCTCGACGGTCTCTTCGAGCGTCTCGGTGCGCGTCTCGATGAACCCATCGTCGCTGAGGTAGGTCTCGTCGATGAGCTCGATCGTGGTCAGTCCAAAGCTGGTGTCCCCGGTGAACAGATCCAGGACCTCCTCTCCGTTGGCGAGCAGCTGCTCTTCGAAGAGATCCGAGTCGAACTCGAGCTTGCCTGTCTGCTTCGTGTTGATCCCGATGTTGCCGAGGCCGTAGTAGTCGTCGTCACTCCAGTTATCCGAGATCTTGTTGCTCAGACCGTCCATGATGCCGCGGATGGTGCTGTCCCCGAAGAGCGCGCCGCGAATGCCCTCGTCCGCGTCGAAGTCCGTGTTCAGCGAGTAGAAGCTCGCGAGGCTGTTGTAGGCATCGACGAAGGCCTCCACCCCCGCCACGATCGAGTCCGTGTCCGAGGAGACGGTCGCCGTGATCGTGTCGGTCGTCACGGAGTTCAGCGTCAGCTCCATCCCGGGGATGGCGCCATCGATGACGTTGCCCTCTGAGTAGATCGTGACCCCGTTCACCGTCAGCTCGGCGTCCTGGGCCGAGACCTGCTCCGTGAAGGTCGGCATGATCCCAGCGCTGAGCCCGCTCGTGTCCCACTCGAGGGTGTTGTCGACCCCCGTGTCCGCGCCGAAGATGACCAGCCGATACGGGTCGGTGCTGGAGCCGTCGTACATCACGTAGGACGTGAGCCCGTCGATGGCCTGGAGCTCGTCGGCGATGTCCCGCAGCGTCATCGACGAGTCGATCGTGATCGTGCTGGCGTCGCCTGCGTAGGTCACGACGAGGTCCCCGACCGCCACCAGGCCCGCGGTCTCGTCGTCGCTGAAGCCCTGGCTGACCTCCATCTCGGAGCGGGCCAGCGCGGAGACCTCGATCTCGTAGCTTCCGGGCGGGGTCTCCGCCTCCACCTCGACCTCGACCCATCCCTCCTCTGAGAGCGAGACCGTGCTCTTTCCGAACTCCGCGGCGGTGTCGATGTCCTCGAGGGCGGTCTGGACCGCCGTGAGGAGGGTCTTGAAGTCCGCGACCTTGTCGATCTGATCCTCGACCTCGCTCTTCTCACTCTCGAGCGTGGCCTTCGGGACCGCCGCGACCGACACGATCGCCTCGATGAGGGAGGTGGTGTCGAGCCCGGAGGCGATTCCATCGACGGATGGCATTCAGATCCCAAAAGCAGTGCCGGGGTCCATCCCGACCTGATCTTCCGATCGGACCGAGAGGACCCCGACTTTAGGCCAGCGTCAGCTGGCGTCGCTGCTACCCGAGGAGGGAAGCGGCGCTGGCGGTCATGTTCTTGGCCTGGGCGAGGACGCTCACACCAGCCGACTGCATGATCTGCAGCTTGGCGAGCTCGGCGGTCTCACTGGCGAAGTCCAGGTCGCGAATACGCGACTCGGCCGCCTCCAGGTTCGAGGCATAGGTCTCCAGGTTGTTCAGCGCGCTGTCGACCCGGTTCTCGACCGCACCGTAGTCACTGCGGTAGCCGTTGACGGTGTCGATCGCGGTGTCGATGCCGGAGATGGCGGACTGGGCACCCGAGCTCGTAGAGAGATCGAGGCTGGCAGTGTCGACTCCGAGGACCGTGCCGCGCAGGTCGCCGAGGGTGATGGTGATGCGATCGTTGGCGGTGCCGTTCACACCCACCTGGATGTCCAGGGTAGTGTTCGTGCCCTCCGCGAGCGCGACGCCGTTGAACTCGGTCGTGTTCGCGATGCGATCGACCTCGGACGCGAGCTCCTGGTACTCCTCCTGGATGTAGGCGCGCTCATCGTCGTCCAGCGTCTCGGACGAGGACTGGACAGCGAGCTCGCGCATGCGCTTCAGGATGTTGGTGACCTCGGCCGTGGATCCTTCCGCGGTCGAGATGACGGAGATCCCGTCGTTGGCGTTCCGCATCGCGACGCGAGCGGACCGACTGACGGAGTCGAGGTTGTCGGCGACGCCCATTCCCGCTGCGTCATCGGCTGCCTTCGTGATACGAAGTCCGCTCGAGAGACGCGCGAAGCTGTCGGACAGCTTCCGGGTCGTGGCGCCAAGCTGAGTCGTGGCGCGGATCGCGCTCACGTTCGTGTTGACAGTAAGAGCCATTTGGTTCTCCTCCTTGGAGTGGGCACCAGAACTTCTTGTCCAGGCGTTCCAGCCAGTTGATCGGAAGGCTCGTCCATCTCGATTACCCCTGTCTTGCCGAACAGTAAGAAACGCGTAATGCCCGCAATCACGGGCAAGGACGCAAAAGAGGGGGCCCGGGTGGGCCCCCTCAGCGGGGTCGGTATTCGCTTTCGCCTAGCTCTGGAGCAAGGTGAGTGCGCCCGCGGTCAGGGACTTGGCCTGCGCCAGGACGGACACGCCGGCCTGCTGCATGATCTGGTTCTTGCTCATCTCAGCGGTCTCGTACGCGAAGTCAGCGTCACGGATCCGGCTCTCGGCGGCCTCGAGGTTCTCAGTGTAGACCTCCAGGTTGTCGAGGGCGGAGTCCAGGCGGTTCTCGACCGCACCGAGGTCCGAGCGGTAGCCGCTGACGGTGTCCAGGGCGGTGTCGAGGGTGTCCAGCGCAGACTGCGCACCGGCGCTCGAGGAGAGACTCAGCGACGCGGTGTCGATACCGAGCACCGTGCTGCGGAGGTCGCCGAGCGTGATCGTGATGCGGTCGTTGGCGGTGTTGTTGATGCCAACCTGCACATCGATCGTGGTGTTGGTGCCTTCCGAGAGCGCCACACCGTTGAAGTTCGTCACCTGGGCGATCCGATCGACCTCGGCGGCGAGCTCGGTGTACTCCTCCTGGATGTAGGCGCGCTCGTTGTCGTCCAAGGTGTCCGAAGCACTCTGGACCGCGAGCTCACGCATGCGCTTGATGATGTTCACGACCTCTGAGGTCGCGCCTTCCGCGGTCGAGATCACGGAGATCCCGTCGTTGGTGTTGCGCGCGGCCTGGCGGAGGCTGCGGACAGAGGCGTCGAGGTTCTCGGCGACTCCCATCCCCGCTGCGTCATCCGCGGCCTTCGTGATGCGAAGACCGGAGCTGATGCGACGGAAGCTGTCCATCAAGTTGCGGTTGTTCTTGTTGAGTTGGTTGATTGCGTTGGAAGACGCAGTGTTGGTGTTCACGACAATGGCCACAGGTTCCTCCTGGCGTTTTGTCTTTCGTCGTCGTCTCTGGAGGACGATTTGCGTCTGTCCTCACAAGACCTCTCGGATCTAAAGAGGGGGCCATTAGCCCCCGATCGTCGAGCGGATGTCGAAACCCTTACAGATAGGAGAACAGGGTCCCGGACACGGAGGTTCCGCCCACGCGCATCGCCGCTTCGTAGGCGGTGCGCAGCTCGGCCAGGCGCAGGTACACCTCCGTCTCGTCGATGCCGACGAGCCCATCGAGCTCGGTCTGGAGCATCGCCTCGACGTTCCCCGCCGTGTCGATGGCGTCCTCTGTCACCGCGTAGCTGTGGCCGACCACCGCGCGCCACTCGACGATCTGTTCGTGGCCGTCCGTGAGATCGTCGATGACAGCGCTGACGCCGTCGGCGTCGTTGTCTTCGAGCGCGGTCTGCAGGTCCTCGAGCACCGCGAACAGGTCGACGTCGCCCTGGAAGACCTCTGAGCCGTCGAAGCCGACGCTCTCGGTCTGGTTGGCGCTCACCTGGATCACTGGCTCCTCGGAGCCTCCGGTGTAGGTAGCGCTCTCGTCGAAGGCCTCTGTGTCGTAGGCATCGCCGGAGAAGATGTACCGGGTCCCCACGCGCGTGTTCGCGAGATCCAGGAGCTGGCTCCGCAGCATCTCGACCTCTGTCGCCATCACCTGGCGGTCTGCGCTGCTCCAGCTCTCGCTGGCGCCTGCGATCGCGAGCTCCTTCGCCCTCTTCAGCAGATCGCCGGCGTCAGCCATCGCGGTCTCGGCCTGCCCCAGGAGGCTCTGGGCCGCCACGGAGTTCCGTTCGTAGACAGACTGGTCGTTGATCAGGCCCTGGAGGCGCAGGGCCTGGGCCGCCGCGGTGGGATCGTCCGACGGACGCTGAACGGACATGCCCGTGATGATCTCGCTCTCAGCCTGGCGGATCTGTCCTGTGAGCTGTGACGCGTTGCGCTGCAGCAGGCGGGCCATGCCATGGGTCGAAGAGCGGAGGATCTGCATCACGTCCCTCATCGGACGCGATCAGCACAACTTCACAAGATCCTGCCCGAGTTCAGCCCTTCCAGTCCCCGACCAGCTCGTACAGGGTCTCAGGATCGGGCGGCTTGTCGATCACGCGAACACCCTGGAGCGCGGAGACCGGCCGTCCGGAGCTCCCCGTCAAGAAGACCACCCGGGCGGCCTGGGTGGGGTCGCGCAGCCGGAGCGCCTCGTAGAACTCGAGCCCGTCCATCGCCGGCATCAACAGGTCGCAGAGGATCCCGTCGAAGTAGCTCCCCGCCAGCAGGTCCAGGACCTCCTCGCCGCTGGCGACCTCGACGGCGTCTTGCCTTCGAAGCAGGCGACCGAGGCTCCGACGGAGAGATCCTCGTCATCGAGGATCAGGATCCGGACTTTCTGTTCTTTCATCCGCCGGTTCTAACGACGGGATCCGCCTCAATCCAGTCTCAGACGATGTCCATCAGGTTCTGGAGCATCGTGTCCGTCGCGCGGATGACCTTGGCGGCGGCCTGGTAGGCGGCCTGGAACTTGATCAGGTTGATTGCCTCTTCGTCGAGGTCGACCCCGGCGATGGCGTCCCGCAGACCCTGCAGGTCAGCGAGGATCGCCGAGGCGTGGTCCGCGTCAGTGGTCGCGGCGACCACGTCCGCTCCGACATCCGACAGCAGCGACAACAGCGCCTTCTCAGCGGTCGTCGAGTCGTCGACGAAGACGTCCGAGGTCTCGATGGCCAGCAGATCCTCGAGGTTGCCGCCGTCCCCGATGTTCGCGCTGGAGTCCGCGGCGAAGGCCAGCAGCGTCGGGTCGTCGAGCAGCGAGGCGTTGAAGGTGAACCCCATTGCGCTGTGACCGTCGCTGGCGGTGACCTCGAAGAAGTCCGCGCCGGCGTTCCCGTCCCGGTCGTAGCCCGCGGCGTGGACATCGTTGAAGGCGTCCGCGAGCTCCTCGGCGAGATCGTCGAGCCGCTCCAGGTAGTCCTCTATGTCCTCGACACCCCGGACGTTTCCGCCGACGCTGCCGCCGAGCTCGTCGCCGACGTTGATGCCGGCGTTTCCTGCCGTCATCGTCACCACCAGGTCGCCGTCGTCGTCCTCGCCGACCTCCAGGCTCCGACTCTCCACCCCGCTGACGAGGGCGTGCCCGCCCAGCATCACGGTGGCCGAGCCGTCCGTGTTGATCCTCGCGGTGGTGCCGATCACCTCGGCGATCTCGGCCAGCAGGCGATCCCGCTGGTCCAGGAGATCCGCCGCTCCGTCTGAGGCGACGATGCGTTGGTTCAGCCCCGCCACCTGTTCCAGCAGGGAGTTCGTGCCCTCCACCATGGTGTCGAGCTTGTCCTCGACGTCCTTGATCAAGTCGCTCAGCGCCGTCGCGGTCCGCTGGAAGCTGGTCGCGAAGCTGTCCGCCGCGTTGGCGACAGAGCTCCGGTAGGTCGCGTCCCCCGGATCGGCCGTGGCCGCCTGCATCGAGTCGAAGACCCCCTGGAGGCGAGAGGTCAGCCCCTCGACCTCGGAGTCGGCGAGCCATGACTCCGCCAGGACCAGCACGTCCCGGAGGGTCTCCGCTGACGAGGCGCTCCCGGCCTCCTCCACGATCTGGCTGGTGAGGAACCGATCCGAGGCGCGATCGATGCTCTCGGCCACCACCCCCGTGCCGAGCTGCACGCCGCTGATGCGGACCGGGTCGTTGTTCGCCAGGTCGACCGACTGGCGGGAGTAGCCCTCGGTCGCGGCGTTCGCGACGTTGTTGGAGGTCGTCTCGATCGCCAGGCTGGCCGCTGACAGGCCGCTTCGCGCAGAGTCCAGGGCAGAGCTGACACCCATGGGTCAGCCCGCCATCCGACCACGACGCCCGTATGTGCGGGTCCGCGGAGCCGGACGCGCCGCGTCGAGGATGTTCACGACGGAGCCAGCGATGCGTTCGAGCCGGATCTCCAGCATGCGCAGGGTGGCTGCGTCCGCAGCGATCTCGGCGCGGAGCTCCTCTGGCACGCCCTCCTGCAGCGCGACCTGGAGCTCGAAGCTGCGATCGGCCCGCAAGGTGTTCAGCTCCGCCAGGTGAGCACCGTCCAGCTGGCGCGCCGCCTCGACCTGCTCCCGGGTCAGGGCCAGCAGCTCGCGCAGCAACCGGAGGCGTTCGTCCGTCACAGCTCGGCCAACAGGCTGTCGATCACGGCCCCGAGGTCGACGTCGGCGTCGAGCGTGCCCGCCCGCAGCTGGTTCCTGGTCTCCTCGACCACGTCTGTCCTGATGCCGGTCTCCGCGGCCCCAACCTCGTCACGCAAGGCAGAGATCCAGGAGGCGTCCGCAGACAGCTGGACCTGCGCGGCAGGGCCGGAGCCCTCGGCGCGGGTCGTCCCGCGGGCCCGGGCGGCTCCCTGGGGGCCGTGGACGGCGTTGATCGGGGTGTTGCCGGTGATCTTCATGGTGTCCTCTGAGAGACTGCGCAGAGAGCAGTGCCCCCTCATCGGACCGGCGATCCGGGGCTTTAGCCCTATTGTTCGAGGCCGAGGACCGGACCCGGGTCGATCGAGCGCCCGTCGGCGCCGCGCAGCTCGAGGTGGAGGTGCGGGCCGGTGGCCGTGCCCGTCTGGCCGACCGTGGCGAGGGTGTCACCGAAGCGGACGTCTTGCCCCTCGGAGACCAACAGGGCCTCGCAGTGAGCGTAGCGCGACGTGCTTCCGTCTTCGTGCTCCACGACCACGAGGTTGCCGTAGCCGCCCTCTGCTCCCGCGAAGACGACTGTCCCCGGACGCACCGGCCGGATCGGCGTACCGCGCTCGGCGTGCAGGTCGAGGCCATCGTGGTGGACCATCTCGCCGAGGACCGGGTGGCGCCGCCAGCCGTACTGGCTCGTGGCGCGGAGGCCGCCCTCGATGGGGCTCTGGACCTCGCCGTCACGAGCGAGCTGGGCGTCGATGACCTCGGCGATGCCGAGCTGGCCGCCCTCGACCAGCCGCTTGGCGATCTCCTGGTCGAAGAGCTCGGAGAACATCTCCCCCGCCTTTCCGCCGGCGAGCTCCTTCGGGAGGGCCTTGCGGAACTCCTTCATCACCAGCTGGACGAACTGTGCCTCCAGCTGGGCGCCGGCGCCGACGTCGCTCACTTGACCTGCAGCTCGGCGTGCAGCGAGCCCGAGGCCTCGATCATCTGCAGGATGACGATGAGATCGCGGGGCTTGACGCCCATGGCGTTGAGCGCACCGACGAGGTCGCCGATGGTCGTGCCGCCGACGACGTTGAGCTCGCCGTCGGCCTCTCGGACCTCGATCGCTCCGTTCGCGACGACCGCCGTCGTGCCGAAGCTCAGGAGCTCGGGCTGGACGACCTCCACCCTGTTGTCGACCTCGATCGTGAGTCCGCCGTGGGCGATGGCGACGTCGTCGATGCGGACCCCGGCCCCCATGACGACAGTGCCGGTCCGCTCGTTGACGATCACGACCGCGGGGTGGTCGACCTCGAGCATCACAGCCTCTACCTTCGCGGCGAACCATGGGAAGCGCCCGCTGTAGTCCTCTGGGATGAGGATCTCGACCGTCGAGGACGACACCGGGATCGCGACCTCTTCGCCGAAGCTCTCGTTGATGCTGTCGGCCAGGTTCGCCACGGTCGTCCAGTCGGGCTCGGAGAGCACGTACTCGACGAGGGTCCTGTCGGTGAGATTGGAGCTCACGGCGTCGGCGACCAGCATGCCGCCGTCGGCGACGTAGGCCACGGTCGTGTGGTTCTTGGTGCTGGAGTCCCCGCCCCCGCTGGAGGAGTAGCCCCCGACGGTCAGCGCGCCCTGCGCGGTCGCCATCAGGTTCCCGGCGAGGTCGTTGAGCATCGTCACGCCGAGCTGGCCGCCCATCAGCGAGGTGGCGTCCCCCAGCGAGGACACGGTGATGTCGACCTTGGCCCCCTTGCGGGCATCCGAGGGGACGATGGCCTGGACCTCGACCAGGGCGATGTTCCTCGAGGTCAGCCCGTCGGTATTGTAGCCCTGCACGTTGGCTTGCTGGACGAGGATCTGGCTCGCCGCGACGTTCTTGGTGGAGTCGCCGGTGCGGGCGAGCCCGGTCACGACGCCGTAGCCGCGGACCACCCGCTCCTCCATGTGGGCGAAGTGGCCGACGTCCTTTGCGCGGACCTCTGCCTGGGCGTCGGTGGAGGCAATGAGCAGGGCGAGCAACACGTCTCTCTCCTAGAAGGGCCAGGCGTGGTCCATGAGGCGCGTACCGAGCCCCGGACTCTGCTTGTCGTCCAGAACGCCGTCACCCTTGAGCTCGATGCTCGCGCGGGCCAGGCGCTGGGACGCGACGGCGTTCTCGATGCTGATGTCACGCGGGCGGACCCAGCCGTCGACGGTCAGGTACTCCGTCTCGTTGTTGGCTGTGATCATCTTGTAGCCCCAGACATGGAGGTTCCCGTTCTCTGCGATCTCGATGACTTCGCAGCTCACCACCGCGACGATCGCCGAGGAACGGGCTGTGTCTCCGGCCCCGGCGAAGTCCGCGTCACTGGACCCGCCGAGCCCGATGCTGTCCTCGAAGTTCATCGACGGGTTGGCCGAGATCGCCTGGGTGACGAGCCCGAAGAAGCCGGTGATCCTGGCGTCCGCCGTGCTCGCCCGAGAGGTGTTGGTCGTAGCGCCGAGAGAGGCCGACGTGGCCTCGTCGATCGTGACCACGACGAGGCTTCCCAGCTCTCGCGTGCCGTAGTCGACGCCGAGGTTCCGGCGGATCTGATCCGCCGTGAGCTCGGTCGGCTCGACATAGGCCACGCCAGAAGGCGCAGGCGGCTCCGGCGGCCCCGCGAGGGCCGCTCCGAGCATCAAGAGAAGCATCACATCACTCCATATACCGATTATCGTTCAGTTGATCTCGACAGTCTCCGCATCGACGAGGATCCCTTCGAGGGTCGCCGCCGTGACCTGGTTGACCACGCGGACCTGCGCGCCAACCACGCCGTCCTCTGAGAGGCGCCCGGGAGCGCTCACGCGCAGGGAACCTCGCTGTGCCACGACCGTGACCTCTGCTCCGCGACGGGCGTCGGGGAGCGCGCGGGCCGTGTAGGTCGTGACGGGCTCCCCCGCTTCGATGCGGGTGCGAGCCAGGAGCTCCCCTTCGAGGGGGTCGCCCCGAACCTCCATGAGCTCCACGATCCCGCTTCGAGTCCGAACGATATCACCAGCAGAAGCGGTCTCCGTGGCCACCGGCGCTTCAACCCACAGCTCCAGCTGTGGACGCATGGTGACGGACCAGGGCTCCTTGCCGGGCTCCGCGACGCGGAGCTTCACCGCCGGGCTCCTGCGACAGGGTTCGCCTTCGAAGACGAACCGTGCCTCGGGATCCAGCTCCACCGGGTCTGACAGCCCGAGCCAATGCACTTCGACCTGCACCGCGTCGCACTCCTCTGCGGCCCAGCGAGCCAGGGCTTCTTCGACCTGGGACTGGTTGGCGAGGGCGACGTTGGCGAGGGCGAACAGCACGAGTTCAGCGCTTCAGGTTGACGGCGGTCTGGAGGTTCTCGTCGGCCGCTTGCACGACCTTGGAGGTGAGTTCGTAGGCGCGCTGCGCCTCGATCATCCCGATGAGCTCGGACGCGATGTCCACGTTCGAGCCCTCGAGGTAGTACTGACGGACAGTCGTGGTGGATCCGAGCTCGAGCGACAAGGGCTCGCCGGATGCCGCCGACTGCATGTAGAGGTTGCCGCCGAGGGCGTCGAGGCCCCCGGGGTTCGTGAAGCGTGCGAGCTCCAACTGGCCGAGGATCTCCTCGCCCGAGCCGTCGATCGACAGGGCCGTGAGCGTCCCGTCCTCCAACAGGACGATGCCGTTGTGCTCGTCCGGGAGGCTGATGTCGCCGGAGAGTCGAAGGCCAGCGCTGTTGACGAGGAGCCCGTCACTGTCGGTGCGGAAGCTCCCGTCGCGGGTGTAGCGGGGCTCACCCTCCACGGTCTCGAGGACGAAGAAGCCCTCTCCCTCGATCGCGAAGTCCAGCGAGCTGGAGGTCTTGACGAGGGCTCCGCCTGTGAAGTCCCGGTTGGTGCTGGCGAGCTTGACACCGCCACCGACCTGGACCATCTGCGACTCGTCGCCGCCGGTGGCCTCGACCTCCTCGTAGAAGAGGTCCTCGAAGGCAGCCGACTGCTTCTTGTAGGCGGTCGTGTTCACGTTCGCGAGGTTGTTGGCGATGTTGTCGAGCCGCGTCTGCTGGGCGTTCATGCCCGTCGCGGCCGTGTAGAGCGCTTTCATCAGCGGCCTCCGCTTCGGTTGGCGCGTTGGTCGAGCTCATCGGAGGCCTGGATGGCCTTCTGGCAGGCCTCGAAGTAGCGAGAGGCCTCTACCAGCTCGACCATGCTGCGCATGGGGTCTGTGTTGGAGCCTTCGAGCTGGCCCTGGACGACGCCGTAGTCGACGGCGTTCCGGAGCTCCCCGATGGCCCGGTAGTGGTTTCCACCAGCCGGCGTGACCTCGTCTGCGAGCGCGACGCGGAGTCGCCCGACCTCTCCGGAGGTGCTGCCGACGATGACCCCGTCCTTGCTGACGGCGAAGCTCTCGCCGACCTCCAGCTGGATGGGGCCGCCCTCGCCCAGGACGGCGTTTCCGCTCTGGTCGACGAGGCGTCCGCTGTTGTCGACGGCGAAGCGGCCGTCGCGAGTCAGAAGCGTCTCGTCGCCGGCGGCGACCGTGAAGAAGCCCTCGCCGTTTATCGCCATGTGGCTGGGATCGTTCGATGCCTTCAGCGAGCCCTGGCTCCTGGAGAGCGCCACACCGTCGAGCGTCGTGGTCGTCTGGCCGAGGGGACCCTCCCCCTCACCGGTGACCGAGAAGGCGACGCGACCGGCTCGGTAGCCCGTCGTGTTCACGTTCGCGACGTTGTTGGCGAGGATCTCCAGCTCCTTCCAGGTCGCCTGGGCCCCCGACATCGCGGTGTAGACATCCCTGCTCATCGCAACAGCTCGAGATCGTTCGTGTTGATCTTGCCGAGGAGCTTCCTCTTGAGCCGCCCCCTGGCCGCCGTGAGGATCTGGGAGATGCGGCTCGGCGTCACGTCGTAGACCTGGCCGATCTCAGCGAGGCTCAGCTCCTTGCCGTAGTACATCAGCACGCAGTGGCGCTCCCGCTCGGGGAGGGCCCGGACCGCGTCCTTGAGCTGACGGCGGAGGTCCGCGACGTCCAGATCCCTGTCGGGGAGCGGGCTCCCGGGATTCTCGATCTGCTCCAGCAGCGTGCGGTTCTCCTCGTCGGCGTCGGTCGCGGCTCCGTCGATCGACAGCAGGGAGATCGGGGACACGCGGTCCACGGCACCCCAGTATTCATCGAGCGTGATCTCCAGGGCGTGTGCGATCTCGCGAGGTTCCGGCTCACGGCCCTGGACACGGCGGACCTCGTCGGTGACCCGCTCGATGCGACGAGCGAGCTGCCGGCGACGCCGGGAGAAGGTGTCGTTGCTGCGCAGTGCGTCGAGCATGGCGCCGCGGATCCGGTACTCGGCGTAGGTCGAGAACTGGATGTTCCGGCCACCGTCGTAGCGGTCGAAGGCCTCCAGCAGGCCGATCGCTCCGTAGCTGACGAGATCCTGCAGGCCAACCTCCGATCCGGGCGGCAGCCGCTCGGACAGACGACGAGCCAGCAGCAGGACCTTGCCCTGGTAGCGAAGGCAGGTCTCCTGCCGGTTCAACCCGTCGATCCGGCGGACGTCCTGGTCTGCCTGGCGCTGATACGCGGTCGCGGTGCGGAGCACGCTTCCTCCATGCGAGAGGGGGGTGGTGCTCCCGGATCGGCTGCTATGACAGCAACTTGAGCCAATCAGCGAATCAAACCAGGCCAGGGGGCCGGATCAGCTCGCTGCGCGCCCGAGCGACAGGACGGCGACGCGCTCGAGCTTCACGCCGGGGGCGAGCTCGGCTGGGCTCAGCACGACCACCCGCGGGACGACCTTCTCCACGAGCCGGCGGAAGGGTCCACGCGCCAGCGGCGGGCAGAGCACCACGACGTGACCGGCTCCGGACCAGCCCTCTGTGTGCTCACGGATCGCCCCGAGGAGCAGACGGACGTGGGCGGGGTCGAGGACCAGGCTCATCGCGCCGCCGTCTGCTCCCTGCAAGCCGCGGGAGATGGCGTCCTCGGCGTCAGAGGCCAGCGCGAGGTAGTGGACGACGCCATCCTCGTCGGCGAAGCGCCTGGTGATGTGTCGGGCCATGCGCTGGCGGACGAACTCGGTGAGCACGTCCGGCGCCTTGGTCTTCAGCGCGTAGTCGCCGAGCGCCTCGAGCACCGTGTGGACGTCGCGCACGCTGATGCCCTCGCGCAGGAGATTGCGGAAGACACGCAGGACAGCCTGCCGCCCCAGGGGGTCGGGGACCAGGTCCTCGACCAGCTGTGGAGACTTCTCCGCGATCCGGTCCAGGGTCTTGCACAGCTGGGGCATGTCGTAGAGCTCGTGGGCGTGGAGGTGCATGAGCTCGGTGAGATGCGTCGTGAGCACCGTCGGCACGTCCACGACGGTGTAGCCGCGGGCCTGGGCCTTGAGGACCTGGCTGTCTGGAATCCAGAGGGCGGGCAAGCCGAAGACCGGGTCCTGGGCCTCGACCCCGCGGATGCCGGGCTGGGCATCGCCAGGATCGATCGCGAGGTGCTGGCGGGGCTGGACCACACCTCGCCCGATCTCCTCGCCGCGGATGAGGATCACGTACTCGGTGCCGCCGAGCCGCATGTCGTCGCGCAGGTTCACCGGGGGCAGCACGACGCCGAGGTCCTGGGCGAACTGGTTCCGGATGCGCTGGATGCGCTCGACCAGGTCCCCTCCTCGGGTGTCGTCGACCAGGTACAGCAGGTCGACCCCGACCTCGATGGCGAGGGGCTCGATGGGGAGGAGGTCCTCTGGCCCAAGCGGCCTGCGCTCGACGGCAGCGGCTTCGGCGTCGGCATCACCCTTGTCCCCGGAGCGCTTGCGGAGCTGCCAGGCCATCGCGCCGACGGCCAGGGCGACCAGCGCGAAGGGGATGCGCAGCCCCGGCACCAGGGCGAAGCCACCCAGGGAGACGGCGAGGACAGCGAGCACGCGAGGCGACCCGAGGAGCTGCCCACCGAGTTGCTCATCGAGGCTCTCGTCCTTGTCGTCCGGGACCCGCGTCACGAGCATTCCGGCCGCAGCGGAGATCACGAGCGCCGGCATCTGGCCCACCAGGCCGTCGCCGATGGTGAGGATCGTGTAGGTCTCGAGCGCCTCGGTCAGGGGCATGCCCCCCTGGATGACGCCGATGAAGATCCCCCCGACGACGTTGACGATCGTGATGACGATGCCGGCGATGGCGTCACCCTTGATGAACTTGCTCGCGCCGTCCATCGAGCCGTAGAAGTCGGCCTCGCGCGAGATGTCGTCCCGGCGGGTCCGCGCCTCCTTCTCGTCGATCATGCCGGCGTTGAGCTCGGCGTCGATCGCCATCTGCTTGCCGGGCATGGCGTCCAGGGTGAAGCGCGCGCTGACCTCGGCGACGCGACCGGCGCCCTTGGTCACCACGACGAAGTTGATGACCACCAGGATCACGAACACGACCAGCCCCACGGCGTAGTTGCCGCCGACGACGAACTGGCCCATGGCCTCGATGATGCGTCCGGCCGCGCCAGCACCTCCGTCGGATCCACCCAGGAGGATCAAGCGGGTAGAGGCGACGTTCAGGGAGAGCCGGAAGACCGTCGTGATCAACAGCAGCGTCGGGAAGACCGAGAAGTCCAGCGGACGCTTCACGTAGAGCACGGTCAACAGCACCAGCATCGCGATGCTGAAGCTCACGGCGATGAGCAGATCGAGCGCGAACGGCGGGATGGGGACCACCATGATCGCGAGCAGGCAGAAGCCGCCGACGGCGAGCAGGACGTCACTGTCCTTGCGTATGCGATCGAAGAGGTCCATCGAAGCCCACATCGGTCGGCGCAACAAGCTCTTGAGGTTTGCTCAATACCCTCCGATCAGGATCCGAAGAGTCGAGAGACCTTGGAGACCGGAATGGTTCCCGCGCCCACCTCGCAGCTCCTCGACATCATCCGCCTCGCGTGGAGCCCTGACGCGAGCGTGCAGCGGCTCGGCGCCCTCGCCGCCCAGGATCCGGTCTTCTCCAAGTGCGTGCTGCGCTACGTCAACTCCAGCACCTTCGGCATCCAGTCGCGGGTCGACAACGCCCAGCGCGCGGCGCTGCTGTTGGGGGCCAAGGCCCTCGGCAGCCTCGCTGTCTGCTACGCCGCGGCCGAGGCGGTCGAGCGGGCGGACATCGACCAGGATCTCAAGCACAAGCTGAACGAAGACTGCCTGAGGCGGGCCTGCGCAGCCGTCGCGATCGCCACGAAGTTCCCACAGGTGACACCTGACATCGCCGTGGCGATCGGCTTCTGCGTCGAGCTCGGCAAGCTCGCGACGATCCTCAGGGACCCCTCGCTGTCGATCTGGTTCGACACGGTGCGCGGCCTCCACGGAAAAGCGCGGGTGGCCAAGGAGCGGGAGTTCCTCAAGTACACCCACGTCGAGGACTTCGCCGCCATCTCCGCAGCCTGGCACCTGCCCCGGGACATCACGCGGCCGGTCATGCTCCACCACGAGCCCGGAGAGCCCGACGAGCGCTCCGACCGACTCCGACAGCTCGCGGCCCTGTCCGACGTCATCGCCGAGGTCTGGACCGCGGCGGACCCGCAGCAGGCGATGCTGGATGCCTCGACGATCCTCGCGGAGTCCCTGGGAGTGTCCCCGAAGGAGGCCGAGACGATGGTCTCCTCGGTCGGCGTCACAGTCGACGAGATCGCGGACATCTTCGGCGTGTCTCTCCGCCGTCAGCCGGATCTCACGCAGATGCTGAAGCACTCGGACGACGGCCTCGACGGCCTCGATCGGGACGACCTCGTCCACAAGATCGAAGAGATGCGCGCAGAGAAGCGCACCCTGACCCGCCACATCGAGGAGCTGAAGCTCAGGATCCAGGCGCTGACGCAGCAGGACATGCTGACGGGGCTCCCGACCCGCCAGCGCTACTTCATGACGCTGCGGAACGAGATCGAGACGGCCCACTCGACCCACGACGCGCTGTCCTGCGTGCTGGTGGACATCGACCGCCAGGACGAGCACAACCAGCGCTACGGGCAGGCCGCTGGAGACGAGATCCTCCGTCGCGTCGCGGCGACGCTGCAGCGCATGGTCCGGGAGACGGACTTCGTCGCGCGCACTGCGGGGGACTGCTTCGGCATCATCCTGCCCCGCACCGACACTGCCGGCGGGCGAGTCCTTGCCGAGCGCATCCGGGCGGCGATCGAGATGATGAAGCTGGACCTCGGAGGCCAGCGCATCCTGCTCTCGAGCACGGTCATCGGGCTCACCCTCGATCCGGACCACCACATCGACGCCGAGCAGTTCCACGCGCGCATCGAGGCGCACCTGGAGCGCAACAGGGGCTGCAACCGGGCGTCGTGGGCAGCTTGAGATAAGACCAGGGCATGGATGCCCTGACCCTCGGACAGCTCAGCCTCGATCACCTGGAAGCCGTCGTCGCGATCGACTCGCAGTCCGACGAGGCCAGCCCGACCATTCCCACCACCGAAGGCCAGAGGGTCCTCGGGGAGTACCTCGCGGAGTTCTACCGGAGCCTCGGCGCCGAGATCGACCGGGACGAGGCCGCGAACGTGATCGCCTCGTTCCCGGGACGGGGAGCGGGTGCCTCCTGCCCGCCGCTGGCCCTGATGATCCACATGGACACGGCCCGAGGCACGGCGGCGGTGCCAGGTCTCGAGCGCTGCGCCAGCTGGGACGGCACGCGCGTCGACTATCCCGAGAACGCGACCATCCAGGTGGACCTCGAGACCTACCCCGCCGCGGCGGAGTTTCGCGGCCAGACCCTCGTCCACGGCCCCGGTGACGCGCCCTTCGGTCTGGACGACAAGCTCGGGCTGGCCCACTGCATGACGCTGGCGAAGCACCTGCCAGAGGACCACCCTCCCCTGGTGTTCATCTCGCGTCCCGACGAAGAGGTCGGCCGCATGGAGGCGATCGAGGGCCTGGCCCTCGAGCTGGCCCGCCGCGGGGTGAAGTGGGGCTACACCGTCGACGGCATCCTGCCCTTCGAGATCAACGTCGAGAACTTCAACGCCGCTGGCGCCTCCGTCGTCTTCGAGGACGGCCCGATCGCGCTGGAGGGCCTGGTGCGTGGGCTCTTCATCGGCGGGGTGAACACCCACGGTGCCACCGCCAAGACAGAGGGACACCGCTCCGCGACGCGCCTGGCGGCGGAGATCGCCGAGCTGGTCGGGGACGCCGCCACGCCGCTGTCCTTCCAGTCCGACGCGCTCAGGGACTGCGACGCGGAGACGACCTGGGTCGTGCGCGACGACGCTGCCTTCCGCGCGGCGGTCGAGGTCGTGGTCGCACCACACCTCCGGCGAGGCGCCAGCTGGCGCTTCCCCACCGCATCGCTCCCCGAGCGGGCCAGCTGCGCGACGCGGGACGCCCTGGCCTGGATCCTGGCGTTCTACCGCTCCAGCCCCGGCTTCGTCCTGCCCTGCGAGGACTCCGGTGGTTCAGAGGGCTACACCGCCGCCTACCGGGCTCGGCGGGTCGACGGGGGGCTGCAGCTCGACCTCCGCATCCGGGACTTCGACCCCGGGGCGCTGGAGACCCGCATCGAGCACATCAGTTCGATGGCCGGAGGCAACAGCTGCAATGTCGCCCACCAGTACGTGAACATGGGGCCGCGCATCGCGGAGTTCCCCGAGCTCGAGGCCTGGGCCCGCCAGGCCTGCGAGGACCTGGGCCTGCCGGTTCGGGTCTCGCCGATCCGCGGCGGCACCGGCGTCGACCCCTTCCTCGACGCCGGCATCCCCGTCGCGAACCTCGGCACCGGCTACTTCGCGCCCGAGTCGGAGAAGGAGTTCACCAGCATCGAGATGATGGGCCGACACGCTCTCTGGCTGCGCGAGCTCGTGAGCATCGTCGCCCGGGCCTGAGAAGCGTCTCGGCTAGTCCGCCAGCTCGCCCTCGTCCGGGATCCGGGCGTCGCCGGGCTCCTCGCTGCGCTTCACGACCGTGAACTCGACCCGGCGGTTGACCTGCTTCGCGTCGGCGTGATCGTGCTCGACAAGGGGGACGTCATAGCCGTAGCCCTGGGCGACCAGGCGGTTGCGATCGACACCCTCGTCGATGAGGTGGCGCATGACGCTGACCGCGCGGTCCTCTGAGAGCCGGTAGTTGTACTCGGGGCCGCCGTTGTCGTTGGTGTGGCCCTCGATGAGCAGGGCGTCGATCTCGGGGTGCTCGATCAGGATGCGGGCGACCTCGTCCAGCACGTCGAAGGACTTGCGCTGGATCGTGGCGCTGGCCTCTCGGAAGAAGATGCTCTGGGTGATGATGATGCGGTCCCCGGAGAGCTCGGCCAGCTTCGGGCAGCCGTCGCTGAAGCGGGGGTCCTGGGCCTCGTAGATCGGCACGTCCGGGCAGCGGTCGTCGCCGTTGAGCACGCCGTCGCCGTCGTCGTCGCCGAGAGGGTCGAACTCTGGCTCGACCTCGATCTCCACGATGGTCTCGACGTACTGCAGCATCACCTCTGGCGGCGGCTCGTTGCGCTTGTTGAAGCCTCCGCCGATGACGACGCGGGCGGTGCTGGCGCCCACCGCATCGTTCAGGCCGGCGCCGACACCGACGGTCGCCCAGCTCCCTCCTCTGAGGCGGATGCGACCAGAGGCCATCAGCTCGACCGGCCAGCTCGAGAACCCCGTCGACCCCTGCACGGTGGCCTCTGTTGCGACCGTGAGCGCGTCCGTGACCGCGTAGTGGGCCCCGACTCCGACCAGCGGTCCAGCGCCGGCCCGCAGGTTGCGCTCGGGCTCGAAGCGGCCAGCGCGCGCGCCGACGTTGGCGACCCAGCCGAGGCGGCCGAGCTCCTGGGCGACGGTCACGACACCACCAGCGGAGATGCCCGGGTTTCCGACCATGCGGTCCTCGCTGCCTGTGGGGATCCACACGCTGGGAGCGATGGCGAGCCCCGGGCGGATGCCGGCGGGGGACCAGGCGGGCACGACCGCGCCGAGCCGCGCATCACCCATCGCGGCGAAGCTGCCCGTGGGACCGACGCCGTAGGCGTGGACTGGCACGACCGCCTCGAGGCGGGTGCGAGCACCGAGGGAGCCGGACATGGCGATGTTGGCGGTCGAGAGGTTCGAGATCAACGGAGTCCTGCCCTCTGGGAGGACCTCGACCAGGGGCCGCCAGGCGTGGTCGCCGACGACGGAGACGTCCCAGTCGCCGCGCTGCCCGCCGTCTGGATAGGCGATGCGCGCGTAGCCGTAGACATCGCCGGTGGTGCCGAGGAGCTGGTAGCCGTGGGAATCGGCCGCCTCGGCGGTGCTGGTCATCGCGAACAGGCCGCTGATTCCGATGAGCCCCAGCAGCGTCGCGAAGTGCCGCCGACGCCGCGACAGCAAGACCGGGAAGGCCAGGACGGAGAGCCAGGTGATCCCGAAGCCCGCGCAGCCGCCGCCAGCGTAGTCGCCGTTGTAGTCGATGTACTCGGGCACGCCGTCGAAGTCCTTGTCCTCTGCGCCCTCGTCCTCGTCGAGGTAGCCGTCGCCGTCGCTGTCCCTGTCGCGGGAGTTGCGGATCCCGTCACCGTCGACGTCCGCGTCCACCACGCCGTCCCGATCCGGATCGGCGGTGTTCTCCGTGAGCGAGGGGATGCCGTCGCCGTCGTCGTCGTCGTCGAAGACGTCGAGCACGCCGTCCAGATCGCTGTCGACGCCCTCTGTGGCCTCGTAGAGCTCCTTGCCGTCCTCGTCGCCGTCATCGTCCGTGTCCGGGTCCTCCGGATCGCTGCCGATGGCCCACTCGACCCAGTCGATGGCGCCGTCACCGTCGCGGTCGGCGTCCTCTGGGTAGCCGTCGCAGTCGTCGTCGAGGCCGTTGAAGAGCTCCTCTGCTCCGGGGTAGGCGTCGTCACGGCGGTCGTCGCAGTCTTCGCCCCAGTCCTCGGCCCGGTGGCCGTCTCGATCCCGGTCGTAGTCATCGGCGCCGTCGCAGTTCTGATCGATGCCGTCGTAGTAGTTCTCCGAGGCGCCGACATAGACGAGGGAGTCGAGGTCGTCGCAGTCCAAGCCTCCGTAGGCCTCTGGCTGCTGACCGTCGCCGTCGGCGTCGTAGTCGTCGTCGCCGAGGCAGTCCTGGTCGATGCCGTCGTACCAGGCCTCGACAGCCCCCGGGAAGACGCTCGCGTCGTCGTCGTCGCAGTCGCTGCCGGGAGGATCGCGGTCGAAGCCGTCGTCGTCGTTGTCGTAGGAGACGTGGCCGTCGCAGTTCTCGTCGAAGCTGTTGTAGGGGATCTCCTCGGCGCCCGGGTGGATGGCGGGGTCGTTGTCGTTGCAGTCCGCGCCGGCACCGGGGGTGCCCTCCCAGCCGTCGCCGTCCACGTCCCAGATCTCCTCGCCGTCGCAGTCCTCGTCCACGCCGTCGTAGGGGATCTCGCGGGCGCCAGGGTTGACGAAGGGGCGGGTGTCGTCGCAGTCGTCGCCGCCGTAGCTGGCGGAGTCGAAGCCGTCCATGTCGGCGTCGTAGTCGGACCACCCGTCGCAGTCCTGGTCGACGCCGTCGTACCAGACCTCTGTCCCAGAGGGGTTCACGGCCGCGTCCTCGTCGTCGCAGTCGAGGCCGCCGTAGCGCTGGTCGTCGTAGAGATCGAGGTCGGCGTCGTAGTCGGAGAGCCCGTCGCAGTCGGCGTCGATGCCGTCGTACCAGGTCTCCTCGGCGCCGGGGTTGATCACGGCGTTGTCGTCGTCGCAGTCGTCCACGTCGCCGTCGTAGCCGTCGCCGTCCACGTCGACGAGATCGCCGCCGTCGCAGTCCTGGTCGATGCCGTCGTAGGGGGTCTCGGTGGCGTCGGGGTGGATGGTGGCGTCGCCGTCGTCGCAGTCGGTCGTGTCGTAGTAGCCGTCGCCGTCGGCGTCGTTGACCTCTGCGTCAGGACCGCCGAAGGCGCCGATGTCGCTGACCGAGCCGTCCGGGTCGTAGATGTCCGTCTGGCCCGCGTCGACCAGTGTGCTGCCGGGATCGAGGTGGTAGTCGTCGTCGGACTCGTCCCCATCCCAGCTCGGCGCCGAGCGCCAGTCCGGGTCGTCCTCGAGGTTGCCGTCGTCGGTCCCCGGGTCGGTGCAGCCGTCGAAGTCGCTGCCGCCGCCGTCGTTGTCCGAGAAGTCGTTGTGGAAGAAGTCGGAGAGCCCGTCGACGTCGGTGTCCGCGCAGTAGATCGCGTAGCCGCCGTTGTTGTCGGCGACGATGTTGTTGAGGAACTCGACGCCGCCGTCCTCGATCCAGATCACCCCGGCGCCTGCGGAGCCGATGTCGTTGGCCAGGAAGTCGTTGTTGGCGACGTAGGAGGTGTCCTCGCAGTCGTCGAAGAGGATGCCCGCCGCGTTGTCCGCGTCGTTCTCGACGACGAGGTTGTTCGTCCAGGTGCTGGCTTCCACCGTCGCGCTCTCGACCGCCGCGCCGCCATACTCGGTGGCTTCGTTGTCGAAGAAGAGGCAGCGCGTGACGGTGAGTTCGTCCGAGGCGTAGACGTAGAGAGCGCCGCCGTCCTCGCCCGCGCTGCCGCGGAGGAAGTCGACCCCGCGGAGCGCGATGAGCTCGCCCTTGGAGACGTGGATGGCCCCGCCGTCGTCCGTGGCCTCGTTGGACTCGAAGGTGCTGTCGGTGACCGTGAGATCCCAGCTGTTGTCGCCAGGTGAGAAGGCGATGGCGCCGCCGCTGTCGGCGATGTTCTCGTCGAAGGTGCTGCCGTCGACGTCGAGCTCCCCGTCGTCCTCGACGAAGATCGCTCCCCCTTCACCGGTGGCGTCGTTGGTCGTGAAGGTCCCGTCGATGATCTCGAGCACGTCGCCGATGTCGTAGGCGTAGATGGCCCCGCCATCGCTGGCGCTGTTGCTGCTGAACTCGGAGAGCTCGAAGGTCGCAGCCGAGCGCAGCCAGACGGCGCCTCCCTCGTTGGCGGCGACGTTGTTCTCGTAGCTGCCCTCGTCATCGACGAAGGTGGAGGACTCGTCGACGGCGACCGCGCCGCCGAGGTCCGCTTCGTTGGCGTCGAAGCTGCAGCCGTCGCAGGAGAGCTCTGCCGCAGACTCGAGGTAGATGGCCCCGCCGCGCTCTTCGGCGAGGTTGCCCGTGAAGCTGACGTTGGACAGCTCGGCGCTTGATGCATCGAGCGCGATGGCGCCGCCGTAGCTGGCCTCGCAGCTGTCGATACTCAGGCTCGTGAGCGTCATCGCCGAGCCGTTCTCGGCGTAGACACCGCCGCCGGAGTAGCCAGTCGTGCTGACCGAGCAGCCGGTGATGCTGCCACCGGTGAGGTCGAGGACCGCGTGGTCCTGCAGGTAGAGCCCGGCGCCGAAGGTGTCTTCGCCGGAGGGATCCGTGATCTTCAGGGTGGTTCCCGTCAGCGTGGCGCCGTCGAGGAAGACGCCGACCCCCTGCCGGCTGGCTTCGGGGTCGGAGATCGTGACCCTCGTGGCGGTGACGGCCGCGCTGTCGGTGATCGCCAGACCGGCACCCCAGGTGGCCTCTGCGTCCTCGATGTCGACATCGGTGAGCGTCACGGTGGCGCTGCCGTCGATGTAGATCGCGCCGCCCTTGCGACCGACAGCGTCTGTGATGGTGAGGTCCTCGAAGCTCGGGCTCCCGCCGTCGATGTTGATGGCGCCGCCGTCGAGGGTGTCCTTGCCGCTGGCGTTGATCGTGACTTCAGAGATGGAGACGCTGGCGTTCTCGAGGACGAAGGCGCGCGCGCCGCTGGGCGGCGTGATCTCGAAGTCCTCGAGGCTCCCCTCTTCGCCGTCGTCCCAGCGCACGACATAGGAGCCGCTACTCGGCGCAATCTCATGGCCGTTGCCGACGATCGTCAAGCTCTTTCCTTGCAGATCGACTGTCTCGGTGAGGTCGGTGTCGACCTCGATGGTGTCCCCGTCGCTGGCCGCGGCGATGGCCGCCGACAGCGTTCCGTAGTCCCCTGGGACCTCGATGGTTCCGGCGCGCGCCAAGGACAGAGAGATCCAGATCATGCCCACGAATCGGTTCAGGACGTGTGGCCTTGACCAAAACCCCCACCGTCGGGGTCAGACCCCGACACCTGGGATCTGCGTGACAAAGTTTATCCTGTGATTCCAAAGCCCTGCAGGGGGTCAGACCGTGACATCGACCACCGGCGTGACAGAATCCGTCGTCATGGAGATCACCCAGGAGATCGCCCGACGCTTCCTCCTCGGGCAGCTCGGGCTGAGGCAGGTCTCGGGCTCCGGGGCCGAGGCCGTGCGGCATGTCCTGCGCGATCTGCGCTGCATCCAGCTGGACCCGCTCTCGGCGATCGGAACGAACGCGGACCTGGTGGCTCTGGCCCGGGTGGACGGCCTTCGCCTCGGCGAGGTCTACGAGGCCTTGATGCCCAGCCATGCCTTCGAGCACTTCTTCAAGGAGCGCTGCCTGCTGCCGGCCTCGGCCTTCCCCTACTACTCCGGACGCTCGGTGGAGACGCCGTGGTGGAGGCTGCGGGAGCGGCATCGCAAGCTGCCCGCTGGTGTGGTCGAGGCGGTCTTCGGCGAGGTCCGCGATCGGGGCCCCATCGGCGCGAAGGACCTGCCGGACTACGGACGCGTGAAGCCCATGGACTGGAGTGGCTGGAAGGGAACGGCCAAGGCGGGCACGATGGCGCTGGAGGTCCTCTGGACGCGCTGCCGGGTCGTCGTGGCCGGTCGTCGCGGGAGACAGAAGCTCTACGACCTCCCCGAGCGATCCCTCGGCGTGCTCCCGGCGGGTGGCGACTTCCAGCGCTGGTCGATCCGCGAGCGCGCTGAAGCCGCGGGCCTGATGGCCTGGGGCCACCCCCAGCTCTGGTCGGCGCTACGCAAGGAGGCCTCACCGGAGGTCGACCTCGTCACGATCGAGGGATCACGCAGGAAATACCTGGCTCCTCGCGGCTTCCTGGATCGCCGATTCCCAGAGGACGACGGGCGGATGCGCATCCTGGGGCCGCTCGATCCGCTGATCTGGGATCGCAAGCTGGTCGAGCACCTCTGGGACTTCTCCTACCGCTGGGAGGTCTACACGAAGCCAGAGAAGCGCCGCTTCGGCTGGTACGTCTGCCCGCTGTTGTTCGACGGTCGGCTCGTCGGCAGGCTGAAGGGCCGGATCGACGCGGGAGAGCTCGTCGTGGAGCGGGTCTGGAAGGAGGAGGGCTTCTCGGACGATGCCCTCGCCGCATGCATCGAGCGCCACCAACAGGCCGTCGGCGGATAGGGTCTGCCATGGCCAAGAAGGGACGACTGTCGCGCATCGCTCGCATCACGGGCGTGAGCTCCAGGGTCGGCGGGAGCTGGCTCGGTCAAAAGGTCAAGGGGGCCTTCCAGGGCGCCAAGGAGCGGGCCCAGAGCGAGCGCGAGGTCCAGGTTCGAGGCGCACGAGAGGTCGTGAAGACCATGGGGGCGCTCAAGGGCGCGGCGATGAAGGTCGGCCAGTCCCTGGCCCAGGTGGCCGAGGGCATGGACCTCCCCGAAGACGTCGCCGGCGCCCTCCGCGAGCTCAACGACAAGGCAGAGCCCGTGCCCTTCGAGATCGTGCGCGAGGACATCGAGCTGGAGCTCGAGGCGCCGATCGACGAGCTCTTCTCCTGGATCGACCCGGCACCACTCGGGACGGCCAGCCTGGCCCAGGCGCACGCAGCTCGGCTTCCGGACGGAACCGAGGTGGTCGTCAAGGTCCTTCACCGACAGATCGAGGACGCGGTCGCCGCCGACCTGTTCGCCCTGCGCTCGATGTTCGTCACCGGGCGCCTGATGAACCGCTCGAAGGCAGAGCTGGTGGACATCTTCGACGAGATCGAGGCGCGGCTGTCCGAGGAGCTCGACTACTACCAGGAGGCCGCGAACATCGAGGAGCTGAGCCGTGTGCTCGCCCGCTTCGAGGGTCTCTCCGTGCCGAAGACCCACCCCAAGTGGTGCACGGAGCGGGTCCTCACGATGGACCGGCTGCCCGGCATGCCCCTGTCCGAGTTTCGACAGAAGGGCTCCAAGGAGGCCCGGGACCGCGCGGCGCGGACCATCGCCGAGAGCTTCCACTACCAGCTCTTCGAGGCCCGCGTGCTCCACGCCGATCCCCACGAGGGAAACTACCTCTTCACCGAGGACGGCGCCGTCGCCTTGCTGGACTTCGGCTGCGTGAAGCGCTTCGACGAGTTCTGGATGGCCGACTACGCCACCCTCGTCCAGAACGCCTTCGCCGGGCGTCGTGCAGAGACCCTCGACGGGCTGCGCAGCATCGGCGGGCTGACCTCGACGAGCCCTGGGGCCGAGGACGTCGCCTGGGAGATCATCTGGGTGATATGCCAGCCCTTCCTCGCCGGCGAGGTCACCCTCGGCGGCCCAGAGGACCGGGTGATCGACGACCTCCAAGCGCTCATGCCCCGCTACCTGCTCCACCGGAGCGTGCGCGTGCCCAAGGAGATGGTCTACGTCCACCGCACCCTGACGGGCGTCTACAGCCTCGGGAGACGGCTCGGGGCCACCGCGGACTGGGGAGCCATCGCTACGAGATCACACGACAAGGCCATCGCCCAGGCGCGCGGCGCCTAGTTCTCTCGGGCACTAGTCGCGCCAGGGCCGCACCCACTCGCCGCCGTACCTCCAGTACCGCCGCAGCACGACAGGCTCACGGATGTACGGCACGCTCAGCGGCCACCCTATCGGGGACCCGAGATGCCACATCGAAGCGTTCCACTCGGGGTGTTCCCAGTACTGGCGGGCGAGCGGAATGTGACAGGGCGACTCTGCGAGATCTTCCTCGAGCGAAGTCGTGCCAGTCCCCGGCTCCGCCCATCGAGGCGCCGAGGGTGAGATCGAAGAAGTCCCAGCGCCCGAAGACGTCGAAGCCCGCCGTACCCCTGGCGAGCCAGTCTCCGCTGGCCTGCGAGCGGCCGTCGAGGCGCAGGAAGCCGTTCTTGTCACCTACGACCGCGGCGCCGAAGCCCCCGGTGGCGTCCCGTTGCATGGCGAGGGTGTGGGCCTCGATCGACCAGGTCGGGTCTTCGAGGGGGCGCGCTTCGGCGCCGAGAACCAGGGCGAGCAGCATTTCCGAAGTCTCCTGACGGGGTTGTAGAGACACCAGGGACTGCCGCAGCCGCTACCCCCACCTCAGCCCTTGACGGATCCAGCCGTGAGGCCCTCGACCAGGTACTTCTGGAGCGCGAAGAACAAGGCCATCACTGGCAACGACACCAACACGGCCCCCGCCGCGAAGCGGCCCCACTCCGTGCCGAAGTCGCCGACGTAGGAGTTGAGCACCACCGGCAGCGTGAAAGCGCGCTCGTCGGAGAGGAAGGTGGCAGCCAGGATGAACTCGTTCCAGGCGGTCATGAACGAGAACAGGCCGGTCACGACCAGCGCAGGCTTGGACAGGGGCAGGATGATGCGCGTGAAGGTCGTCCAGCGCGAGGCGCCGTCCATGAGCGCGGCCTCCTCGAGGTCGACGGGGATGGTGTCGAAGTAGCCCTTCATGTTCCAGGTGCAGAAGGGCACCGCCGTGGTCGCGTAGACCAGCGCCAGCCCGAGCATGGAGTCCAGCATGTGGAGCTCATCCAGCAGGATGTAGAGCGGCACGGCCATCACGACGCCAGGGAACATCTGGGTCACGAGGAACAAGGACATGCCGATGTCCCGGCCCGGAAAGGCCCAGCGGCTCATGGCGTAGCCCGCGGTCACCGCCAGCCCGATGCCGATGGCGGAGCAGGCCACGGAGACGAACAGGGAGTTGAACAGCTGCCGCCCGAAGAGCCAGCCGCCAGCGCTGTCCTTGGTCAACAGGACGTCGGCGAAGTTCGCCAGCGTCACCTCGGTGGGGATGGGGTTCGGGTCCATGGAGAAGCCCTGCGAGGGCAACAGCGCCATCTTCACCACCCACAGCACCGGGTAGAGCACGGCGAGCGTGGCGCAGATGAGCAGCGCGTGGGTGGCGATGAGCTGCCAGATCGGGGGCCCGCGCATTCAGAGCACCTTCTGGCCAGCGACCCGGTTGGTCCACCGCGAGTACAGGATCAGGACCCCGAAGATGAGCACCGCGTATGCAGCCGCGTAGCCGTACTGGTGCTGCCGCGTGAAGGCCCAGCGGTAGGCCTCCGAGATGAGGATCTCCGTGCCGCCGTCAGGCTCGCCTCCGCTGACGAGGTAGATGATGTTGAACATGTTGAAGGTCCAGACGGACCCGAGGATCACCGCCGGCAACAAGGCCGGCCTCAACAGCGGCAGCGTGATGTGACGGAAGCGCTGCCAGGCCGAGGCCCCGTCGACCTCTGCCGCGGCCTCCAGGTCCCGAGGGATGCTCTGGAGCGCCCCCAGCGTGACCACCATCATGAAGGGGAAGCCGAGCCAGGTGTTCGTCGCGAGGTTCGCCGCGAAGGCCGCAGAGAAGCTGCCGAACCAGCTCACCGGCTCCACGCCGCCCAGTGACAACAGGCCGTTGATGGCCCCGAACTGGGTGTGGAACATCATCTTCCAGATGAGCGCCGTGATGTAGTTCGGGATGGCCCAGGGCAGGATCAAGAGCACCCGGAACACACCCCGCATCCGCACCCACTTCTCTCGCAACAGCATCGCCAGCGCGACGCCGAGGGTGACGTGCAGCGCCACGTTCGAGACCGTCCACAGCACGGTCACCACCAGCGTGTACCAGAAGGACTGGGGCGAGGTGACGGGCCAGTCCCGGGCCAGCACGATGTCGACGTAGTGGGCGAGGCCGACGAAGGTGAACTCCCCCTGGTGGTGGGCGAAGAAGCTCACCCCGGCGCCGACGAGGAAGGGCAGGACCACGAGCAGGGACATCGCCAGCGCCGCGGGCGCCACGTAGGCATAGGCGTGCTTCCAGGCGACGATCGCCCTCCGAGCCCTCCAGGCGCTTCGCGACGACCAGGCCAGCAGGCCCAGCACGACGAGCCCGAGCCCCACGGCATAGGGACGCCAGTCGGTGGTCTCCGGTGGGGGTCGAGTGACGATGGCCAGCTCCCAGGCGGCCTTCTCCAGGGCCGGCCCCGGCTCCATCGAGCCCCGCAGCACCCGCCGGTATGCCCGGGCCATGGGCTCCCAGGTGGCGCTCATCTCCTCCACGATCGGCATGGGCACGCTGTTGTCCAGCTGCCGCGCGAAGGCCTCCAGCACGGGATCGTCGAGCTCGATGCCCGTGGCGACGACCTGCCTGCCGACCTCTGCGCGGACACGGGCAGCCTCTGGGGTCGCGAGGTACCTGGCCAGCTCTCGAGCTGCCTCGGGCTGCTCCGCGTAGGCGGAGACGAAGGCCGCCTCGACGGTCAGGTAGGGGGCCGCCGGGAGGCCGGTGGAGCTGACGATCGGCAAGGTGGTGACTGCAAAGTCGACGTCCTCGTCGATCTCGCCGAGGAACCAGGGGCCGTTGATGACCATCGAGGCCGAGCCCTGGTTGAAGAGGTCGGTGACGATGGCGCCAGTGGGCTCCTCGGGTACGACCCCGGAGTCGACGAGCTCGCTGACGAAGGTCATGGCCGCGACGTTCTCTGGCGAGTCCAGCGCGATGCCACCCTCAGAGAGCACGCCTCCGCCGTGGCCGTGGAGCCAGGCGGCGTTGAAGTAGGGGCTGGAGCTCTCGTAGGCCAGGCCGAAGCGCCCGTCGCCGCTCCACCGGGCCGCCACCTCCAGCAGCTCGTCGGTGGTCGCCGGGGGCTCGCCGATGGCCGGGTCGTAGAAGAGCACCAGGACCTTCGAGGCCATCGGCACGCCCCAGACCTCGTCCTGCCACCTCAGCGCCTCGACCGTCTTTGGGTGCCAGTCGGGCGAGACCGGGCCTTGAAGCGGCACGATCAGCCCCTTCGCCGACCAGTCGCCGATGCGCTCCTGGGCATAGACGAACAGGTCCGGTCCGTTGCCCCGAGGTGAAGCGGCCTCCAGCTTGTTCGCGAAGGACTCGTTGGGCACCGCCAGCGGGATGACGTCGAGCTCGGGGTGGTCCGCGTCCCATGCCTCCAGCGCCTGCTCGAAGCCCTCCCGCTCCCCGCCGCGGTAGCTGTGCCAGACGTGGATCTCGGCGGCCTCGACGAGGCCGAGGAGCGCCCAGATCACTTGCGCAGTCCCGTCGCCGCGTCGAAGACGTGGGTCCTCCCGAAGCCGATCGAGAGGCTCTGCCCGGCAACAAGCGGGCCGACCTCCCTGGTCTCCCAGCGCGCCGTCAGGCTGTCCTCGCCGAGCCGCAGGTGGACGTGGCACTCCCAGCCGAGGTGCTCGACGACGTCGACGACCGCCTCGAGATCCCCCCCGAAGCGCACGTCGTTGGGCCTCACGCCCAGGACCTCGTCGCCGCGATCGAAGAAGTTCATCGCGGGGGAGCCGATGAAGCCCGCGACGAAGCGGTTCGCCGGCGTGTCGAAGAGCTCCTGCGGTGTCCCGAGCTGCTGGACCACCCCCCGGTCGAGGACCAGGATGCGATCAGCCAGGGTCAGGGCCTCGACCTGGTCGTGGGTCACGTAGACGATGGTCGCGCCAAGGTCCCGGTGGAGCTTCTTCAGCTCCACGCGCATCTGGTTTCGCAAGGCCGCGTCGAGGTTCGACAGCGGCTCGTCGAAGAGGAAGACCCTGGGCCGCCGCACGATGGCGCGCCCCATCGCGACCCGCTGGCGCTGGCCACCGCTCATGGCCTTCGGCAGGCGATCGAGGAGCTCCTCGAGCCCCAGCATGCTGGCGGCCTCTGCGACCAGCCGGTCGATCTCGGGCCGGGGCGTCTTGCGCACCTTCAGCCCGAACTCCATGTTCTCCCGCACCGTCATGTGGGGGTACAGAGCGTAGGACTGGAAGACCATGGCGACGTCGCGGTCCCGCGGTGGGACCTCGTTCATCCGCCGCCCGTCGATGCAGAGCTGCCCCTCGGAGATCTGCTCCAGGCCGGCGATGCAGCGCAAGAGCGTCGACTTGCCACAGCCCGAAGGCCCCACGAGCACGAGGAACTCGCCGTCGGCGACGTCGCAGTCCACGCGGTGGAGGACCTTCACCTCGCCATAGGACTTCTGGATCTTCTCGAGCTTGAGCGTGGCCATGAGAGCCCCAAAGGGACCGGCGAGGCGCCGAGTCGGCACGGGGGTCTATCATCGGCTCATGCCGCGCCTGCTGATCCGAACCGGCCTGAAGGGACACCAGAAGTTCGACCTGACAAAAGAGGAGGTCATCGTCGGTCGGGGCGAGGACTGCGACGTGCGCCTGACGAACACCTCTGTCAGTCGCCACCACTGCAAGTTCGAGCTCGGCTTCGGCAGCGCGACCCTGTCGGATCTGGGGAGCGCCAACGGCACGCAGCTCAACAAGAAGAAGATCGAAGGGTCCGCCATCCTCAACAGCGGCGACGAGATCATGGTCGGCAAGTTCCAGCTCGTGTTCCTCGGCGACCGCAAGCAGGACCGCTTCTTCCGGGGCCGCTACACGGACTACCTCCCGGACTACAAGCCCGAGTTCAAGGGCGGCGTCGAGGCGAGCACCTTCGCGATGACGAAGGAGGCCCTGAAGAAGCTGCAGGAGGAGGACGACCTCGTCGAGTCAGCTCGCCTGGTGCTGGTGAAGGACCGGAGCAGGTTCTGGTTTCCAGAGGCCCGAGGCCTGACCTTCGGCGGCGCAGGCATGATCGAGGTCGCCGGCTGGTTCACCTGGGGGGTGGTCGCCAGCGTCGGCTACGACGGCAAGCGTCACGTGGTCTCCCGCGAGGGTTGGCTCACCGGGGTCTCGGTGAACAAGAAACCCCTGGAGAAGGGCAGACCCCACCCGCTGCGAAACGGCGACCGGGTCGTGATCGGCGGGACGAGCTTCCGCTACACCTACGACTGAGCGATCACTCCGCGAGTTCGACGACGCGGATGTAGCCGTAGTCGTTCTCGGTGATGACGAGGCGACCCTCGCCGTCCATCGTGATCGCCCGGGGCTCGCTGATCTTCTTGCCCTGGGTGTCGTAGTCCTCGCCGTCGCCGGAGTGGCTGTGCTCGTCGTCCCCGTCGATGAAGAGGTGGATGATGCCGTCGGTGTCGACGTACCAGATCTGCCCCCCCTGGTGGGTGGCCACGAAGTAGCCGCCGAGGGGGTGGAACCAGACCCCGCGGGCCTCGCCCAGGCCAGTCTCCAGCGCGGGCTCCCCGTCTCCGCCGCCGGTGGTCGTGCCGTTGCCAGCGATGAGGACCTTGGTCCCGTCCGCCTCGATGCGGGTGACCGTGTGTCCGCCACGGTCCGCGGCGACCACCAGTCCGTCGGGGTCGATGACCAGGTTGCCGAGCGAGGAGAAGCCCCTGGCGTGGACCTCGGAGCCTCCGTCCGGGGTCCAACTGCGGAGGATGGAGCCACAGGAGACGTAGGCCAGGGACTCGTCCTCTGCGACCCAGAGCCCGCGGCCAGTGCCCGCGTCGGCCACGGAGAACAGCGTCGTGAGCTCGCCGTCCGTGTCCAGCTTGCGGACCTTGTCGTTGCCCATGTCGTGGATGTAGACGGTGCCATCCGGCAGCACCCAGATGCCGTTGGGTGAGCTCAGGGGCTGCTCGGTGCCCGGGGCGGGGTCGTCCCCGCCGTCCCCCGCGCTGCCGTTCCCCGCCACCGTCGTGATGACGCCGTCGGTGTCGACCTTGCGGACGGCGTGGGCGTCCTTGTCGGCGATGTAGATGTTCCCCTCGGCGTCCGTCAGGGCCATGTGCGGCCGCGAGAGCTCGGCCTCGAGCGCGTCCCCGCCTTCGTAGCTCTCGTCCCAGCCGTTGTAGCTCTTGGTCGAGAACTCCCCCTTGCCGGCGACGGTGGTCAGCACGCCGTAGGAGGTCGCCACCCGCTCCCACTCCGGGCGCTGGTCCGTGTCCTCGACGGAGCTGTCCTCGACGGAGCTGTCCACGGAGGAGTCATCCCCGACGGGGACAGCTGGCTTGGTACAGGACAGGGACAAGAGCAGTGTCATGGCGCCATCCTAGCCGGCGGAACCTCCGAGGAGTACCTGAACCGTCTCCGGTGCTGGACCGGGTCGGGCTCCACCGCGATCACACAGGCGCCGTCGCGCTCTTCGAGGGTCAGGGCATAGCCCTCGAAGTAGGGAGTCCAGTCATCGGACAGCAGGCACGGCGGGCTGAGCTCGGCCATCAGCGCCGCCAGCACTGCCTTCATCTGCTCGGCCTCGGCCGCGTCCGCAGCCGCGATCGCCGCGGCTCGCCGCTGTCCTGGATCCTCCACCACCCCCGGCTCCAACGTCGCCGTCCACGGATGAGGCCCGCCGGGGAGCGCCAGCTGGCCCGTCGGCAGGTTCAAGAGCAGCATCGCAGGATCCCCGAGGCTGGGCTCCACCTCCACCTGCAGCGCCAGGTCGGCCCCTCGTTCTTCCGTGGCGTAGGAGACCAGCCCGTCGGTCAACAGCCGAGCAGAGAAGAGCTCGATCTCGAGAGAGGCCATCTCCAGCCGGCCTTCGACGCCCTCGTGTCCATGGAGCACGAAGCTCCCGGCGGACCAGGAGGCAGTGTCCGCCTCGAAGGGCGGCACGTCCACGACCCCCTCCTCCACCCTGAGTTCGACCTCGAGCCAGCCCTCCAGCGAGCTCAGTGGCACGACCACGACCTCGCCCTTCCAGTCCGCCACGGCCAGGGCCTCGCCGACGCCGAGCTGGATCGGGAAGACGAAGCGGCCAGGGACCTCGTGGGACTGGCAGTCCACGGGCCCGCCGGTCCCCCAGCGCTCCGCCCTCAGGTTCACGATGCACGAGCCCCTGGAGGTCTCGAGCTGCCCAACGACGTCATCGCCGCGGAGAGACCAGCTCCCCTCTGGGAGATCCGGGGCCGCGTAGCGGCTACAGGCCAGCAGGAAGAACACCAGTCGGAGCGTACACTCGGCCCGCGATGACCGACCTCGGAAGCCGCTACCGAATCCTCAGGCCCATCGGGCGTGGAGGTGTGGGCGAGGTCTACGAGGGCATCCAGACAGCCCTCGACAGGCGCGTCGCGATCAAGCTCCTCCGACCCGAGCTGACCGTGCGCGCCGAGGTGGTCAGCCGCTTCGAGCGAGAGGCCCGCACGACCTGCCGGCTGCAGCATCCGAACGTCGTCACGGTCTTCGACGTCGGCGTGGCGCAGGGTGGCAGTCGCTACCTCGTCATGGAGCTGCTCGAGGGGCGGACCCTGGCGGAGGTCATGCGCAAGGACGGCCCCCTCCAGCTCGAGGCGGCCCTGGCCATCGCCTCGCAGATCTGCCGCGGCATGGGCGCTGGCCAGGGGGTGGGTCTCGTCCACCGGGACCTGAAGCCCGAGAACGTCATGTTGCTGGACGAAGGCCGCGTGAAGATCCTCGACTTCGGGCTGGCCACGCTCCAGGGCGGCAGGGCCGCGCTCGACGGCGACATCGACGAGGCCCTCCGCCAGTCCATCGAGATGGTCCCGCCAGAGGCTCGCAGCCTCGAGACCATGGCCCCGCTCGGAGACGACGAGGACTACGAGGACGAGGTCCGGCCCCCGAGGCCACCGCTGCCCAGCGAGTCGCCAGGTCGCCTGACCCGCGCCGGCGCCCTCGTCGGCACGCCTCGCTACATGGCCCCCGAGCAAGCGCTCTGCTGGGAGATCGACCACCGCTCCGACATCTATGCCTTCGGCGTCATCCTCTACGAGATGCTCGCCGGCCGGGCCCCCTTCGAGGCCGACTCGGTCCAGGGCTACCTCTCCGCCCACGTCCACACGCCCCCCCAGCCACCGAGCCTCTTCGCGAGCATCCCCCACCCAGTCGAGCAGCTGGTGTTGCGCTGCCTGGCCAAGGACCCCTGCGCGCGCTTCGAGCACTGGGCGGCGCTCTCGGAGGAGCTGCGTCGCATCCAGGGCGTCACCGAGACAAGGGCCAAGGGTCGTGAGCGGACGCCAGAGCGCCTCCCCGCCGAGCCCTACCGCTTCCTGGCGCCGTTTTCGCCCTCGACCTCGGCCATCTTCTTCGGCCGGGACGATGACTCGGGGCAGTTCCTGGAGATCTGGGAGAGCGGCGAGGACGTCCCGCTGCTGGCCCTCACCGGCAGCTCGGGGGTGGGCAAGACCTCGTTCCTCTACGCGCGGATCGTGCCGGCGCTGGAAGACATCGGGCACGAGGTCCTCGTGGTGCGTGGGAGCCACGAGCCGACCCTGGCGCTGGGCCAGGCCGTCACCCGCCGGCTGACGCGGCACTCCGGAGAGACAGAGGACAGGCCCCTGCCGATGCTGCTCGACTCGCTGGCCGAGATCGAGGGGCGGCCCATCGCCGTCGTGCTCGACCAGCTCGAGGAGCTCTTCACGGCCGGCGAGAGCGAGGACCAGGCTCGCTTCCAAGCCGACATCGCCTCTGTGGTCGGCGCCGGCGAGCGCGGAGTGCGCTTCGTCTTCAGCATCCGAGAGGACTACCTCGGGCAGCTGTTGCGGACCCTCCATCCCCTGCCCGTCGACCAGCTGCTCCGCACCATGCCGCTGCGGCCGCTGTCCACAGAGGATCTCGAGGAGGCGCTCCTGGGACCGGGCCGAAGCGGACTCCCCGTCGACTACGCGCCCTTCGCGATGGAGCCGGGCCTGGCCGCGGAGATCGTGCGCGACCTCGTCGAGGACGACGCCGGCGAGGTCGCCCCTAGGGTGCAGGCCGTGGGCACGAGGCTCTGGGAGATGGTGAAGGACAGCCCCGAGCCACTCATCTCCCGCGAGCACTACCGCGCCGGGCTCGGCGGCGCCCAGGGCATCCTCGGGCGCATCCTCGACGAGGCCATCGAGGACATCGAGCCCGGCGACCGCGGCCTCGCGAAGGAGCTCCTGCGAGCCCTGACCCACCTCCCTGGCTCCGCCACCTCGCGCCCGACCTCCCGCAGCGGCCTGCTGGCCGCCCACACCAACGTCGAGAAGGTGGACGAGGTGCTTCGCAGGCTCGAGAGCCGCTGGCGCATCGTGCAGGGCTACAAGGACCCGCGCTGGCCCGAAGAGCGCGCCTACCGCATCGCCCACGAAGCCCTCATCGCCCGCATCCAGGACTACGGCGAGGAGCTCAGCGAGCGGAACCGCGCCCGCCAGCTCTTCCGGCAGGGGCTCGAGCTCTGGCTCAAGGGGGGCAAGCAGGAGCAGGACCTGTTGCTCGACGCGCACTTCGAGGTCGTCCAGCAACACGTCGGCTCCCTGGTCCTGCGCACGAGGGAGGAGCGCGCCTTCTACCGCCAGAGCCACGAGCGCAACTACGACGCCTGGGTCGCCAGGGAGATCACGGCGAAAAAAGCCGCTCGTCGCCAACGCTTCTGGCGCTACGCCGCCCCCCTGCTCTTCGTCGCCCTGGGCTGGTCGGTGGGACAGATGCCGACGGACTTCGCCGCGGCCAACGCGACCTGGGTTCGGCTCTTGTCCTTCTCCGGAGTGGACGGAGCGGAGCTCCAGGGAACCTCCCTGCGCTTCGCGCGCCTCCACGGCGTCCGGCTCTTCGCCGCGGACCTCTCCGACACGGACCTCGCGGGCGCCGATCTGTCGGGCGCGGACCTCGAGAAGGCCAACCTCGCTCGCGCCAGCCTCGAGGGGACGAACCTCGACGGCGCCCGCCTCATCGGCGCAGACCTGAGCGAGGCGAACCTGCTAGGAGCCAGCTTCCGCCAGGCTGATCTTCGCAGGGCGAACCTCGACGCGGACCTGCTGGGCTCGGACTTCGTCGGCGCCATCTTCGACGCCCACACCATCTGGCGCGACCTGCCCCCCAGGGGCGCCATCGGCCCCGGCGCCGACGCCTCGATGATGGTGCTCGACCGCATGGTCTTCCAGGAGCTCGACCTGTCGGAGATCGAGCTCAACGAAGCCCACGCCGCCGAGGCGAGCTTCCGCGGCTGTCACATGTCCGACGCCCGCATGCTGGGCATGCACGCCCCTCGGGCGAGCTTTGCCCTGGCGCGCCTCGGCGGGGCCGACCTCACCGGAGCCGAGCTCCCCGGCGCGAGCTTCGCGGGGACCGAGCTGACCAACGCCCACCTCGTGGGCGCCGACCTCTCCGGTGCCTCGCTGGTCGGTGCGAAGCTCCTGGGCGCGAGCCTGGGCGGCGCGACGCTCGACGGCGCCTTCGCCGACGCAAAGACCCGCTGGCCGAGCGACATGCAGCCAGAGGCCCTCGGCGTGATCCTGCTGGTCCCGGGCGTCCCCCTGGCGGACCTCCGCCTCTCCGGGCTCGACCTCACCGGAGCGCAGCTGCGAGGGCTCGATCTGTCAGGCGCGAAGCTCAGGGGATCCCGCCTGACCAACGCGGACCTCTCCGAGGCGATCCTGGTGGACGCGGATCTCCGCGAGGCCGACCTGACCGGCACGAACCTCTCCGACGCGGATCTGTCCGGGGCGGACCTCAGGGACGCGAAGACGGGGGCCGCCCTGCTCAACGGGGTGACGACGAGCCTCGACACGAAGGGCCTTTAGGCTGGCACGGGGCTTGCTCCTGCACCAGGCAGGGAGGTCCCGATGGACACCGTCGCCCAACTGATGAGCTCCCGCCTGGTCCTGGGCCGGGACACGGACACCCTGACCCATTGCGCGATCAAGCTCCTCGACAACGACCTGCGGCACCTGCCGCTGATCGACCGGCACGGCGCGCTCGTCGGGGTCCTCGACGACACGGAGCTCTTTGCCCACGTCGGCTTCACCTCGCTGGACGAGCCCGCGCTGGCGGTGATCGTCCCGGGAGCGGAGTACAGGACCGCCGCCGATGTCTGCGTCCCCGCGATGGTCGTCACCAGGCCCGACGAGCCCCTGCTGCCGGTCCTCCGCCGCATGCTGCAGAGCCACACCGACTGCGCAATCGCGGTGGACCCGAGGGCAACCGGTGGGGATCATCACCGAGCACGACGGCCTGAGGCTGGCTCAGGCGCTGGTGGACGAGCGCCTGGCCACTGCCCACTGCGGCTCGAGCCCGGTGGCCTGCGTCGAGCCGACCACGCCGACCACAGAGGCCTGGGCCACGATGACCAGCATGAGGATCCGACATCTCTGCGTCGTGAACGAAGAGGGGCAGCTCCGTGGTGTCATTTCCCACAGGGACCTCGTGCGCGAAGGCACACCGATAGGCTCCCCGGTGTCGGATCTGCTGAGACACCAGCTGGTCTGGACGGTCGGAGGCGACGCCACGGTGATCGAGGTCACGCGGTGGATGATGGCCGGTCGGGTCGGCTGCATCCCGGTGGTGGACGAAGACGACAAGCCCCGGTCGGTGATCACCCGGACCGATGTGATCGACGCCCTCGTCGGCGCGCTGGAGGAGGCGGGGCTCTTCGTCGACGCCTAGGGCCTCAGCGCAGCTCGAGGCGCTGATGAGCGCGCACCTCCGCAGCCCAAGCCTCCGGGATGCCGACGACATCGGCGATCTCGAGCCAGCTGCCCACAGCGTCCGTGACCTCCTCGACGATGCGTCTCGCCCGCCCGCGCTTCATCGAGACCGCTCGGGCGCAGGCGCGGAAGTCGGCCAGCTCGAAGGCGTCCCGCTTTCCGTTGAGCGTCATCTGGTGGCGAGAGGTCCAGTCACCCTGCGGGTTGTAGCTGTAGGTCACGTCGTAGGCGGGAGCCAGGGACCAGGAGCCCTCCGGCGTCATGAGGAAGGCGATGTTCTTGACGTGGTCGTCCTGGTTCCGCGCGACGATGTTGAAGACCATGCGGCGGAAGAGCTGCTCGACCGAAGCCATGCCCAGGTCGAGCTCGCGCACCAGGCGCAGCGCCTGCTCGTAGCTGTTGGCCCCCGCGGCGTTGAAGTCCATGTGTGCCAGCGCGGCCAGGCTCTGCATGTGCAGCTTTCGACCCTGCACCGTGCGGTCGAAGCGACGGGTCATGAAGTGGCGCCGAGAGCCCTCCTCCATGAGCCGGCACTCGGCCATCTCGAGCCCCGCCGCGACCGCCATGAGGTGGTAGGCGTACTCGAGCGCGCCGAATCCCCGCGGGTCCTCCAGCTCCTTGTCCCGGTTGTTCCGGACACCGTCGAACTTCAGCAGCCAGGAAGCGAAGCCATCCCCTGCCTCTACCTGGCCTGACCTGACCTCGTTGGTCTTCTCGTTCCACGCCACCAGCGCCTTGGCCCGGGCACCGCCTGCGCTGGTGCCGACCTGGAGCAGGTGGCGCATCGCAGTTGATCGCGCGCCCAGGTCAGCGGTCAGCGCCAGGCGGTCGCTCAGCACGTCACCGGCCAGGGCGTGGAGCTCGGCGAGCTCGAGCTGCTCGGAGGTGGTCGGTTCGGGACCGGATGCCGGCAAGAACTCGAGGGCACCCATGCCGCGGGCGCCCGTGTAGCAGAGCCGCTCGACAGCGTCGAAGCTGGCGGCCGACCGACCCTGCCGGGCCAGCCAGGCGTCGATCAGCGCGTTCCCGTAGCGATCCGGGAGGGAGTCGGCCAAGAGCCCCGGCAGGCCGTGGAAGGCCGGTCGAGGGAGCGCCGGAAAGCTCAGCGGCGCTCGGCCCAGCGGCATGCGCAGCGGACTCACCTGGATGCCGCTGGCGGCGAAGTCCGGGTGGTACTGGAAGACGGCGACCTCGTCGTCGAGTGCGACCGAAGCGATGTGCCGTCCCCAGAGCACGACCTCCGCGCGGCTCACCGCTCCCGCCAGGTCCAGGGTCCGGGGTCGTCGTCGCTGACCCCTCGGGCGCGCTGCCTCCGCGCGCCAGGGAGCGGGCTGTCCAGCGGCGGCGGCACTACGGCCTCCAGGTTCTCCAGGAGCCCGAGCGCTCGAAGCAGCCGGAACAGGCTGTCGGTCTGGGTCGTCCGGCCCGCCTCGATCCGCTCCAGGGTGCGCTTGGAGACTCCAGCCTCCTCCGCGAGCTCGCGCTGGGTGCGGTCCAGCGCCAGTCGATGGCGTCGAAGGCGCGCGCCCAGCTCGGCGAGCGCGGCGTCGTCACTGAGGTCGGATGTGATCTTCAAGTCGCCTCTTCTGACGAGTCAGGGACGATAGAGGCCCTTACTCGTCGAATGTTGCGACTTGATCATACACTCCAGACCTCACTTCGACAAGTCGCCACTTGTGTCGACAAACAGGCCCATGCGCCCACAAGTCGTCAGTACCGACGACTCACTCACACTCGACGGTGAGCCTGTAGGCAGCAGGCGAGGCCCCATCTACAGCGACGATGAAGCGGGTGGCCTTCTCCGCCCAGAAGGTGTTGGACTTCGTGTCGCTGACGGAGTCCGCGGCCGCGCCGTTGCAGTCGAGGATCGCGTGGTCATCTCCGCTGGGACAGACGTCCTCGTCCGACCACCGGGCGGCTGCAAAGCCGAGATCCGAGCAGGGGGCCTCGAGGGTGACCGTAGCCTCTGTGTCGGCCTCGAGCTCGAGCTCGTAGACGCGCTCGGGGCCGTCGTAGGCCGTGTACGGGACGAAGCAGAAGGCGGACCGGTAGAACTCCGAGTCCATCCCCGAGGACCCGCCGCGGGTGTGCCCTTCGATGACGTCGCCGCAGTGGAGCACGCCGGTGATGCAGTCGGGGCCCGCCGGCTCGCTGAAGTCGTAGTCAGCGTCGCAGTCGAGGTCGCCGGAGGGGTCACCGGTCCCGCCCACGGAATCGCCGCTGTCGTCGTTCACTGTGAACGTGGTGCAGGCCAGGAGAAGCAGCATCGCGAGAACGTAGCTCCCGGATCAGTAGCTCACCACCTCGCTCTCGGGAACGAGCACCGAGCCTCCTCGGGGAGAAACATCCACCACGACCTCGCCCGCCGAGTCGACGGTGAAGGTGCGGTCGGAGCCCTCTGGCCAGATCTCGACCAGGGTGGTGCCCGCGGCGAAGGAGACGGGCATGCCGTAGACCTCGAAGCTGGTCTGGCTGACCTGGTCGTCGTGGGTGTTGACCACCACCAGCGCGGTCCCCTCGGCGGACGAGCGCTCGAAGGCGAAGATGCCTGCGTCGCTCTCGCTGTCGACCCGGTCACTGGCCCAGGCCACGGAGAAGCGGCCGCGCCGAAGCGGCTCGTAGGCCTTCCGCAGCCGGATCAGGGACTGGGTGTGGAGGAAGACGTCGCCGTCGGTGTCGTAGCCCGACCACCAAAGGGGCTCGCGGTTCGCGGGGTCGTTGCCACCGGAGAAGGCCTGCTCGGTCCCGTAGTAGATGCACGGAACGCCGTCCTCTGTGAGCAGGTAGAACAGGGAGTTCTTGAGCGCCGGGACCGAGGGATTGTCGTAGAGGAAGCGCGGAATGTCGTGGTTGTCGACGAAGTTGACGAGGATGTCCCGAGGAGCCTGACCGGCGCCGTGGGCCTTCGGCGCCTGGCCGTAGTGGAGGTCCCGCTCGGAGTAGAGGCTCTCGATCTTCGAGGTGGGACCGCCGTACTTGAAGACGTCGTCGAAGACCTGGAACTTCTGGCTGAAGTAGAAGACCGAGTCGACGCCCTGGTAGTCCTCGCCGCCGAGGTTGTCGGCGTGGTCGCAGCCGACGTACTGCCCGTCAGAGGACTCGTAGGGGTACCAGCCGAGCTTCCCCGAGCGAGTGTCACAGGTGTAGCTCCCGATGAGCGCGTCGGAGCCGTCGAAGGCCTCGCCGAACATCAGGAAGTTGTCCTTTCCAGCCGCCGCGGCGTTCTGGCGGATGGCGGGGGCGAACTCCTGCCAGAAGTCGTTCTCGATGTGCTTGAGGGTGTCGATGCGGTAGCCGTCGATGTCCGTCTCGACGATCCAGTAGGTGAAGACGTCGATCAGCGCCTCGAGCACGTCCGGGTTGAGGGTGTCGAGGTCCTTGAGCCCCCCCGGGAAGTCCCCCTTCTCGACCTGGTGGCGCACGTTCCAGTCGGTCACGCGCCCGCGCCGGTTGTAGAAGGCCTCATCGTGGAACACGGCGGGCTCGGGAGGCAGCCGGTTGAGCTCCGGCATGTAGACCCAGCCGACCGGGGCGTCGCCGCTCTCTCCGAGCGAGGTCCACCCCTGGACTCCGCGCTCGTCGTAGGCGGGGTCCCACTCCATGATGATCGAGAGCTCGTCGCCGTCCTTGCCCGAGCCGTACTGGGTGATGTCCGCCTGCCCGTTGCGGTTGATGTCGTAGTAGAAGAGCTGCCCGACGTGGTTCGCGACGATGTCGAGGATGACCAGGATGCCGTTGGCGTGCAGCACTCGGACCATCTGGCGGAACTTCGCGAGGTCCCCGAAGTGCGGGTTCACGCCCTTGAAGTCCTGGGTCCAGTAGCCGTGGTAGCTGGAGACCCCGGCGTCCTCTTCGACGTTCACCACCACCGGCGAGACCCAGACCGCCGTGACGCCCAGCTCGACGAGGTAGTCGACCTTGTCGATGACGCCCTGGTAGTCGCCGCCGAGGTAGCGAGCCATGACGTCCGGGTTCTGGGTGACGTTGTAGTCGTTGTTCACGTCGCCGTTGGCGAAGCGGTCGACCATGAGCTGGTAGACGACCTCGTCGCGCCAGTCGTCGACGTGGGTCTCGAGCTGGGGTGACTGGGCGTAGATGCTCGGGTCGATGCAGGACAGCAGCAGGAACGTCACCGACGCCTCCTCAGCAGCAGGAGTGGAAGGAGTGCGAGCGAGGCCGGCAGGGCCGTCGCCGAGCAGCCGCAGTCCGGGTGGGTGGCGCCGCCCGGGTCGTCCGTGTCACCGCCGGTGTCGTCGGGCCCGGTGTCGCCGGAGCAGTAGTCGGTCTCGCGGGTGTGCATCTGGAGCACGTAGAGCCCGCTGCCGAAGCCCATCATCGGCGCAGGTCCGGCGTAGTCGGCGCTGGTCGGCTCCAGCAGCTCGGGCACGATGAGGTGGTTGGCCTGGGCCTGCTCCGTGACCCAGTCCTCGATCTCCGCGGCCTCGTCGTCCCGGCAAGCCCTCCGCAGGGCCTCGGCGACGCGCAAATCAACCATGATCCACTCCTGCTCGTCGTAGAGGTCACCGTCGTCGTTGCGCTTGAAGCCCGGACCGCTGGCCAGGCCCAGGTCGCGCTCCCAGGCCTCCATCGAGGCAGAGAAGGACTCGCCGCCGACGTCGAGCGCGCCGTTGTTGAAGGCGTCCACCGCGGCGAGGTCCATGGCCGGATCGCTGGCGGTGTGCTCCTCGAGGTTGCCCACGAGCACGCCGTCGTCTCGCACGAGGTGCTGCTCGATGGCTGCCGCCAGCGCGTCGGCCTCTTCGCTGTAGGTCACGGACCGCGCGTCGCTGAGCTTCTCGGCCAGGTAGGTCGCCTCTCGCAGGCCGCGCACCGCCCACGCAGAGGTGTACGTGAACTGCTTCTGGTTGCCGTTCCAGTGGCGCTCCCAGATCGAGCTGTCGGCGGTGATCAGTCCGGTCGAGGGATCGACGAGCACGACGAGCACGTCAGCGGTCTTGTCGAGCAGCGCCTCTTCGTGCTCCTCCGCGAAGGACACGTCGTTCGTGGCGCGGACATAGGCGCCGAAGGCCCAGAGGTAGAGCCCGAAGTTGTCGAACTCGATGTTGGGGCCATCGTCATCGACGTCGGTCCACTCGTCGCCGTTGCCGTAGATGCGGCAGATCGACAGGGCGTGGTCCATGCCGCCGACGTAGCTGACCCAGTCCCCGGTCTTGCCTGGCTGGACCTGGAAGGCCAGGGCGGCGCGAGCCTCTGGGTAGTGGCCCGCGGCGGTGAGCGCGCGGATGGCGTAGGCCCCGTCCCGGACCCAGCTGATGTTCCAGATGTGCTGGAACTCGCCGACCGGAGCCGACAGGGGCAGCGATGCAGGGATCTGCCCGTAGGCATCGCCCTCTTCGCGCACCTGGCTCATCTTCAGGTAGGCCAGGGCCTGGTAGTAGACCTCGTACTCCTCGTCGGTGAGCCCGTAGGCGGGCTCGCCCTCGTCGTGCCAGGCCTGCCACCAGGCGATCTCCTCGTCCAAGAGGGTCTCGGGGTCACCGGAGAGCACCTCGCCGTCGCCGAAGTGATCGACGACACCGATCCACTCGACAGCGCCAGCGTCCAGGACGAGGCTCCACTGGAAGGCGCCGATCCGGTCGTCTCCGGCGGAGTAGGAGCACTCATCGAGGTCCCAGCCCTCGTTGACCGCGTACCAGGGGTCGTTCGGCGAGCAGTCCGTCCTGCTCGGCGTGACCAGCGGAGAGAAGTGCATCGTCAGCCCGGTGTTCTCGCCCCAGAGGACGAGCCCCTCGCCCTCGGGCTGGATCGCCTCGTTCTCGCTGGTGCTGTCGCCGACGTGGAAGTTCTCGAGCAGGAAGAGCTCGGCGTCGAGGGCATCGCCGGTGGGGTTCTCGACCCGCAGCAAGTGGACCAGCGCCGGGCTGTCGTCCTGCATGGAGGCGAAGGCGTACTCGGTGATGAGCAGCGAGCCGCGGGACCGGTCGATCTCGAGCACGCCCGTGCCCGCCAGGGTCTGGTAGGAGGCGGAGTCGGTGAGCCAGCCGGAGTCCCCCTCGGCGCGGAGGCCGAAGTAGGTGTCCCAGAGCAGGTCCCGAGTCGGCTCGTCGTCCGCGGAGTACTGCTGGTAGAGGTGGTCGGAGAAGACATCGAGGACCACGCCCCCGTCGTTCGCGCCGTTGAGCACCGCCACGCCGTAGCCGTTGGCGGTGACGAGCTTGGGGTAGGAGAAGTGGGGCTCTGCGGACAGAGCGGCGGCGATGGAGAGCAACATGGCGGACCAATATCGACCGACGTCCTCGCCGGACAGCACAGAGAATCCACGTGGACGCCCCCTCGATTCCGTGAGATGAAAGGGGGGTGGTCCCGCTGATCGACTGGCTCAGCTTGCGGTGGCTGCGATGGCTCGGCCTGCGGTCCCGCTACGTCGAGTCCTCGCATGGCCCCCTGCACGTCCTCGACGGACCGGGCCGGGGGGATCTCCCCGACCTCGTGCTGATGCACGGGCTCTCGTCCCGCAGCACCCACTACCGACGCTTCGTTCCCCGGCTGCTGCCGCACTTCCGGCGCGTGATCGTGCCCGACCTGCTCGCCCACGGCTGGTCACACTACCCGGACGAGGGCATCGACGGCCCCATGGTCACCGACACCCTCTGCGAGGTCGTCGACGAGCTCCTCGACGAGCCCGCGGTGGTCTTCGGCAACTCGCTCGGGGGCTACGCGGCGATGCAGTTCGCCTCCCGCCACCCAGACAAGGTGCGGGGCCTGTTCGTGGCCTCGCCCGGAGGCGCGGTCACGCCGCTGGAGAACTTCAAGCGCATGACCGGCAACTGGCTCGTGCGCACCCACGAAGAGAGCGTCGCCTTCTGCCGAAAGCTCTTCGCGGGGCCCGTGCCCCTCGAGTGGCTGGTGGCCCATGTCGTGAGGTACCAGCTCAACAAGGACCACATCCGGCAGTTCATCGATCGCATGGGCGAGCACGACTTCCTGGGGCCGGAGATCCTCGAGCGCATCGCCGCCCCGACGCGGCTCTACTGGGGCCTGCAGGAGCGGCTGCTCGCCGACGCCGATCTCGCCTACTACCGGGAGCAGCTACCCCATGCAGAGGTGTGCCGTCCGGAGGGCTGGGGCCACAGCCCCTTCACCGAGCGGCCCGACGAGGTGGCGTCCGAGCTCCGCGGCTTCGCCGAGGCGCTGGTATGAAGCGCACCCGGGTCGTCCAGTGGATCGGGGTCATCGGGGGACTCCTGGCGCTCATCTGGTTCGGCTGGCCGCGCTCCGCGAGCCTGGCGGACGTCGGGGTGGACTTCGAGGTGCCCCCGTCCTGGTCGATGGAGGACGCCACGGTCTACTCCTACGGCGGCGTCGCGGGCCTTCGGCTCGAGGGCCCGGGAGAGGAGCTGCTGGTGATCCACATGCTCACCAGCCAGCAGGACCTGAACGTGGTCGAGGGGGTCAGCGCCGTGAGCTATGACCTTCGCGATCAGGCTGGCGCGAGCACGGAGATCTCCGTCTTGGGTGCCTTGGTCGAGGGCAACCTGCGCGGAAGCATCTCGGGCTACCGGCGGGTGGAGCTCGGCACCTTCGCCATGGGCGGCGGCAAGGCCGGCTACTTCGACTTCGACCACGCCGGCGGCACCGGCTCCGCTGTCTTCGGCTTCATGCCCGAGCGCAAGGGCCAGGTCCTGCTGGTCTGGCGCGGCCCGGGCTATGGCTCGGAGCACTTCGACAACGCCCTGGACACCCTGACCTACGACTGAGCCCGCGGGCGGTAGGCTCTGGCCGCCTCCGTGGAGCCGAGATGTTGCTCGCCGCCCTCATCGCGATCGCCTGCAACAAGACACCCGGCGAAGACAGCGCCACCAGCGTGTCGGACGAGGACAACGACGGCTTCGCCTCGGACCTCGACTGCAACGACGACGACCCCGCGATCCACCCCGAGGCGAGCGAGGTCTGCGACGGCGTCGACAACGACTGCGACGACCTCGTCGACGACGCTGACGACTTCGACACCACCTCGGGGGTGAGCTTCTACGCGGACGGAGACGGAGACGGCTTCGGCGCAGGAGTCCTCCTGTGGGCCTGCGCGAGGCCCTCCGAGAGCTCGGAGACCGACGACGGCTTCGGCGACCCGGAGGACAGCCGCGAGGCCTGCGAGGCTTACTCTGGCTGGGTCGCACCGGGCACCGACTGCACCGGCTCCAGCGACGTCAGCCTGGACAACGTGGTCGTCGACAGCTGCACGGGCAGCTACGGCGGCGCCATCGGGCTCTACGAGTGCAGCGTCACCTTCGAGAACGTCACCGTGTCCAACAGCACGGGCAGCTACGGCGGCGCCATCTGGACCGACGACGCCTCCGCCGAGTTCTACGACTCCTTCATCGAGACGAACCGGGCCGTCTACGGCGGGGTCTTCTACGCCTACAGCTACTACTCGGGGGGCGGCTCGGAGATCTACTTCGAGGACACGGAGATGGACGGCAACACGGCGACGACCGGCATGCCCGGGGGGCGCATCTCCAAGAACTCCTCGGTGGAGTGGTGGGCGACCCATCGAGCACGGGCCTGGGCTTCACCGGCAGCACCGACACCAGCTACGGCGTGATCTTCACCTGGAACGAGAGCGGCGCGGAGTTCAGCGCGACGAACTGCGACTTCGACAACACGGGCATCGACGTGGACTGGAACGGCACGGAGCACACCGGGCTCGGGGCGGACGAGACCTTCAGCTGCGACGACGGGTGCAACCTCTGAGGGCGCGCGGTAAAGCCGTCGGGCCATCACTTCGAAGGACCCGGAATGCTCACCATCCTCATCGCCCTCGCCTGCAACAAGACCCCCGCCGGAGACGACAGCGGCGACAGCGGCGTCACCGGCCCCACCGACGCGGACCAGGACGGGTACACCGTCGAAGACGACTGCAACGACGACGACGCTGCGATCAACCCCGACGCGGCAGAGGTCTGCGACGGGATCGACAACGACTGCGACGAGCTCGTCGACGACGACGACGACAGCGTGGACACCTCGACGGGTGTGAGCTCCTACGTCGACGGTGACGGCGACGGCTACGGCGCAGGCGACGAGCAGTGGACCTGCGAGGCCCCATCGGGCTCGAGCGACAACGCGGACGACTGCGACGACGGCGACGCCCTGCAGTTCCCCGGGGCGGACGAGGTCTGCAACGGCGAGGACGACGACTGCGACAGCGAGATCGACGAGGACGCGATCGACGCCACGACCTGGTACGCCGATGGCGACGGGGACGGCTTCGGGAGCGCCGGTCTCAGCGAGGACGCCTGCGACGCACCCAGCGGCTTCGTCGAGGACGACACCGACTGCGACGATGGGGACGCGGACACCAACCCCGACGCCGACGAGTACTGCGACGGCCACGACGACGACTGCGACGGGGACATCGACGAGGACGACGCCGTCGACGCCTCGACCTGGTACGGCGACAAGGACAAGGACGGCTTCGGCTCCTCGGCGGTGACGGACGTGGCCTGTGACCAGCCCTCCGGCTTCACCGACAACAGCAACGACTGCGACGACACGGACGAGGACACCAACCCCGACGCCGACGAGTACTGCGACGGCCACGACGACGACTGCGACGGGGACATCGACGAGGACGACGCCGTCGACGTGACGAAGTGGTACCTCGACAGCGACAGCGACGGCTACGGCACACCGGCGACGAGCACCATCACCTGTGACCAGCCCTCCGGCTACGTCGACGTCGCGGACGACTGCGACGACAGCGACGACAGCGTGAACCCCGGCGCCACTGAGACCTGCAACGGGGTCGACGACGACTGCGACAGCTCGACCAGCGAGGACGGCACGGCGCTCTTCGACGACGGCAGCGCGACCACCGACTACACCTCGACGCTGACGGGCTCGTCCTCCACGCCGGCGGACGTCACCCTGTCGACCGACGGCACGCTGAACCTCTGCGACGGCACCTGGTACGTGAACCTCGACGTCGAGGCTGACGTCGACATCGTCGGGGCCTCCGGGGACGAGACCGCGGTGGTTCTCGACGGCGCCGCGACAGGGACCGTCATCGACATCGACGCCGACGGCGTGGCCGTGAGCATCAGCGACCTGACCGTCCAGGCCGGCTCGGGAGACAACGGAGGCATCTTCGGCACCAGCACGAGCTGGGAGGGCGGTGGAGGCCTCGCTTGCACAGGCGCCAGCACGGTGAGCGCCGACAACGTGGTCTTCGACAGCAACGACGCCGAGCTGGGCGGCGGCATCGCCATCTACGAGTGCACCGGGACCTTCGACGGCGTCACCGTCTCGAACAACACGGCCAGCTATGCAGCCGCAATCTGGCTGGATGAGGCCTCGGTCGAGTTCTACGACTCCTTCTTGGAGTCCAACGCGGCGTCATTGTACGGCGGCATCTTCTATGCCTACGCGTCCAGCGACGGCGGCTCGGACCTCTACATCGAGGACACCGAGATGGACAGCAACACCGCCGCCGGCGGCATCTCCGGCGGCTACCTCTACACCAACACGACGGTGGAGTGCGTCGGCGACGACACGGTCTCCGGCCTCGGCTTCACCAACGGCAGCAGCGACACCACCTACGGCGCGGTCTACACCACCTCCAGCGGAGCCGAGTTCACCGCGACCGACTGCGACTTCGACAACTCGGACAACGACCTCTCCTGGCAGGGCGACACCTGGGACGGCCTCGCCGACGACGAGAGCTTCGTCTGCGACGACGACGGCTGCGTGAGCAGCTACGACCTGGGCGGCACGACCTCCAGCAGCACGGGCACCGACGTCTGGGCGAACACCTTCCTCGCGGACACGGACGACACGATCAGCTCCTTCGAGGTCTACGCGTCGGGGTCCACGTCGGGCTGCACCATCGACTACTACATCCTGTCGAGAGCCACCGCCCCCACCAGCTTGAGCGGCTGGGTCGTCGAGTGGAAGGACACAGGCGACACCCTCTCCACGAGCGCCGGCTGGCACAGCGTCTCGGTGGACTACGAGGTCACCAGCGGCACCTACTACGCCCTGGCCTGGGCCATGGACTGCGCGACGACGACCTACTACTTCGACACCGCGAGCACGAACACCGAGGCTGGCTTCGGCGAGGCCTACGGCTACGCCTACGCATCCAGCTACGACGACCTGGGCTCTGTCGGCGACACCTACAGCGACTTCTACAACACCACGACCTACCAGGCCCCCCTGGGCATGGTCGTACAGGTCGAGCTCTGAGACCCGAGGGCTACCAGTAGTAGCTGTTGACGCCCTCCTCGAGCTTCAGCGAGGCCAGCTGGTGGCCAGGCTTCGCGAGGCTCGAGAACTTCATGCCGGCGTTGCTGATGCTGACGAGCACGTCGTCGATGTAGATGGACCTCCGCACGGCCACCCAGCTGCCAGGGGCGGCGAGGTCGCTGTGGCTGACCTGGCCGCGCTCGGAGATGCCCTTTCTCGGGTCCGCGTCCAGCACGAGCAGTCCCGCCTCGTAGGTCCAGTCGGTCTGGTCGTATGTGTAGGTCGGGATCGACAGCACACCGTCGGCGTAGGTGAAGGCGTGGTGGTCGTAGAGGGCCTCTGACCAGGACCAGTCGTCGCCCGTGACCGTGTACTTCTGGACCTCTCGGGGGCGGTCCATGTCCCTCACGTCGAAGATGCTGACCTTCAGCCCGTTGAGGCGTCCATTCCAATCCCCGTCCATGCCGACAGCGAGCAGGTAGCCGCCCTCGATCGGGTGGAGGTAGGAGCTGTAGCCGGGGATCTGCAACTCGCCGCGCACCGTCGGCTCGCTGGGATCCGAGAGATCGATGACATGGAGCGGATCGACCTGGCGGAAGGTCACGAGGTAGCCGCGGTCCCCGTCGAAGCGCACGCCGTAGATCTGCTCGCCGGGGGCGATGCCCTCGACGCGACCGGTGACGACGAGGTCGCCGTAGCCGTTGTCGCGCAGCACGGTCACGCTGGAGCCGGCGCCGGTGTTGCCGCTGCCCCACCACCAGTCGTCGTCCGTGGCGGCGACGCGCAGGTTGCCCTCGTGCTCGCTCATCGCGAACTGGTTCAACAGCCAGCCGTCCACGTGGCCGCTGGCCCGGTAGGCGGGCTTGTCGCCTCGCAGGTCGAACTTGTGCAGGTCGGTGCCCGGATCCCAGGTGCCGCCGCCCCAGCCCCAGCCCCACCACCACCAGCTGCCGCTGTTCTGGGCGACGTAGAGCGAGTCGGTGGAGGCGTAGACGTTCCAGCCGCTGCCGACGACCGCGGAGCCCTCTGGGGCCTTGGTCATGTCGCGCAGGTCGACCTTGACGACGCTGAGCAAGCCCGGCTGGCGGGAGCTGCCGTCGGAGTGGATGTCCTCGCAGTCAACCAGGGTCCCGGTCTTGGGCATCCAGCCGGGCAGGGAGTCGGTGTAGGCAGGGAGCCGCTCGCTGCGGTCCAGGGTCGCGAGACGCTTGGCGATGGCGGGACGGAGGATGTCCTTGCGGGCCTGGACGCTGTCCTGCCGGCTCTGCTCGGAGCTCCAGTCGACGAGGGGAAGCTCGAGCTCACCCGCGTACACGAGGTTCCAGATGTCCTGGGGGACCTGCGCGGAGTCGTTGAGCACGAAGTAGGCCTTGCCGCCGATGAGGCGACCCTGGGTCATCGAGCCCTCCATGTCCAGGGTGCGGATCACCCGCGGCCTGGTCCGGTCGGAGACGTCCACGACCGTGGCCCGCGTCCCGGCGCCGTAGCCCCACCCGCCGTTGTCGTAGAGCCGTGAGATCACGACGACGCGGTCGCCGTCGAGGAAGAGGCTGCTGAGCTGGCCCTCGATGGTCAAGCTGCCGATCTTCTCGACCGAGTCGACCGGCCAGGACTGGACGATGGCGAGCTCCTGCCCGTTGAGGCTGTAGATGAACTTGCCGTCGGTCTTGACGAAGTCGAGCTCGTCCACCCCCTGCTCCTGCACGTTGGTGGTGGTGTGGGAGCTCGGTCCCGCGCCCGCCGAGCCCGAGACGGACGGAGCAGCCGACTCCCTCGCCATCGTGGCCACGCCGCCGAGCATGCCGTAGTAGCCGTAGTAGTAGTCCTGGTACGCGAGCTGATCGGTGATGGCCTCGACGAGAGCGTCGTCGTAGGCCTCGCAGCTCCGGAAGGGCTCGAGGGTAGTGCTGTCGGCGTTGGCCAGCGCGAGGAGGGGGAGAAGGCTCATGTGGAATCCTTCCTGTGTCGTCGCGAGGACAACGGCGGACGGATCCCGGGTCTTACAGGTGCCGACTACCTCAGCGGTAGCTCTCGCTGTTGATCCACCACTCGGCCCCGAGGCCCACGAAGTGGTGGACGCTCTGCTGGGCGCGGGCATCCAGGGGGTCGAACCAGTCGAGGGCGTCTTCGTCGAGGATCGACATCGTGTAGGTCAGGTGCACCATCGGCCGGGAGAAGGTGCGCGGCGCCGGAGTGACCATCGGCAGGACCGAGATCTTCGTGACCTGGGGGATGTCGTGCTCTTCCGTGCGGGGGTTCAGGCCGTTGGGGCGCAGCCACTGGTGGCTGGCCTCCAGCCCGATGCCGACGTGCTGGCCGATGTGCACGGTGGGCCTGGCGGAGACCGCCAGCTCCCAGCGGTCGTCGACGTCGAGGTCCTGACCATCAGCGTCCACGAAGCTGCGGACGTAGCCCCCGGCGGCGATGCTGAGGATCTCGCCGACCTCGTGGTTCCCGGCGACAGCCACGAGGTGTTCCCTCGCAGCCTTGGTCGTGTAGTCCGTGGCGAGGCCGTCCTGGGGAACCGTCAGCTCACCGAAGGCAGCGAGCCCCGTGGCGTGCTTGTAGAAGAGGTGGACATAGGAGTCCTCCGCCCAGCCCCAGGCGGAGACCTGGACGCCAACGAGGCTGCCGAGATCCGCCGGGAGCTCCTCCTCGAAGCGGTCATCGACGATGCGCACACCCTCTGGCAGCTGGTGCAGCTCGCCATAGGCCTTCAGCCGCAGGGTCACCGGACCGACCGGCCGCAGGATCGAGCCCTTCAAGGAGGCGATGCGCCGCTGCCGATCGAGCACGATGATGTCCTGCTCACCGACGCCGCCAGGCTCCGGGCGGGCCCAGGTCTGGACCTGCCAGTCGTCGAAGCTCAGGCGGTTGAAGCCCACGTGAGCGTGGAGCTCGAGGTCATCCGTCTGGAAGCCCGCCCCACCGCCGAAGGTGTTGAGGCTATCCAGCGGCCAGAAGTTCAACAGGTAGACATCGTCTCCGCGGTACATGCGGCTGCCCGCCCACAGGGTGGTGTGACCGGGCCCCGTCGCCAGGGTCGCCTCCGCGAAGAGGTTGCGCAGGGCGAGATCAGCCTCCCACTGGCCGTCGTAGTGGAAGGGGTCCCCGGAGACCGCCGGGGTCAACAGCGCGCGGAAGGTGGCCTGGTCGCTGGCCTCGCGACGAAAGCCCAGGTCGATCTCGGCGTAGGGGTCCGCCTCGAGACGGGGCCCGAAGGCGACGATGTTGGTGGCCTCTCCCCGCCCCCCCGACAGGTCGGTGGAGGCCTGGACCCGGCCATAGGAGCCCAGCGAGAAGCTGGTCTCGGCGTCTTCGGCGAACGCCAGGGTAGGAAGCAGCAGCAGCACGGAGCCCATGGACCGGTGTCGTCGGCGACCGGCACGGCGTAACATCCGCCCATGCCTTCAAACTGCCCGATGTGTGGCCAGACGCTGAGCAGAAACGGCGTCTGCCAGAACACGACCTGCGACTACCGGGGCGAGGAGAAGACCGCGCTGGAGCTACCGAAGGCCAACATGCAGCGCCGGCTCGGCGGAGCGGGGCTGGAGTTCTTCATCCTGACGGTCATCGAGGTGATCGGCATCGCGCTGTCGCCCTTCACCGCCTTCATCAGCGGCATGCTGGCCAGCCTGTTCAACGCCATCTACATGACCGTCAAGGACATCGACGCGGGCAAGTACAGCATCGGCAAGCGGGTCGGCAAGACCCGGATCGTGGACGCGCTCAGCGGCGCGCCGGCGAGCACGAAGCAGGCGATCCTGAGGAACTCTCCCTACATCGCCTGCTGGGCGCTGGCCATCCTGCCGGACCCCTTCGGGACCTTCGGCTTCATGGCGGTCTTCCTGTTCATCCTCGTGGACCTCGGCCTGATCGTTGCTGACCCAGCGGGCCGCCGGCTCGGTGACCGCATCGCGAAGACCCAGGTGGTGCCGGTGGACGACAGGGGCTGAGATGGACATCGGCGCCACCCTGGACGCCCTCTTCGCGCTGAGCAACCCCGTCCCCCTCCGGGTCCGCGAGATCCTGGAAGACCACGCCGTCGTGGTCGACCTGCCTCCGGGCCACACCCTCTTCGTGGTCGGGGACACGGCACGCCACGCCTACCTCATCCACAGCGGCCAGGTGTCCGAGTGGCGCGACGAGGCGCTGCTCCAGACCTGGACGAAGGGGGACGTCGCCGAGGACGGCTGGTTGCTGGTCGCGGAAGCTGGACATCTCGGGACGAGCGGTCAGCCTGACGATGCTCATCGCACCGGTGGTGCTGGCTGACGGCGATCCAGCCGGGTGGCTGCTCAGCTCCTGGTGCGACGAGCTGTACACCACGACCTGGCTGCGCGAGGTCCTCGGCTGGCCGGTCGTGCACGGTCGTCACCACCTGCTCGACCTCAGCGGCGGCTACGAGGTGGTCGTCGGCGACCTCGGACTGGGCGCGTTGACCGGCCTCCGCAAGCTGGAGAACATCGACGGCGTCGCCTTCCGCTTCGAGCGGCCATGGGTCGCGGACTCCAACATCGTCGGTGGCCATGGCTTGCGATTCCGCGCCGCCCACCAACCTCCGACGGGTCACGGCGCGTTGCGCCCGGGCCAGCCGGCTCCAACCAATCGCGCCAGCAGATCTGCTCGCTGCCTCGCAGCAACACCCGGCCTTCGCAAGAGCCCTCGACGCCTGGAGCGCCGCAGAGGTCGACAGCTTCGAGCGACTCGCCCAGGCCGCGGAGATGTCCACCTCCCAGCTGTTCATCGGCGGCCGGGAGCTCCTCCCGGGGCCCTACGAAGCCCGAGAGGTCGAGATCGTCTTGGTCCCGGTCTGCTTCACGCGGGTCGTGAACATCCCGCCCGGCGCCCGCAACATCCTGAGGTTTCCCTGGACCCTCGGCTACCTCTACCTTTCGCGCTACGCGGACTTCGGCCACAAGCGCGTCCGGGACCTCGACGGCACCGAGTACATGGAGGTCGCGCTACTCCGGCCGGCGCTCGTCGGCTGCGCCCGCTACCTCTACTTCCAGCAGATCCAGCCGAACAACCAGCAGGCCCTCTGCGTCGGCCGCGAGATCTACGGCTACCCGAAGACCTGGGGGCCCGTGGACTGGCGAGAGGGTCGAGTGCGGATGCGGCGGGGCGCACAGCTCTTCGACGTCGGCTGGGAGTCGTTGGAGGAGGACCACTGGTCGGATGGGATCTTCAGCGAGATCTTCAACGTCGCCGGTCCCGCATTCCTCGACGCGGGAACCTCGAGCCTCGCGGACATCGTCGAGGCGGGCTTCGGCATGAACCTGATCGGTCATCGCGTGGTCCACGACTTCTCGGGCGGCACCTACCTCGACGGCCTGGTGCGGACCCGGCTGCAGGTCGACTCCATCCGGCTCGCCGAGGTCCGCAAGGCGCTGGAACCCAGGAAGCCGCTGGTGCTCCCGGGGGCCGGCCCCCTTCCGTGGTTGGGCAGCCGGGGCTATCGAGTGATCGGAACCGCGTCCCTGGAACCAGCCGGCGACGCCATCCTGTGAGGCCACCATGCTGCTGCTCGTGTCACTCTCCCTCGCCGCCGAGCCGCCCCAAGACGAGCCGGCACCTGAGAAGACCTTCCTCCTGGCCGATCGCCTCGAGTTCACCTTCGGCCAGTCCATGGTCATCGTCGACCAGGCGCTGTACGGACAGGACGAGGAGCGGATCCTGCCGGTCCAGGGCTCACTCTTCCTCGGCGAGTACCTCTGGAGGCCGCGCGTCAGCATCGTGGGCCTGGTGAACGTGCCTCAGACGCCCATCCGCCACCTCGTTGACGGCGACATCGTCGAGGAGCACAGCGCAGGAGCCATCGCCGCCGGGGCTGCGTGGGCTCCCGCCGTCCTCCAGCTCAGCGAGTCCGCCTTCTTCAAGCCCCAGGTCGCCGGGCTCGCTGGCCGCACCTTCCGCAGCACCGCCGGCGACCAGTTCTTCCCGATGGCCGCCGTGAAGCTCAACATGTCCACCTACGCGGGCTTCACGATGTACGTAGGCGGCGCCTATGCCTTCCGCGAGGACACCCTCGCCGTGATCTACGGCGTCGGCCATCGCTTCTAGACAATACGGTCGGTGCGACCCGGGAGCGAAGGTGGGAGGGAAGAGAGTTGTCGTTGGACAACAAGCTCCCGGGCCGCACCGGCCGTATCTCACCCGCCGTAGCGGGACCTCCGATCCGGAGGTTGATCGAGCTGATCGAGCAGCTCGAGAGAGCGCGTCGGCGCGCTGATGGTGGGGCCGACGAGGCCGATACGAGTGCACCCTTCGACCAGAAGAACGAGTGCAGCGCGCACGACCCAGTCGTCGAGCCCCTGCTCGAGGACCTTTGGCTCGAGCAAGCGGTGGAGTGTGGTTCCAGCCCAGACCAGCTCTGAGTCGGACAGCTCCAGGTAGAGACGACCAGCCAACTCCACCAGCTCATGCCTCAGTTCGGCAAGCTCCACACGCGGCGGCACGGGCTCGATGGCGTAGGCGTTCACTGTATGCATCCTCCTACAGGCACGGACACCAGAGGCGTGACTCTTGTTCACACGATCCCTGCAATTCTGGTGCAAAGCCGCCTCCGGAGGGCGTTGACGGCGTTGTCGTCCTGTCATCAGGTTGCGCACCGATCAGCCGGGCCGCAACCCCAAGGCGACGATAATCGCACATTTCTTGTCAGTGTATTTCATACACCGTTCGCCAGCCGAGTACGCGTCCCTACCGAACGAGCACCCTCGAGCTCATCGCCGGGACGTTGACGGAGAGCGAGTCCCCGCTGCCCACGAAGGTCTCGCCCGTGAGCACGTCGGTGTAGGTGCCATCGGACAGACCGGCAAAGGACAGCCCGTTGTCCAGGGTCCGGTCGTCCCAGGAGCGGTTGATCACCACCAGCGCCGAGCTGTCCCCGTCGACCCGGGCCCACGCCAGCACGCTGTCCTCCTCCCACCAGCGCGTGCGTGACCCGGTCCACAGCGCCGAGTGCTCCAGCCGCGCCTGGCCCAGGGACACCACGTGGTCGTGCACGTCGGACTCGCGCCAGGACAGCTCGTCGTCGAAGCGCATCATCTGGCGGTTGTCGGGGTCGTGGTAGCCAGGGATGCCGATCTCGTCGCCGTAGTACACGAGCGGGAGGCCCTCGTGGGTCAAGAGCCAGGTCCACGCCAGCTTCAGGCGCAGGTAGGGCTCGTCCCACTCGGGGGCCTCGTCGGGGCCTCGGATCCAGCCCTCCGGACAGGCGCCGTCGCCGTAGAGGCTCCCCACCTCTCCAGAGGCGTGAGCGATGAAGCGCTCGACGTCGTGGTTGCCCAGGAAGGTCGACATGGTGAAGCCCGCGTACGCCGACTCGCTGTCTTCGAAGGTCCCCTCCAACTCCAGGAGCGAGGCCTCGTCACGCGCGAACGCAGACAGGATCGACCAGTACAGCGTGAAGTCGAACTGGGCGTCGAGCTCCTGGGCGTTCACGTAGGAGCCGATGAGGTCCCGGTCACCGCTGAAGGTCTCGCCGACGGTGTAGAAGTCCTCGACCCCGCCGACGTCGCTGTGCTCGATCTCCGCGCGGACGCGGGACTGGAAGTTGAAGAACACGGAGTGCGGCATGTGCTTCACGGCGTCCACACGGTAGCCGTCGAGCTCGTACTCCTTCACCCACCAGACAGCGTCGTCGACCATCTGCACCAGCGGATCGGTCTGGTAGTAGGCGATGTCCGGCAGGAAGTCGTCGAACCAGCAGGTCTCCGGATCGGTGTTCCAGACGTCGCCCTCGCAGATGAGGTAGCCGTTGAACCACTCGGGGTGCTCCGTCGCGTAGGGGTGGTCCTCGTGGACGTGGTTGGCGACCCAGTCCGTGAGCACCCGCATGTTGCGTGAGTGGGCCTCGTCGATGAGCTCGCGGAGCTTGTCCTCGTCGCCGAAGTGCTCCTCTGGAGCGAAGGCGTCAGAGGGCCAGTAGCCGTGGTACCCGCTGTAGTCGGCGCTGCACTGGTCGCCCCAGGCCCCCTGGCCGTTGTCCTGGGGGGCCGTCAGCCAGATGACGGTGACCCCGAGCTCGTCGAGGTAGTCGAGCTTGTCGATGACGCCCTGCCAGTCGCCGCCGAAGTAGTCCGTCTCCCAGTGGTTCGTGCCCTCCAGGCCGTTGATGGTCGCGTCCCCGTCGGCGAAGCGGTCGACGAAGGCGTAGTACATCAGCCCCGACTCCCAGTCGCGGTCGTCGTTCCACAGCGGGATGTAGAGCTCCTCGGCCTCCTGGCCCTCCGCGTCGGTGGCGCCGACTCGGATGGTGTACCGGATGGGCTCGTCGAGGGAGATGGAGAGCTCGCCCAGCTCATCGGCGAGCTCGACCCCGTTGACCCTCACCGACGCGGACTCGAGCTGGGCGCCGCTGGTGGCCGGCAGGAAGGAGACCGAGAGCTCGACCCGGCCGTCACCGTGGTCGAGCTCCTCCAGCACGAGCCTGGGCTGCTCGCAGTCGGGCACGATGACCATCGAGTTGCAGGAGTCGCCGCCGGAGCAGTCGGGGTCCCAGCTGTAGCCTTCGTCGCACTGCATGGCCTCTGCGCTCGGGTCGCACTGCCAGCTGCCGTCGACGACGAGCTTGTATGGCCACGCCCCCGCTGCGAGCTCCAGCGAGGCCCGCCACACCCCACCGTCCTGCTCCAGCGGTGTCGCGCTGGGGTCCCAGCCGTTGAACTCGCCCGCGACGTAGACCGACTGCGCCGAGCCCGAGTATTCGAAGACCGTCTCGCAGGGGCCCGCCGAGGTGTACTCGCTGCCGACCTGCACGATCAGCTCGGTGACAGCTGCATCTCCGCAGCCATCGGTGGCGGTGACGACCACGCTCGCCTCGCCGGTCCAGCCGACGTCGGGCACGATCCGCAGCAGGTCTCCGTCGACCGCCGCGGACAGCTCGCGATCCGCGGACAGCTCGAACTCGACGTCCTCGCCGTCGAGGACCAGCTCCGAGATCGGAACCTCGATGACCACACCTTCCTCGGCGACCAGCGGGTCCAGGGACGCGAGGATCGGCGGGGCCTCGTCGCGGCAACAAGCTGAGAGGAAAAAGAGGGCAAGCATCAGGACCTCAGAGCGCCCAGGCCCGGTTAGGGCACAGTGAAATGCCAGCGCGAAAACCCCGTATCACCAGCACCCCCTGATGCTCACCGCATACCTCGCAGCCTTCGCCTTCGGAAGTGTCCTGATCGGAGCCTCCATCGTGCTCGGAGGCAAGGACTTCGACGCTGACAAGGACATCGACCTCGATCTCGACGCCGACGCCGACGCCGACGCGGACATCGACGCAGACGCAGACGCCGACGCGGACATCGACGCAGACGCAGACGCAGACGCGGACGCCGATGGAGACGCAGAGGTCGACAAGGACCTGGCTCTGGTCAAAGGCGACGTCGGACACGCTGCGGACGCGCTGATCTTCAACCCCTTCCTCTCCTTCCGCTACTGGACCTTCTTCCTGGCCAGCTTTGGTGGTGTCGGAGCGGCGCTCACCGCCATCGGCGCCCTGGGAACCATCGCGGTCGCCGGGGTCGCCGTGCCCACCGGCTTCTTCATTGGCTACGGCGCAGCGGCGGTCTTCCGCAAGCTCAAGAAGAACACCGTGCGCACCTTGACCGACTCCCGCCGCCTCACCGGCGAGCTCGCGGACGTCGTCATCGCGCTGGCGCCCGAGAGGACCGGCAAGATCCGGCTTCGCATGGGCGGAACCGACGTCGAGCTGCTGGCGACGACGACGGAAGGAGAGATCCCGCGAGGAGCCAGGGTGCTCGTCGTACGCATCGAGGACGGGATCGCCGAAGTCACGGCGATGCCCACGAAGAAGAGCAACTGACCGAAACCGAGGTTTCCCATGATCGAAGGCCTGTCGGCGCTTCTCTGCGGCTCCATCGCCGCCGTAGCGGTGCTCGGACTCATCGCCGGTGTGGCGAAGAGCCTGCTCCACATCTGTGAACCGAACGAGATCCTCGTGTTCTCCGGCAAGCAGCGCAAGCTCGCGGACGGCACCAAGGTGGGCTTCCGCATCATCTTCGGTGGCATGGCCTGGCGCACGCCGATCGTCGAGCGCGTCGAGCGCATGGACGTCCGGAACATCGCGATCGACATCCGGACCACCAACGCCTACAGCAAGGGCGGCATCCCGCTGAACGTGCACGCGATCGCCAACTGCAAGGTCTCCAAGAACCCGGCCATCATCGGGAACGCCATCGAGCGCTTCCTCGGTCGTGACCCCAGCGAGATCAAGCGGGTCGCCAAGGAGACCCTCGAAGGTCACCTCCGCGGCGTCCTGGCCGGGCTCACCCCAGAGGAGGTCAACGAAGACCGGCTGCGCTTCGCCGAGGAGCTGACCGGCGAGTCCGACGAGGACTTCCGCCGCCTGGGACTGCAGCTCGACACGCTGAAGATCCAGTCCGTCACCGACGACGTGAACTACCTCAACAGCATCGGCCGAAAGTCCATCGCCGATGTGCTCCGGGACGCGAAGGTGGCAGAGGCCAACAACCTCTCAGAGGCCGAGCAGGCCGAGGCGAAGGCCCGCCAGGCCGGCGAGGTCGCCAGCCAGAAGTCGCAGGCCGCCATCATCCAGGCCAAGAACGGCGTCGCCCAGGCCAAGGCCGAGTTCGACGCGAAGGCCAACTCAGAGGACGAGCGCACCGCCCAGGCGGCGCTCCTGGCCCGGGCCGAAGCCGAGCTGGAGCTCCAGGAGATCAGGAAGCAGCTCGAGGAGCTCCGGCTCATGGCCGACGTGGTCCTCCCCGCCCAGGCGGCCCAGGAAGCCGAGACCCTGCGGGCCCGCGGAAACGCGGCCTACGCCGAGCAGTCCGGGCGCGCCTCCGCGGAGGTGCTCCAGCTGATGACCGACGCCTGGAACAAGGCCGGGGACGACGCAAAGGACATCTTCCTCATCCAGAACCTCGAGACGGTGCTCGAGACCGTCGTGGAGAAGGTCAACGCCATCGAGGTCGACGAGGTCACGCTGCTCGACGACGGAGGCGGGACAGCGCTGCCAGCGCACGTCTCCAGCTACCCGGCGATGGTCTCCGGGATCCTCGGAGAGCTCCACAAGTCCACGGGCGTCGACGTGGTCGGAATCCTGGCGACCCCAGGCATCGACGCCACCACAGACAGCGACGAAAAGGAGGACAACTAGATGGACCCCGTCTCGATCACCATGACCGTAATGGTCGTTCTGGCCTTCATCTTCTTCGGTGGCATCGCCCTTTGGCTCACCGTGAAGAACCTGCTCTACATCGCCGGACCCAACGAGGTCCTCGTCTTCTCCGGGGGTGACTACAAGCCCTCCGCCGGCAAGAAGGGCTACGAGCTCCTCAAGGGCGGCAGGCGCATCAAGTGGCCGCTGGTGGAGTCCGTGTCCCGCATGGACCTCACGAACATGACCGTCGATGTGCAGGTGCACGGCGCCTACAGCAAGGGCGGCATCCCCCTGACCGTCCAGGGAGTCGCCAACCTGAAGGTCGCCGGCCACCAGCCTGCCCTCGGAAACGCCCTCGAGCGCTTCCTGGACCGGCCTCGCAAGGAGCTCATCTCCGTCGCCAAGGACACGCTGGAGGGCAACCTCCGCGGCGTGCTCTCCCAGCTCACCCCGGAGGAGGTCAACGAAGACAAGATCGCCTTCGCCGAGAAGCTGCTCGACGAGGCCGAGCACGACCTCTCGAAGCTGGGGCTCACCCTGGACGTGCTGAAGGTCCAGAACGTCAGCGACGAGGTCGGTTACCTCGACAGCATCGGGCGAAAGACCACCGCCGAGCTCATCCGCACGGCCAAGATCGCAGAGGCCGAGGCAAGGGCGATGGCCATGATCCAGGATGCGGAGGCCCGCCAGTGGGCCCGCATCACGGAGTGCAAGGCCGAGGTCCAGATCGCCGAGGCAGAGGCGGACAAGCGCGTCAAGGACGCCCAGACCCGCCGCGGCGCCCTGGTCGCCAAGGAACAGGGCGAGGTCGAGGCGCTCGTCGCCAAGGCCCAGGCCGAGCTCCTGACCCAGTCAGCTCGCGTCGAGCAGACCCGCCGTCGTCTCCAGGCGGACGTCATGGCCCCCGCGCACGCCCAGATGATAGCCGATCAGGCCGACGCGAAGGCCAAGGCCGCCAAGATCATCGAGGACGGAAAGGCCAGCGCGACCGTGCTGGAGGAGATGATCCAGACCTGGCAGAACGGTGGAGAGAACGCCCGCGACATCTTCCTCATGCAGAAGCTGGAGAAGGTGATGACCGCCCTGGTCGGCACCATCCAGGACGTGCGCGTGGACCGCATCACGGTGCTGCCAAAGGGCGGCGGCGGTAGAGCGGCGAGCGCAGTGACCCTGGTCGAGGAGCTGAAGGCCGGCATCGGCGTCGACCTCGCCCAGATCGCCAACAACCTGGGCGGCACCAAGCAGATCGAGAGCGAGTCGTAAGTAAAGGGGATCTCCCTCGGATCCGAGGGGCCATGCAACACGGAGAAGACGCATGGTCCCGCACCGAAGACGACCCCCGGAGACCCTCACCCCAGAGCTCGTGCTGGCCTACCGGGACACTCTCGCCGAGACCCGCAGGCCCCAGCACGAGACTCTGCGTGGACGCCCCCACCACCTCCGCGTCGTGCCCCACGTGGAGCCAGAGCGCCGCTGGGACATCATCGACGGCTACATCAAGAGCATCATCGGGCGCTCCCTCACCGGGCTGTGCTTCGGCCTCGGCATCGCCACGGCCGTGATCGCCTGGCGCGCTTTCGTACTCTCCCTCGAGGCGCTCTAGCCGGCCCGGTTAGTCGGGGGGCGTGCTCCACCTGTTGTCCGCATCGGCCCTCGCGGTCAAGACCGTCACCCTGGTAGCCCAGGACGCCCAGCTCACCACCGTCAACGTGACCCCTTTCGGCATCGAACTGCAGGGCCAGGTGCGCGATGTGTGCTCCTGGCGAATCCAGAACTTCATCTGGTACGACGGCATCGGCGAGGCTCGGGTGCCCTGTTCGGACTGGAGGCCGCTGTCCGAGTCCGACCCCGAGCGGCGCCTCGTGGTCCAGACCACGAACGACCTGCCCCTGCGTGGGCCGAAGCGAGGCGTGGATCACCGTCGGCTGACCCTCGGTTTCCAGGCCCCGGTCGAGCTGTCGGACTCCGAGGTGGCCCTGCAGCTCGTCGGCGGCGTGCTGGCAGCGGACGTGGAGGATCTCGGCGCGGCGCTGGTCCTGGCCGACTTCCATGGCGTCGACGTGAGCCACATCGCCCTGGGCCTCGAGGGCGGACTCGCCGGCGCGGAGGGCGTGCCCGTCCACTTCGTCGACCCGCCGCGCACCGTCCCCGTCGATGTCCTGTTGCTGGCCTTCGACCTCGACTCCGAGGTCGCAGAGGGCTGGCGCTGCCAGGCGCTGCAGCTGGCCGAGCCGAGCGAGTACCAGGCCCTGAGCACCGACCGCAACGCCCTGGCCGGCTATGCCGCCTCCACCTGCCCGGAGGCCGCCGCCGTCCAGGCCTCGGCGCTCTGCGAAGCTGCCGGTGACGACCTCGCCGAGGCCGACCTCGACGAGGGGATCGCGATCCGCGAGGACATCGACCCCGTCCTCGACTTCTGCGGACCCGGGTACCGGAACTCCGCCAAAGAGCACGCCCAGGCCGCCTACGAGACGGCCCTGGCTCGGGGCGACCTCGACGATGGACTGCGCGTCGTCGAGACCTGGGCCTCCGAGATGGGCCCGGAGTGGACGACGGCGGCGCAAGAGCAGCTGGACGTGCTCGTCGAGCAGCAGATCCCGAGCCGCTTCGACTGGGCGCTCCACAACGGGGCGCTGGAGCAGGCCCGCGAGCTGCACCAGACCTACGGCGAGCGCCTCGGCGAAGAGTGGGCGGCAAAGGCCGAAGCTCGCCTCGCCGCCGCGGGCGGTTAGCTTCGCGCGGATGCCAGATCTCCACGGAAACACCGCCGGCCTGAAGACCTCTCAGGTCAAGGCGCTGAAGTCGCTCTACGAGCGGCGCATCCCCCAGGGGCGCTTCCTGACCCCAGAGCTCGCGAGGCGACTCACGGAGACCGCCCGGGGCTGCAGCCGCCAGGTCGGCCTGGTCGTCGACCGCATGGGCTTCGTGGACAAGGTGCTCGTCGGCGACGCGCACCAGGTCTTCATCCCAGACCTCGGCCGAGCGCGGGCTGGCTCCGGGCGCTTCCGCGGCCTCCGCCTCGTCATCGCGCAGCTGCGCGGCGAGGGGCTCAACAAGGACAACCTCACCGACCTCACGCTCTTGAGCCTCGACGCCATCATCGTGGTCAACGCCGGCACGGATGGGCTGCCGGGAGCTGTCGAGTGGGCGCACATGCTCCCGCCAGAGGAAGCCGGCGAGGAGATCTCACACAGGGAGTCCCGCCCCAGCGTCCACCACTGGGATGACGACTTCATCGCCTTCATCACCGACCTGCAGCGGCGCTTCGCCAGGAGCGACCGCCTCCGCGACGTCGATGGGCGCCAGAAGGCCATCCTGGTAGGTGTCGGACTCGGGCGTGAGAACCGATCGACCCGAGAGTCCCTGGACGAGCTCGAGCGCCTGGCAGACACAGCTGGCCTCGACGTCGTCGACACGGTGCTGCAGATGCGCCGCAAGCCCGACAACCGCACGCTGATCGGCAAGGGCAAGCTCTCGGACGTGCTGCTGCGCTCGATGCACCTCGGCGCAGAGGTCCTCGTCTTCGACCGGGAGCTGGCGCCCTCGCAGCTCCGCAACATCGCGACGGTGACCGAGCTCTCGGTCCTCGACCGGACCCAGCTCATCCTCGACATCTTCGCCCAGCGCGCCACCACGAAGGAGGGCAAGCTGCAGGTCGAGTTGGCCCAGCTCCGCTACCGCAAGCCGCGTCTCGCGATCATGCCGACGGCCATGTCGCGGCTCACCGGCGGCGTCGGCTCCCGCGGCCCGGGCGAGACCAAGCTGGAGATCAACCGTCGCCGCGCAGACGAGCGCCTCGCACGCATCGTGCGGGAACTGAAGAAGCTCGGAAAGCACAGGGGCATGCGCCGAGAACGCCGGCGCAAGGTCGGCCTGCCGATGGTCTCGATCGTCGGGTACACCAACGCCGGCAAGAGCACGCTGTTGAACCGGATGACCCGCTCCAAGGTCGATGCCAGGGACGCGCTCTTCGCGACCCTCGATCCGACGAGTCGGAGGCTGCGCTTTCCGGAGGAGCGCGAGGTCATCCTGACAGACACGGTCGGCTTCATCCGCGCCCTCCCCAAGGAGCTCGTCGAGGCCTTCCGCAGCACCCTCGAAGAGGTCGTCGAGGCCGACCTGCTCCTCCACGTCGTCGACAGCAGCAGCAGCGAGCGCGACGGACACATGGCCTCTGTGGACGAGGTGCTCGGCCGCCTGGGCGTCACGGAGACCCCCACGCTGGTGGTCTTCAACAAGATCGACGCCCTCGCCCCGGCGGCCTTGCAGGAGCTGCGGCAGGAACACCCCGGGTCCCTGTTCTGCAGCGCCCACACCAGCGAGGGCCTCGGACGCCTGATGGTCGGCCTCGAGCAAGCGATCTGGCAGAACAGCCGGCGAGCCCGGTGATCTGGATCATCGCCTGCGTGGGGGGGGCCGATGTGGACGACACCGTGCCTCAGGCGGGGGCCTACACCGGTGAGAGCGTCTTCACGGAGGTCCACCTGACCTGCCGCGGAGAGGACCAGGAATGGCGGATCTACAGCCGCGGCGTCGGCTCCGTGGTCCTGGGACTCGCCTACGACCACCCGCGCGACTCCGACGACTCCAGCGCCGGGCACGTGGAGGAGCAGCACGACGTCCCGCTGGCAGACCAGGACCCGGGGGGTTGGTGGGCGGTCTATGCGCTCACCCTGCAGCACGCCGGTTCGGGGACCGCCCAGACGACGGAGGTCCCCTGCTCCAAGGCGGAGGGGACGTGGACCCTCTGGCTACAGTCCGGAGAAGAGGTGCTCGACTGCGACGGAAGCGCCTGCTAGATGAAGGCCATGATGCTCCTGTTGGCTTGTTCCGGCGCCTCAACGGACGACCTCGTCGCGGTCGTCGACACAGCTGAGTACCACTACGACGGTCCCACCTCGATCGACGAAGTCGAGGTCGGCTGCACCCCGCCGACCCGGGTCGTCGAGGTCCGGACGGTGGGATGGAGCCAGCTGCAGCTGTTGCGCGTCGTCTCCGCGGGTGACGACTCCGCCTTCGAGTTCGACCCGATCCCAGAGGCCTGGGACCCTGACGGCGCCTGGCAGATCTCGGTGCTCGAGGTGGCCAGTGACTGCCTCGACGAAGAGACCACCTTCCACCTCGTCGTCACCGACGCCGACGGCGAGGACGCCGACTGCCGGGTGTGGGGCTTCGACCCGGACCGCTTGGAGACGGATTGCTCCTCGCTCTGAGCGGCTGCCTTGCGCCCCATGTCAGCCCGGACGACAGCGCGGGCGCGTTCTCCTACGAAGGGCCCACCACCATCACCTCGCTGGAGGGGGGCTGCTCGGTCGAGGACGACACGTGGAGCCTCGTCGTCGAGACCGAAGGCTGGACCAGCGGTGGTCTCTGGAGCCTGACCGCGGACGCCCACCGGGTCGAAGCACACGAGATCGAGTCAGTCGAGGCAGCGGCGGACGGCGCGTGGGATCGGCTCGAGCTCTCCCTCGACATCGTGGCCGATCCCCGTGACGCCGAGGAGGGCAAGACGAGCGCTTGGCTCTGCGACGGCAGCACGGAGGCGAACATGGCCTGGCGCGTGATGGTCTCGGACCCGGAGACGGGCGAAAAAACCGACTGCGCGACCTGGGGCGCAGAGATCGACTGGAACGCCATCGCCAGCTACAGCGAGTGCGACCACCGCCAGTAGTGGATACACTCCACGGCGGTCGGGTCCCTTTGAGCCCTACCAGGAGACGCAAGAACAATGAAGAAGATCCTTCTCATCGCTGGCGGAACGCTGGCCCTCACTGCCTGTACGGGCAAGATCTGCGACAGCGGCGAAGTCTGCGACAGCGGCGAAAGCGCCGTCATCGACGACTCCACGGTCAACTGCCCCAACTACACGGGTGCCACCTACATCGGCTTCGACGACTCGCTGTGTGACACGCCGGATGTCGCCGCGGGCACCGTGGCCATCGGCTACGACTGCGACACCGTCGACTGGTGGTTCGACGTCTACACGGTCGGCTGGACCGGTGGCGGCACCGTCTACATCTTCCAGACCGGCTCCTCGAACCCCTGGGACGAGGTCCACGACATCGCCTCCTACGACTTCGCCGATGGCGGCCACTGGGACAACCTCTACGTGGCGCTGGGCCAGGTCGCCACGCCCAACGAGGTGGTCTCCGGAAGCACGACCCTGTACGAGTGCACGACCTCGCGCGAGCAATCCCTGACCTGGCACATCGTGATCTGGGAGACCGACGGCGCCACAGAGGCCGACTGCGCCGTGTGGGGCGACGCCCCCTCCTCGCTCGGTACGGGCTGCGCCGACTGGAGCTGATGCTCTTCGGCTGATGCCAACGACGGCCCTGCCCTGGCGGCGGGGCCGTCTCGCTCTGGGATAGTGTCTGTCCATGCTCTTCGGACTCTTCGGACTGCTGTTCCCGGAGTGCGTGCCGTCGATGTCCACGGACACCGCAGACACGAGCGACCCCCAGACCGCCTGGATCGCCGGCATCCGCTTCACCTGTGATCCCGAGGGCTGGAGCTACGAGATCATCGCCTGGGGCGAGCCCGGCGATGGAACGCTGGAGATCTACGACGAGTCCACCAACTACGACGAAGCCCACGAGATGACCCTGCCCGACTGGAGCGATGACGAGCAGGCCTGGATCTACACGGTCGAGCTCGAGCGAGTCCACGCCGAGGAGGACGTGGTCGCCAGCGAGTCCACCCTCTTTGCCTGCACCGACTCCGACGGCGGCGTGAACTGGCACATCATCGTCGAGGATCTCGACGGCAACGAAGAGGACTGCGCCGTGTTCGGCTCATCTCCGGAGACCCTGGGCTTCGACGAGTGCAGCCTCTGGGCCGAGGAGAGCTGACAGCGTCAGCGGGCCAGGACTCGAGCGAGGCCGATGGCCGAGGCCATGGACGTCGGGTCGGCGACGCCCTGACCGGCGATGTCGTCTGCGGTGCCGTGGTCCACGGAGGTGCGCACGATCGGGAGACCCATCGACCAGTTCACGCTCTGCCCGCTCTCGACGAGCTTGAGCGGTGCGAGGCCCTGGTCGTGGAACATCGCCACGACCATGTCGGCGTGGCCGGACCGCTGGCGCCGGAAGGCGACCTCGGCGCTCATCGGGCCGCCGACCGTCAGGCCCTCGGAGCAGGCCTGTTCGATGGCCGGGGTGATGATCTCGATCTCCTCTGACCCGAGCACCCCCCCGTCACCTGCGTGGGGGTTGAGCCCACAGACCAACAGGCGGCCCTCCAGGCCCAGCTTGGAGCGCAGCTCGCCAGCGGCCACCCGGAAGACGTGCAGCAGGCGCTCGGAGGTGATCGAGGAGGGGACCCGCGACAGGGGCACATGGGTCGTCACCAGGCAGGCGCGCAGCTCCGCGCCGATGAAGGCCATGACCGGCCTGGCGCCACAGAGCTCGCCGAGGAAGCCGGTGTGGCCCGGGTGTTCGAAGCCTCTCGCCGCCAGACGGGCCTTGTGGATGGGACCGGTGACCAGGGCCTCGGCGCGAGATGCGAGGCACTCCGCCACCGCGAACCGGATGGCGCGGATCTCGACCGGCTCGTCTCCATCCGGGGGCGCCACCACCGGGACCTTCGGAGACCAGCGCTCGATGGCACCTGGGTCCCCCACCAGCACGCAGTCGCCGTCAGCGGCCTTCGCGGCGACCTCGGGCCCGATGCCCTCCGGGTCGCCGACGGTGACCAGGATCACTGGCTCTCGGGAGCCTCGAGCTTGATCTCGACGGAGGCCTGGCGAAGCGCAGCGCTGTACCAGAGCTCCAGCTCCTCCTCGATCCGCTGAGCCTGGAGCTCGGCTTCGAGGTCCGGACGGACCAGCTCGTAGGCGGGCTTCTCGGCGGAAGACTCGCCCGAGACGTAGAGCAGGATGACGCCGGACTCGAGCGCGATGGGGTCCGACAGCTCGCCGATCGCCAGGGAGAACCCCACGACCTTCAGCGCCGGGATGATCTCCTCCTCGCTGAAGGAGCCGAGCTTTCCGCCCTGGGAGAAGAGCACCGAGTCGGCGTTGTCCGACAGCAGGTCCGGCCAGGGAGTGCCCTCGTCGAAGCTGGCCTTGATCTCCGAGGCGCGGCCGTCGAGCTCGGCGGTGGCCTCCGGGGTCGCCTCTGCCGGCAGGGGCAACAGGATGCCCTCGAAGTCCCGCGTCGCCGGAGCGACGTTGTCCCGCACGCGGCGGTTGTACAGGTCGCGGATCTCGTCCTCGCTCACAGCGACCCGAGGCAGCAGGACGACCTGGTTGAACTTCATCTGGCGAACGCTCTCTTCGAGCTCCTCGCGGTACAGCGACCAGGGAAGCCCGCTGCGCTCGACCTCTGTCCGGAGCTGCTCGCGGGTGAGCCCGTTCTGCCTCGCGACATCATCGATCGTGCGCTCCAGCTCGTCGCGCGTGACGCCGAGTCCGAGCTCGTCGATCTGCTGCGCGACCAGGGCCCGCTGGATCAGGGAGTCGAGGACCTCGATCTCCGCTCCCTTCGTGGTCTGACCCTCGCTCGGTGCCGCCGAGATGTAGTCCCCACCTAGCTCGTAGACCTCTGAGAGGGTGATGACCTCGTCGTTGACGACCGCGGCGATGCGATCGACGATCTCGGCCTCGGCGACAGAGAGGAGGCCGAAGAGTGCGATCACAGGCCGCCCTCGGGGGCTTCGGGCTCCTCTGTCGGGGCGGTGGGGGCCCCAGACGGGCGGAGCGCGTTGTCCGCCCCCGGGCCGAGGCTGAACTCGGGCGCGATGCTCGGACGCACGGCGGTCTTCACGTCGAGGGCGGCGAGCTTGTCCTCGTTGATCTGGATGCTCACCCCGTCCTTGAGGCTGGCGACGTAGCTCTCGTACATCTCCTTGAGCTTGTCGTTCTTGACCTTGCGAAGGACGGAGCCCTTCATCTGCTGGAAGGTACGCTCGACGCGCTCGCGCTTGTTCGCGATGTAGAGGATGTTGTAGCCGTCGGCGCTCTCGAAGACACCTGAGAGCTCCTCCACGTCGAGGCTGAAGGCCACATCGACGATGTCCTGGTCCAGGCCGGGCTTGCCCTCCGCAGACACGAAGCCGACGTCACCGCCGCGGCGACGGTAGGGGTCCTCCGAGTGCTTCGTGGCGGCGTCCTTGAAGAGCCCCTTCGGGTCCGACGCGATCTCCGCGCGCACGCTCTCGGCGATGGCCAGAGCCTCTTCGGCGGGCCGGTCATCGGAGATCTGGATGAGGATCCGCTTGACCTGCACCTTCTCCGGCACGACGAAGTCCTCTTTGTTCGCCTCGTAGTGGGCGCGGAGCTCCTCGTCGGTGAAGTCGCTGTTGCGCACGTTGGCGTAGACCTCGTCCCGCAGGAGGGTGTTCACCATGACCTTCTGGACCTTCGGGTCCTTGTCGAGGCCGCGACGCAGGGCTTCCAGGTAGAGCACCTTGTCGTTGACGAGGCGGTCGAGGATGTCCTTTCGCTCCTCCAGCGACAGGCTCTTGCCGTCATCCGGGCTGACGCGGCTGGCGGCGAGCTCGAACTCGACGGATCCGACCGGCAGCCCGTCGACTGTGGCGAGGACCTCGCCGATGTCAGCTGCGGATGTGGTCGTGCTAGTCGGCGCCGTCGTGCTGTTGCCGTCGCACGCGACGAGCCCGAAGGCCAGGAGAATCCAGGTGGTCCGCATCGGGTTGCCTCCTCGAAGGTTGGACCTGCTGGTCTAACCCACGCCCAATGCGAGTCAATCCGGCGGACGTCGCTCCGAATCCACGACGGCGACCTCGCCGTAGCGGGCGCAAACCGGTTCGAGCGCGGCAGCCTCCCCCACGACGACGAGCACACCCTCCTCCGGTCGCACCACGGTCCGGGCGGCTCTCTGGACATCTTCCACGGTGACGGCCGCGACGCGCGGCACGAAGGTCTCCCAGGTGTCCTCCGGGAGCTCGTTCAGCCAACGGGTGGTGCGCAGCGAAGCCATGCCACCGAGGCTGCTGGCGCCGATGGGAAAGGCCCCGCAGAGGTAGCGCCGCGCCGCGTCGAGCTCGCCGTCGGTGACAGGCTCCTCGCGGATGCGGGTGAGGTGCGAAAACAGCGCAGCCAGCGCCTCGGAGGCCTTGTCCGTCGAGCACGACAGGCTGGCAGAGTGGTCACCGCCGAAGCGGCCGCCGTCGAGCGCCGAGTAGACGCCGTAGGTCAGCGAGCGCGTCTCTCGCAGGTCCATGAACAGCCGCGAGCTCGCCCCACCACCGAGCACCCGGTTCATCACGCGGGCGTCGTCGTAGCCGGGTGCTCGGCGGGCGATGGCCTTGTTCCCAGCGAGGATGGTGGCCTGCTCGCTGCCAGGCCGATCGACGAGGATCACCCTGGGCTGCGGATCCGGGGGCGTGGAGGGCAGCTCGGGCAGCGGCGCGGCAGGGCTCCAGTCGCGGAAGGTGCGCTCGGCGAGGTCGATGGCGGAAGCAGGCTCCGTGTCCCCCACCACGACCAGCAGCGCGTGCTCGGGTCCGAAGCGGCTCTGATGCCAGGCGAGCACCTCGTCCCGACTGCGGGCGAGGAAGTCCTCTGCCTCCGGGCGCCGGCGCCCATAGGGATGGGCCCGTCCGTAGACCGCCCAGGAGAACCACTCGCCGGCGAGGTTGTCGGGCTGTGCGCGCTGCTGGCGACGAGCCTCGCCGGACTTCCTCGCCTCGCGAGCGACGTGCTCCTCTGGGAAGGTGGGCCTGCAGGCCAGCTCGCCGAGGACCACGAAGGCCTCGTCGATGTGCTCGGAGAGCGCTTTCACCGCGAGACCACGATCGTCGGGAGACATCGACGAGGACAGCCGGAGCCCGAGGGCGTCCTGGTAGTGGGCGAGCTCAGCGGAGCTGAAGCGCTCGGTGCCGTGCCGGGTCGTCATTGCGAGCAGCCTGCAGAGACCTCGCTCCTCTGGGCCCTCGAGCCAACGCCCGATGCGGCTCACCAGGCGAAGCTGCACGATGGGCAGGCGCCGCTGCGGGAGGACCACGACGGAGAGTCCGGACTCCAGGGTCGCGGCGTGGCTCTCGGGGAAGGTCCAGGGCAGCGCCGGTCCCGCCGGCGGTGGTGTCGTCGGGAAGCTCATCTCGGGTGGACCTCGAGAGAGACCCAGCCGTCCTGGAGCCAGTCACGGGCGACCCGCTGGACGTCTGGCGGCTCGACCTTCGCCAGCTCCTCCAGGTAGCGGTTGTCCCACTGTGGGTCGTCCAGGTACAGCGTGGAGCGGCCCAGCTGCATCGCGCGCCCGAGCACCCCCTCCACCGAGTAGACCGCTGCGGCCTTGGCACGGGCCAGCACCTTGTCCCACTCCTGCCGGGACAGCGGCTCGGAGGCGACGCGCTCGAGCTCCTCGAGCCAGGCATCGCGGATCCGGGGCAGCCCCTCTGCGCTGCTGGCGACGCCGGTCAAGCTGAAGAGCCCCGGTCCCCGCCGCGCGTCGAAGCCACCGGAGACCTGCACCGCGAGCTGCTCCTCGACGACGAAGCGGCGGTAGGCACGGGAGCTCGGCCCGCGCAACAGCGCGGTCTCCAGGACCTCCCAGGCGAAGAAATCCCTGCTCCCGAAACCGGGCGCCTGGTGGTTGACGAAGACCAGCGGCAGACGAGCCAGCTCGTCCCCGACCACCTCTGTCTGGTGCCCGACGCGGCGCGGCTCGTGCATGTCCGGGGCTGGCTGGCGCGGGCCCGCGTCGATGTCGCCGAAGTAGTCGGCGACAGCAGCCAGCGCCTCCTCCTCCTCGAAGTCGCCAGCGACCGCGAGCACGGCGTTGTTCGGCCGGTAGAAGCGGTCATGGAAGGCGACGACCTCTTCGTAGGCACAGGCCTCGAGGTCCTTCCAGTAGCCGATGACCGGATGCCCGTAGGCCCAGTTTCCCCATGAGAGCTCGCAGAGCGCGACCATGGCCTCGCCGTACGGGGCGTCGTCCACGCGCTCCCGCCGCTCCTCCATGACCGTCTGGCGCTGGTTCTCGAAGTTCTCCGGCGTCACCGCAAGGGAGCGCATGCGGTCAGCCTCGAGCCAGAGGCCCAGCCGCAGCTGGTTGGAGGGCAAGGTGGCGTAGTAGTTGGTCCGATCCTCGCTGGTGGTGGCGTTGGTCTGGCCGCCGCAGCCCTGTATGTGGGCGAAGTGCTCGGCCTTTCCGACGTTCGCGGAGCCCTGGAACATCATGTGCTCGAAGAGGTGGGCGAAGCCGCTGCGCCCTCGTTCCTCGTTGCGGGAGCCAACGTCGTAGTACAGCGCGAAGGCGACGACCGGGATCGCCGGGTCGGGAGAGAGCACCAGACGAAGACCGTTTTCCAGCCGATGCTCGCTGACCGGGAGCTTCATGCTGGCACCCGTAGCACGAGGCGGGTGCCGCTGTCGCAGGGCTCGAGGCAGATGCTGCCGCCGTGGTCTTCGAGGATTTGTCGCGTGATCGCGAGCCCAAGGCCGCTGCCCTTGGCCTTCGTCGTGAAGAAGGGGTCGAAGGCCCGCTCGGCGGCGGTCTCGTCGAGGCCGGAGCCGTCGTCGCAGACCGCGATGTTCAAGGTGCCACCGCTGCCGTCGACCTCGACACGGATGGCGGTGGCACCGGACTCGGCGGCGTTGCGAACGACGTTGATCAGCGCCTGCCGAATCTGGTGATCGTCAAGCTCGACCGGAGACGTGGCCCCCACCTCGACCTCTATGGCCACACCCTCGCGGCGCAGCTGCTCCTCCAGCAGGTGGGCGACCCCGTAGACGAGCTCCGCCGGGTCCGCCAGGGCGAGCTTCGGCGCCGGCCGGCGTGCGAGGGCCAGGTAGTGCTCGGTCGTACGCTCCAGCCGCTCGATCTCGCTTCGAACCGTCGCCAGCATCGCCAGGGCCTCCTCTCTCCGGTCGCCGAGGGCGCCATCTTCATCGACGCTCTCGAGGTCCTCTGCGAGCAGTTCGGCATTCAGGCTCATCGCATTGAGCGGATTCCGGACCTCGTGCGTGATCTGGGCGAGCATCTGGCCGACGAGGGCCAGCCGCTCGGCTCGGGCCAGGCGGTCCCTGTTGGCGAGCTCCTCGACGGTCTTCCGGCGGAGATCCTCGTCCCGCTGCCTGATGGCTGCTGCCATGGCGTTGATTCGCTCTGCGAGCAGGTCGAGCTCATCGCTACCGCTGGGGCCCAGCTCGACCTCGTAGTCGCCAGCTTCGATGCGGCGAACCTCGTCTGACATGCGGCCGATCGGGCGGAGCGCGATGATGGCCAAGAGCAACAACACGAAGCCGAGGCCCAGGGCGGCCAGCGCGAGCGAGCCGCTCACGATGAGCGCGGTCCGCTGGGCCTGGGCGGTCTCCTCTGCCAGCCGTCGGATTCGCCCGTCGACAGCCGATGAGAGCTGGGAGATCGCGGTCTCCAGCTCGCGCCGCGTGTTGACCAGCTCGGGCCGGACCGCGCGGGCATCGCTGGTGTTTCCGGTCTCGCTCAGGGCCAGGAAGTGCAGGGTGCGCTCCTCGAGCACCGCGTTGAGCTGGCCGATGGTCTCGAGCTGGCTGTCGAGGCTGTCGAGGTCCGCCGCCTCGGACTCGTCTCGCGCCAGGCGCCGGACCGAATCGACGGTCGCGCGAGCCTCTTCGACGCGGTCGCGGATGATCCCGTGATGGAGCGCCGCGCGGCTGCGGTGGGCGGCGATGCGCCGATCCTGGACGGAGTCGAGGTCGATCTCCATGCGCACCAGAGAGGACTCCATGCGCGTCGCGGCGGCTGACAGCGGGACGTAGCCCTGGTCGATCACCTCCAGGGCCTGCCCCACCCGACGGAACTCGACGAGCCCATAGCCAAGCGCCGTGAGGAAGAACGCGAAGGACAAAAGGAAGGCGCCGAGGATTCGAACGCGCAGTGAGCCACGTGGCCGCATGTGACCAGGATATGGTGCTCGGCTGGAGGAGCAATGACACCCATCATCGGAGTCCTGGCGTTGTCCGCGTGCAACAACGTCAACGGCAAGGTCGACGAGCGCAGCGTGAACATCAACACCGCCGTCTTCGTCGAGGAGGACGACTACTACGGCAACGACGGCGTGATCATGGTCCTGCTCGCCACCCACGGGCTGAACTGCGAGGAGTGGGTTTCAGCCTCCGACGACTTCGAGGACGAGCTGAACAACCTGGACTTCGACGACGCGATCGACGAGTGGGAAGCGAGCGTGCCAGAGGACTTCTGGGTCTGGGACATCAAGATCCGCGTGGACGACGTCGACGACAAGAACAAGGGCGAGTGGGACGGCGTGGACTGGGATGATCCGATCACCGACGACGACGAGGCGAAGGTCCTGGCACGCCACTGGACCGAGTACCCGGAGGAAGAGGACCTCCTCGGCGACGTCTGGACCGGTGACGACTGGTACCACTCGGACGAGGGAGTCCTGAACATCAACGGCCACACCCCCGGCGAGTCGATCCGCGGCAACTTCGCCACGATGATGGTCGACGAGGACGGAGACACCGAGGGCGAGGTCACGATCCACTTCAACGCGGCGCGCTGCCGCGACCTCAAGGACTACTACATCTAGCCCTGGGCGGGGCACTCGCCGGCCCACTCAGCCTCGCGGCGGTAGATCGTGCGCGCCGTGATGCCCAGGAGGCTGGCGGCCAGGGTCTTGTCCCCGCCAGTGTGGCGAAGGGTCTCCTCGATCATGCGGCGCTCGACGTTCTTCAGCGGCGTAGCGACCGGGAAGCTCAGGACCTGCCGGCCTCCCTGGCCCTGACGAACTGCCGGGGGGAGCTGCTCGAGCCGGACGATGTCCCCGCGGGAGAGCACCACGGAGCGCTCGATGGCGTTCTCGAGCTCGCGCACGTTGCCAGGCCAGCGATAGCCACAGAGCGCATCGAGCACCTCCGCGCTCAGGGCCTGCACGGCCTTGCGGTTCTTCTTCGAGTAGTGGGTGAGGAAGTGGGCCGCGAGCAGCGGCACGTCCTCTGGTCGCTCGCGCAGGGACGGCACGCGGAGCTGGATGACGTTGAGCCGGTAGTAGAGGTCCTCGCGAAAGCGGCCCTCGGCCACCTCTGTCTCGATGGGGCGATTCGTCGCGGCGACGACACGCACGTCCGCGGCGAGTGTCCTCGTGCCGCCGACGCGCTCGTACTCCCCCTCCTGCAGCACACGCAAGAGCTTGACCTGCACGCTGGCCGGGACCTCGGTGATCTCGTCGAGGAACAGCGTCCCGCCGCGGGCCAGGTCGAAGCGTCCTTCCTTGCGGCCCGTCGCGCCGGTGAAGGCCCCCGCCTCGTGCCCGAAGAGCTCGGACTCCAACAGCGTCTCCGGGATCGCGGCGCAGTTCACGGTCACGATGCGGCCACGCCGGCGCGCCGAGCGCTCGTGCAGCGCTCGGGCCAGCAGGCTCTTCCCGGTGCCGGACTCTCCGACGAGCAGGACGCTCGCGTCACTCGGAGCGACCTGGTCGACCTCCTCCATCAGCTGCCGGAGCGCCGGCGAGGACCCGATGATGTGGGTCCCGTCACCCTCGGCGAGCTGCTGCTTCAGGCGACCGATCTCCAGGATGAGGCCCCGCTTCTCGAGCGCCTTCTTGATCGAGCCGACCAGCTCGATGCGCCTCAGCGGCTTGGTCACGAAGTCGTAGGCGCCCTCCTTCATGGCCTCGACCGCCACCTCCACCGTGCCGTAGGCGGTCATGACGAGGACCTCGACGTCCGGCGCAACCGCCTTCACCGCCCGCAGGAGCTCCAGCCCGGTCATGCCCGGCATCTTGAAGTCGGTCACGACGACGTCAGCGCCCTCCTCGCGCAGGAGCTCCAGGCCCGTGCGGCCATCCGGGGCCTGGATGACGCTCCAGCCCTCCCGACGCAGGATTCGATCGAGGGTGACGCGGTTGGCTTCTTCGTCGTCGACAACGAGGATCTTAGGCATGCCGACAACCTGACATGATGACGTCATGCTGTCAATCGTCTGACAGAATGTCTGACTTCGGGCTGATCAGCCCAGCGTGATCTCCGCGGTGATCTCGGCGTCATCGAGCGCGCTGAGGTACAGCGGCGAGGCCTTGCGGCCGCGGCTCGGCTCCAAGACGCTGGCGACGGCCTTCAGCAGGTCTCGGCGGCTGATCTGGCCGATGAGGACGTCCCCCTCACGCACGACCGGAATGCGCCTGAAGGGGCTGGTCGCGAAGAGGTGGGCGATCGTGACGACGTTGGTCTCCTCCTTCACGGACACGGGCTCGCGGGTCATGACCTGGCCGACGTTCGGGGACGGGAGGCCGTCGTGGTACGCGCGCATCGCCGCCCGGATGCAGTCCTTCTCAGAGAGCACCCCGACGAGGCGGCGGCGACTGTCGATGACAGGTGCCCCGCTGATCTTCCGAGCCAGGAGTTTCCTCACCGCGTCGTAGACGAGGTCGTCCTCCGACAGGCAGGTGAGCTTCTTGGTCATGATGTCGCGCGCGCGCGGAATGCGATCACCCTTGAGCATCGTGCACCTCGATTCAGGGCGTAAGAACACCATTATCGGAGCCTGTCAGTCAGGCGTCAAGGCGCATTGCTCATCCCCCCGCCGGCTGCCCGACCGCGCCGAGGTGGCCATAGGCGTCCTCGTCGTCGTATCCGGTGCGCCATCCGGAGTACTCGCGCTCGGACGTACAGGTGATGTCGAGGTCGAGCTCACAGTCGCTCCCGCTGCACTCCGCGAAGTCCCGCTCGTTCTCGGCAGGGCGCTCCGCGCCGGTGACATCGGTGATGAGGTAGAGCGCGCTGGGGATCTGCCCGCGGTCACCCACCTCTGTGATCTCGCTGCTCCAGGCGTCGGTCTCCGTGTACCCGGCGATCGTGTGCGTGACACCGGTCCAGGTCCCACCGACGGTCTCCTTGTTCTTGGTCAGCCTGATCGTGGTCGTGGTCGTGACGTCCTCGTCGGCGGTGTAGTCGTAGCCATCCTGGTGCGTCTGGGTCGTCGTCGTGATGTCGTTGCCCCCCCACTCGAACTTCCACGCGCCGTTGTCCCCGAGGCTGCCGGGGTAGGCACGGGTGCCCTTGATCAGGGTCGCCTCGCGCTTGGAGTGGCGCGTGATCTGGATCAGCTGCATCGCCTCGGAGCTCTCGGTCTCCTGCTCGCTCACGAAGGGCTGGTCGGAGTCCTCGTCGTCGTCGGGCACGAAAGCGTCGGTGAAGTTGTGGGAGATGCTCTCCGAGCAGTCCGCTTCGACGGCGCCCGGGATCAGGATGGCCCAGATGCCATCGATGTCCTTCGAGCCGGCACAGGCGATGAGAAAAATGAACACGATGCCTCCTCTGCGCCGGGAACTATAGCCGCAGCCTCATCGCCAGCGACGCGCCCGCTCACCGGAAGAGCACGCCAGCAAGGAGGGACACGCCGCTCTGGCTCTTCTGGTGCTGAAAAGCCCACCCGCGGCTGTCGTCGGTCTCGGCGACGGCGAGGAGCTCGTCGTCGTGGAGCTCGGTCCAGCCGCGCAGCTCGACGCTCAGCGCGAAGCGCCTGTTGACGAAGTGGGTCAGCTCGACTCCGAGCAGGGCGCCGGGCCCCGCCGCGCGACGGTCGCCGTTGACACCCCCGATGTCGAGCCGCCAGTAGCTGCTGACCAGTCCACCCGAGGCGTTGACAGCAACGAAGGTGGGCGCCTGGAGGAACGACGCGCGCGCCCCGACGTAGACGCGCATCGCCCGGGTCTGGATGAGGGGGTCGAAGCCCTCGTCAGCTGGCCAGCCCAGGTACTGCCACCGCGTCCCGAAGGTCCCGGTGAAGGCCCACCGCGGAGTCAGCACATAGGCGAAGAAGCCCTCCCAGCCGACGTGTAGCTGGCTGTTGCCCTTGCCGTCGGCGGCCTCCGTGATAGACGGGCTGGCCACCAGGGGCAGCTCACCTCTGACCCCCATTTCGAGGTCCCGGATGGACTCGCCGGCAGAGGCCGGACTCGAGAGACACACCAGGTGGGCGAGAATGTTCATCGTCCGCTGCTTCTAACTCCCCCCAATCATGCTGTTGCTACTGCTGTCACTGTCCGCTGCCGATGCCCGGAGCCGTGCGCTCGACATCGACTCGGCGAGCGTGCGCGACGGCGACGACATCGCCGCCTGGGAGAGCGTGGACCCAGCCGACTCCGGGGATCTCACGGCCTTCATCGTCGCCTTCCCCAACAGCAAGCTCTCCGAGCTGGCGTGGCAGAAGCTCGACGCGCTCGGAGAGACCGGTCCAGAGCTCGGCAAGGCGGAGACGACCCGGGTCGAGGCCGCGCTGGCCCAGCAGCGCCTCGCGCTCCAGGCGCCCAATACGGTCGGTGTCCAGACGCTGTCGGTCGGGGACCAGGTTCCGCCCTATGTCGAGCCGGTCAGCGAGCGTCAGCTCCACCCGCAAGTGGAGCTCGGATGGACCGGTAGCCTCGGAAGCGCCGGGATGTACGTCCACGCGGGCGTCGGCGGGGACCACCTCGGTGTCGCTCTGCGAGGGACCGCTGGTCTCGAGGGGGCGGACCTTGGCGTCGCGACCCGAGCGACCTTGAGCAACGCCTACCTCTCCCCCTACGCAGAGGTCTTCGCCGTCGCGCGCGACCCTGCTCTCGGCGCCGCGGTGGGAGTGAGCCAGCCACTCCGCGATGGCTTCGCCCTGAGCCTCGCCGTCGAGACGATGGTGGTCGGCCAGGAGCCCCAGCCCACGGTGCGCTTCGGCGCGGGCAAGGCCTTCTGAGCATGGGCTTCGAGCTCGTCTTGGACGGGCCCGGCAAGAACGCGCTGTCGACGGACATGCTGCGGTCGATCCACGCCCGGCTCGACGACCATCCCCGCGAGCCCTTCCTCATGCGCGGCGAAGACGGCGCGCTCTCCGCCGGGGTCGATCTCAAGGAGATCGCGGCCCTGGGCCCGGAGGAGATGCCCGGCTACCTCGAGCTGCTCGATGGGGTGACCCGGCGGATCTTCCAGTGGCCTGCGCCCACCGTCGCCGTGGTCGACGGCCACGCCATCGCAGGCGGAGGCGTGATCGCCCTGGCCTGTGACCAGCGCATCGCAGAGGACGACCCTGCCATCCGCATCGGCCTCACGGAGATCGCCGTGGGCGTGCTGTTCCCACCGCGCATCTGGAACATGGTGCGCTTCCGAATCCCGGCCCACGCCCAGACCCGGGTCTTGTTGGGCGCAGCGCTCGTGCCACCGCGAGAAGCTCGGGCCCTGGGCCTCGTCGACGAGGTCGTCGTGGGAGCTCGCGAGGCCGCGGCCGCACGGCTGGCGCAGCTGTCGAGCTACGACCCGACGGTCTACCGTCGCACGAAGGAGATGCTGCAGGGCCACGTCCTCCAGATCTCACCTGCGCAGGAGGCAGCCTTCCGGGACGAGGTGATCCCGGCCTGGACCTCTCCGGAGCTGAGAGCTCGGCTGGTCGCGAGGCTGACCCGGAAGCGCTAGCGGGTCAGACGAAGCGGTACATCAGCACGTCGCCCCAGAACTGCCCGGTGACGGTGAGGTACTCCTTGTCGCGCCGACCCTCGATCTGGAAGCCGTGGCGTTCGTACAGGGCGATGGCCCTGGTGTTGTGGGCCAGGACCGCGAGTCCGATCTTGGACAGCCCGGAGTTGGCCTTGGCCCAGTCCAGGGCTTCGCCGAGCAAGGCGCCGCCAGTGCCCTGGCCACGATGGCCTTCCGCGACGAGGATCTCCATCTTCGCTGCGTGACGCATCCGGCGCAGCGCTCCACCCTGGAGCTGGACCAACCCGACCAGGGCCGAGCCCTCGTGGGCGACGAGGTACAGGCAGTTCGGCTGACGGGAGAGCTGGCGGATGACCGACTGCTCGAGCTCCAGCGAGTCGACGTGCTCGTCCTCCTCTGTGATGAACCAGCGGCCTTCGGCGAGCACAGCCCGCCGCAGCGCCAGGGTGTCGAGCGCGTCATCCTCTGTGGCTTCACGAATCGTCAGCGTCACCGGACCCAGAGACTACTTCGCGGCGTCCGCCATCTTCGACGCAGCCGCCCCCGCGTTGGCGCCGGTCATTCCGGCCAGGCGAGCCTCGAAGGTACCGAGGGCGCGAGCGCGTTCCAGCGCAGGGTTGCGCAGGGCCGCGCGGACCTTGCCGACCCCCAGCTTCGCGAGCTTCGCGAAGGGACGGGCGTAGTCGGAGGTCGCGAAGTCGACCACGCGCCGGTCGATGAGCACCTTGAGCAGCGGGCTGGGGAAGCGCCCCGACTGGGCGAGGTAGAGCAACACGTTGGTGTAGGTGTCGTTCTTCTCGAAGTACATCTTGTCGTAGATCTCCTCCTTCTCGTCGTTGACGAGGCCGTCGCGCATGGCGAGGGTGTGCAGCGAGGTGCCCGGATAGAAGATCACGGAGAAGGCCTGCAACCGGAAGGGCTTGGGCAGCTCCGCCACGAGGCGCAGGGTGTCGAGCTTGTCCTCGATGGTCTCGTAGGGGAGGTCGTAGATGATGTCGTACTGGGGAGGGGCTGTGCGGTCCGCGTACTTCGTGATGATCTCGGCCGAGGCGAGGATCTTGTCGTTGCTCATCGTCGAACGCTTCATCAGCTTCTGGATGCGCTTGCTGCCGTGCTCCACGCCCATCTGGACGCAGTGGAGACCTGCATCGACGAGGACTTCGTACTTCTCCTCGGTGATCGTGCCGGGGCTGCCGAGGAGGTAGAAGGGATCGCCGACGCGTCGCTTGTACTGCTCGGCGAAGTCGATCATGTCCGGCAACGGCCGCCCGAAGAAGCTGTCGTCGGAGAACCAGATGAAGTTGATGAAGGGGTACTCCCGCTTCACGCCCTCCAACTCCTGCATGACGTTCTCGGTCGAGCGGTAGCGGACGTAGCGCTGGCGCCTGTAGAGGTCGCGGTAGAAGCTGTTCCCGCAGTAGGTGCAGGCGTGCGGGCAGCCCCGCCCAGTCATCGTCTGGTAGCCGATCTTGCCGAACATGCGGCTGACGGTGCCGTTGTGGAGGTAGCGACGGAGCAGGTCCTTGGTCACCGGCAGGAGCTGACCCTCGAAGAGGATGTGCTGGTCGTCGAGACCGAAGTCCGGGAAGGGGTACAGATCGAGGTGCTGCTCGAGGCTGCCCGGCTGGTTGCGGACGACCGTCTCGCCCCTTCGCCAGACGAGGCCCTTGATGTCGGAGAGGTCCGGGTCCTTGTTCTCCATGCGACGAACGAGCTCGAGGATGAGGTCCTCGCTGTCCCCGATGGCGACGTACTCGGCGTGCTTGGCGCACTCGTCGGGGCGGACGCTGGGGTGGAACCCGCCCCAGATGCTCGGAATGCCGTGAGCGGAGCGCGCCGCCTCCGTGAGCTGCTTCGCGGTGTCGAAGTAGTGGGTCATCAGCGTGACGCCCAGCAGGTCGACGTCCGCCGTCAGCTCGAGGAACTGGTCCATGATCCGGGCCGGGTACCGCTCCTCGCTCATGCGCACGTGGACGAACTCGCCATCACCGGCGAAGTCGGGCATGCAGATGAACCGGACCTCGTGCCCGTCCTGCTTGAGCACCGAGCTCAGGGTGCGCATGCCGTAGTTCGTGATGTCCGGGTAGGGACTGACCAGTGCGATCTTCATCTCAGGACCATGCCGAAGCCGCCAAGCTACTCTACTCCCAGCGGTCCCGCTGGCTGATCTCGGCCACGACGTCGTCGTCGAGCAGCACGTCCCGCTGGAAGAGCTGGACCGCCTTGTACTCGGTCTTCGAGTTGGCCTCCCAGACGAGGATCGAGCCGTCCTCGTGCTTCTCGAAGCGGTAGACCAGGCGCTCGCTGCGCTGGGCCTCCCGGCCCGCCAGCTTCTGCTTGTCGTAGGGCCTTCCCCAGGCCATCAACACCTTGTCCTTGGTCCAGCCGACCTGGACATCGCCAGCGACGATGGAGTCGCGGGCCTCCTGGTCGTACTTGTAGAAGCGATCCCACAGCCCCTTGTCCTTCAGGAACTGGTTCCGCTCCTCTTCCGTCTTCAGCTTGAGGTAGGTCTTGCGGGAGTCCTCGTTCATGTAGGGCCGCAGCGCGTAGTAGTGGTCGAACTCGACGTCGGACAGGCGCTTCATGTGGCGCTCGTAGCCGCAGCCCGAGAAGGCGAGCAGAGCGAGGACGAAGACGAGGGCGTGACGCATGTGGCTCTCCGGAGGCGCATGCTTAACGCCTCGGGTCGACGACCCCCAGCGAGGCCGCCGGCATCCATCCCTTGCGACCGTCCGGCAACGAGACGAGCACGTTGTCACCGAGCCCGTCACCCAGCTGGACCTCGGCCCCCGGATGCAGCTCGAAGAGCACCACGCCCCCGGAGGCGGTGCTCCGGACCTCTGCCTCGGCCAGCACAACGCCGGCGGTGCCGAGCTCGCCGAGGGTCTGCAGGGTCGAGACGGTCAGCAGGAGACCGGGGACGCCCGTGAGCACCGCAGGGATGCCCAAAGAGACTCGGCGAAAGCGCCAGAGAACGCAGATGGCCCAGAACGCCGCCATCAGCAGGCAAGCGGCCCAGCCCTGCTCCGCCGCGGACAACGAGGTCCGCCAGAAGAGCACCGGGCTCCTGGACGGAGCCGGCTCGATGCGGTCCGTGGTCAGCTTTCGCACGCTGGCGAGGTTGGCTTCGATGTCTCCGTCGCGTGGCGACAAGAGCTGCGCCGAGCGCCAGGCGAGGATGGCCTCGGGCAGCTCGCCCAGCTGGTAGTGCGCGTTGCCGACGTTGTAGTAGAGGTCGCCCGAGCGATCACCCTCTTCGATCTGGTGCTCCCACTCGCTCAGGGCGGTGGCATGGTCACCAGCAGCCCAGGCCTCGTTCGCGTCGCCGGCCAACGCCAGCGCAGTCGACAGCAGCATCATGGGACCAGCTCCTCGCAGATCTGCACGACCCGGCCTCGCAGATCGCCCCCGGCCCCGCCGTAGCGTGCCGCCTCGAGCTCGGTGTAGAGCGACTCGCAGCGCTCGCGGAGACCCGCAGGGAGCTGGGCGAGGTCCCTCTTCTCGATCCCCGCTGCCGAGACGCCGAGGTGGAGGGCCAGGGACTCGCGGTAGACGTCCTCGATCTCGGCGAGGTCGTCCGGGAGCGCGGCGAGCCGCCGCCTCAGCTCCGTCCGGGGGTCGACGAGCTGGCTCCGGGACCGAAGCCAGCTCCCTCCGAGGACACCGCAAAAGGCCAGACCGGGGATGACCCCGAACCACAGGAACATCCAGGGCGAGAAGACACCGCTCTGACCCGAGGGGCTCGTCTTGATGGGGAGGATGTCCTCGCCGAGATCCTTCACGTCGCGGCGGGCATCGACCTCGCCGTCGCTGAAGGACTCCAGGGTACCGACGGCCTCGCCCTCGGTGACGTCCAGGACAGCGGGCTCGCTGCGGATCAGGCGGTAGCTGCCCGCGCTCGGATCGAAGACCTGGAGCTCCACCGGGTCGATGTCGATGCGCCCGACTGACTCAGGCACGATGGCGCGCCGATAGACGCCCTTGGTCAGGAAGCGTCCCTCGACGATCTCGGCTTCGACCTCTGCCTCGTCGTCGTACACGCGGTAGCCATCTCGCTCCTCGAGGACCGGCAGCTCGAAGCCGGCCAGGCTTCCGTCGCCCACGATCACCACCTCGAGGGTCGCGGACTCGCCCAGGGCCACGCGCTCCTCGCTCAGCTCTGCGGTCAGGGAGAAGTCCCCTACCAGTCCAGTCCAGAGCTCGTCGATCCGGCCCTCTGCCGGGAGCTCCAGGACGTCGATCGGGAGCGCCTCTGATGTGAAGACCTCTGTCTTTGTCTCGACGAAGGCTCCGAAGCCCAGCGGGTCGCGGCTCTGGCGGCCGCTGCGCAGGGCGTACTGGACCGTGAAGACGCTGGGGGCGATGTTCCGACGCCCGGCGGCCGTGATGACGAGGGGCTCGGAGACCTCGATCATCTCGTGGGGCTCGCCGTCGATGGCTGCCTGGTACTCGCGGACGCGGCGCTCGGTGCCCTGCTCGCTGACCATGCCCTCGAAGCTGGGGGGTGTCCATCGCCGGTCGACCATGCGCTTGGGCGTCGCGAAGCGGAGGTCGTACACGACCGTCTGGCCGACCCAGAGGGTGGACTCACCGCTCGAGAGCGTGGCTTCGATGACCTCGCCCTCGGTGGCCTCTCGGGAGCTGACGCTGAGCCTCAGGGGGTTGCTGTAGAGGGTGGTGCCGTCGACCTCGACCGGCACGCTCGGGATGCCGAAGCTGCCCTCCTGCTCGGCTGTGAGCTGCCAGCTGTAGGTGACGGTCTTGATGTTCTTGAAGTTGAGCATCTGGAAGCCGACCTGCTGGCCGGCGGGGACGAAGCGGAGCCCCTCCACCTCCGGCAGCTCCGGGCGGCTGCTGCTGCCGTCGACCACGGTCACGTGCAGGCCGACGCTCTGGCCCACCTGGAGACGCTGGCTGTCAGCGTCCAGGAGCACCTGGGCGGCGCTGACGGGGGCGACGATGGCGACGATGAAGCTCACCAGTCCTTCCCCGACGACTGGCCGCGCACAGTGACGCGCGGCGTGCCCTCATCTACCCCGTCGAGCAGCCTCCGCGCCTCCTCCTCCGACATCTCCTCGACGCCGTAGGGGCGAGGGGTCCCGGGATCTTCGGACTCCGCGCCTGGCTCGCCGGACTGCAGCGCCTCCGTGAGCTGCTCCAGCCCCGAGTCACGCTCGCCCTCGCCTTTTCGTCCCTCGTGCTCGTTGGTGCCATCCGAGCCTTCCGTCTCCGAGCTCTCCGAGCTCTCGCCCGTGTCGCCGCCTGGCTGTCCGTCCTGCTGCTGTCCTTCGCCGCCGTCGCCCTGACCCTGCTGCTGGTCGGGAGGGTCCTGCGTGCGCCTCAGGATCTCCTGGCTCACGCGCTCCGCGTTGTGCTGGGCGGCCTCGTGCTCCGGGTCCTCCGCCAAGACCTGCTGCCAGTCGCCGACGGCATCTTCCAGCTCCCCGGCGCGGTAGCGAGCGTTGCCCGCGTTGTAGAGCGCCTCGACTCGGTCCGCCTCCTCGGGCATGCGCTCGGCGAGATCCTCGAAGTCCCTGGCCGCCCCGGTGGCATCCCCGGCACCATAGCGTGCCCCCGCGAGTGCCCAGGCGACGCGCGGATCAAGCGGGTCCTCGGCCTGGAGGCGCTCCAGCTCCGTGACGGCCTCGTCGTAGCGCCCCTGGGACATGAGCAGCTCGGCTGGTCCCAGGTCGACCTCGGATGCTCGAGCCGGGGCCGCGACCAGGAGCAGCGCGAGGACCACCGCGGAGCGCTTCCTGCCGTCGCCGAGCCCCATGCCGAGCACGATCAGCGCGAGCCCGAAGCCCAGCGGCCACTGGTAGCGCTCGTCCCAGACCTTCTCCTTGCGGACCTCGATGGCCTGCCTGGTGAGGGCGGCGTGGAGGTCCGCTGCGAGCCCTTTCACGTCGGAGGCCCCCGCAGAGGAGCGCACGTAGGCCCCACCGGTCCCTGCCGCGAGCTCGCGCAGCGCGTCCTCCTGGAGGCGACTGACGACGACCTCTCCGGAGTAGGACACGAAGCCACCGTCCGCCCTCGGGACCGGGGCGCCACGATCAGTGCCGATCCCGACGGCGTAGATGCGGACACCGGCGGCCTTCGCTTCGGCGATGACCTCGTCGAGACCCTCTGTGTGGTCCTCGCCGTCGGAGAGCACGACGATCGCCTGGTCTGCCTCGCCGGCCTCGCCGAGGAGCTCGAGGCTGGTCGAGATCGCCGAGTCGAGAGAGCTCCCCTGGGCCAGCAGCGTGGAGGTCTCGCAGGACTCGACGATGTGGAGGAGGGCGTCGTAGTCGACCGTCAGGGGCACCCTGGGGTAGGCCCCCCCAGCAAAGACGACGAGGCCGACCCGATCTCCGTGGAGCTCCTGGACGAGGTCGACGACCTCTCGCTTCGCCCGGGTGAGGCGGCTGGGATCGACATCCTGCGCGTCCATCGAGCGAGAGAGGTCCATGGCGACGACGATCTCGACGCCGCGGCTCTCGAGGTCCCTCCAGGTGAAGCCCCAGCGCGGCTGGACAGCGGCGAAGACACAGGCCGCCACACCGATCAGCACCAGGGTGATGGACCATGCGCGCCGAGCCTCCAGACCCGGCGTGACGACGACCTCGACGCGGTCACCGAAGAGTCGGCGGAGATCGCGGCGACGGCGACGGGAAGCCCAGAAGGCCAACAGCACCAGCACTGGCAGCGCCCAGCCGAGGTGGAGGAACTGTCCAGCCGCGCAGCTCACGGGATCCTCCGGAACAACGTGGCGTCCAACAGCACCCTCAGTGCCAGCAGCAAGAGGCCGGACAGCAGCGCGTAGCGGTAGAGCTCGTCCCGATGCACGTACTCCTTGACCTCCGCCGTGCTGCGCTCGAGGCCGTCGATGGTGTTGTAGATCTCCTGGAGCCCGCGGCTGTTGGTGGCTCGGAAGTACTTCGCCCCCGTCGTCTCGGCGACGGCCTCCAGGGTGGACTCGTCGACGGCGCTCCCGCGTCGAGAGAAGAAGCCGAGGACACCCCCTCCCCCAGAGGTCGAGCCGACGCCGATGGTGTAGACCCGCACCCCGAGTGCCGCCGCGGCCTCGGCAGCCAACAGCGGCTTCATCGTGCCCTTGGCGTTGTCCTGGCCGTCGGTGAGCAGGATGACGACCTTGGTGGGGTTGTCCAGGGTGTCGAGGCGGGTCGTCGAGACCGCTATCGCCTGGCCGATCGCGGTGGCGTTCTCTCCGGCCATGCCGATCTGGACCATGTCCAGGAAGCGCAGGAGCGCCTGGTGGTCGAGGGTCAGGGGGACCTGGGTGAAGGCCTCCTCACCAAAGACGACGAGCGAGATGCGGTCGTGCTCGCGGGCCTCGACGAAGTCGCTGACCACGGCCTTCGCGAGCTCCAGTCGGGACAGCTTGCGGCCGTGGTACTCGAAGTCCTGGGCATCCATCGAGCCCGAGGTGTCCAGAGCGAGGACGATGTCGATGCCCTCGCTCTCGACGACCCGCTCGCGGTGGGTCAGCTGGGGCCGGGCCAGGGCTACGATCAAGAGGGCGACGCCGGCCAGACCCAGGACCTCTGGCACCTTGGCGAGCGACGTTCGGAGTGACCCGCCGCCCTCGGTCATGTGGATGTTCGACCACCTCAGGCGGGCGCGCCCACCGAAGAAGTAGGGCCGCAGCGCGAGCAGGGGCAGCAGGAGCGCCAGCAAGAGGAACCACGGGTGCATGAACTCGAAGTGGCTCGTCATTGCTCGGGCGGGGGTCGAGTGGAGATGACTATGTCGCGGAGGCCCTGGCCGAGCTCCTCGAAGAGCTCGCGGCTGCCCTGCTCTCGCGCGAACTTGATGAGGTCGGTCGCCATCAAGAGGCGCTTGGCCATGTCGCGGTCGAGGCCGTCGACCCGGCCGCAGACATCGAGGACCTCTGGCGAGGTCAGCGCCGTCGCGGGGAACCCGGTGATGCGCTCGAGGTAGCGGCGGAAGATCGCCGAGAGCTCCAGCGCCAGGGCGTGGTCGTCCAGCCCCCGGGTCAGCGCGGCGGCCCACGCCTTCAGCGCCTCCACGTCCGGCGGGACCGGCGGCGGCGGTGGCTCGCTGGTGTCCCGGTTCTTCCAGACGAGGAAACCCGTGATGCCAGCGCCGGTGACGAAGCCGGTCAGCGCCAGCCCAAGGAACCACGGCCACAGGGGCCGCTCGACCGGGGGCGCCAGGCTGGCGAGCGGCTCGAGCTCGGAGCGGGGGCCGTCGACGCCGAGATCGACGAAGTGCCGGGGCCCCTCCACGATCTCCTCGCCGAGGTGCACGCGCACACCCTCGATCACATAGGAGCCGGGCGGCCCGCTGTAGGTGACATCCCAGGCGCCGTCCGAGACCTCGAGGACATCGACCGTGAGTTCCTCGTGCTCGACGAGTTCGATCCCGTCCGCGCCGGGGGCGGCCACGTGGACGACGATGGCATCGCCCACCTCGATCCGGGTCTGGACGACCGGGCCTTCGCGGAGCTCGCCCAGCCTAGGGGTGCATGCCAACAGCAGGATCACCGGTGTGCCACTCGCTCGAAGTGGGACAACAGCACGCGGAAAGGGTCCTGCGTCGTGCTCACGGCTGATGCGTACGTGCCCGCCCGGCGCAGCATTGCGACCCGCGCGTCGACCCCCAGGGCGCCTCGAAAGGACGAGAGCTCGACGAGGCGACCCTGGCCGGTCTCGGAGTCGACGACCTCGACGAGACCAGATCCACGTGGGGGCCGCGCCTCCAACGGGTCGTGCAGGACGAAGCCGTGCACCCGGTGCCGGGAGGCCAACGAAGCCATGGCGCGCCGGGTGTCCTGGTAGACGAGGAAGTCGCTGATGAAGCAGACGACCGCGCGGCGCTTCAAGACCTTTCCGAGGTGCTCGGCGGCCCCCATGACGTCGGTCCCTGCGCGCGCCGGGCGATGCTCGAAGACCTCGCGGATCACCCTCCAGGCATGGCCACGGGACTTCCGAGGGGGGACGAAGAGCTCGATCTGATCCGTGAAGACGCAGAGCCCGACCCGGTCGTCGTTCCGGATCGCCGCGTATGCCAGCCCTCCGGCGAGCCGAGCCATCTGCAGGCGCTTGTCGGTCTCGGACCCGAAGGCCATGGACCCGGAGCAGTCGAGCGCGAGCATCAACGTGAGCTCGCGCTCCTCGTGGAACTCCTTCACGAAGACTTCGTCAGCGCTTCGGGCCGTGACGTTCCAGTCGATGTGGCGCACGTCGTCTCCAGGCACGTAGGGCCGCACCTCCTCGAACTCCATGCCCCGCCCCCGAAAGGCCGAGCGGTAGCCCCCGGCGAAGAGCGAATCGACCCGTCGGCCGGCCTGGAGGCTGATGCGCCGGATCTGCTTCAGCTCCTCCGTCGTCAGCATCAGGGCGTCTTGATGCGCTCGAAGATGCGCCGGATGACGTCCTCTGCGCTGATCTCCTCGGCCTCTGCTTCGTAGGACAACAGGACCCGGTGCCGCAGCACGTCGGGGCCGACAGCCTTGATGTCGTCCGGGGTCACGAAGGCCCGCCCATCGAGCAGCGCGTGGGCGCGCGAGGCCTGTGCCAGGCCGATGCTCGCCCGCGGGCTGGCGCCGAAGTCGATGATGCGACCCAGGTCCAGGCCGTGCTCCTCCGGATGGCGGGTCGCGTGCACGATCTCGATGATGTAAGCCTCTACGACCTCTTCCATCCAGAGCTCACGGGTCAGCTGCTGGGCATCCAGGATCTGCCCGCGGGTGCAGACCGCGCTCAGCGCTGGCAGCGACTGGCTGGCCCGACGCATGATCTCGCGCTCCTCCTCGCGGCTCGGATAGCCGACCTTCAGCTTGAGCAGGAAGCGGTCGACCTGGGCCTCTGGCAGGGGGTAGGTGCCTTCCTGCTCGATGGGGTTCTGGGTCGCCAGCACCAGGAATGGGAGCTGCAAGGGGAAGGTCGTGTCGCCGATGGTGACCTGGCGCTCCTGCATCGCCTCCAGGAGCGCCGACTGGACCTTCGCCGGGGCGCGGTTGATCTCGTCCGCGAGGACCACGTTGGCGAACACCGGGCCCTTTCGCGTAGAGAAGCTGCCCTCGCGCGGGTTGTAGATCTGGGTGCCGAGGACATCCGCCGGCAGCAGATCCGGCGTGAACTGGATGCGCGAGAACGCGACGCTCAGCGCCTGGGCGAGGCTCTTCACGGCGGTCGTCTTGGCGAGGCCGGGCACGCCCTCGAGCAGCAGGTGCCCGTTTGCCAGCAGCCCGATCAGCAACCGGTCGACCATGTAGCGCTGGCCGACGAGCACCTTCGCGATCTCCTCTCGGATTCCAGCGATCACCGGGGTGAGTTCATCGACCCGGACCTTCAGCTCGGCAATGCGAGCCCGCCCATCCATCATCCTGTCTCTCCCGACCTCAGAAGTTGAAGAGGTCCGCAAACCAGTTCTTCTCGCCCACCGAGCCGTCCTGGAACTCGGCCAGCTTGCGAATGATCTCCTCTTCCTCGGCCGACAGCTTCTTCGGGACGTCGACGACGACCTGGACGTGCTGGTCGCCCCGGCTTCGACGGTTGTGAGGCTGGATGCCATGCCCCGAGAGCTTGAAGACCTTGCCGCTGGGGGTGCCGCGAGGGATCTTCAGCGTCGCCTCCTCCGCCACGGTGGGGATCTGAAGCTCCGCCCCGAGGCAGGCCTGGGGATAGCTGATCGGGACCTGGCAGTAGATGTCCGCCCCGTCGCGCTTGAAGAAGGGATGGGGCTGCACGACGAGCGTGACGTAGAGGTCTCCGGCGGGCGCCCCCGGCTCGCCAGCTTCGCCCCGGCTGCGGTTGCGGATCTGCGTGCCAGTGTCGACCCCACCGGGCCACTTCACCGTGAGCTTCTCGACGCGGCGGACCTTGCCCCGCCCGCTGCACTCCTCGCAAGGGGTCTCGATGTGCTTGCCCTGGCCCCTGCAGTCCGGACAGGTCGTGCGAATGCGGAGGAACATCTGCTGCTGGACGACCTCGCCGCGCCCGGCGCAGGTCTGGCAGGAGACGAGCTTGGTGCCGGGCTTGGCACCGCTTCCGGCGCAAGTCTCACAGCCCACGCTGCGCGGGACCTCGATCTCCCTCTCGGCCCCCTGGACGGCCTCCATGAACTCGATCGGAAGCCGCAGCTCCAGGTCGGCACCGCGACGAGGCCCCCGGGCGCCGCCTCGCCGACCGCCGAAGATGTCTCCGAAGATGTCGCCGAAGTGGCTGAAGATGTCGGACATGTCCTGGAAGCCGGGCTGGTAGCCCTGCCCCTGGAGTCCGGCGTGGCCGAAGCGGTCGTAGGTGCCCCGCTTTTCCGGATCGGAGAGGACCTCGTAGGCCTCCGAGGCCTCCTTGAACTTGTCCTCTGCCTGGGGATCATCCGGATTCCGGTCCGGATGGAACTGCATGGCGAGCGTGCGATAGGCCTTCTTGAGCGCCTTGGCGTCGGCGTCCTTTTGGACACCAAGGACCTCGTAGTAGTCGCGCTTGGTCACCACAGCTCCAACAAAGCGTGGGGCCACGTACCCGCGATACGCGGCCCCGTCACGTCTCGTGGCTCTCAGGCCTCTTCGAACTCGGCGTCGATGACGTCGTCACCGCCGTCGTCGGAGCTCGGGTCGCTGCCGGTCTCGGGCGTCGGGGCCGGCCCGCCGGCGGCGCCACCCTGCTGGTACATCACCTCGGCCAGCTTGTGGCTCGCCGAAGTCAGCTCGTCGAAGGCGCCCTTGAGGGTCTCGAGGTCGTCCGAGTCCTTGGCCTCCTTGGCCTTCTCGAGCGCAGCTTCGATGGCGGTGACGTGCTCGGCCGGGAGCTTCTCCTTGTGCTCGCCGAGGAGCTTCTCGGTCTGGTAGGTCAGGTTGTCGAGGTTGTTCCGAGCCTCCACGACGTCCTTCTTGCGGCTGTCCTCGGCGGCGTTAGCCTCCGCCTCCTTGACCAGGCGGTCGACCTCGTCCTGGGAGAGGCCCTGGGAGGTCACGGTGATCTCCTGCTCGCGGCCGGTGGCCTTGTCCTTGGCCTTGACGTTCAGGATGCCGTTGGCGTCCAGGCTGAAGCTGACCTCGATCTGGGGCATGCCGCGAGGCGCGGCGGGGATGCCGTCGAGGCGGAACTCGCCCAGGCGGCTGTTGTCCCTGGCGAACTGCCGCTCGCCTTGGAAGACCTGGACGTCGACGGCGGTCTGGTTGTCCGCGGCGGTGGAGAAGATCTCGCCCTTGCTCGTCGGGATGGTGGTGTTGCGGGGGATGAGCACGGTCATCACGCCGCCGAGGGTCTCGATGCCCATGGACAGCGGAGTGACGTCGAGGAGCAGCATGTCGGTGACGTCACCGGCGAGCACACCGCCCTGGATGGCGGCGCCGACGCTGACGACCTCGTCCGGGTTGACGCTGCGGTTGGGCTCCTTTCCGAAGAGCGCGATGACCTTCTGCTGGACCATCGGGATGCGGGTGGAGCCTCCGACGAGGATGACCTCGTCGATCTCGCTGGCGCTGACACCGGCGTCCTTGAGGGCCTGCCGACAGGGGCCGAGGGTGTCCTCGACGATCTTGTCGATCATGCGCTCGAACTCACCGCGGGAGAGGTCGCGGATGAGGTGCTTCGGGCCGGTCGCGTCCGCGCTGAGGAAGGGCAGGTTGATGTTGGTGGTCGGGCTCGAAGAGAGCTCGATCTTGGCCTTCTCCGCGGCGTCCTTGAGGCGCTGGAGCACCATCTTGTCGCCCGCGACGTCGATGCCGTGCTCCTTCTTGAACTCGGCGACGAGCCACTGGATGAGCTCCTGGTCGATGTCGTCTCCGCCGAGGTGGGTGTTGCCGGCGGTCGACTTGACCTCGACGACGTTGTCGCCGACCTCGAGGATGCTGACGTCGAAGGTGCCACCACCGAAGTCGTAGACGGCGACGACCTCGTCTTCCTTCTTGTCGACACCGTAGGCGAGAGCAGCGGCGGTGGGCTCGTTGATGATGCGCTTGACCTCGAGGCCCGCGATCTGGCCGGCGTCCTTCGTCGCCTGGCGCTGGGCGTCGTTGAAGTAGGCGGGGACCGTGATGACGGCCTCTGTGACGGGCTGACCGAGATACTTCTCGGCCTGGGCCTTCAGCTTCTGGAGCACCATCGCCGAGACCTCGGGGGCGCTGTAGAGCTTGTCGCCGACCTTGATGCGGCAGTCGCCGCTGGAGCCGCGGGCGACGCTGTAGGGCACGCGGTCGATCTCCCTCTGGGCGTTGTCGAAGCGAAGGCCCATGAAGCGCTTGACCGAGAAGACGGTGTTGGTCGGGTTCGTGATCGCCTGGCGCCGCGCCGTGACGCCGACGAGCCGGTCCCCGTCCTTGGTGAAGCCGACCACGGACGGCGTGGTGCGGGCGCCCTCGTCGTTCACGACGACGACGGGGCTGTCGCCTTCCATGACGGAGACGACGGAGTTGGTGGTTCCAAGGTCGATGCCGATGATCTTGCCCATTTGTTCCTCTGGAAGGCGTTCTCTGGCGGGGCACCCATGGCGGTTCCCGCCGACGCCCTGCAGGTAAGGCCACTCGCGAAAGCGTCAATCTCTTTCGGTCCCGGAGCTTGGAGCGCGCAACCACGACGCACATGTCATGCATCAGCTGGTTCCACCCAGCGTCCACACGTGATTTCCGCAACTTGGGTGTTGGCACGCGTCCTGCAACTACTCCGGCCGAGACCAAGACGAGCCTGTTCCCCCTGCCCTGACCTGGCTCGTGGAGGTCCCGGGAAGCCCTGCTGGATTTGGCCAGCAGACGTTTCTCGTACCAGACCAAGAGACCCCGCTGGTGAGAACCGGTGGGGTCTTCTTTCTCTGGGACCCGCTGCGCCGACATTTTCCGTTGACGCCATCGGGCGAAGTGCCTACCTGCTCTCCCCACTTTTCGAACCCCCGAAATTAACGGAGCGTTGTTCATGGCATTCCGCCCCCTCTACGACCGCGTCCTCGTGAAGCGCATCGACGCCGAGAAGAAGACCTCTGGCGGTCTCTACATCCCCGAGTCCGCCAAGGAGAAGCCGCAGGAGGCCGAGGTCATCGCCGTCGGTCCCGGCGAGCGCACCAAGGATGGCTTCCGCGAGCCCTGCGTCAAGGCGGGCGACCGCATCCTCTTCGGCAAGTACGTCGGTGACGAGCTGAAGCTCGACGGCGTCGAGCACATCGTTCTTCGCGAGCGCGACATCCTCGCGGTCCTCGACTAGGAGCAGATCAAATGACAGCCAAGGACATCCAGTTCAGCGGCACCGCACGCAGCGAGATCCTCGCTGGTGTCGACGCCCTCGCCAACGCCGTCAAGGTGACCCTCGGTCCGAAGGGCCGGAACGTCGTCATCCAGAAGTCGTTCGGCGCCCCGCTCTCCACCAAGGACGGCGTGACCGTCGCCAAGGAGATCGAGCTCAAGAACAAGTTCCAGAACATGGGCGCGCAGATGGTGAAGGAGGTCGCCTCCAGGACCTCTGACGTCGCCGGTGACGGCACCACCACGGCCACCCTCCTCGCACAGTCCATCTACCGCCACGGCACGAAGCTCGTCGCCGCGGGGACGAACCCGATGGACCTCAAGCGCGGCATCGACGCCGCCGTCACGGTGGTGGTCGCCGAGCTCGAGAAGATCTCGATCCCCGCACAGGACCCCAAGGCCATCGCCCAGGTCGGGACGATCTCCGCGAACTCCGACGAGGAGATCGGCGAGATCCTGTCGACCGCCATGGACAAGATCGGTCTCGACGGCGTCATCACGGTCGAGGAGGCCAAGGGACTCCACACGGAGCTCGAGATCGTCGAGGGCATGGCCTTCGATCGCGGCTACCTCAGCCCCTACTTCGTGACCAACGGCGAGCGCATGGAGGCCGTCCTCGAGGACGCCTACATCCTCATCTTCGAAAAGAAGATCTCGAACATGAAGGACCTGCTCCCCGTGCTCGAGAAGGTGCACGAGACCAGCAAGCCGCTGTTGATCGTCGCAGAGGACGTCGACGGAGAAGCCCTCGCCACGCTGGTGGTGAACAAGCTCCGCGGCATGCTCAACATCTGCGCCGTGAAGGCTCCGGGCTTCGGCGATCGCCGCAAGGCCATGCTCGAGGATCTCGCGATCCTCACCGGCGGCCGCCCCATCATGAGCGACCTCGGCATCAAGCTCGAGAGCATCACCCTGGCTGACCTCGGCACCGTCAAGCGCGCTGTGGTGACCAAGGACGACACGACGCTGATCGACGGCGGCGGCAGCCGCGAGGCCGTCAAGGGCCGCGTGAAGCAGATCCGCAGCCAGATCAAGACCACCACGAGCGACTACGACCGCGAGAAGCTCCAGGAGCGCCTCGCGAAGCTCATCGGTGGAGTCGCCGTCATCTACGTGGGCGCCGCGACCGAGATCGAGATGAAGGAGAAGAAGGCCCGCGTCGAGGACGCCCTCAACGCGACCCGCGCGGCCGTCGAAGAGGGCATCGTCCCCGGTGGCGGCGTGGCCTTGATCCGCACCATCGAGGCCGTGGAGGCCCTCATGGAGGCCACGGAGGGCGAGGAGCGCTTCGGCGTCCAGATCGTCCGTGACGCGATCCAGTCCCCGATCCGCAGCATCGTCGACAACGCCGGCGTCGACGGCGCCGTGGTCGTCGACCGCGTCCGCAAGGGCGAGGGCGCCTTCGGCTACGACGCGGCCACCGACTCCTACGGCGACATGGTCGAGCTCGGCATCATCGACCCCACGAAGGTCACCCGCACCGCGCTGCAAAACGCGGCCTCCATCGCAGGCCTGCTGCTGACCACCGAGGCGGTCATCGCAGAGAAGCCCCAGAAGCCCGCTCCGGCTCCCGCCGGTGGTGGCGGCGGCATGGGCGGCATGGGCGGCATGGGCGGCATGGGCGGCATGGGCGGCATGGGCGGCCTGGGCTTCTGACCCAGTCCTCCCTCCGAGCC
>DASCPX010000046.1:0-2387 GCA_036012755.1 Myxococcota bacterium | reverse complement strand
TCGCCGGATGCATGCCTTCGCGAGCCCGAGCCCGAGACACCAGGGCGGAAGGGAGGCCTTCCGGCGACTCGAGGGTCGCGAAGAGCCCAGCGAGCGTGAGAGAATAGGGCAGTGAGAGGCGCTAATGCGAGCTATCCCTGCGAGCTATCCCTGCGACGAGTCGAATCCATGCAACCCGTGATTCCCTACGAGCATTACTCCAGTGCGCTCGCTGCCCTCGACAATGGCGGCCGGTTTTACAACATCTTCAGCAAGGCCAACGACGACACGGTTTCCGAGGCAGAGCTGGCCAAAGTTGCCGGAGTGTTCACAGACAAACAGATGATGTTCTTGTTCTTCGAAATGGCCGTTCAGAGCCTCAGCGAACAGGACAAACACGCCCTTCACCGCAAGCTTTCGGACAACCTCCAGGCGGACTACGCCAGCCACAGGCCGCAGCATTTGCTCCCTTCGAAAGCCGAGGAACAGGGTGAGGCATCACGAACGGCCATCCTTACGGGATGCCCTCGATTCGTGACGGACAAAACGGTGTTTAGTTGCTTCATTATGGTGCCCATAATCGTCGGCACGGTGACCACCTTCACCATGATTCCGATCATGGATCGCTACGACATCTATGAGTTGAGAGACGAGCCCCATTCCGAGACGATTTTCATCGCCAATGTACGGGGCGCCCCGCGCCTGCCCGAGGAGCTGAGCCGCTTCGGCGGCATCCTCAAGGAAACCTCCGCAGACAAAGAGGGAGAGAAGGAGGACCGGCTTTTTCTGGAGGTGGCCTATTACACCCCCTTGGCAGGGAGCCTCTAGGAGATTTTCGCATGCGTCGATTGAAATTTCGGGACGGTTCCTCTGCTGTAGACACAACTCTCATCGACGAGCTCGTGGCCTTTGTGGAGCATCGGATCGAGGATCGGGTCTTCGAGCAGTTCATCTACCGCCACGACACGCTGGAGGACCTGCTCGGACCCGACCTCTACATGGTGGCGATCAGCATCCGCTGGAACCATCCTCCAGCGGTCGATGCGGTTCGCAACAGACTCGCCCGCCTGCTCGAGGGATGGGGGGTGCCCTTCGATCGTGCAGGCGGACTCCAGCGCAAGATGGGAAAGCACGAACGTGTCCTCAACGACCTCGCCGCACAGTTTCCGAAATTCGCCAAGCGGGCCAGTTCGAAGCGGGCCAGGCTCACGCAGTTCCTGCCACCGGTGAGCGAAGCAGAACTGTCGTCAATCGAGACGCGGATCGGTGTACGACTTCCCCCCTCCTACCGCGCGTTTCTCCAAATCACGCATGGGTTCGAGGCCCTCGGAGACACACTCAAACTCACAGCCACTCATCCGCGAAAACATCCCGGACTCGTCGGCTCACCAAGCGTCGTCACAGTCGCCGATTGGTGGCTCGAGGCCGATGGGGACGAGGCACTCTTCGTGGTTGATGGAGGACGGGACGATGGAGAATGGCCCGTGGCCTACTACGGACATGCAGATCCACGGATCGAGATTGTCTGCGAATCTTTTGGTGCGTGGCTCGAGAAGGTCTTGGTGTGGAGAAGCCGATGAACCCGCGTACCGTGCCTTCAGAACGCACGGCCACAGCGGAGCCGTAGAACGGCGACTCGGCGAGCTGAAGCGACGCGCTGTCCCTCCCTCTGAGCTACCCGCAGGACTTCGGCATCCAGTCCGCCTACTTGATCATCGCCAACACCAGCAAGACCGAGCGATTGGAGCCCGTGCCGGCGCTGATGCCGGCAGGGGTCCTGCGACACGGCGAGATCGACATGCACGTCCGTGTGGTCGATCTCGGGGCCCGGGCTCCGAGCCGGGAGCAGCGCGAGCGGAAGGCGGTCGTCGTGGACCGGGCGGGGCTGCTGGGAACGTAGAGGCTCCGCCTCCAACCTTGTCCCAGAGGTGCCGGTTGGCGGAGGGTCGATCACCCAGTTGAGCTACCATGAGGGGTGGAAAACCCAGTCGCAACCTGCAAGTCCTGCAAGAACTCTGGACGCATCCGGGACGTCGAGTCCTTCCTCGTGATGCAAGAGCAAGGGTCCACGATCATCCTCCAATGTCGTGGGTGCGGCGAGTCCCTCATGCTCGGCGTCGATGCGGTGGAGCACAGGGAGCCAATGGTCGTGCTCTTGATGGTGGGGGCCTTCGTCTTGCTCGTCGTCATGTGCATCGGGTTGAACTGACGACGTGGTGCGGCGCCCTGTTGCGCCCCGGGACGGTCCCGCGGGACTCAGTGGGCGCTGGGGGACATCGACGCCGACGGCATCGACGACTTCGTCATCGGCGCCCCAGAGCAGGGCGAGGACCGCCCCGGCGCCGTCTACCTCGTGCACGGGCGCGAGGACCTCGAGGGCATCTTCCTGGCCGACGCCGACGCGATCT
>DASCPX010000045.1:0-4876 GCA_036012755.1 Myxococcota bacterium | reverse complement strand
GCGCTCTGCGAGCTCCGCGTACGTCCCCTCGCCGTCGTTGTACGCCTTCACCACGCGCTCTCGAAGCTCAACAGGTAGGGCTCTCGGCACATCCACCTCCTCCCTTCCGATCACACGCTCAGCCCACTCGATCAACTCTTTCGCGCGGCGCGATATGAGCGCGCCATAGAGCACATCAGCCAGGCCCTCGCCATTCATAGAGAAAGCAGCACCAAGCGCAGTGAGGGCCTCTGCCTCGGAAACCTCGGCGATGCGTTCGCCAAGATTGAGCGACTGGACCAGGCTGAAGCGGTCTACCGCCAGGCCATCTCCATCGGCGAGGAGGTCTGGCCGCTCATGGCAGGTGCTTTCAGCGCCTCCCTCGCACTCCTCGTTGCCCAGCAAGGAAAACTCGACGAGGCCCGGACGCTCATCGAGACCGGCGAACCCCAGGTCGATCCCTATCCCAATGAGCACGCCAAGTTCCTCTGCAAGAAGGGCCGGGTCTGCCACATCGCGGGCGATGCCGATGGGGCCCGGGCGGCGCTGAAGCAGGCGCAAGGGTTGAGGGCGGAGCTCAAAGTCAGTGACGACAGCGAGGTGGGCCAGGCGATCGTGGCACTGCGGGCGATACTGGATACAGAGTAGTCCCGACCGACGATTGTGGCCCGAGCAAGACAGGAACGGCTAAGGATACAGGCGCTGACCTTTTCTCGGAGCCAGAATGGAGTTCCTCCTCGCCTGGTACAACCTCATCTTCATCCTGCCCCTCTCGACGGGGATCCTGCTCGTCTTCACCTCGATGCTGGGCATCGGAGATGCCGGGCATGACCACGATCACGATGTAGACCACGATGTCGATGTAGACCACGATGTCGATGTAGACCACGATGTCGATGTAGACCACGATGTGGAGGTCGACCACGATGTGGAGGTCGACCACGATGTGGAGGTCGACCACGACATCGCGGGCACAGACCTCGATGCAGACGTCGGTTCCGACCAGGGCAGCAGCCTGTTCATGAGCATCATTTCGGCGCTTGGTGTCGGCAAGGTGCCCCTGTCGATCATCCTCATGCTTCTCTTCCTGCTCTTCGGCGGGATCGGAATGATGTCCAACTTCCTGATCGCCGACCTGATCGCCTCGGGAGAGGTTTTTTCCGGAATCTCGATCGGCGCGGCGCTCCTCGGTACCCTGGGTCTCATCGGACCCATGGCCAGGTCCATCCACCGATTCATCCCTTCAACCGAGAGCTATGCCGAGGCAAAGCACACTTTGGTGGGCCAGTCTGGAGTTCTCGAGCTTCCTGCCAACCCGCAAACCGGTTGGGCCCAGGTCAAGGACTCCAGCGGAACCGTTCGGCAGATCCGGTGCCGCACGGTGACGGAGGAACTGGAGAAAGGGACCGAAGTTCTGCTTGTTGATTATGACCGTGGTGCGGAGATCTTCACTGTCGTAGCGCTCACGCTGGACTGATACTCGAACGGCTGACCTCAGCGGGCAGCCCTGAACGCGAAGGAGAATGGTATGCGAGTCTTTGGACCCGTCCTTGTTTTCGGTGTGTTGCTCATCGCCACACCCATCATCGCTGGCATGGCCGACGTCCAACTCGGCGGCATTACGAGCGCTGTGGTGATTGGTTTCGGCCTGTTGCTCACCATCATCGCTGGCATCGCGCTGACCATCGGAAACCTCTACCAGAAGACCGCCCCGGATGAAGCCTTCGTTCGCTCCGGAATGGGTGGCCGCAAGGTTGTAGTCGATGGCGGAGCAATCGTCGTCGGCGTGATTCATGACGTCGTCACCGTCAGCCTGCGTACGATCCGGCTGGTCGTCGAGCGCGTCGGAGGCCATGCCCTGCTCACCCATGACAAGCTCCGTGCAGATATCAAGGCCGAGTTCTTCGTGCGGGTCGAGGCCGATCCCGACGCGATCCTCAATGCCTCTCGCTCCTTCGGTGCCCGGATGCGCGATCCGGACCAGGTTCGTAGCGTCGTCGAAGACAAGCTCGTCTCCGCACTTCGTACCGTAGCCGCCACCAAGACCCTCGAGGACCTGAACTCGAAGCGGGACGACTTCCTGGCCGACGTCAAGCAGCTCGTCTCCGAGGACCTGGCTCCCAACGGCCTCACCCTCGAGACCGCCACCATCTCGGCGCTCGACCAGACCGATGCCAGCTCGCTGAGCGAGGGCAATATCTTCGATGCCCAGGGCATGCGGACCATCGCCGAGATCACTCAGAAGCAGCTGACAGCGCGCAACCTTCTCGTTCGCAAGGGCGAAGAGGAACGCACCCGGCAGGATGTGGAGAATCGCAAGGCGATCCTCACCGAGCACCAGGGGCTGGCCGAGGCCGAAGCGGCCCAGGGCGCCGCCGTCAAGGCCGAGCAGGCCCACCAGTCCCAGCTCGCCGCAGAGGCACGCATTGCCATGGAACAGGCCGTCCAGGTGGCCGAGATCAAGCGCCAGCAGGCCGAAGAAGTCGCCGAACAGGCAAGGCAGCAGGCGGTCGAGGTCGCGGGTGAGACCCGTCGGCAGGCCCAGGAAGTCGCCAAGCAGAAAGCCGACAAGGCTGGCGAGGTGGCCGACCAGGAGCGGGTCAGGGATGTCGCCATCGCCCAGGAGGCAGCCGCCAAGGCCGAAGCCGCGTGGCAAGCCGCCGAAGCCGAAGCCGAAACCGCACGCCAGAAGGTGACGACTGTCGAGGTGACCGAGACCGCCCGACGTGAGAAGGACCAGCGGGTGATTGCCGCCGAGGGCCTGGCGCAGGAAGCGCTGGTCCAGAAGCAGCGGGCAGCCGATGCCATCGCCTACACGGTCAAGAAGGACGCCGAAGGACGCCGCGAGGCAGCCGAAGCCGACGCATTGGCCATCACCAAGAAGGCCGAGGCGGAGGCCTCGTCCGAGCGCATCCGTGCCGAAGCTTCCAAGGCCGCTGCGATTGCCACCGCCGAGGGCATCCAGGCCAAGGAGATGATTCCGGTCAACGTCGATCGGGCCCGGGTCGAGGTGTCGGCTCAGCAGGTCGATGTCGATAAGCGTCGAGTGGAAGAGGTCGTGACACCCGAGCTCGAAGCCCGCCAGGCCTCCGGCCGGGTGGCCCAGGATTTCGAGCTCGGAAAGCTCCGCATCCAGATGGAGCTCGAAGTCGGCAAGGCCGCAGCGGAAGCCCTCGGCGTCGCGCTCGGCAACGCGGATATGCAGCTCTTCGGCACCCCCGAGGACGCGGGGCGCATGATCGAGAACCTCTCGAAGGGGATGGGTCTGGGTCACCTCGCACGCGGCACCATGGACACCATTCCACCCGCAGTCCTGACGGCTGTAGCCGAAGGAGGCAAGGCAGGCCTCGCCGCCCTGGGAGCGCTCTCTCAGCAGCTCAATCTGAAGCTACCTCCAATGCCGGCAATCGAAGCCGAGTCCAATGGACCGGGCGCCGGTGAAACGGCAGAAGCAGCCGACGAGCTCGAAGAGGTCACCGAGACGAAGTAGCCATAGATGGAGCAAGCCCAGCGAGGTCGGTGACATCATCGTCAGCGGGTGAGCACCGCGGTACCTGCAATATGTGTGGAGAGCATGGGCGCTGAAGGACCGGACGATGTGGGACATGAGGTGCTCCGCTTTGGTGAGCACATGGTCGACCTGCGCCGCGAGGTCGTGGTCTCCCCCTCGGGCCGGAAGAAGCTGACCACCAACGAGGTGATGCTACTGCGGTACCTTGCCCAGCGGCCCGGCCGACCCATCGCGCGTGAGACCCTGCTCGAAGAGGTCTGGGGATATGCCCGCACGGTCCGTTCTCGGGCGGTGGATCAGACCGTCAAGCGCCTGCGCCCCAAGATCGAAGTCGACCCGACCCATCCCCGGTACCTGATTACCGTACACGGTCTGGGCTACCGCTTCGAGCTGCCCCAGGAGGAAGAGAAGGCACCGGTGCCCGGGCTGCACTCTCCAACTCATCGCTGCCTGGGGTCTCGAGTCAGCATCGGGACGAATGCATCCGGAACTCCCGACGATGATAGGATGGATCTCAGAACAGCAGTGTGACAATGATGTCCTACAGCAGCAGCTGGTAGTCGTATTGAAGTTACCCAATCCACAGGTAGCCCTCGGAATGAGCAGACGCGGTCTACTCACGACCGGTGCGGCTCTCCTCTGCATCACTGCATGCACCCGGAGACCCCAGGACATGAAAACCACTGCGCACTTCGCACTCGGCCGCTACCAAGACCTCCTGCTGCAGACGGAGGTAGAGGTGGGTGGCGAGCGACTGCCTTTCCTGTTCGACACCGGTGCCGGAATGACCTGCCTGACCCCGGCGACAGCCGAAATCCTGGGGTGTTCTCCAGCCGGCCGCGTGACCGGCTTCAGAAAGTCTGGGGAGCGCATCAATGGGCCCAAATGCGAGGCCGTACCATTGGTGCTGGACGGCAAGGTCCAGGTCGAGGCCGACTGTGTGGTTTTGGACCTGATGAAGTTCCTCCCTCCCGACTGGCCTCCATTGAGCGGTGCCATCGCCTTGAATTCAGTCGCTGGCCGAGCACTTGGGCTGTATCGAGCACGCCAAGCGCGGGTGGGAGCGACACCGGATGCGGTCATGGACGGAACCGGCTGGCGAGAGGGTCGCGCCCGCTTCGCTCGTGAGGTCGGAGGGGCGAGCCTGACCATGTTCGTCGCCATCGAGACTCCCCAGACGACCCTGTGGTTCCTTCTGGATACCGGCAGTACGGAAACACTGATCGCTCCTCATGCGGCGGCCTTGCTTGGAATCACCGACAAGGGGCAGCCGCAGCAGGTCACCGTCAAGGCAACCGGAGTCGGCACACTGCCGCTCGATGCCGTGATTCAGGAGATGATTCACGATGGCCTGATCGGGCTGCCGGCGATGGAGGACTGGGACCT
>DASCPX010000044.1:0-18703 GCA_036012755.1 Myxococcota bacterium | reverse complement strand
TTGGGCGAGACCCGCCCGCCAGAGGCCCGCGAGCTCGGGGCTCGGCTGGCTCGGCTGCGGGACCCTCGTCCACCGGCGTGGGAGGCGCTGCCTTCTGGCTGCTACGAGCTGGAGGTGGAGGCTCTGACCCGGGACCTGGAGGCGCAGCTGACTCGACTGGAGCCCACGGGCCGAGGCTTTAGCTGTGTCCCGTCAAGTGGTGTATCGAAGCCGTTGGAGTCTTCCTGGTTGTTGATGTCCGGGGTTGAAGGGGGAGAGCGACGAGAGGGGGTGTCCCACCGCCCACTCCAAAGGCCAACCCGCCATACGGTCCGAACCCGCCGTAGTCAGGATCGACGTTCGGATCCTCCAATCCGTCCTCGATCAAGCTGTTGTATCCGCGGAAGGGCGAATAGCCAGCGTTGAGGCTCGCACCTCCATAGACGGTCGATTCGGCGGCCAGGGCGAGCGAGAGTCAGAGCATTGCGGAGCGTAGCAGTATCGCGCCGATCACTCCGGTTGATTCGCCCTCGCTTGCCCTGCGCACGCCTGGCGGCGGCAACGGGGCTCGCCGACCTTCGGGTTTGGCAACGCTTCGCCCCGTTGACCCTCCTCGAAGTGTCCAGACACGCCTTCGTCGGGCCGCCTACCCAGCCGCACACATTGCGGCGCGATCATCGAATCAACCTATGTGATCGGCGCGATAGTTCGGCCGTCGCCCCGCCCTTGTCCCCACTACCGGGTCTGACAGCCAGCACAGAGCCGACGCCCGCCCGTCACTCCTCGTCGTCGTCCGTCCCGGCGTCGTCTTTCATCCCGGCGTCCTCGTCCTTCGTCCCGCCGTCACCGTCACCGTCTTCCGTCCCGTCGTCCCCCTCGGACTCAGGCTCAGGCTCAGGCTCGGGCTCGGGCGGTGCCTCCACCTTCATCAACTCCTCGAGACTCTGCGGCTTCACCCCCTGTTCCCGAGCCAACCTCGCCTTCTCCAACAACACATCCAGATCCAGCTCTCGCGATCCCGGCGGGGTTGGAATCTCGAATGCATCCGGAATCACCCCGAGTTCATCCCAGCTCGAGAACTCCAGCTCCATCTCGAACTGGATCGACTCGGCCACGATCTTGACTTCTTCTGGCAACAGACTGCGCCCGACCTTCGTGTAGTCCTCGTAGGTCGAGGACAGAACCATGCGTCCATCTGTGTCGTATGCCTCTATGCGCTTGTTCGTCAGGCTGCGCACATCCAGCACCACGATCGCTTTGGTGTCCTCTGGTCCCCCGAAGGTGTAGATCGCGTTGCCCTCTTGCACCTTGCGTCCCAGCACCTCTGCATCCGAAAACGGCATGCGCCCGATGAGCAGGCTCACGAAGTCCTGGAGCCCTGCCGAGCCCCCCGTCAGCTCGCGCAGCAGCCCCTCTGCATCGTCCGAGCCGAGCCACAGCTTCTCTGGCACGACGTAGATGCTGAAGGCCTTTCCATCGCTCGCCGCGTAGACCAGGGGTGTGCCCAACGGAGAGAAGATCTCCACCCTGAACTTGCCTGGCCGGTGCACGACCAGAGCCCCCCGAGTGCTCCCCTCTATGCCCAGCTGGGGAGCGTCGACCGAGACCGCGAAGCCTGCCTGGAGTGCGAAGGGCACGCGCCGCTCCCAAGCGGCAGCTGCCAGCTGCATCGGGTCGCCGATGTTCTTGGGCGGCGGCTTGTCCCCGCAGCCGAGGACCCATGAAAGGAGAAGAGCCGTCACGCGCCCCCGCTAATCGCCTTCGACGAGGAGCGCCCGTGCCTCCTCCGAGCCGAGCAGGGCGGCCTCGCGGAGATACTCGAGCGCCAGCTCGTCTTCGCCCAGGGCTGCGCGCACCTCTGCGAGCTCGAGGTAGAGCACGGCGGCCTTTGGATCGAAGAGGATGGCGCGCTTGTACTCGGCCGCCGCGAGCGAGAGCTCTCCCCGCTCGCGGTGCATGTTGGCGCGGATGTAGTGGGCTCGGGCCACGTGGTTGTAACGAACAGCCTGCTCCACTTCTTCGACCACCGGCGCTGGCGGCGTCTTCTGAAAGCAGGCCAGAAGCCAGATCAAAGGTCGCGGGCCCAGAGACCGGCGGCGGCACGCTTGACCGGCAGCCAGGCCGCCAGCGCGCAAGCCCCGATGCTCGCCGAATACAGCAGGGCCGAGATCGCCAGCTCGCGGTTGGTCAGCGAGGCCCCCTCCAGGTCCGCCTTCAACAGGTACCAGACCGGCATGGCCTCCAGCGCGACCACCAGGGCGACGAACACCAGCGCCGTGATCATGAAGAGGATGGCGCCAGGCCCCGCCGCCGCGCGGGCCACGTTGTCCGCCTTGAAGTCCGGGTAGGTCGCGCCGACCCCCACCGCGATGCCCGAGATGCCGAGGGACAACAGCAGCACGCTGGCTGCGCCGACGCACGTGAGCTCCACAGGCGACTCCAGGATCACGTTGCTGGCGACGACCAGGATCTCTCCGACCAGCAACATCGGAAGCCAGCCAGGGAAGGCCTTCGTCCAGATGTACCTGACCGGCTCGATGGGGGCGGTGCGGATGATCCAGAAGGCGCGGCCCTCGCCCGAGATCGAGGCGAACTGGAAGCGCACGGCGATGGCGGCCATGACGAAGCCGGCCATGCCGAGGTTGAGGAAGGCCAGGGCGTTCTTGAAGGCCTGGGCGTAGGCCCCCCTGATGAAGTCCAGCGGCAGGGCCTGGACCGAGAACAGGTAGATGACCACCAGCGACACGAGCAGGAAGACCTGGCTCCACTGGGCCGGGTCCCGCACGAAGACCTTTGCGTCCTTGATGAGCAGCGTCGCCTGCTGTCCTGGCAGCCTCCGGGTGAGGACCTTGAGCGCCCGGTCGAAGCCCCCGGCCTTCGCCAACCGAGCCCGCGTCGCCTCCTGGGCGCGTGTCCAACCGTCCGCCCACAGCCGCATGGTGATCCAGCGGGAGAGCCCGGTGAAGCCGATGGCCCCGCTGAGCAGGAGCACCAGCTGGTCCCAGGGAAAGGGCCGGCCCTGGAGCGTGGCCCCGAGCACGTCCCCGGCCCAGCGCGGGGGGACCAACAGCGGCATCGGGTTCTGCAGGGTCGCCACGTAGGCGGCGAGGCTCTCGAAGTCCTGGGCGTTGAGCAGGCGCTCCGGCTGCATGACGCGCAGCAGGATGAAGATCGACACGATGAAGAGGATGCCGAGGACCGCCAGGACCTCTTTGGTCCTCCTGGCGGAGAAGCCGTTGACCAGCAAGGAAGACACGACGGCGCCTGCCGCCGCCGGGATCAGCAGGAAGGACGGGATCACGACCAGGAGCGACGCGTAGTAGGGCCAGCCAGCGTTCGCCGCGAGGCCAAAGGCCAGGAAGACCGGCACCCCGAACATGCCCATCATCCAGCTGGACTGACCGAGCGTGTCCACCAGGCGGGTGTAGAAGAAGGTCTCGCGGGACACGGGCAGGCTCAACAGCAGCTCGAGATCCTCTGAGAGGTAGAAGCTCGACAGAGCCGTCACGACGTTCGAGAACATCAGCATCGAGAACAGCGCGAGCAACAAGAGCTCGAGCAGCTTGCGCGTGATCAGCGGGCCGAAGACCTCGACCTGGTAGAAGAGCTCCGCGACGTAGCCCAGACCGAAGAAGAGCCCGAGCCAGAAGACGACACCGCCGATGCCGAAGAGCGTGTAGGCGAACTTCTGGCGGTTGTCCGCTTTGCGCCAGCGGTTCAGGAGTCCGGTGATCCTGGGTCGCAGCAGGGCCTGCGGTGTGACCCTCAGGGCTCCCACGGCTCGGCCATGTCCTTCTCGCCTTCCTCGACGGTCTTGCGCACGTAGTAGCGAAGGAGCTTGTTCCGCTCCGCGCCGTTGACGAGCGCCCGGAGGTCCTCGTAGAGCGCCGGGTCCTGCGCGAGCATGCCGAGGGTGCCGTCGCCCTCCTCGATGCCCTCGCTGATGTCGCGGAGGTTGGCGGCGGTGATCTTGAGATCCTCGACCAGCTGGGCCTTGTCCGGGTCGTAGATGAGAGCGTGGATCACCGAGTCCTCGTTCTCGATGTCCCCGACGATCTTCTCCAGCGCAGCCGCGAGGTCGCCCAGCTGGATGGCGAGCTTCTCGCCCTCGTCGCCGTAGATGAGCTCGTTGGCGAGGCCCTCTCCGGTCCGGACCTCCTCTGTGATCTCGGCGAGGTCCGAGGTGCCGTGCTCGAGGTTGGTGGCCGTGCGGTTGAGCTTCCGCGTGAGGGAGTCGTCGTAGACCAGCGCGTGGATGAGCCCGTTGCCGGACTCGGCCTCGTTGAGGATGTTCTCTACGCTGGCCACGACGTTGGCCACGGATGCCTTCGTGGCCTCGTCGTCGTCGCCGAGGGCGAGGTTGATCTTGTGGGAGATGTCCTGGAGATCTGCGAGGACCTCGTTGGCGATCTTCTGGTACTCGACCAGCGGGACGTTCTCCGTGACGGAGAGCCAGCCCTCGGCCAAAAGGATCTCCTCCTCGACCGAGCCGACCGAGATGGAGATGTACTTGTCCCCGAGCATGCCCTCCGTCTCGATGCGGGCGACCGAGTCGGCGCGGATGCGGGCCTGGTAGGACTCGAAGACGGAGAGCTCGACAAAGATCTCCTTCACGCCGATGTCTTCCGAGAACGAGATCGACTTCACCTCGCCCACGTCGAAGCCGCCGAGCCTGACCACGGCGCCCTCGCGCAGGCCGGCCACGTCGTTGAACTTGGTGTTCAGCGTGTAGCGGTCCTCGAAGAGCTCTGAGCTGCCGCCGAGCATGAAGACGGCGAGTCCACCGAGAAGCACGGCGCCGAACACGAAGAGACCGACCTTCAGGTCTTTGCGTGGGTCGCGCTCCATCCGTCTCCTGCAGTGTCTGAATCCTATCCCGGAGCCCGCTACACTGCGCGCCCATGCGCCGTGTCCTGCTCTCTGCCGTGGCCCTCTGCGCCCTCGCGGTCGTCTCGGCCGAGCGCCGGATTCCGGCGCCTACACCTGGTCCTTTCGGTGGACTCGAGGAGTTCATTGCGTCGAAGGGGGACCAGAAGGCCCGGCGAAAGGCCTGGTTCGCCGAGATGCGTCGGGCGCCCCCCGGGGTGGACGTGGACGCTGTCGAGGAGCACAACGGGCTCGATCAGATCGCCCGGCGCAACGGGCTCGCGGAGGCCCCACCGAGCACCGAGGGCAGCTGGGTCGAGCGGGGCAGCGACAACCAGGCAGGGCGCATGCACGTCGCTCGGGTCACGGCAGACGGCACGAAGCTCTACGCGGGCTCGAGCCGGGGAGGCGTCTGGAAGAGCGATCCCGACGGCACCAGCTGGGAGCCGATCGGCGACAACCTCTACGGCGGCGCGCACTGGCTCGAGGTCCTGGAGACCGACTCCGGCCGGCGGGTCGTGGCCGCCACCGACGGCGGGCTCATCCACCACAGCGACGACGAGGGTGTCACGTGGGTGGCCCCCAGCGGCCAGCCCGAGGCCATGAGCTGGATCCACCGCCTGCTGATGACCAGCGACGGCTCCCAGACGCTCTACGTCGTGCTCGACGCCAGCCGGATGTACCGCTCGGCGGACGCCGGCTCGACCTTCGTCCAGCGGAAGCTCGTGGACCACGACTACTGGGGCAGCCTCAACGCCGGCGTCGTCGACGCCGAGCTGGTCGCCTACGGCGGTATCGAGCTCCACGTGAGCCGCGACGGCGGGCAGAGCGCCTCGAAGAAGAACAACTGGTGGGCCTACTACACGGCCTACGGCGGCGACGAGGACATCTACCTCCACGCAGACATCATGGGCATCGACGTGCGGCCAGAGGGTGACGGCGAGGTCTGGTACGTCGACACCGACGGTGGCCTCTACACCTCGACGGACTCGCTCGCGACGGTCCACAACCTCTCTCTGGATGGGCTGCGGGCCAGCCAGTACTACGACGTGCACACGAGCTGGAACAACCCGGACCGGGTCCTCGCCGGAGCCCAGGACCAGGGCTGGCAGGTGACGGCCTATGCCACCCAGGACGCCGACGAGCCCTTGGAGTTCTACCAGCTGGTCTCAGGCGACTACGGCCACATCACCTCGGGCGACAACAGCCACGATCTCGTCTACACGACCTACCCGGGCTTCGTGCTCATCCAACACGACGAGGACAACCCCTGGACCGAGGGCGTGAGCTTCCCGGCGGATGAGTCCTATGTGCCCTGGATTCCGCCGGTGCTTGCCGATCCCCTGGAGCCCACGGCCTTCTTCTTCCCCGCCACGCGGCTCTACCGCGCCACCGAGGACAGCGGCTGGACCTACGAGGCCTACAGCCCGGACTTCCAGCTGGCCGACGGCGAGATGGTGAGGTCGGCAAGGGTCACGTCGTAGGCGCCGTCGCTGTCGGCGTCTGCATACCAGGTGGTGGCGGTGGACAGATCGACGCTGTCGTCGTCCGCGTCGGTCAGTGAGTCACAGTCGTTGTCGACGCCGTCGCAGACCTCGCTGGCGTCTGGGTAGACCTCGGAGTTGTCGTCGTCGACGTAGAACCAGGTCATGACGCCCTCGTCAGTGTCCCCGTCGCAGTCGTCGTCGAGGCCGTTGCAGACCTCTGTCGCGTCGGGGTTGACGCCCTCGTCCGTGTCGTCGCAGTCGTCGCCGTCGGCCTAGCCGTCGCCGTCCTCGTCGTCGATCTCGCCGGCGGTGTCGACGGCGCTGTCGTCGGTGGTGGAGGGGCGAGACTTGTTGCAGGCGAAGGTCAGCAGAAGCGTCAGCATGGCGCCAAGGTAACTGGCGCCCATGGCGCCTCGCTCGCGGCCTCAGGTGGGCAGCTTGTGGATGCGCAGGACTGACTCCTCCGCGGGAACGCCGACCCGCAGGGGGAAGCCGTAGTGGCCGTTTCCGCGGTGGACGTAGAGGCGGTTGGTGCCGAGGCCCCAGAAACCGTGGTCCGGCACGGCTCGGAGGCCGCTCAGGATCGTCCAGTCGAGGCCAAGGTCCAACAGCCCCAGCTGGCCGCCGTGAGTGTGGCCGGAGAGCACGAGGTCGCCTTCACCCTCTGGCAACAGGGGGAAGGCCGAGGGGTCGTGCAGGAGCAGGATGCGGAGGGCGCCGGGCACCCGGGGGTTGGCTGCGCAGACCTCTCTCAGGTGTTGCTCGCGGCCCCGCCAGACGTGATCGACGCCGACGATCTGCACCCAGCCTGCCTCTGTGTCGACGATGACGGACTCGTCCCTCAAGAGGCGGATCCCGTTGGCCTCGAGACCAGCGCGGACCTCGTCCGGGGCCTCGTGGTCGTGGTTGCCCATGGAGGCGAACACGGTGCCCTCGAGCGCGCCGAGGGGCTCCAGGGCGCGGGCGAGGGTTCCGGGTGTCGAGTTGGACTCCATCGTCAGGTAGTCCCCGGTCAACAGCACGAGATCCGGGCGGCGCTCGACCGCCCGCTCGCAGATGGCGTGGAGGCGCTCGGCCGACATGAAGGGGCCGAGGTGGGGGTCGCTGATCTGGACGATGGCGAGGCTCGAGGGCAGACGCTGCACACCGACGGCGATGCGGGCGAGGTCGGAGACCGGGCGGCCGTCGAGGACCAGGTCGATGTCCTCGACGCGGGCCGAGAGCGACTTCGCCGCAGAGAGCAGGGCGACGAGCAGGGGCAACCAGGCGAACCAGGGGTCGAAGCCGAAGACCAGCGCGAGGGCCCATGGGATGCCCAGGAAGCTGGCGGCGACGAAGGCGTTCGCGGGAACGCTCACCAGCCCCCGGTAGGGCACGGAGCGCATCCGTGGCTTCGACAGCAACAGAAAGTGGACGATCGTCACGATCTGTAGAGCGACGGCGAGGGGCCTCAGCCAGCCGAGGGCGGAGAAGACGATGACGCTGCTGCAGGCGTGGACCCCGAGGGTGAAGGTGGCGAAGAGGCCGAATGGCAGGCCGCGGGTGTAGAAGGCGCGGCCGACGGCGAGCGCGAGACCGGCGAAGGTCAAGAGCGCGAAGAGCCAGGCGGGGTCTGGTATTTCAGGCATGCAGCTTGCACCCGAGGTGCGGGTCTTGATTGCACCCAGCTTGGCACGCGCCATAGGAGCGACAAGCCGTGAGCCGCCGAATTGGAATCGCCGCGCTGATCTGGGGGACCTCGGTCCTTTTGAGCCGGGTCATCGGTGTCGTGCGCGAGGCGGTGATCGGGCGGGTGCTCGGGGGCGGGGGCGAGGCGGACGTCTACTGGTCGGCTTTCGTTCTGCCGGACTTCCTCAACTACCTGCTGGCGGGCGGGGCGCTGACCATCGTCTTCATCCCGATCTTCAGCCGCTACCTGAGCGAGGGGGACGAGGACGGAGGATGGCGGGCGTTCTCGCGCATCGCGAACTTCGTGGTGCTGGTCCTGGGGCTGGCGACCGCAGGGCTGTGGGTGGCGGCGCCGCAGTTGGTGCCGCTGGTCGCCCCGGGCTTCTCTGAAGAGCAGCTGGTCGAGCTCACGCGGCTCACCCGCATCGTCCTGCCGGCGCAGGTCTTCCACGTGGTGGGGGGGCTGCTGTCGGCGGTCCTGCAGGCAAAGGATCGACACGTCGAGGCCGCCTTCGCGAACATCGGCTACACGGGCTGCATCGTCGGCATGGGGCTGGTCTTCGGCCCGACCTGGGGGGCCGAGGCCTTCGCCTGGGGTGTCCTGGTCGGCAGCGCCGTCGGGCCCTTCGGGCTCCCGCTGATCGGCTGCCTGCGTACCCGGCTGGGCTGGAGGCTCGGGCTGTCGCTCTCGGATCCCGACTTCCGCCGGTACCTCTGGCTGTCGGTGCCCATCATGCTCGGCTTCAGCATCATGGTGGTCGATGACTGGCTGCTCAAGCGCTACGGCAGCCTCGTCGAGGAGGGCGTGGTCAGCCGGCTGCAGTACGCCAAGACGCTGATGAAGGTGCCGATGGGGGTCTTCGGGCTGGCGACTGGCACGGCGGCCTACCCGACCCTGGCTCGGCTGATGGGTGAGGGCAAGAGGGTCGAGGCCTACGAGACCCTGGTCCGGGCCTGCCGCTTGATGCTGGTCCTGGCCTTCGCGTCCCAGGCGGCCTTCAGCGTCGCTGGCGCAGAGGTCGCAGAGGTCATCTGGGGCACGACGCGCTTCACGGGGGCGGAGCTCGAGGAGATCGGCCTCTACACGGCCTTGTTCTGCCTGTCGCTCGGGGCCTGGTCGGCGGCCACGCTGATCGCCCGAGGCTTCTACGCGAACCAGAACACCTGGGTGCCGACAGTGGTCGGGAGCGTGGTGGTGCTGTTGTTCTGGCCCTTGTACCGGTGGCTCGGGGCCATCCACGGCGGGATGGGCCTGGCGCTGGCGTCGTCCCTGGCCGTCGGCACCTACGTGACGGTGCTGGCTGTGCTCCTTCGCCGGCGCATGGCAGGGGCGGAGTCGCCGCGTATCGGGTCACTGGTGCTGCGCATGATCCCCGCGGTGGCGCTGGCGGTGGTAGCAGGGCGGGCGCTGGACGGCGTGATGGCGATGCCGGCCTTGGTGCAGGGGGCCATCACGGGCTCGGTGGCGCTGGTCTCGACCCTGGTGCTCGCGCGGCTCTTCGGGGTGCCAGAGGTCGCCGAGGTGGTGGGGTTGGTGGGTCGCAAGGTGAGGAGTCGCTTGGGGCGCTGAGGGCGTGCGGTTTTCTGGGGGGTGGTCGCGCCCCCAGCCGCTCGATCAGCCAGGGCCGGGGCTTCGTCCAGCTGGAAACGGCGGCGGCGTGACACTCGATGGGCGACCTGGTTCCAGGAATATCAGGCTGCGGTGAAAGCTCCAGGATCGACGTGGCGTTCCATCGGCCCAACCCGAACCCATGGAGACACCATGACCCTTCTGACCATCCTGACCGCCTGCAACACCTCCAACCCCGTCGAGGGCATCTGGGTCTTCACCGCGAGCCCCGACGGACTCCAGACGAAGACCGACGCCACCTGTGAAGAGAACTTCCACTACGCACACTGTCCCGCCTCGGAGGAGATCGTAGACAGCGAGTGGACGGGGACGACCGACACGGTCGTAGACGACGACCCCTTCATCGCCCAGATCACGGGCCAGGCCCCCGGCGAGGCCTACCTCTTCGTGAACGGCCAGATCATGGAGGGCGAGAAGAACGACAAGGGCAAGTGGGTCTTCACTGTCACCGATCTGGTCGAGATCGAGGACTACAACGAGCACGAGTCCGGCTACCACAACAGCGAATACCAGCGCGACACGCGAACGCTGAAGCTCATCGTCAGCCAGGAAGGCAACACCCTCGACGGTCACCTCGAGGAGACCTGGAGGACCGAGGCCTCCTGGACCGTGTCCGACGAGTGGGACGCGGCTGATGTCGGCTACTACACCTCCACGGTGCCCGCGAGCAGCTACCTCGCAGGTGACGAGCCCTGGTCGACCCCCGAAGACGACGACTGCGAGGGGCCGGACTGCTACCTCGGCATCATGAGCACGATCTCCCATCGTGTCCCGGTCTTCGGTCAGCTCACGGACCTCGACAAGGGAGAGGACTTCGAGGGTGTCGACGGCTACGGCGACTGGGAATGGCAGATGGAAGTTTCCGCCGACGAGTAGTCTCACCAACCTGTCCCAAGGGGGGGGTGAGGAGGAATCGATGCTGCTTCTCACCGGATGCGCAACCCTGCAGGGACTCCAGGCCAACCTGGGCCTGGTCCCCTTCAAGAACCTCGAGGTCGTCGAACTCCGCGCCGAGCTGGTCGGCCAGGACGCGGTCTGCCCCGGCATGGCCGCGCCGGTGTCCGTTACCGCGGTCACTGCCGACGTAGAGCAGGTCTACAAGAGGGACCACCCGCCGTCCGCGATGAGGACCTGCCCCGTGATCCAGCTCGCCTGGGGCAGGAGCAGGAGTTCGACTGCCTTGGCGATGTCCTCTGGCTCGCCGACGCGGCCCAGGGGGGTGTAGTGGTTGGCCGCTTCGACCATGGCGTCCCGGTCGGGGAAGTAGTTCAGCGCGTCCGTGTCCACGAGGCCGCCGCAGACCGTATTGACGCGGATCCGCCTGGGTGCGAGCTCCACCGCCAGCTGGCGGGTGAGTGCCTCCAGCGCCCCCTTCGCCGCGCCCATGGCCGCGTAGCCGGGCACGTGCTTGCGAGAGCCCAGCGAGGAGAGCCCGACCATGGCGCCGCCGTCGACCAGCCGCTCTCCGACCATCTTCGTGAGCAGCCAGAAGGGCTTCGCCGAGGACTCCAGGGTGAGGTCCCACTGGTTCGGTCGGATCTGGTCGTAGGGCTTGAGCACCCCGATCGCCGCGTTGTGGACGAGCACGTCGTAGCGCTCCAAGGTCGCGGCGAGTCGGGCGAGGTTCTTCGGGTCCCGCACGTTTGCCTGCACCACGATCGCCTGGCCGCCTGCCTCGCGCACGAGCTCCGCGGTCTCTTGGGCCTTGTCCTCGTTCACGAGGAAGTTCACGACGATCGTGCCGCCGTGTCGGGCGAGGCGGACCGCGATGGCGCGGCCGATGCCCCGTGAGCTGCCGGTGACGATGGCGTCCATGGGGCCCTACTACTCGATCCGGGGCTTCCACGTGGCCGAGAGCCAGAAACGGTAGTCCTCGAGCCTGCCGCACGGGGTGGGAGATGGGCCGGAGGCGTACTCGAGCTGGCAGCCGATCCCGGTGTCGAGGTCCAGGCTCGGTCGCATGTCCATGGGGATCGGCGGTGACTCTTCCCGCACGCCGACACCCACGAAGGAGACCGCGTCGCCGTCGTCGAGGTCCACGTGACGCTCGCCGAAGAGGCTGACGGCGACTGGGGTCACGAGCTCCACCCGAGTCACCTGGTGGCGGCTGGCGACCAGGGAGCCCTTCGGCAGACCGGGGACGAAGAGGAGCTGGGAGGCGGTGCCGCCGAGCAGGGAGCTCCGGTTCGTGCCCCCTACCTGGAACGGAGATCCGCCCGAGGAACCCACTCCAGCGCTTCCGACGAGCCCGACGCCCCACACCCCACCGCCGAGAGAGGCGCGCAGATCCCAGAGCCCGCCCGCTTCCTGACCACCTTGGGCGTGCAGGTCGAGCCCGCCTCGCGCGAATCCGGGGCCGAACCACTGCTCGTGGCCCGCGCCGCCCCGGATGAAGCCGACCGCGTCGCCTTGATCCCGTGTCCACGCTCCCACTTCGGCCCAGCCCACGCCGCCGTCCCAGCGCTCGTCCCGGGCGACCGAGAGCAGCAACAGCGCGTGCCGATCATCCTTCAGGCCGTCGAAGGCGACTCCGGCCCCGAGTCGCACCGGGAACCAGTGGTTCGCCATGAACAAGGAGCCCCCCGGCAGCCCGTCGCCGTCGGCGGTCACCCAGCCGATCAGCTCGGCGCGGCCTGCCCGATCGGAGACGTGGAAGCCCAGGTCCGCGGACCAGCTGGTGTGGTCGAAGGCCGCCCCAGCCAGGGGGGCCAGGTAGGGCAGCCCAGGGGCGTACCGGCCCGGGGTCACCGCCTCCTTCTCCGGCGGCGGTGGCGGCTCGTCCATGGCGTCGATGAGCACCGGCGACCGCTCGCGGCCCTCGAGGGCGACCCGGTGGAGGTCGAGGCCGTCGGGGTGCATGGAGAGGAAGAAGAGCCCGCTCCCGTCACGCTCTGCTGCTGGAGCGAAGGCGCCGGTGACGCGCTTGACGACGACCTCGGTCGCGCCCCCGTCGAGGGGAACACTCCAGATCTCGTCGCCGATGCTGACGTAGACGGACTGGCCATCGGGGGCCCACTCGGGGCTGGTGGGCGTGACGCCGAGGGGGAGCTCCAGCTCCCGCTCCTCGCCGCTGTCGAGGTCCCGGTGGATGAGCCGCCAGCCGCCGGTCGCGTCGTCGAGGAGGTAGACGATGGACTCGCCGTCGGGATCGAAGCGGGGGGCGTCGTGGACGACGTCGGCGCGTGGCTCCGTGAGTTCGGTGACCGCGCCGGTCTTCAGGTCGACCTCGACCAGCTGGGAGCTGCCCCAGCGGGTGCGCACGCCGACCGCCGACCGGAGGTTCGGGTGGGGGTCGGCGTAGATCACGGCCGCGTCGGTGGTCACCCGCCGCTCGCCTCGGCCGGGGGTCCACAGGAAGAGATCCGGCACGTAGTTGCCGCCCTCGTCCAGCCACCAGCTGGTGAACAACAGGTCGTCGCCGACCCAGCGAGGGAAGTTCGCGGCCCGATCCGGGCGGGCTCGCCGGTACTCGACCTCTGCGTGGAAGTGCCTCGGCGGCTCGAGCAGGATGTCGTCCGGGTCCTCCTCGAGACGCCCGGCGTCGGCCTCTTCCCACTCCTCTCGGGCCTCTTCGTCCTCGGCCAGTGACATGACGGTCAGCCGCGGGGCCAGTCCGGACTCGTCGACGAACGCGATGCGCTTGCCATCACGGGAGAGCGTCGGGGCGCTGGTCGTGCCCTCCAGCTCGAGCCACACGCTGTCCTCGAGGGGCTCGCCCCAGACCTCGGGCCAGACGGCGCCGAAGGTCACCCAGGCAGTGAAGTGCTGGTACAGCGTCGCCGGATCCTCGCCGTAGACCGCCTCGAAGGCCTCGTCGAAGTCGCGGGAGTCCTTTGCGCTCATGGCGACCCACAGCTGGCGCACGCTGTCCTGACCGTAGGTCGCCTCCAGCCACTCGAGGTAGGCGCTGCCGATGAGGTAGGCGTACCCCCGGCCCTGCCACCGATTGGAGAAGTCCAGCTCGTCGTAGGTCGGGAACACGCCATAGCGGGCAAGGGTCGCGAGGAAGACCTGGCGGCCCCTGGAGTTCGGGCGACCCCAGCCGGTCAGGCGCCCCTCGATCACCGTCGCGTAGCCCTCTGCCACCCAGCGTGGGGACTTCCTCGACAGCGGGCCATAGCCGATGGTCCAGTAGGCCAGCCCGTCGAAGACCGGGTGGCGCGAGGGGATCAGCAAGTGGACCTGGTGGGCGTCCTCGTGCACGACGAGGTCCTCGCTCCAGCTGCGATAGTGGCCGAGCCCGGAGTGAGCCGGAGGGGGCGAGGCATAGAGGCCCATGCGGGGTCGGCGCAGGCTCGGCAGCGCCCAGCCGTTGGACTGGACGTAGGGATCCATGACGACGACGTCGATGATCTGTGGTGGCGCGTAGCCGATCTCCTCGGATGTCCTGGCGCGGATGTCGTCCATCTGGGAGGCCGTCTGGAGCGCCCATGCTTCGGCCTGCAGCGGGTAGTGCAGGCGGTAGTGATCGGTCTCGACGGTCCTCCATTCATCGGAGGAGTTCTGGGCCAGCGCGACGGAGATCAACCACATGCAGGGGATCCTACGTGGTTGTCAGGACGTGGCCGGTGTACACCTAGGTCCCGACAGCGGAGAGACTGCATGCCCGAGCGTGACTTCGACAAGGCAGCCGAGAGCGTCCGCAAGTGGACGGAGGAGGCGGGGAAGAAGCTGGGGGAGTGGTCCGAGAAGACCCGCAAGAAGACCGCCGCGCGCGCCGAGAAGGCCCAGGAATGGGCCAGCGACAACATGAAGGTCGAGATCGACCCCGACCACCTGGACGAGTCGCTGGAGAACCTTGGCGAGAAGCTGCGCTCGATCTACGACCAGGGCAGGTACACCAAGATCCGCCTGAAGTTCCGGGGCAAGCAGATCGGGCCCGACATCCCGCTGGGGCTCGTCGTCGCAGGAGAGGTCGCCACCGTCTTCTGGACCGGGCCGCTGGTGCTCGTCGTCACCAACCTGGGCATCAAGGCGGTCATCGACATCGAGATCGTGCACGAGGCCAGCAACAAGGTGCGCGAGGGGCTCGACTACTGGCAGGACGGCGAGGTCGAGCTGGCAGAGGACAAGTACCGCGAGGCCCTGCGCATGAAGCCGGGGGACACGGCGGCCCACTACAACCTGGGCGTCGTCTGCCGCGTCACGGGGCGAAAGGAGGAGGCGCGCGAGCAGTTCCTCGCCGCCGCAGAGGACGAGGAGCACGACGACGGGCGGCGGGCTCGAGAGGCCCTCGGGCGCATGGAGAAGCGGGGCGAAGCTCAGGACTCCTGAGGCGTCAGCGGCGCTCGCGCGACGGGCTCGAAGCCGAGCTGGCGGGCGCTCTGCAGGATGATCTCGAAGTCGTGGGAGATCGTCGCCCCGGCCATCTGGGTGACCTCGTCCTCGGTGGGCAGGTCGAAGTCGTCGGCGCCGTACAGCAGCCCGAGCATGGCGTCGGCGTTGCGGGTGAGCACGCTGGTCCGGATGTGCTCGATGTTGTCGAGGTAGACGCGGCAGACGGCGAGCCAGCGCAGGTACTCCGACAGCGGGACCTCCTCGCCAGCGAGGTCGGTGTTGTGGGGCTTGTAGGTCCAGCACAGGAAGCTCGGAAGGACTCCGAGCTCGTCCTGGAAGTCCCTGAGTCGCTCGAGGTGGTTCATGCGCTCGTCGAGGGTCTCGTCGAAGCCGATGACCATGGTCGCGGTCGTGCCGACGCCGTTTCGGATCAGGGCGCGCTGGGCCTCGTAGAAGTCGTCGACCTTGTACTTGGCCGGGCTGTGTCGGAGGCGGAAGGCGTCGTCGAGCACCTCTGCCCCGCCGCCGGTGATCCAGCGCGTTCCGGCCTGGTGGAAGCGACGGGCGGACTCGTCGTAGTCGAGGCCCTGTCGCTTGGTCACGAACATGAACTCGGCGACGGTCATCTCGTAGAACTCGACGTCGGGGTAGCGGGCCCGGACCGTGCGGAAGAGCTCTGTGTAGTGCTCGATATGCAGATCCGGATGGAAGCCGCCGTTGAAGCCGACCAGGGTGCCGCCGTGAGCGACGAGCGCCTCGATCTTCGCGCAGACCTGCTCGGTGGACAGGAGGTAGCTCTCCGGGTCGCCGGGGAAACGGTAGAAGGCGCAGTAGTCGCAGCGGGCGACGCAGACGTTCGTGTAGTTGACGATGGCCATCTTCAGGTAGGTGGCTCGTCTCGGAGGGTGGAAGCGGGCTCGGACGGTGCCGGCGAGCTCCTTCAGCAGGGCGTCGTCGGCCTCCTGGTAGAGCCAGGTCGCCAACTCCCGCGAGATGCGTCCGCCGGAGGACACGGTGGAGCGGATGTGCTCGCGCATGAGGCGATCTAACCTGCGGCATGCTGTGGGCCCTGTTGGCGTGTCGACCCGCCACGATCGTGGACTCGGAGGCCCTGGGGCTCCGGCTCGTCTGGGCCGATCTCCACGCCCACACCAACCTCTCCATGGACGGCTGCGAGGCCAACGGCGAGGGCTGCGTGTCCCGCGAGCCGGGCATGCCCGCGGCGGACGTGCTCGATACGGCGCTTCAGAACGGGCTGTCGGTGCTTGCCCTGACCGACCACGCGGAGTTCTCCACCTACACCGACCTGTCCACCGGGGTGGGCCACGAGATCTGGCCTCGGACCTTGGAGATCATCCAGTCGGCGCCAGATGGGCTCGTCGTCTTCCCCGGCTACGAGTGGACCGCCCACTGCGTCGACGCCCAGGGCATCCACCGCACGGTGGTCTTCGAGTCCCCAGGGGCTTGCGAGGAGCTGCGCGTGCCCAGCTGCCAGCTGGTCGGACAGAAGGACGAGCTCGGCCTGGAGGTCTACGGGGAGAACCCCAACGAGCCGGCTGGCAACACCGACAAGCTCTACTCGCGACTGGCAGAGGTCGAGGCCTGCTCGACCCGCTGGCTGTCCTTCGTCCACCACTCGGCCATGACGACCCCGGCGTCGGTGGACTGGGGTCACGCCGCGGGCCCAGAGGACGAGGTGCTGTTGGAGGTCCACAGCGAGCACGGCAGCTCCGAGTGCCGCGACCCGCTCTCCGAGGGCTGCGCCTGGGGGCTCTCGGAGTTCCACGATGGCTCGGGCAGCCTGCAGGCGGCGCTGGCAGCCGGACAGCGACCGGGCTTGCTGGCTGGTACGGACTCCCACGACGCCCGACCCGGGTCCCTGAGCGACGGCCCGGGTCCCAGCGGTCTGTACGTGGACATGGACTCGGACGGCCTGCTGGAGACGGCCTTGCCACACCCCTTCGCGGGCGGTGTCACGGGGATCTGGGTGGAGTCGCTGGAGCGAGAAGAGGTCTTCGACGCCCTGCTCGACAAGCGCACCATCGCTGCCTCGTGGCCGATGGAGATCACGGCGCTGGCGGGTGAAGAGCTGCCAGGCCGCGCCTTGGAGATCGGCCAGTGGCCGCTGACGGTCTCGGTCTCCGGGGTGGACGACTGGACCTGGGAGCTGGTGTCGGCGAGCGGGACGGTGGAGGAGGAGCCGGAGTCGATGACCCTGGCCTCGACAGACGTGTTCTACCTGCGGATCCGAGCGTCGGTGGACGGGGTGGAGCAGCGCGCGTGGGCGTCGCCCTGGTGGGCGGAGTGAGTCGGATGGGCCGCGATCGCCAACGGCTGTGCTCGAGGCCTTGGAGCCGGGGTCGGCCAGCACCTTCTCACCCGTGGTCGGCACATCGACCGGCACTACGTCGAGGTCCGGGGAGAGGCCGACGACGAGGCCCAGACAGGGAGCAGGCCGAGGGCACGAAGGGGACTGGGACCAAGGCCGTGGTGTCCCAAGACTCGATCGTGGTTTCCGTCCATCATTCAGCGAAGTCGGGCGAGTTGTCGGCTGATGGCCGATCTCAGTGCGCGCCTACACGCGTATGGTCCTTGGGTTGAGGCCCGTAGCTCGCGACACAGTGGCAATTCCGCCGTATCCGAGGGCCCTGGACTCAGTGGCGGCCCACAGCCTTCGGGTACGCTCATCGAGCAACGACTCGAGGGCTTCGGCTTCATGGTTTCGTCTCATGCCAGGAAGATCACACGACCACGGAGAAACGCAAGCCGAATCAGAAAAAGTCAGGTGATTAATTCTATGCCAGTCCCTTAGATGATACTGATTGGTACTATTTGGATGAGGATGATTCGAAAGACCTGCAACGTGACCTTCAAAAAGAAATTGCCCAATGGCATAAGGACAAAAATTCTATTCCCTATTCGTCACTTTCCCCTTTAATTATCCCCATGGCCCGCACTAAAACCTCTTTGTCCCTGTCAGATAAAGTGACTATATTTTTTTTACCAGAAGAAGTCCCCCTCTGTTGACCTGCTTTATCCGGATCGAGGCAATCCCAGGGACTCAATCTGATTTTCCCTGATTTTTTCCGGGTTAAGTTAAACAAACTGTCCAGGACAATTTTACCCTTTAACTCTTCTGACGGCTTCGAGAGGTCTGTATTCGTCATTCCACCCTCTGTCATTTCCCCTGAAAATTCAGACATATACTCACCGACAACGGTGAACCCATATTCTGTAAGGCCTCCTTTTAGACCTTTTTTGCCGGTTATTTTAAAGGTCGATTCCAAAAGGCGGTATCCGGCAACATGGCCACTCCCCCCGACAAGAAATCTAAAACACAGCTTAACCGCCTTAAACACCTGGGATTTTGTCGTGTCGCTCAAGATGTGGCCTCCTCCAATTACCAGGACATAAAATTGATTGATAAGCCGATAAAACACCAGCTTAGTTATTTATTAAGAGTTTGTCGAATGGTGGACCACGTGGCGTTGTTGCACGGCTCCGAGCGAGGCCGGATCGGGCCACTGAGCGGCTCTCTCGGAGTTTTAGCTTCGGACAGCCCGCGATTCAGGCATCCCGAGCTCGGTCATGCGATTGAGGATGTTCACACCGATCATCGCTTCCCTCCTCTGCCCTTCTTCGGACCGTGAGCGGAGTCGGGGCCGAGGATCTGTTTGAATCGATACATCCCATTCTCGGCTCGAGCTTGTTGGTGCGCGCCGGACTCCTTGCGCCATTGACGCCGCCCCACCTCATCGATCCTCAGCAGGGCGGCTTCCCTCTGCTGCCAGGTGCC
>DASCPX010000043.1:0-116883 GCA_036012755.1 Myxococcota bacterium | reverse complement strand
CCAGCATCTACAAGGTGCAGAACCTGCTGGGCCACCAGGATGTGAAGACGACCATGCGCTACGCCCACCTGAGCCCGGAGGCACAGGAGGACGTGGTGCTGCTGCTGGAAGATCCCAGCAGCGCAGTTGCGGCACGTTTGCGGAACGTGCCGCGGATTTCAGTGGTCGATTGATGAACAACCACTTGCAATCATTGAAGAAAAGATGGTGGAGGCGGCGGGAGTCGAACCCGCCTCACCCCACCCCCCGAGCCCCCCTCAGCGCCAGGTAGCGCTCCAGCGGGCAGTCTTCGCAGTCGTGTGGGCTCGCGTGGTCCAGCCCGCGCCTTACTGCCGCGTCGAGGGCCACGAACCACCCTCGCCTGCTCGGGAAGAGGTTGTCCTCTCCGATCACCTCCGCCGCGCCGCTGTCCCGCAGTCGGGCCATCGCGGCAGGGCGCATGCCGACGAGCAGCAGCAGCTGGCCCCGCGCCCTCATGCTCACGGCGACGGACTCGAGGACCGCCATCGCGGTCGCGTCGAGGCCCCGCGCGCGCTTGAGGCGGACGACGACCGACCGGGTGCCGTCCCGCGATGCCGCGGTGGTGAGGGCCTGCCTGAGCTCCTCCGCTGCGCCGAAGAAGAGGGCACCCTCGATGTGGAGCACGCGCACCGCGTCGCAGCGCGAGCCCTCTCCCACCGGCTGCTCCCGGAGGCGACCGGTGTCGTCGACAGCCAGCTCGCTCACGATCAGCAGGCTGGCTCGCCGCACGAAGAGGGCGATGCTGATGGCCACGCCCAGGTAGATGGCCCAATCCAGCGGGAGGGTCCAGGTGCCGAGCAGCGTGGCCAGGAAGGCGGCGACGTCCCCGATCCCGCCTCGCAGGACCTTCCGGATGCGCTCGACGTCCACGAGGTCGGCGGCGACGACGAGCAGCAGGCCCGCCAGCGCCGCGATCGGGATGCGCCGGACCGCGGTGTCCGCCACCAGCAGCGCCACGAGGACCAGGAGCCCCGCGAACACCCCCGCCAGGCGGCTTCGGGCCCCGAGCTGGAAGTTGAGGTTGGAGCGGCTCAGGCTGCCGGAGACCGGGTAGCCACCACAGAGCGCGGCCGCGAGGTTCGAGAAGCCCTGGCCCACGAACTCCCGGGAGCTGTCGAGGGTGTCGCCAGCACGATCCGCGATGCTCCGGGCCACGGCGGTGGACTCGACGAGGGACAAGACCGTGACCGCCGCCGCGAGCGACAAGAGCTCCATGTGAGGGAGACCCGGGAGTGACAGCGGCGGGAGGCCCGACTGCACTGGCGCGAGGTCCGAGACCTCGGTCAGCCCGGCGCCGTGGAGGTCGAACAACGCGTTGGCTGCGGTCGCGACCGCGAGCACCAGCAGCGCCGCGGGGATCCGCCGGTCCAGGCGGCGCAGGCCCAGGAGCGCCAGCGTCGTCCCGAGTCCCACGACCAGGGGCAACCACTGGAGATCACCAAGGCCCTGACTCCAGATCCAGAGCTTCTCCGGAAGGTTCGAGCCGCCGCTCTGGGTCCCCGTGAGGTTGCCGAGCTGGCCGGCTGCGATCAGGACGCCAGCGCCGGCGATGTAGCCCAGGACTACGGGCGCGGAGATGAAGTCGACGAGGGAGCCCAGCTTGAAGACCCCTGCCGCCAGCTGGAAGGCCCCCACCATCAGGGCGAGCTCTACGGCGACCTGTGTCGGCGTGAGGCCGAGGTCGAGGGAGTGAGCGGCGATGGCGCCACCGACGATGAGGCTGACCGCGTTGGTGGGCCCGGCGATGACGAAGCGTGAGCTGCGGAACAGGCTGCCGGCGATGGCGGGGAAGGTGGCCGCGTAGAGGCCGACCATCGGCGGCAGGCCAGCGATCATCGCGTAGGCGATGCCCTGGGGGATCGCCATGAAGGTCACGGCTAGGGCCGCCGCCAGGTCGGCGGGCACGTCCGAGACGCGGAACTCCCTGACTACACGGAACATGGGGCTTGGGCCTGCAGTCAACGTACCAGCCGCCGCCCGCGCGTCGGAGGGGTAGGCCCCATACTCGTAGCCTCATGAACTACGGCTTCGTCATCGACAACCGCAGGTGCATCGGCTGCCACGCCTGCTCGACGGCCTGCAAGAGCGAGAACCAGGTGCCGTTGGGGGTCTACCGGACCTGGGTGAAGTACACGGAGGTCGGGCGCTACCCGGAGGTCACGCGCCAGTTCCGGGTGACGCGCTGCAACCACTGCGACGACCCCGCCTGCGTGCGCATCTGCCCGGTGGCGGCGATGTACCGGCGCTCGGACGGCATCGTCGAGGTCGACGGCGACGCCTGCATCGGCTGCAAGTCCTGCATGCAGGCATGTCCCTATGACGCCATCTACGTCGACCCTGAGACCGGCACGGCGGCGAAGTGCCACTACTGCGCCCACCGGGTCGAAAACGGCGTCGAGCCCGCCTGCGTGGTCGTCTGCCCGGTGCACGCCATCATCGCCGGCGACCTGGACGACCCCGCCTCAGAGGCAAGCCGCGCCCGCGCCGCCGACACCGTGACCGTGCGCAAGCCCGAGCAGGGCACCTCGCCCCAGCTCTTCTACGTCGAGGACGCCGCGGAGCCGAAGGAGCCGGTGGTCGTGGCCCACGAGGCCCGGTACGAGGTCCCCTGGCACTGGCCTGTCCCGGCCTACCTCGTGACGAAGGGCGTCGCCGCGGGGCTGCCCTTTCTGATGGCCCTCGGGGTCCTTGGTCTGTACCCGCTGCAGGCTCACACGGTGGTCCTCGGCGGGCTCCTGGCCCTGGTCTGCCTCGGCCTCACGACCGGACTGCTGGTCTACGACCTGGAGCGACCCGAGCGCTTCCTCCGCATCCTGCTGCGGCCCCAGTGGCGCAGCTGGCTCACTCGGGGGGGCTTCGTCCTCGTCGCCTACAGCTGCTGGCTCACCGCGTGGTGGGGACTGGAGGCAGCTGTCTGGATGGAGTGGATGGAGGCCGTCCCGTTCAGGGCTGTCCTCGCCGAAGGCACCCTCCCGCTGGCGCTGGGCGCCGCCGTCTACACGGCCTTCCTCTTCGCCCAGGCGAAGGGCAGGGACCTCTGGCAGGGCCGGCTGGTGGCACAGCACCTGGCCGTCAGTGCCCTCATGCTCGGCTCCGGAGTGCTCGCGTTGTTCGAGCCTGACCAGCTCTTGTCTTCGCTGTTCGGAGCCGCGCTGCTCGTGGGCCTGGTCCTGATGTGCGCCGAGATCCTGGGCCCCCACTCCTCGGAGGTCGCAGCGCGCGCCGCCACCGGGATCACCTCTGGCCGCTACCGCAACCACTGGCGCGGGTCCATCGCCCTCCACCTCGTCGCCCTGGGCCTGCTGGTCGTCGGAGCGCCCCCTGGCCTGCCGCTGCTCGCCGCCGTCGCGGGGCTCTATCTCTACGAACACGCCTTCGTGATGGCGCCCCAAGAGGTCCCCAACAGCTGATGAGCTCTGCCCTGACCCAGTTCCTCGAGGCGATGCTCTCTGTGGCGAGTCCGGCGCGCTCCGCCGCCGAGCCCTTCGCAGAGGTCGACGACGAGCCCGTCGACCTGACCCGCGTCCAGCACCCGGACGGGAGGATGTCCAGCTACCCGCCCGCGGAGTCGTGGGACGACTGGGTCGAGTACGACGGCGCGAAGTGGCCGCGCAAGGTCGCCCGTCGCTACACCCTGGTCCCCACGATCTGCTTCAACTGCGAGTCCGCCTGTGGGCTGCTCGCCTACGTCGACAAGCAGACCTTCGAGATCCGCAAGTTCGAGGGGAACCCGGTCCACCCGGGCAGTCGAGGTCGCAACTGCGCCAAGGGCCCGGCGACCCACAACCAGATCTACGATCCCGAGCGCGTCCTGTACCCGCTGAAGCGTGTCGGCGAGCGGGGCTCCGGGCAGTGGAAGCGGATCAGCTGGAGCGTGGCCCTGAGCGAGATCGCGGAGAAGATGCGGGCCAGCCGTCAGCGCCGACGGGACGGCATCATGTACCACGTGGGTCGTCCCGGAGAGGACCACTACGTAAACCGGATCATCCAGGCCTGGGGTGTGGACGGGCACAACAGCCACACGAACATCTGCAGCTCCGCGGCGAGGGCCGGCTACTTCCTGTGGGCCGCCGGAGATCGGCCCAGCCCTGACCACGCCAACGCCCGGGTCATCCTGCTGGTCAGCAGCCACCTCGAGACCGGTCACTACTTCAACCCCCACGCCCAGCGCATCATCGAGGCCAAGGAAAGAGGCGCGAAGATCGTGACCCTCGACCCGCGCCTGTCGAACACCGCGGCCAAGAGCGACGTGTGGCTGCCCACCTGGCCCGGCAGCGAGTGCACGCTCCTGCTGGCGGTGGCGAACCACCTCATCCAACACGATCTCTACGACAAGGAGTTCGTGCGACGTTGGGTCAACTGGGAGCAGAGCCTCTCCCACTTCTCAGGGGGCGAGACCTTCGAGGACTTCGATGCCCTGCTGAAGTGGCTCTACGCCGAGTACACCTTCGAGCGCGCCGCCGAAGAGGCCCAGGTCCCGATCGAGCGCATCGAGTTGACCGCCGAGTACGTGGCCGAGGCCGGTGGTCGCCTCTCCGCGCACGTCTGGCGCAGCGCCTCGATGGGCAACCGGGGCGGCTGGCAGGTCGCGCGCTGTCTCTTCTTCCTGAACGTGCTCACCGGGAGCGTGGGAACGGAGGGGGGGACCTCGCTCAACAGCTGGAACAAGTTCGTCCCGGAGCCCTTCCGCAAGCCACCGCCCTTCGACGCCTGGAACGACCTGCACCTCCCCCACGAGTGGCCCTTTGCTTTCTACGAGATGAGCTTCCTGCTGCCCCACTTCCTGGAGGAAGGCCGCGGCGACGTCGATGTCTACTTCTCCCGCGTCTACAACCCCCTGTGGATCAACCCCGACGGCTTCATGTGGATGAAGGCGCTGCGGGACACAGAGGCGATCAAGTGCCACGTCGCGCTGACCCCCACCTGGAACGAGTCGGCCTGGTTCGCCGACTACGTCCTGCCGATGGGTCACGCCGGCGAGCGCCACGACCTGATGAGCCAGGAGACCCACTCGGGCATGTGGATCGGCTTCCGCCAGCCAGTGCGTCGCGTGGCCATGGAGCGCGCTGGGAAGCGGGTCGACCGCACCTGGGAGGCGAACCCGGGCGAGGTCTGGGAGGAGTCCGAGTTCTGGGTGGACCTGAGCTGGAAGATGGACCCGGACGGCTCCCTCGGGATCCGGCGGTACGTCGAGAGCCCCCAGCGACCCGGCCAGCCCATCACCCAGGACGAGTACTGGGCCTGGATCTTCGAGCACAGCGTGCCCGGCCTGCCCGAGGCCGCGGCGAGAGAGGACCTGAGCCCGCTGGAGTACATGCGCCGCTACGGCGCCTTCGAGGTCGCCGAGAGCAACTACCTGCCCTACGAGGCGGTGGTCGCCGAGGGAGGCGTCGTCGTGGACGGAGTGCGGCGCAAGGGCTTCGGCACGCCCAGCGGCAAGCTCGAGTGGTTCTCTCCGACCCTGCACGACTGGGGCTGGACGGAGCAGCAGTACGTGATCCCGTGGGACCTCCCGAGCCACGTCCACCCAGACGAGATCGACCGCGCCGCTGGCGAGATGGTGCTGCTGCCGAACTTCCGGCTGCCGGCCCTCATCCACACCCGCTCGGCCAACTGCAAGTGGCTCTACGAGATCTCCCACGACAACCCGGTCTGGATGAACCCCCTGGACGCCCAGCGCATCGGTGTCGCCAGCGGCGAGCTCATCCGCGTGCAGACGCGCATCGGCTGGTTCGTGGACAAGGTCTGGGTCACAGAGGGCATCAAGCCCGGCATCATCGCGATGAGCCACCACCTGGGTCGGTGGCGACTGCGAGACGAGCTCGGCGGGAACCCGGGCATGACCGCCCTGGCCGAGCTCAGCGAGGACGGGGACCAGCGTCGCCTGCGGCTGCTGAAGGGCGGCTCGTCCTGGGAGTCAGAGGACCCGGACACGGCCCGCATCTGGTGGAATGACGTCGGCGTGCACCAGAACCTGACCCACCCGGTGCAGCCCGACCCGGTGAGCGGCCACCACGTCTGGCTCCAGAAGGCCCTGAGCGTGCGCCGAGCCGAGCCGGGTGAGCGTCACGGCGACGTCTTCGTCGACACGGCGAAGTCCATGGCCGTCTACCGGGAGTGGCACGCCCTGACCCGCTCGGCGGTCGAGCACAGCCCCGACGGCACGCGGCGGCCCTACTGGCTCAAGCGGCCGCTCAAGCCCGTGGCAGAGGCCTACGTGCTGCCAGAGGAGCCCTTTGGACGCTGATGGCACCCGAGCGCTCGCGCGCTGCCGGGCCTACGATCTGCTGGCTTCGCTGTTCGGAGAGGGCATACGCCGCGCCGAGCACCTGCGGGCCGTCGAGGCCTTCCGTGCCTTCGTACCCGAGCGTCCCGACGAGCAGGACGAGGTCCGCTTCCATCGCCTGTTCAGCATCGAGGTCCTTCCCTACGAGAGCGTCTTCCTCAGCCCGGAGCGGGTCCTGGGGGGTGAGACGACCCTGTCGCTCTGGGACTGCATGGGCGAGGCGGGCTTCCGGCCCGAGACCGAGCCGGACCACCTCGCCGGACAGCTGGCCTTCCTCAGCTGGCTCAGCGGCGCCGAGGCGGATGCCTGGCATTCCGGCGCCCCCGACGAGGCTGCGCGCTTGCAGCGGCTGGCTCGGGCCTTCATGCGCGAGCACCTCGCCGCCTGGCTGCCCCCTCTCGTGGTCGCGCTCCAGGAGCTCGACGAGGGGATCTACGCCGCCGCCGCCGGCATGCTGTTGGAGCTGACCAGCTCGCAGCTCCAGGGCCCCCCGACCCTAGCGCTCCCCCTCGCCGAGGAGCTGCTCGCCGACAGCGGAACGGGCCTGGCGCAGGTCGCGGACTGGCTGGCGAGCCCTGCCCGCTCCGGGGTCTGGCTGACCCCCGCCAGCATCACCGCGGCCGGACGCGCTCGGGACCTGCCACGCGGCTTCGGTCGGCGCCCCCAGCTGATCGAGAACCTCCTGCACACGGCTGTCCGCCATGGCGCGCTGGGGCTGCTGCTGGCGGATCTCGACGTCGCTCTGGAGCTGCGACAGGGGCGGCTCGAGTCACTGCCCGGTGGGGCCGGGTGGGCCACCCGCGTCTCCCACACACGCGCTCAGCTCGCCGTGATGGCCGCCGCAGCCTGAGGGGCCTCAAGAGCGGCAAGGCAGGGCAGAGGCCCGCTCGATCTCGGCGAGGGTGCGGGCCGCCAGGTCTTCGCGGCGAATGGCGCCTTCGTAGTCCCGAAGCTGGACGCGCACGTTGTCCACGTCCCAGCGGTCCAGCGGAAAGGGGAAGCTGGAGAAGTCGGTCGGGGGGCCGTCGCCGAAGGGACGATTACAGGCGGAGACCTCGCACTCCCTCCCTGGGCAGCCGCTGGTCCGGAAGGGGAGCCCGGTGTCGATGAGGCGGTCCAGCTCCGCCTGGTCGAGGCCGAAGTCCACGATCCGACCACGGTCGTCGGTGTCGAGGTCCCCGTCGCGGACGAGCCCGGCGTCGATCAGGTACCTGGCGAGCTGGACCCGGCGGAACTGACCGAGGGGGACCCGCTGTCGGTCTCCCAGCCGGGAGCCGTCCTCTGGGTTGAAGGCGAAGAGCTGCAGGCAGCCGTACTCCCCCAGCGCCCGGGCCCGGAACATGGTCTCGACCATCTGCCCTTCGGTCTCGCCCAGGCCGCAGATCAGGTGCACGCCGACGGCGCCACGCCCGAAGACCTCGACGGCCTCTTCGTAGACCTGCCAGTAGCGCTCCCAGCGGTTGGGGCTGAGCACCCCGCGCCCCCTGGTCGAGTCGAAGAGCTCTGGGGTCACGGCGTCGAGCGCCACCGTGAAGCGCTCGGCGCCCAGCTCGCGGAGGGCCACGAGATCCTCGCGGCTCATCGTGCTGGGGTTGGAGAGGATCGACACGGGGACCTCGCGGAGGGCGTCCTCTCTCTTCCAGCTGGTCAGCAGCGCCTCCGTGTCCCGCTGGGCGCGCCGGTGGGTGATCATCGAGATGCACATGCGTTCGAGCGGGCGCCCCTTCGAGCGCTCGATGACCTCTGCCATCGGCACCGATGGCCACTCCACCCGGATGAAGCTCGAGCCCTGTCGGTCCCGGGCCAGCCCGCAGTAGGCGCAGTTGGCGGCGCAGCCCGCGTCATAGGTCAGCAGCAGGTTCAGGCAGCGCGTGCGGCCATCCCGCATGAAGCGGCCCGGGCGGAGCCCCAGGACCATCGCCGCGGCCAGGCTCATCTGGACGTACTCGGGGCTCTGTCGGCGGGCTAGGCCGGACATTGGGTCGTCTCCATGCGGGGTCGTCGGTGGTAGTCGTCGAAGGCCACCCAGCTCCGGCGCAGGGTCGCAGCCCACCGCTCCGGGTCTCCCCACGTGGCCAGCTGGAGGGCTCGACGGGCGACCCCCAGGTCCAGGCTGGGACCGAGCAGCTCGGTGACCTCTTCGACGTACTCGTCCAGGGCGCCGAGGTCCCCCTGGAGGGCGGCCTCGGCCGCGGCGGCTCCAGCGAGCTCTCCACAGATGAGCGCGCTGGCGATGCCGGCTCCGGTGATGGGGTGGCACTGGCCCGCGGCGTCTCCAGCGAAGAGGACGCGCCCCCGCCGCAGGGCCAACAGCCCGCTCACGGGGAGGACACCACCGGTGCGCTCCAGGACCTGCTCGTGCACCACACCGAGCCCCAGGAGCTCCTGGACGAAGACACGGTGGGCGTCCAGGGCCCGCACGCCGAGGGCCGGGTCGACGCCGACACCGACGTTGGCCACGGGGCCCCTCGGGAAGACCCAGCCATAGCCGCCCGGGATGCTGCGCCGGAGGAAGCACTCGGTGGTGTGCAGCGGCGCGACCAGCGGCATCCGGTGCTGCAGGGCCTGGACGAAGCGGGGCTGGCCGCCCCCGGTCCAGGCCCTCATGCGCGAGCGGGGGCCGTCTGCGGCGATCAGCGTCCTGGCGAGGATGCCGCTGCGCTCTCCAGCTCGTTCCACCACCAGCGTCCGGTCCGACAGGGCCACGGCCCGGGTCCCGGCCAGGAGCCTCGCCCCAGCCGCACACGCCGCCTCGGCCAGGGCCCGGTCGAAGCGCCCCCTGTCGATGATGGCGCCGGGCGCGGGGGTCACGACCGGGGGCTGACCGGGCAGGTGTGAGCGCATTGCCCTGATGTCCTGGACGACGACCCGGGCGGAGCGGGGCAGGCGGCTCAGGATCGACCTGGGTACCCACTCCGCACACTGCACCGGGGCTCCGATCCTGGCCCTCTTCTCGATGAAGATGACAGAGGCCCCCGCCGCCGCCGCGGCCCTGGCCGCCGAGCTGCCAGCTGGCCCCGCGCCGACCACCAGGACGTCACAGTGGAGCGCTGCCATCTACTCGTCCCGGCCGGGTGTGGGTCCGACGCGCGGTCCCCGGACCTGTCCGACGGCTGCTTCCAACAGCGGGACATGCAGGTCGGCCATCGCCTCGAAGGTGCCTTCGTAGGCCTGCCCCTCCTGTCCGAGCTGGTAGCAGGTCTTTCCGGCGATATCGAGGATGACCCCGGGAAGTCCGGCGCTGCGGAAGGCCTCGTGCCGCTTGACCACGAAGGCCTCGCAGGCGCAGCCGATGTAGGAGCGCACACCCTGCTGTTTCATGCGAGCCAGCGTGTCCTCGAGGTGCTCGAACTTCACGATGGTGACCGCCTCGAGGCCCTTGTTCCTGGCCAGGCGGTAGGCGTCGCCGATTGTGCACATGCCGCACTCGTCACAGCCCTGGCGAAAGCGGAACTCGCAGTCCGGCAGCTTGGCGCAGTACGGCAACAAGAGAACGGTCGCGTCGCAGAGCACATCACGCACAGTCTTGTCGCTGGGGATGTTGATCGGATAGACGGCGCTGGCGTCCCGCTGGGAGATGCCCATCTCCGAGTAGCGGGTCTTCTCCAGGGTCAGCCTGATCGCTTGCCAGAAGTCGTCTGGGGTGAGCCCGACCAGCTCGGGGCGGTGTCGCTCGAAGAAGCTGGAGAGCTTCGCCTTCACCTGTGGGAAGGGGCTGTCTCTCAGGTGGGCTTCGAGGTCGAAGACGAAGCGGCTGGGGCTGAGGAAGAAGTCACCGGTGATGAGGATCTGCCTCAGGATCGAGCGGTCCACGTCCACCGTCGCGTGGACCCGCAGCAGGCCCCCGGGGCGCTTGTGGATCGCCCGGTAGAGCTGCCGCCCGTCAGGTGGCGCCTCCACCGCGTGGACCCACTCGTCGTCTCCGAACTCCTCGCGGACCTCTTCGTAGATCTCCAGCTCCGCCGGGGTGAGCTCTCCGGGCACGAGTTCCGCGTCGAAGGCTCTTGCGAAGGAGTCGATCAGCGCCTGGCGGACCATCTCCGCGCTCGGCGTCTCTTCCAGCAGGTCCCGGAGACATGTGACACGATCTCTGGCGGTCTCCAGCCCCTTCGGGGTGAGCTTCTCTGTGGGGACCTTCAGGGCCAACAGCATCGCCTCGATGTCGAAGTCGGTGAGGACGGTCCCCTGGAACAGGAAGATGTCGCCTTCGAAGGTGCCACCGGTCCCGGAGATCTTCTTCCCTTCGACCTCGATGTCGTTGCGGGGTCGGAACTCAGCCTTCACCCCCAGGGTCCGCAGCCCAGCAGCAGCGGCCTCGCAGATCAGAGCCGTGAGCTGGTCCATGCGCAGTCGCCCGAAGTCCCGCCTGTCGGCGATGATCTCCCAGCCGATCTGTGTGGGATCGAAGTAGATGGCGCCCCCGCCGGTGAGCCGGCGGTTGATGTCGACCCCGTGGCGCTCGCAGTAGTCGATACGGACCTCCTGGGAGACCGCCTGGTGGTGGCCGACGAGCACCGCCGCTGGCGAGAACTGGAGGAAGCGCAGGGTGTTGGGCACCTCGCCCCGGCTGCGAGCGTCCAACATGGCCCTGTCCAGGGCCATGTTGTCTGCCGCGGACCTGGGGCCCGTGTCGAGCACGCGCCACTTCACGCCGACTGGCCCTGGAAGTCGAGCGAGCAGCACATCCCCGACACCTCGATCCGCAACTCCAGGGCATGCGCCAGGGCGATGATGCCCTGGGCTGGGTAGGCGATCCCGTTCAGCCCAGCCTTGACCGCCAGCTCGTCGGTCCTGAGCTTGTGGTCGCCGTAGGGGCGCTCGCAGCCCAAGAGGACATTCGTGCGCCGGAACATCACCCTCGCGGCCCGGAAGATCTCTCCCATCTGCTCGGGCGAGGGTGGAGTGCAGTCCGCCATGGGCGTTCCCGGCAGCGGCTGGAGCCCCACCAGCACGAGGGAGCTGATGGCCTCTTCGAAGCGCGCGAGCATCTCCAAGGCCCTGATCTCGCCCAGGATCTTGCCGTAGTGAAGGCCGATGACCACGTGGGGGGAGATGGGCAGGCCTGCGTCCACGAGGTTTCGGAGAGTGCGCTCGTAGTCTGCGGTGGAGGCCCAGGGCAGGTGGTAGACATCCTCGATGGTCTCGTCGGTGCCGATGACGTCCAGCATGACCGAGTCCACCCCGACCTCCGCGAGCCCCTGCGCCTGGGATTGGTCGACAAAGGCCACGTGCACGAGGATCTTCATGCCCAGCTCTGTGCGGATGCGCTGCATCACCGGGAAGAAGCGGTCCAGGGCGACCTGGTTGGCGAGGTTCGACCCGCCGGAGATCAGGAGACCCCTGGTGCCCTCCAGCGCATAGCCTCGGGCGAGCGCCCAGAGTCTGTCCGGGGTCGTTGCAGAGGCCATCGAACGCAGCACCTGGGCCTTGCAGTGGTCGCACTGCAGCGCGCAGGCAGGACCGGTGACGGAGACAGGCCGAAACGAGCAGCTCCCACAGTTGTTGAGCTCGTCCGTCTCGTAGGACTTGATCGTCGGCGCGTAGAAGCTGATCCGGTTGTCGAAGTTGGCTCGACGGACCTCGAAGGCCTCTGCGAGCCACCTGGGCACCGCAGGATCGAACTCCAGCTCGTCAAGTTCGTATTGCATGTGGGTCTATATGAACAGGGTGAGCCGGGAGTCTCCGGCGTCACCGAGGTAGGCACCCACGCCGCCGTACTCGATGTCGTCGATCAGCTCGTCCTTCGTGATCCCCATGATGCCCATCGACATCTGGCAGGCCACCAGGCGGACCTCGAGCTCCTTGGCCTGCTCGATGAGCGAGGGCAGGGTCTCGACGTTGTGCTTCTTCATGAGGGACTTGAAGAACAGCGGGCCCATTCCCATCATGTTCAGCCGAGACGTGCCCACCGTCTCGGGACCGGAGGGCAGCATCATGCCGATCATCTGTTCGGGCAGGGACTTGCCGCTGTAGATGGTCTCCTTCTTCAGGGTGGTCAGGCCCCAGAAGGTGAAGAACATCGAGACCTCCATGCCCATCGCCGCGGCGCCGGTGGCGATGATGAACGAGGCGAAGAGGCGGTCGAAGTCCCCGCTGAAGACCACCAGGGTGGCCCGGTCGGTCAGCTGGTCCTCTTCGAGGGCGTCGAGGCGCCCCATGACCTCGGTGATGCGCTCCTCGATCGTGACGGTGCGGGCGCTCAGGGCCTCTTCGACCTTGCGAGCGACGGTCGCCTCTATGAGCTGCTGGAGCTCTGGGCTGAGTCCATCGTGTTCTTCGTGCATCACAACCTCGCAGGGTTTGGGGTCAGCGACCCTTCGCGATCAGCACCCGCAGCGGCGGGCCTTCTTCGAACTCCAGGACCTCGTGCTTGAGGCGCTTGGCCCAGGCGTACACATCTGCCTCGAAGGCCGGGTCGGTGGCGAGGACTTCGAGCGTCTGGCCCTTGTCCATTTTCTTGATCGCCTTGCTCATCTTGATGATCGGCATGGGGCAGTTGAGCCCCTTGCAGTCGAGCAGCTGGTCCGCCATGGTCACTCCAGTTCGAATGTTGCCACCGGACTCGGTTACTCCGTCGGCGCGCCCAGCGCCTCCGAGACGAGCTCGATGATGTCGCGGACGACTATGTTGTCCTCGTTGTCGGTGGTCTTCACCGCGTCGTTGTACATGGTCATGTCCTTTGGGCAGGCCACCACGAAGGTGTCCACCCCCAGGGCCACGGCTTCCTTGATCCGGTCTTCGCTGGGGCGCTCGTCCACGCTGTCGTGATCCGCCATCCAGACCCGCCCTCCGCCGGCGCCGCAGCAGAAGGAGTCCTCTCGGTTTCGCGGCATCTCGACGAGCTCGGCCCCGCAGGCTGCCAGGAGCTCGCGCGGATCGTCGTAGATCCCGTTGTAGCGGCCCAGGTAGCAGGGATCGTGGTAGGTCACCCGCGAGTCACGGAGTCCCTCGAGGGACAGGGCCCCGGACCGGACGAGCTCCAACAACAGCGTCGTGTAGTGGGCCACCCTGACGCCCATGTCGGGGTACTCGTTCTTCAGGGCGTTGAGCGTGTGTGGGTCGGTGGTGAAGACCTTCTTCACGCCGGCCTTCTCGATGTTGGCCACGTTGTCCTCGACGAGCACCTCGAAGAGGCCCTCCTCGCCCACACGGCGCACGTCGTTTCCAGCGGACTTCTCGACCTTGTAGAAGATGCCGAAGCTCAGACCAGCCGCCTGGAGCACGCGCGCGACGGAGCGGGTCGCTTCCTGGCAGGCGGGGTTGTAGGAGGCGAAGTCGCCGACGAACCACAGCCAGTCGACCTCGGCCTTCAGCGCGTCGGGGATCTTGAAGTCCAGGGCCTTGGTCCAGGCGGTGCGCTTGCGCGGTGACAGCCCGAAGGAGTTGCCTTTTTCGTCGAGGCCCCGGAGTGCCTCCTGGAGCAGGTCGCTGACTTCACCCCGGTCCACCAGCGCACGACGCATCTGCACGATGTCGACCACGTGCTCGACGCCCACCGGGCAGACCTCGACGCAGGCACGACAGGTGGTGCAGGACCAGATGGTCTCCGCCGAGATGTAGCCCCCGACCAGGGGCTGGTCCCCTGGAGGTTGCCTGGAGAAGCCGAAGACCTCTGTCATGCCGAAGCTCCGGTTGGAGGCCTCGCGGAGGTCGAGGACCAGGTCCCTTGGTGACAGCGGGGCCTTCGAGCTCCGAGCGGGGCAGGCCTCGTGACAGCGGCCGCACTTCGTGCAGGCGTCGAAGGCCAACAGCTGCCGCCAGCTGAAGTCCTCGAGCTTCTCTATGCCCGGTGACCCATCCGCCGCGGGCTCGGGCAGGCGGATGCCGGCGCGCTCGTCACGGGAAGCCAGGCTCACCCAGTCGGTGAGCATGTGGGTGGCCTTGGAGTAGGGGAGGTAGGCGATGAAGCCGAAGACGGCGAGGACGTGGACCCACCAAAAGCCCGCGAAGGCCACCTCAGAGGCCAGCAGGCTGCCGCTGACGCTGGCCAGGCCGTAGCCGGCGAATGACCAGGGCGCGCTCTCGGGCTGGTCCGCCGCGATGCGCGAGCCCTCGATGAGGAAGCCGGTGACGGCGATGCCCATCAGGAGCCACAGAAACAGCGCGTCGCCCTTGGCGTAGCTGGAGCGATCAGAGGGGGCCGAGTCCACCCGGGTGTAGTCCAGCCTGGGCGAGGAGGAACGCGCCCGGCGGACCATCATCATGAGCAGCCCGGCGATGAGCGCGACCCCCGCGAGGTCCATGACGAGGGAGAACACCAGGTAGAAGGTGCCCGTCAGGATCTTGGCCTCTGGCCCGAGGATGAGCTGGATGCCGTCCTCGTCGAGAGCGATGATGCCCGTCCCGATGAAGAGGACAATAAAACCCCAGAAGACGAGCCCATGGGCGGCGCCCACCAGGGGGTCTCCACGCCGCACGGTCTCCTGGCTGAGGACCGCTCGGGCTGCTCCGAGCAGGCGGGGTACCAGGGGCCTGAGGCGCGCATCGCTGCGGCCCCGGGCGTACTTCCTGTACTGGCGGTAGAGACCGAAGCAGAAAGCGGCGACGGTCAGGGCGCCGAGGGCGTAGAACGCGACCACGCTCGGGGTCCCGAAGGTGCGGAAGACCTCGCGCTGGGGCTCCGCGGCCAGGGCAGGGAGCGGGAGCAGGAGCCCGAGCAGCGGGAGCAGCCGGCGCATCAGCGGTCCTCGATGGCCTCTGTCAGCTCTTCGCAGATGTCGTAGAGATCCGCCACGAGGCCATAGTGAGCGACCCCGAAGATGGGCGCGCCCTCGTCGCTGTTGACCGCGATGATGGTGGCGGAGTCCTTCATGCCCTCCAGGTGCTCCGGTGCTCCGGAGATGCCAAGGGAGATGTAGAGCTTGGGCTTGACCTTCAGGCCCGACTTGCCGACCTGGCGGCTCTTGGGCAGCCAGCCGGAGTCGATGATGGGCCGGGAGCCCGCGACGGCAGCGTCGAGCTGCTCTGCCAGCTCCTGGGCGACCTCGATGCCGTCCTCGTTGCCGATGCCGCGGCCCACCGCCACCAGGATCTCCTTGGTGGTGATGTCCACGTCAGCGACCCCTGGACGGACCAGCTCGACGAAGCGGATCCTGCCGGCTGGGGCTGGGGCCGCCACCGTCTGCACCGGGGGCGCGACCGCTGCCCGACCGGTGTCGGCGGGGCTCGCGCCGGAGAGCATCGTGACCGCGCATGGCCCCGCGCCGAGCCCGATGGTCACGTTCATCTTGCCGCCGTAGAGCTGGGCCACCGCGCTCACGGAGTCGCCCCCGCTCACCGACAAGCAGCCAGTCGCCAGGGGCATGCAGAGGTTCACCGACAGGGTGCTGGCCAGGTCCATGCCCATGGACGTGTGGCCCAACATCAGCACCCGGGGGCCGAGCTCCGCCACGATGGCCTGGAGCGCCTCTGCGTGGCTCTCCGGGTTGAACTCGGCGAGCCCCGCACCCTCGACACGGGCGACGGCAGCGGCGACGCCGAGCGTCTCGAGCATGGCGTCGGTTCCGCCGACGAGCGCCGCCACGCAGCGTCCGCCGAGCTCTGCCGCCAGGGCGGTTCCGGCGCCGAGCATCTCGAAGGTGATCTCGGAGACAGCGCCATCGAGGTGCTCGACGACGACCAGGACATCCTGACTCATGACAACACCCCCTTGGACTCGAGGAGCTCGATGAGCTCTTCGACCCCGTCGAGCATGGTGGCCCCCTCTCCGGTCTCGGGGGGAGCCATCCAGGTGACAGTGGACAGCCCGGTGGCCTCGTCGTCCGGCTCTGTGGTCTCGATGGTCGCGCTCTTCTGGACCTGGCGGACCTTGGACACCGGCACGTAGCGGGGACTCTGGCGAGCAGCCTGGACCCCCAGGACCGCCGGGAGATCCGCCTCGAAGCGGCCGACGACTCCCCCGGAGTACTCCTTGAGGAAGCGCACTACGCCTCCGGAGACGTCCACCTCTGTGACCACGCTGGCGCAGGGGAGCTTCAGCATCGCCGCCAGGAGCGGCCCGAGGTGGCCGTCGCGGTCGTCGCAGCCCTGCACGCCGGTGAGCAGCAGGTCACAGGGCAGCTCGGCGACGACCTGGGCAAAGACAGCGGCCAGGGCGAAGTTGCCCTCGATCTCCTCTGGGTCGCCCTCGATCTTCACGGCTCGATCGGCGCCCTTGGCCAGCGCCGTGAACAGCACCTTGTCGACGCCGTCACCGTCCAGCGCGACCACCGTGAGGGCTCCGCCGACCCGCTCCTTGAGGAGCAGCCCCTCCTCCAGGGCGTGATCGTCGAACTCGTTGAGTCTGTATTCGACTTCGTCAGGGTCGAGCGTCGTCCCGTTCTCGTCGACGACCAGGTCCTCGACCAGGTCCGGGACCTGTTTCATCGCCACGACTATGTTCATCGCTCACTCCATGCAGCGGTCGAGGATCTCGATGATGTCCAGCACCTCGAGGTCGCCCTCGTTTCCGGTGGACTTCACCGCGTCCTCGAACCGCGAGACCTCGTAGGGGCAGCACACGGCCATCACCTCAGCGCCAACATCGACCGCCTCGCGCACCCGGTTCTCCGAGAGGCGCTCCACGGTGTGGTCCGCGACCAGGCCGTCCAGCCACATCCCACCGCCGCCGCCGCCGCAGCAGTAGCCTTGCTGTTTGCACCGGTACATCTCCACGAGCTCGAGCCCGGGGACCGCCCGGAGCAGGGCGCGGGGTGCGTCGTATTCGCCGTTGTGGCGGCCGAGGTAGCAGGGATCATGGAAGGTGACGCGCCTCTCGAAGCGCCCGGTCAACAGCGGCGCGAGCTCCTCGAGCCTCGCCGAGAGATACTGTGTGTAGTGCTCGACCGGGAACTCCCCGCCCAGCTTCGGGTACTCGTTCTTGATCGCGTTGTAGGCGTGGGGACCGCTGGCTACGATCGTGTTGAATTCGTACTTCTCGAACTGCTCGATGTTGTGCTCCGCCATCATCTCGAACAGTCCGGGCTCTCCGGCGAGGCGCTGGGAGTCACCGTCGGTGCGCTCCTCTTTGCCCAGGGTGCCGAAGTCCACGCCGAGCCCCTCGAAGACCCGGGCCATCGCGCGGGCCGCGTCCTGACCGCGCCCGTGGTAGGCGTAGAAGTCGCCGACGAACCAGAGGACGTCCACCGGGGAGGGGTCCTTCTTGGAGAGCACCCGGATCTGGGGGTCGAGACCCTTTGTCCAGCGCGCGCGCTTCCTGGCGGACTCGCCCATGGGGTTGCCGTAGTCGGCGACACTGCGGAACATCTCTGACAACTCGTCCGGGATGTCGCCGTCGAGCACAGCCTGCGCTCGGGCTGCGGGCATGATCTGTATCATGTCGACCATCTTCGGACAGACTCGGAGGCAGTTCTTGCAGGTCGTGCACAGCCAGAGGTCGTCGTGGGCGAAGATGTCGTAGCCGACCTGCAGGCGCCTGAAGAGCTTGCGGGGCCCGTAGTCGCCCCCGACCGCGTCGACGGGGCAGACCCCGACACACTTGGCGCACTGGTAGCACCAGCCCATGGACTCGCCGCCGTCGAGGTCCGTGAGGCGGTTCAGGTGCACGGTGTCGTAGTCCGTGATCTCCCTGGGCTCGTACATCCTGTTCCAGATCCCGGAGATGTCGATGCCGTCGATGACGGCGTGCTCCTTCTCGACGAAGGACTCGTCCCTCGGCCGTCTCTCGAGCTTGGGCATCAGGCGTCCCCTGGTTGCAAGCGCTGGACGCCGAGCATGCGTCGGACCTGCTCGTCCAGTGGTGGGAGGAACTTCTCGAAGCCCTCAGAGATCTGAAGTCTGTAGAGGGTGCGCATGTAGACCGCGTAGACGGCGGCGAGCAGCACGTCAGTTCCGAACAGGCCCCGGCCCAGCTGGGTCGTGCCGATCGCGATGGCCTGCGCCGCCACCATCCCGGTAGCCCGCCCCACCTTCAGGTAGGTCTGTCCAGGGCTGTCGCCGGTCAGCTGCGCTCTGTCCGTCACCAGCGGCAGGGCGCCCTTTCCCTTCTCCGCGTCCCAGATCCACCGGGTCCAGAGCCAGTAGCGATGAGGCTGGTGGAAGTGGAGCAGCTCGCTGGCCAGCGCGATGGCCCGGTACGGACCGACCGGCTCAGCCGCCACCACGAAGCGATCGAAGCGCTCGTCGAGGGGGGCCTCGCCGTGGAGCAACAGGGAGATCTCCTGCGCGAGGTCGCCCTGCCCGAGGAGGCGTCGACCCTTGCGACGGAGGGTGAACATGCAGTCGAAGACCCGCTGCAGCTCAGCCTCGTTCGCCCCTGGCACCAGGAGCTCCTGGAAGAGGCGGTGCTTGTGCTCCAGGCGCCGTCCGGCCTCCTGCAGGTCCGCCAGGGATGCCTTCCTGGTGGCCTCCTTCAGGAACTCCCGTGCGGACGCGATGTCCACGGCCATCGGCTCGTCCATGGCGGCCCTAGCTCGCACTGGCTTCCCGTGCTGCGCTGCGCCTGAGGAAGGCGAGGGCCTTCATCACCGCGGCTCCGGCCGAAGAGACGCTGTCCTCCAGGTCGGCGGGACCGGTGGCGGCGCCGGCCACGAAGATCCCGGGGCGCGAGGTGGCCGCGGCGCTCAGGGCGCCCCCGGTTGTCTCGATGAAGCCGTGGGACTCCACCGGGAGGTCGAACAGGGCCGCCATGTGGCGAGTGCCTTCGCTCGGCTCCATGCCGACAGAGAGCACGACCACGTCCATCGGGACCTCGACCGGGCGGCGCATGGTCGTGTCCTCGCCCTTGACCACGACGGTGTCGCCACGCCTGGTGACCTCTGTGACGATGCCGCGGATGAAGCTGACCTTGTGCTTCTCCTGGGCTCGCCAGTAGAGCTCGTCCTCCCAGAAGCCATAGGCTCGCAGGTCGATGTAGAAGATGAAGACGTCGCAGCCGGGGAGCATCTCCCGGACCTCGATGGACTGCTTGCAGGCGATCCCGCAACAGACCTTCGAACACCACTGGTTCCCGATCTGGCGATCGCGGCTCCCCACACACTGGATGAAGCAGATCCGCTGGGGGGGGACTCCAGTGGAGGGACGCACGAACTCCCCCGCCTCGAGCATGCGCTCGACGTCCACGAGCGTGATCACGTCGTCGAACTCGTAGTAGCCGTACATCTGGGTCTCGCGGCCCGGGTCGAAGTGCGAGAATCCAGTACAGACGATCACGGCGCCGACCGTGATGATCTCTGTGCCGCTGGGGCCTTCCAGTGTGGCCTGGAGCGCGGGCGCGCCTCCCTCGGTCGCGACGACCGTGGTCTCCGTCCGCACCTCGACGAGCTCGCTGGCGACGACCGGGTCGATCAGCTCCTGCATGGCCTCTGCGGCTGGGCGCATGTCGGGGGTGAGCGCCGCGTAGCTCGCCTGGATGGGGTTGCCCCCGAGGACGCTGGTCTTCTCCACCAGCACGCTGCGGAAGCCCAGATCCGCCAGGCCTCGGGCGGCCTCGAGTCCGGCGGGCCCGGCGCCGATCACGAGGATGGGGTGGGAACTCATGAGCAGTCCTCCCAGGTGAGAAAGTCCTTCTCTCCTGCCTTGATTCGTGCGGTCTCTTCCTGGAACTCGGCCCAGGCGGTCTCGTGGTCGATGCCCATCTTCTCCAGCGCGTGCCGAGGATCGACGCCGTGCCAGTGGAGCTGACAGACCTTGTAGGGATGAGCGCCCATGGCGAGCGCAGCGAACTGGCAGTCGGCCATCACCGCGACGCCGACCTTGCAGCCGTGGGCCCCGGCGGCGAACTGGCTCTTGTCCAGCGTCGTCACGCAGCCGGTGTCGTGGGCGAGGATGATGTCCGGATCGACCTCTTCGACCATCCGCTCGACCTTGCGCAGGGTCGCGAAGGAGCGGGTGAAGTCGCGGGACACGAGGATGTGGCGGAAGCCGAAGCCGCAGCAGTCGTGCCAGGTCGAGTAGTCGCCCACCCGGGCGCCGACCGCTTCGGCCACGCCGGTCACCACTGCCGTGCGCTGGCCCCCGAAGATCTCTGCGTTGTAGAGGGCGTCTTCTGGGATGAGTTTGTGGTAGTGACAGGCGGGGTGCACGGTCACGGTGACATCAGTGAGGTCGTGGACTGTGCGCTTTCGGATCTCGTCTCGCATGACGTAGAGCCACTCGGAGTAGTGCACCACTTCTTCGGGGAAGACGACGGGCCGACCGAGCTTGTCCATCACCCGCCTGAGCTTCTCGAGGGTCTCCGGGTGGTGGATGAGCTGCTCGCGGACCTCCTTGTAGTGGCCGAAGGTGGTGCCGCAGTGGATCAGCGGGAAGTAGCCGTCGACCTTGGCCTGGGCGAAGTTGCGCACCGCCACGGCGGCCTGGGCCACTGGGTTCGAGGTAGCCGAGGCGTAGTAGTTCCAGCCCGTGCAGGAGCTCTGGTTGCGGGGATCGAAGTGGTCCAGGCCGAACTGGCGCATCAGCCAGATGATGCTGGTGGGGTAGCCCGGGATGTGGCCGCACTGGCCGCATGACTTGTGGTGCCAGAGATGGTCCAGCGGGATCTTCTTGGTGCGCCCGTACTTGGTCTCCACCTCGACGTAGGGCTCCGGCACACGGATGATCTCGATCAGACCCCGGGCCTCCAGCTCGTTGAGCGCGTCGGTGTGGTGTCTCTCCGGGATCATCCCCTTGCGATCGAAGATGCGGTCCCGGGCGGCGGGTGGTCTGCCGCTGTTGTTGTCGTCAATCACCGTCGGCCCCTCAGATCACGCAGTCGATGTCGTCGATGTCGTAGCCGTGCTCGTCGAGCAGCTCCTCCATCACCTCTTCCAGGATGAGGAAGCTGTTTTCGTCGATGTTCTCGATGATGTCCAGGTTCCCCGTGAGCTTCCAGATCAGGTAGAGCTCGACCCGGGTCTCTTCGCTGATGTCCCAGGCCAGCTCCAGGGTGTGGAGGGTCTCCGTCGGGATGGCGCGTCGCCACACCTCCAGGTTCTCCGAGACCGCCGTGACGTCAGGTCCCCAGTCCGGGAAGAAGTCCGGCTGGAGCATGTCGGGGGCCACCTGCGTGCCCGTGGACATCACCTTGTAGATCACCCGGCTGTAGGCGCGGAGGGCGTCCTTTGCGCTCTGCAGTCCGTTGTTCACGGCCACCTCGCGCATCATCAGGATCAGCCCCGCGGGGCTGTTGTTGCGAGGGCAGCGCGTGCACGAGTAGCACTGGGAGCAGTCCCAGACGGAGTCGTTGAGCAGCTCGTAGAAGGTGTGGACGTCCTCGCGGGCCAGGACCTGGGCGAAGGTGCGGGGGCTGAAGTCGTAGAAACGGGCAGAGGGGCAGGCGGCGACGCAGATCCCGCACTCGTAGCAGCCGTAGAGGGCTTCGTGGTAGCGCACGTCCCCCTTGACCTCTGCCAGGAGGCGCTCCTTGTCCTCGACGGGGACCTCGCCGTAGGCGGCGTCGGCGTAGAGCGCGTCTCGGATCACGAGTCGTCGTCCGCCGGCGGGCAGCCCTCGAAGTCGCGCTCGGCCATGTAGGCCTCGAAGCCGGCGCGGACTGCGTCACCGCTGGTCAGCGTGGCGGCGGCTGCCGCGGGATCCTCTGGCTGGACGCGCAGCATCCAGCCCTCGCCGTAGGGGTTGGTGTTCAAGAGGGCGGCGTTGTTCTCCACCTGCTCGTTCTTGGCGATGACAGAGCAGGCGAAGGGTGCCTTGACGGGCCCCACCCACTTCCCGCTCTCTACGGTGCCGAGGCTCTTGCCGGCCTTCACCTTCTTGCCGACCTTCTTGATGCGGCAGTGGATCACCGCGCCCGCCATGGCCTGGGCGAGGTCGGTCATGCCGATGACGTAGGTTCCGTCTCCGTTGTCACGCAGCCAGACGTTGTAGTCGATGTGATACAGAAGATCGTCTGGCAGGACACAGTTGTTGACCAGGGACATTCTCACGGCTCCGTGTGGGTTCAGTACGAAAGGACGAGGTCGCTCTCGAGGCCAGCCTCGACCATGTACGCCGCCCCGACCACCCCATCGCACTGTTCGATGAGATCGTCCTCTGTCATGTCGTGGAGCTGGAGCGCGGCCGAGCAGACGTAGAACTCGACCCCGGCCTCCTTGGCGTCGTTGATGAAGTCGATGATGAGCTTGCCGCCTTCTTTGGCCATGAGCCCGGCGGCGACGCCCTTCTTCATCAACAGCACGCCGTCGATCTGGAAGACCACCTGGGCCTCGCAGTCCATCACCGCGGCCATCGTGGCCATGTAGATGGGGGTGGCGCAGCGCTGGGGGGTCTCTGGGCCGGTGGTCATGAAGACGACCACTGCGCCATCGCTGTCTTCTTCACTCATTGGGCGAGAACCTCGTCTCGGGTGCCGCGGTTCTATATGCCGTGCGCGACTCGTCCGGCAGGGTCGCCTGTCGGGTCCTCAGGGGGCGGAGAGCACCGCCACGCCGACCTCGCTCGAACCCAGCACGCCGAGCATCAGGTGGTTGCCCGTCGCGGTCACCCACGGCACCGCCTCGTAGGCCACGAAGCTGGTGGTGATGCGAGCCTTCGTGAAGCCAGAGGTGACGTCGCCGTAAGCGAAACCGGCGGTGCCGCCAACGTCGGCCCAGGCCACGTAGAGCGTTCCGTCGGTCGGGTGCACGGCCAGCGCCGCGTTCAAGGGGGGGCCGGGGGTCACGATCTGGGCCTCGCTGCCACCCTGGCGCACGATGACGAGGCTGTTGACGTCGTCGACGAGGACCACTGTCAGCTGGTTCGTGAACCAGGGATAGTCGAGGTCCGCGGGGGAGACGTCGCTGCCCCTGGTCTCTTCGGTCAGGGTGGGCGCGGACTCCTCTGGGTCGAAGCTGTAGGTGACGTAGTCGCCGGTGGAGGTCTCCGTGACGCCGAGGATGCCCAGGTCGGCGCCATCGAAGAAGTGGACGCTGCAAGAGGTGGCGCCGCCCGCGGTGTAGTAGGCGCTGCCCTCGATGGCCTCGGCGAGGATCGTGGCGTCGTTGGCCTGGACGTACTGGATGTCCGTGTCGGCGCAGGCGAAGGCGTGGTAGACGCCGTCTTCGATGCCCAGCGCGATGTCGTTGAAGTCGACGGTCGGACCGCTCTCGAGCTTGACCGCCTGCTGCGTCGTTGTCGCGCTGATGTCGTAGCGCGAGATGTCGACGCGGCGACCAGATGAGGTCAGCAGTCCCGTGGCGCCGTAGATGTAGCCATCGTCGATGACGACATCGTGCCCGCTGGACAGATCCAGCCCCGCGGGGTTGGACGTGAGCTTGGTGAGCCAGATGTCCTCGCCCTGGATGCCGGCGGTCGGGTCGGTGAAGCTGTACCAGAAGCCGACGGCGGTGTCGTAGTAGGTCGTCCCGGACGAAGCCAGGGTGATCTCCCTGCCGGCGACCGAGAAGTAGGTCCGGTTGGAGTCTTCGCCCGCGCGGAGGTCGTGCGGGCTCACGAAGACCAGGCCCTGGTCGGGGGCCTTCACCGAGTTGTAGCTGCCGTCGCAGTCGAGGTCGCGGGGGTCCGTGACGTCCTCCAGACCATCAGGGCTCGCCTCGATGTCCTCGTCGTCACAGTCGGTGATCGTCGCGTCGGGGTCCGAGGGGTCGGAGAAGCCGTCGAGGTCCTGGTCGTAGTCGTTGTCCCCCGCGCAGTCCGAGTCCACGCCGTCGTACCAGGCGTCCGTCGCGCCCTGGTAGGTGGTGGCCTCTTCGTCGTCACAGTCGAAGTCGCGTCCGGTCAGGCAGTCGCTGCAGTCGATGGTGAGGTCCGCGTCCCAGTACGTGTCGACATCCAGGTACTCGGTGGCGACGTAGCCGTCCCCGTCCTGGTCGAAGTCGTTGTTCCCCTCGCAGTCGTGGTCCATCCCGTCGTACCAGCTGTCGACGGGTGGGTCGTTGGGGTCGTAGCGGAAGTCGGGGTCCAGGTCGTTGCAGTCGTTCCCGGGGCCCTCCGGAGGACGCGCCTGGACGCCGTCGCCGTCCTGGTCGAAGTCATCGGCGCCGTCGCAGTTGCTGTCGATGTTGTCGTACCAGGAGTCATCCGCCCCCGGGAAGATCTCCGGGTCCTGGTCGTTGCAGTCCACCGCCGTGGCGTCCGGGGAGCTCTCGTGCTGGTAGCCGTCGAGGTCCTTGTCGTAGTCGTCGTCACCGGCGCAGTCGGAGTCGACGCCGTCGTACCAGACCTCTTCGGCGCCCGGATTGATCGCCGCGTCGTCGTCGTTGCAGTCGACGAGCGCCGGATCGCCACCCCCGTCGAGGGTGAAGCCGTCGCCGTCGTCGTCCAGCTGCTTCAGCCGGTCGTCGTAGGACTCTTGGGAGACCCACGTGCACGCCAGGGTCAACAGGAACACGGGTGCCTCCATCTAGTCCAGAGGCCCAGTGTATCGTCTCATTCGCTCGCTCTCAGCCATACGAGGTGCTCGATGTTGCCTGCCTTGGCACCCGGGAGCCTGCTCTCGGCGTGTCCGAGGGCCTCGAAGTCGAGCGCAACAGCGTCGGCGAGGACGGCCTGTACGGCGCGGGCCCGAGCCGCCGGATCGCTCACGCGGCCGCCTCTTCCGACGTTCTTCGGCCCGAGCTCGAACTGGGGCTTGACGAGCAGAACGCAGTCGGCGCCCGGGGCGGCGATGCGCCGGACGGCGGGGAGCACCTTGGTCAGCGAGATGAAGGAGAGATCTCCTACGACGAGGCCGATCGGCTCCGGTAGTGACTCCAGGTGGCGCGCGTTCGTCCTCTCCATGACAACTACGCGCTCGTCCTGGCGGAGCTTCCAGGCGAGCTGGCCGTAGCCGACGTCGACGGCGTAGACCCTCGCCGCCCCGCGCTGGAGCAGGCAGTCGGTGAAGCCTCCAGTCGACGCGCCGAGATCGGCGCAGATGCGTCCTTCGACCTCGACGTCGAAGTCTTCCAGGGCGCCTTCGAGCTTCAGCCCGCCGCGGCCGACGTACTTGCGGAGGGCCCCTTCGCGCAGGCGGATGCTCGCCTCGCCGTCGATCTTCGCGCCGGCCTTGCTGACCTCGACCTCGTCCACGAGCACGAGCCCGGCCATGATCCAGGCCCGGGCCTTCTCCCGGCTGGGCGCGATTCCCCGCTCGACGAGCAGGACATCCAGGCGGGACTTCACAGCTCTCGGGACAGGTTGTAGCGAGCGAGGTCTCTCAGCGGCTCGGCGCGGGGCAGTCCCCGGAGCGCGCTCAGGGCTTCGTCGGTCAGGGCCGCTGCCCGCCGTCGGGTCTCGTCGACGCCCAGGAGCTTCACGTAGCTTGGGGGGCCGTCGTCGCCAGCGTCCTGCTCTTCGTCGAGCACGTCGTCGGCGAGCTGGAAGGCCAGCCCGAAGGCCTCTGCGAAGCGTGTCAGGCGAGCGAGGAGCGCGTCGTCCGCTCCGCCAGCGATCGCGCCCATGCGCACGGCGCAGCGGAAGAGTTCTCCGGTCTTGTTGGCGTGCAGGCGGGTCAGGGTGTCGACGTCCCCCACCGGACCGTGGGCGCCGAGGTCCGCGGCCTGTCCGCCGATCATGCCCCGGTAGCCGGCGGCGTTCGCGAGCTCCGCGACGAGGCGGATGTCTCCGGAGCTGGCGAGCAGCCGGAAGGCCTCTGTGAGCAGGGCGTCCCCGACGAGCAGGGCCATCGCCTCGCCGTGGACCACGTGGGTCGTGGGCACCCCCCGGCGCTCGTCGTCGTCGTCGAGGCAAGGGAGGTCGTCGTGGACCAGCGAGTAGGTGTGCACGAGCTCCACCGCCATCGCCGGCAGCCAGGCCGTATCCAGGGCAGCTTCGCTCGCGACCTCGTGGGCGGCGAGGACCATGAGCGGGCGCATGCGCTTGCCACCGGTCTGCAGCGGATGTCGGGCCATCGCGGTGAAAGCCGGCGGCCAGGCGTCCGCGAACAGGGCGTTCAGGCGTCGTTCGAGCTCCCGGCGTCGGGGCTCGGCCCAGTCTCCCTTCACTCGGTGGGGGCCGGGGGGGCGGCTTCGGTGCCGTCTGGCGGCTTCACGGGGCCTTCGTCCTTGAGCCGCGCGAGCCCGACCCGGTCGGCGCCGGCGTCCTTCACCAGGTCCATCATCTGGACGACCCGGCCGTAGGGCAGGTTCGGGTGGGCGTCGACGAAGACGACCTTCTTCTCCTTGGCCCGGAGCCGCTTGCGGAGCTGGTCCCAGACCTCTCGGTCGTTCATCGCCACCAGGTTCAGGGCGACGCTCCCGTCCTCGTAGACCGCGACGAGCAGCTGGTCCTTCTTGTCGTCCTTCTTCTTCACGGTCTCGGTCTTCGAGGGCAGGTTCGCCGTCATCTCCTCGATGGTCCGGGGGGTCAGGACCATGAAGATGATGAGCAGCACGAGCACGACGTCGATCAGCGGGGTGACGTTGATGTCGCTCTGGGCGCCTCTCTTGCCGCCGACCCGCGCGCCCATCTACTCGCCCCCCTTCTTCTTCTCTGCGGCGAGCAGGAGCGTGCTCTTGCCGTTCTCGGCGAGCTCGTCCATGACTGCCCGGACCTCGCCGTAGTGGAGGTTGGAGTCGGCCTTGATGAGGACCGCCTTCGCGGGGTCCTTGCGGTACTCGGCGTTGACCTCGTCGATGAGGACCTCTAGAGCGATCTTGTTGCGCCCGATGTAGATGTCGCCTTCTCTGTCGATCGAGATGACGATGTGCTGGCCGTTGTCCTGGGCCTGCACGGTCTGCTTGGCGTCGGGCAGCTTCACGTCGATGCCCGAGGACAGCATCGGCGTGACGACCATGAAGATGATGAGCAGCACGAGCACGACGTCGATCAACGGCGTGACGTTGATGTCCGCGACGGGACCTCCGCTGCTTCCTCCGACCTTGGCGCCCACTGCCTACCCCTACTTTGTGGCGAGGACCCGCTCGGTGGGGGGCTCGTCGCCCGACCGAGCCAGGAGCTGCTTCTCGCACCAGTCGTTGAACTCCTGGCTGGCGACGCTGATGTCGTTGTCGATGCGGTCGATGCGGGCGTTGAAGTAGTTGTAGAACCACACACCGACGATGGCGACGAAGATCCCGACGGCGGTCGCGACCAGGGCCTCTGCGATGCCTGCGGAGACCTGACCCAGGCCACCTCCGCCTGCTTCGGCCATGGCCGAGAAGGCGTTGATGATGCCGAAGATCGTGCCGACGAGGCCGACGAAGGGCGCCGTGGAGCCGACGGTGGCGAGGATGTTCATGCCCTTGCGCAGATCCAGCCCCTCCTGGGTGTTGGCGCGCTCCAGGGCTCGCTCTGCGGCGTCGACTCCGGGTCGATCGAAGCGCGTGGCGAGCTCGCCCAGGGCCGGGCGCATCAGGTGGCCGAGGTAGCTGGCTTTGAAGCGCTCGTCCTTGCAGAGCTTCGCGCCGGCTTCGACGTCGCCGCTCTTGAAGGGGGTGGCCAGCGCTGCTGCCAGCTCCCTGGACTGCTCGGTCGCCTTTCGAAGCGACACGAAGCGCTCGATGGCGACGTAGAGCGCCATGATGCCCATGATGAACAGCATCACCAGGATGGTGAGGGTCTGGGGAGTCGAAGCCTCCCAGATGTGTTGGAGATCAAAACTCATGGAATCCGCTCACCTCAGCACGAACTGGTAGTTGAAGACGAACTGGAACTTGTAGGTCACTCCGTGTTCGTCCTTGGCCGGGTAGAAGGTCGTCTTTGCCATACACTCGGCCACCGTGTCCTGGAAGATCTTGGGGCAGGCTTCGTACTTGTAGTCGTAGATCTTGCCGCTCTCGCCGATGAAGATCCGGACCTTGCAGTTGCCCTCGATGCCGGCTTCCTTGGCTGCCTTCGGCATCTTCGGGATGCACTTCTTCTTGGGCTTGGCCTGGCTCCAGTGGAGCGCCTTGACGCCAGTGCCGCCGAGCTGCCCGCCCAGCACACCGCCGATCTCGCCGCCGATGACGCCACCGACGACGCCTCCCTCGACGCCTCCCTCGACGCCACCTTCCACGCTGGCGTCGGTGGTCTCGATGGGCTCCGGGATCTCCTCCTCGAGCTCCTCGACCTCCTCCTCTTCTTCTTCCTCTTCCTCCTCCTCTTCTTCCTCTTCTTCCTCTTCTTCCTTCTCTGCGCCGGCTGGAGGTGGAGGTGGAGGTGGAGGTGGAGGGGCCGCGTCGTCGATGAACGTGACCTCGATGGGCTCGTCGTCTTCGATTTCCTCGACGATCTGCCCACCGGAGAAGACGACCGCGCCGCCGGCGGTGGCGAGCATCATGATCGACATCAGCCAGGAGCCGGCCTGGCGGCGACGGTTGACCTTGCGGGCCTTGCCGATCGTGTCGAACAAAGGAGGCTCTCCGGATGCCGCCCCGGGGCGGGACGGCGCACTATAACGCGCACCTCGTCAAGGGTGTGTGGGGCTACGAGAGCCTGAACGTGATGTTGGCAGTGGTCGTGGTGGGGCCTGCAACCCCGTCGATCGACAGGGGCTCGAAGCGCCAGCGCATGAGCGCTCGGCGGGTGCTGTCCTGGAAGACCTCGGGGCAGGCCAGGAAGCTCAGGGACGAGACGCGCCCCCGCTCATCGATGGCCACGTGGCGCAGGGTCGACCCGCTGCCCTCTCCGCAGTCACGGATGCAGTTTCCGCCGCCGTTGTCGAAGAGGCCGTTGCTGAAGGGGTCGTCGGTGAGGCCGGCGATGGCGTCGCCATGGACCTCGGTCGTCTCGGGCTCCTCTGTGATCTCGGGCTCCTCTGTGATCTCGGGCTCCTCTGTGATCTCGGGCTCCTCTGTCATTTGGGGCGCGCCGCCAGCCTCGGTGCCAGCGGGCGGCGGGGGGAGGGCGTCGTCCTCTACCAGCTCCATCAGGAAGATCGGCTCGTCGTCGACGAGCTCCTCGATGCTCTGTCCTCCGCCGAAGACGGCCAGGCCGAGGGCGCTGCCCACCAGCAGCGTCGCCATGAGTGCTGCGCCGGCCTGGCGGCCGAAGGGGGCGCGGGTCTGTCGTGGCTGGAACATGTCGGCTCTCCGCTCTCTTGGAGGCCGCCTGGTCCCTCTTCGTTAATGCAGTGGACTACTCGGCTTCCTCGTCACACTCCGGATGGGTGCCCGACTCTGTGATGTCCTCGAGGTCGCCCTCGACGGCGTCAGCGACGACCCGGTGGCCGCTGACGGTGATGCAGAGATCATCGCCGCTGGGGCAGGGCACGCACTCGGCCTCGAGGTTCGCGGCGGTCTCGCAGACGGTCTCGACATCCGGGGCCTCCAGGATGGGCACGAGGTCGTCGGCGCTGACGGTGATGGTCCAGGCCAGGCCGCCAATCCAGCTGGCGCCCGGGCTGATCGTGCCGTCGAGGGCGAAGTGGTAGAAGGTCATGCTGCCTTCGTAGGCTCCGAAGGAGAACTCCTCGAGCTCCAGCTGGACGAAGGGCAACTCGGTCGAGTCCAGGTCCAGATCCTGGCTGCGGCTGCAGGTGTCCTGTTCAAGGCGGCCGCTGGAGCCCGCCTGCGAGATCGCGGCCCGGAAGGTGATGTCGCCGTCGGCCCGATCGACGATCTGCACGAGCACGTTTCGTCCGAAGAAGCCAGTCAGCACGGTGCCGACGAGGTCGCTCTCCAGGAAATCGCCGGAGGTGAGGTCGACCGCGTATGTGCGACCGACGAGGCTGTCCTCGTCCTCGATCGGCAGGCCCAGCTCGCTCGTCTTGAAGGTGATCTCGGGCTTGCCGTGGCAGTAGTCGAGGCCGAGGGTGTAGTCCGTGAGCGGCTCCAGCGGCGGGTCCGGCGCGAAGGTGATGACGGTGCCCTCCTTCCGGAGACCTTGTTCGCCCGGGAAGTCGGCGATCACCTCTGCGGTGGGCACGGCCTGCTCGAGGACGAACTCGAAGGGCCCCCGGTAGTAGGCCTGGGTCGAGCCGTCGGCCGGGAGGGTCTCCATGACGTCGATGTCGCAGGTGGGCAGAGCCCCCGAGTCGTCGAAAGAGGGCGAGCATGCTGCGAAAAGTGCGAGTGTCATGGGCCGGAGATACCACGGCGAACGCCAGCTGACCTTGCCCTGTGGCGTCCAGCCGGTTCGAATCGGGGCCATGCACATCGCCATGCTCGGTCCTGACCTCCGTGCTCGCGGAGCAGCTGCCCACCTCGCCGCCAGCTGTGCGGACGCCGCCCGAGAGCGCGGCCACCGCGTCGACTACGTGCCGACGTGCTCCGAGGGGACCCTGGCTCGACAGGTGGGGTGGATCGGACGGTCCCAGCTCGACTTCTTGAGACGCCTGTCCGGGGGCTGGAAGCCCCAGCTCTTCCACGTCCACATCGCCGATGTCGGCAGCCTCTATCGGAAGCTGGTCTACCTGGAGCAGCTCGAAGTGCTGGGGGTGCCCGCCCTGGTGCACCTCACCGGTCCCGACGCCATGGAGGTGCTGGGGACCACTGCGCTGCGCCGTGCCGCCTTGCGGCGTGTGTTCCGCCTGGCTGATGCGGTCTGCGCCGGGTGCGTGGCGCCAAGGGACCTCGAGGCCATCTGGGCGGAGGTGCTGGCCTGATGGGGCATGCTGCGAGCACAGGAGGTCTCCAGGTCTCGCCTGATCGGCCGGGTGCTGCCGCGCATACTCCTCTCGCTGGCGATCGGTCTGCCGCTGGCAGGGGCGGCCTTCGGCCTGCTCGGTCCAGAGGACTGCAGGACCGAGCTCGGCGGTGGGCTCCTGGAGCTGGCGCTGCTGCTGCTCGTGGGCATCTGGGTCAAGCCCTTCGTGGACGATGTGCTCGCTTCGAGGGACCGCGCCGCGGCACGGGCTCGGCAGCGCGAGGACTTCCTGCGCCGGGTCCGGGACGTGCACGGGACCATCATGAGCGCCCGCGACCTGATGAACGCTCACGGATCCGCGCGGACCTACGGCGAGCAGATGCGTCGGTTGCTGGAGCTGAGGGCAGAGGTCGTGGAGATCACAGAGGACGTCAAGGTCTCCGCTCACCTCTTCGAGGAGCACAACGTGCTCGTCGACGGGCTCGAGGACCTGGTCGTCTGGCTCGAAGGAGGCGACTCGCTCCACGAGACGCTCGAGGCGAGCGAGATGACCTGGGTTCGGGGCCTGATGGACATGGAGGGCACCTTCGAGGCCTATGACGAGAGCATCCGCGCGGTGAAGTCGACCCTGCGCAAGACGGTGTACTCGGCCTAGCCCCACACAGACGTGGACCGGCCCAGGACCTGGTCGATGCCAGAGATGACGAGAGCGAGCTTCGCTGGGGAGAGCTGGCCGACGCGGGGCGAGAGGATCGTCCGGTCGAGCGCCACGATCTGGGAGACATTGGCCACGGAGGGCTTCGGGAGGCCTGTCTGCCTGGCCGTGAGCTCGACGTTGCCCGGCGCTCCTGCCCACTTCAGGTTGCTCGTCAGGGGAACGCAGGCGGCGGTGCGGATGGTGCTGCGGTTGAAGGCGTCCCCTTGTACGACGATCACAGGGCGCCTGTAGTCTGGACCCGAGCCGGTCGGGTCGCCGAGGTTCGCCCAGCACACGTCCCCTTGCTTGATGATCACCAGTCTTCGCCTGCGAGCAGCTCCCGCGCGTTGGCTGCGTACTCCTCTGGAAGGCTGGAGTCGACCTCGCGACAGACGAGGTCGAGGGCCGCGGTCACATCGGCCTCGTCCCAGCGGGCGAGGAACTCACGGAGAGCGTCCGCATAGAGCTGACTGCGCGTCCGCCCGGTTCGGCGGGCGAACGTGTCTGCCCGGAGGAAGAGTTCGTCGGGGAGGGAGATCGCGGTCTTCATACCGGGAGTATAACCGTGGAGGTCATCATTGGGGGTCAGAGGAGCGCCAGCGGGTTGGCGCTTGCACGCCCGTGAGGAGAGGGGTCGGGCGCGCTGCTGCTGGGTGGGGTGGCCCGCTTGCGGGCCAGGGGGCGACCTGCAGAGGTCGCCCCCTCGAAGACATCGCCCCGTCAGCTGTGCTGGATCAGCACGACCTTGCAGTCCCGGCAGCGCCACGCCTCAGCGGCGCCCTCGACGTTGAGGCGCTCTCGCCCCTTCAGCGCGAGGTAGCCCTTCTCCGGACACCAGCCGATGACGCCGGCGCGCACGAATGCCTGTTCCATCGCCTTGTCGCATTTCGGGCACTTCAGGTCCATGTTGAGCCTCCGGGCAGACGGTAGCCCAAAGCCGCAGGGTTCAGTAGTCGCCGACCGCGACAGAGAGCTGCGCCGCCGCGAGATCTCGGGCCATGCGCTCGGTCAACATCCCGAGCTTCGCCTGGTCCAGTGAGAGCTGGGCGTCCTGGACCTCGAGCCAGGAGTTGGCGCCGGCTTCGAAGCCGCGGGTGGCGAGCCCCAGGGTCTCCTCCGCGAGGGCCAGCTCCTGCTCGACCATCGCGTAGCCGGTGGTCGCCGCCTGCCAGCGCTGCCAGGCGACGCGGATGTCCTGACTCGCCTCCAGGCGCGCCTTCTGTGCGGCATAGTCGGCCTGGCGTGCCCTGGATGCCCACTCCTTGTTCGTGTTGAGTCGGTAGCCGCCGTCCCAGGCGGTCCACTGGGCGGTGACGGCGATCATCCACCACGTGGGATCTCCCGAGAAGCCCGTGTTCTCGGTCCAGCTGTAGGTGAAGCGGCCGTCGACGCTGGGCAGCCAGCCGAGCTGATCCGCCCGGAGCTGGTACTGCGCCATGTCCGCGTAGAAGTAGGCGGACTGGACATCGGCGCGCCCATCGATGGTCGAGAGCGCAGCCTCCAGCGAAGCCACCGGGGCCTGCGGCATGGGGGGCATCACGACCTCTGAGTCCTTCGGCAGGCCGGTCATGAGCGCGAAGGTCTCCTCCGCGAGGACCAGCTGCGCCTCGGCGTCCGCCAGCGCCCGGCGGGCCCGAGAGAGGCCCAGCTCGGCCTGCATCGCCGCCAGGGGGGCCGCGGCGCCTGCCTCTACGCTCCTCTGCGCCAGCGCCAGGTGAGCCTCGCCGTTGTCCACCGCGTCCGTCGCCAGCCCCAGGCCGTCCCTGGCCACGACGAGGCCGTAGTAGGACTGCGTCACCGCCAGGTCCACCATCGCCCGGGTGTGGTCCTCGTCGAGGTAGGTCGCGGATCTCTGGGCCTTCGCGCCCCTCATCAGGGGGAGGGCGGGGGCGTTGAAGAGTGGCTGCACGACCGAGGCGTTGGCGTCGTAGTACTGCTGGGCCTGGATGACGGTCGGCTCCGAGGGTGGGGGCGTCGTCAGGTACTCCGTGAACTGCTCCGGGGCGCCCTCGCTGATGTAGTCCGCCATGTCGAGGTCGAACTCCAGCAGCACCTCGTCCTTGTTGTAGGTGTAGTTGCCGTTCGCCTGCAGCCTCGGCGACAGGGTCGAGAACGCCTGGCCCATCATCGCCTCGGCCTGGACCGTGTTCTCGTGCACGATCTTCAGATCCAGGTTGTTGGCGTGGGCCGCCGAGAGCGCCTGGTCCAGCGTGACCCGCTCGCCTGCATCCGCGGCGCCGGGGACGAGCAGGCCGACCACCACCACCGCCGCCACCGCGGCCTTTTCCTTGCCCGCGAAGAGGCGCTTCAACAGGGCGATGAGCCGGCCGCCCTGGCCGCCGATGTCTTCTGTGATCGAGTACATGGTCGGCACCATCACCAGCGTGAGCACAGTCGCCACGGCCAGCCCGAAGATGACCGCGACGGCCATCGGGCCCCAGAAAGCGGCGGACTCACCGCCTGTGATGAGGGTCATCTTCTTGAAGTCGAAGCTGACCCCTGTCGCCATCGGAATGAGTCCGAGGATGGTCGTGATCGCGGTCAAGACGACCGGCCGGAACCGCACCAGTCCGGCGCTGACGAGGGCCGAGCGCATGTCGTGGCCCCGCTTGCGTTGGAGCTCGATGTAGTCGAGCAGGACGATTGCGTTGTTGACGACCACGCCGGCCAGGGAGATGACCCCGACACCCGTCATCATGATGCCGAAGGGCGTGCCCGTGATGAGCAGCCCCCACAGGACCCCGATGAGCGACAGCACGACGCTGCCGAGGATGATGAAGGGACGCATGACCGAGTCGAACTGTGTCACGAGCACCATGAACATGAGGCACACGGCTATGAGGAAGGCCCGACTCAAGAAGGCCTGCGCCTTGGCCTCCTCCTCGTTGGCGCCGCCCATATCGAGGCGCACGGTCTCGGGCGTCGGGTACTCTGCGATGAGGGTGGCGACCTCGGCCTGGACGAGGTCCACGCGGTAGCCGTCCGCCACGTCTGCGGAAATACGCACGATCTTCTCACGGTCTTTGTGCTTGATGCTGCCGGCGCCACCGCGGGTCCGGGCCGTCGCCAGCGTCGACAGCGGCACCATCAGGTTGTCCTTGCCCGGAACGTGCAGAGCCAGGATCGACGGGATGTCCTCTGTGAAGCGCTCGTCGAGGGACACGACGATGTCGTACTCCTCCTCGCCCTCCCGAATCACAGAGGCCTTCGTGCCCGCGACTGCGGTGCGCAAGGTGTTGGCCACCGTCGCGGTCGAGGCGCCCACCCGCTTCGTCGCTGCCCGGTCGACGTCGAAGCGCAGCTCCGGGCGGCCCACGCGGTAGTCGTCCGTGATGTCCACGACACCGGCGATGCCAGCGAGCTTGCGGCGGACCTCGTGAGAGACGCGACCGATCTCGTGGACGTCCTCGCCGGTGACCTCGATCGAGATGGGCAGCCCCACGGGCGGGCCCTCCTGGATCTTGTCGACCATGACGTCTGCTCCCACGACGAAGCTGGCGGTCGTGCGCACCCTGTCGATGGCGTCGAAGGTGTTGCCCTCGCGTACCGCTTCGCCCTCGCGGGCCTTGCCGATGGTTGGCTTGAAGTCGACCGTGATGCGGGCCGAGTGGGGAACGCTGGAGCTCCCGAAGCCGAAGCCATCCGAGCCCGTGGCCACGCCCACCTCTGTGATGTAGGTGTCGACGTCGGACTCCGTGTCCAACACCATCTCGAGCTGGCGGGCGATGCGGTCCGTGACCTCCATGCCGGTGCCGTCCGGAGCGGTGATCTGGACGATGGCGCGGTTGGGCTCGGTCTGGGGGAAGAACTCGGTGCCGTGGTTGAAGACGCCGTAGACCACGAGGGTGCCGACGAGGATCGGCAGCCCCAGGCCGAAGAAGCTGACGTAGCGGTGGTCGATGGACCATTCGAGCAGACGCTTGTAGCGCCTTATCAGGACGCCGTAGAGGCCCCCCTCCGCGACCACGCCAGAGGACAGGTCGGTGCCGGTCGCCACCTGCTTCATCCACCGCGACGTCGCAGCGGGGATGACGACCAGCGCCACCACCAGCGAAGAGGTCAGGACGATGATCAGGGTCTTCGGCAGGAAGACCATGAACTCGCCCATGATGCCCTTCCAGACGAGCATCGGCGCGAAGGCGAGCACGGTCGTCAAGGTCGAGGTCGCCACGGGCAGGGCCACCTCCGACACACCCTCGATCGCCGCTTCGACGTGGGTCTTGCCCATCTCGAGGTGGCGGTAGATGTTCTCGACGATGACGATCGCGTTGTCGACGAGCATGCCCAGCGCGAGGATCAGGCTGAACAAGACGACCATGTTCAGGGTCATCCCCAGCGCCTGGATGACCATGAAGGAGAGGAACATCGACAAGGGGATGGCGAGCCCGACGAACCAGCTGTTGCGGAAGCCCATGAAGAACAGCAGGACGCCGACGACGAGGATGAGGCCCGAGAGGATGTTGTTCTCCAGCTCCGAGACCATCGCCTCGATCTCGCGACTCTGGTCCGCCAGCAAGGCGTACTCGACACCCTCCGGCCAGCCCTCGGCTTCCTTCTCTACGACCTCGCGCGAGGCCTGGGCGGTCTGGATGATGTTCTCTCCGACGCGCTTCTGGATCGACAGGCTGATGCTCGGCGTGCCGTTCATCCGCGCGTAGGTCGCGCGCTCCGCGTAGCCGTCGACCACCCGCGCGACGTCGCGCACGAAGACCGTCTGCCCACCCACGTTCTTGAGCGGCACCGCCCGGATGTCCTCGGCCGAGCCCAGCTCTCCGGGGACACGCAGCAGGTAGTTCGTCCGGTCGGCGTCGACCGTGCCCCCCGGGATGTTCACGTTCTCCGACTGCATCCCGCGGAGGATGTCGTTGAAGCTCACCTCGTAGAGCGCCAGCCGGTCGGGATCGACGAGGATCTTGAACTCCCGGGTGAGGCCTCCGGAGACCTTCACGTCGAGCACGCCCGGGACTGCCTCGATCTCGTCCGCGAGGTCTTCTGCGAGGTTCTTGAGCAACTCCTCGTCCTGGGGCCCGGTCATCGAGACGATGAGGATCGGGATGTCCGAGAACGAGATCTCCTGGACCACCGGGTCCTCGGCGTCTTCTGGCAGATCCGCTTCGGCCGCGTCGACCTTCTCCCGCACCTTCTGCAGGGCGTCGTCGATGTCGATGTCGGGGTCGAACTCGAGCACCACGGCGGAGGCGCCCTCGTAGGAGGTGGACGTCATATTGTCCACGTCCTTGAGATCCTTGAGCTTGCGCTCCATCGGGATCGTGACGAGGGACTCGATGTCCTCTGGCGAGACGCCGAAGTACGGCGTGCTGACCACGACCACCGGGATCGTGATGTCGGGGGTCGACTCTCGAGGCAGCGTCTTGTACGCGACGACGCCGAAGTAGAGGGATGCGAGGACCGCCACCAGGACGGTCGTCGGGTGCTCGACGAGCCAGCGTGCCCACTTCATCGTGACCTACCAGACGACCTGGCCGTTGTCGCAGCAAGTGCCGCTTCGGACGACTATGAGCGCGTCTCCGTCGGTGACGTCCCTGCCTCCGACCGAGACGACCGCCTCGCCCACTTGCAGGCCGTCCTCGATGATCGCCTGGTCGGCCGCGAAGCTCGCGATGTCCAGCTCGCGCCACTGGGCGACGCCGGCGTGGTCGACGAAGACCCCGCTGGAGTCCAGCGCGGTGACGATCCAGTCCTGGGGGATGACGATGGCTTCATCGGCCAGGATCCGCCTGAGTGAGACCCTGCCCAGCATGCCCGGCAACAGCTCGTCGTCCGGGTTGGGGATCTCGACCTGAGCGCGGAATGTCCGTGTCTTGGTCGAGGCCGCGGCGCCGACATTCGTGATGGTCCCCTCGAAGACATCTGGAAGGGACTGGGTCCGGAACTCCACCTCCTGCCCGATCTGCAGCTGGCTCACGTCCCGGTCGTTCACGCTCACCTCGACAGTGACGACGTCGGTTCGGACCACCCGGACCACCGGTGTGCCCGGGCCGGCCACCTCGCCGACCTCGACGAAGACCTCTGCGATGCGTCCGGAGAAGGGGGCCACGACGACCCCGCGCTGGAGGTTGATCTCGGCCAGATCCGCGTTGGCGCGGGCGACGCGAGCCTGGGTCCGGGTAGCCAGGACCTGCTGGTCAGAGGCCCCGTCGCCCAGGGCGAGGATGCGCTCGAGCTCGGCCTCGGCCTGCTCGGCCTGGGCGGTGGCGATCTCGGTCTGGGCGGCCCGGGTCCGCACATCGACCCGCGCCAGCACCTGCCCCTTGCGAACCCGCTGGCCGGCCTCGACCAGGACGCCCTCGACGTAGCCGCCGAGGGGTGCAGCGAGGGTGGAGTCAGAGGACGCGAGCACCTCGGCGGGCAAGGACAGCTCGACCTTGGCCTCTGCGGGCTTCAGCACCGCGGTCTCGACGCGCACCCCTGGCGCGTCCGGGAGGTCCATCGCCTCGCGCGTCTCGCCTTCGGCGCTGGAGTCGGAGCAGGACATGAGCGACAGCAGCAGGATCAAGGGCTCACTCCGTTTAGAAGGATGTCGGCGGCGGCGGCGGCGGCCTCTTCCGAGAGCGGAACGCCCCCGTGCAGGCAGGCGCCGATACGGATGTGCACGAGGCCGATCGCGGCAAGGGCTACGTCGTCCGGCCGGAGCCCCGCGCGGAGCTCGCCGGCCTCGATGCCATCTGCTGCGAGCTGGGTCAGGAGTCGGGCTTCGGTCGCGACGAAGCGCGTGCAGTCGACCCCCGTGGCGCCCTGGCCCGCCTGGTGGAAGGCCTGAGCGAGGAAGGAGAGGACCTCTGGCTTGTCCCTGGCCTCTCGCAGCGAGGCCCGGAGGTAGGCGTCGAGGCGCTCGAGGGCGCTGCCTTCGCCGTTCACGATGGCCTCCAGCACCTCGAACCAGTGACCCATGTGGACGTCTACGAGAGCGCCGAAGAGGCCCTCCTTGTTTCCGAACCAGTAGTAGAGGGTCGGCTTCGTGACGCCGGCGGCCTCGACGATCTGGCGCACGCTCGTGCCCGCGTAGCCCTGCTCGGCGAAGAGCCTGGTGCCCTCGTCGATGATGCGCTGGCGCGTGCCGGTGGCTGGGGTCCGCAAGCGGCCTCCCCGAGGTTGTATACCGAACGGTAGGTATCCCTCGGGGAGGCCGTGGGCAAGCGAGCTCGGGGCACGGGAAGGAAAGCCCCGGAGGAACCTCGCTAACCCGTGAGTGAACTCCGGGATTGCTTGCGGATCAGGAGGAACTGCATCTCGGTGAGACCGAGTGCGTCGAGCGCGTCGACGAACTGCGCGGACTCCGGCGTGCGGCAGGGCATGCCGTCCACGGACATGTCGAGGCCCAGCTCTGCGACGACCGCCTGCGTGATGACGAGGACCGCGCAGTAGGGGTGGCGGTAGCCGCCGACGCGGACGTCGTGGTGAGCGGCCAACACGTCCTGCAGCTCGTGGGGGAGGCCCCAGCACTCGGCGACGAACCACGACAGGGTCTCGTGGCCGGCATCGAGCATCCTCATGCACTTGCTGATGTGCGGCGGCGCCACGCCAGGGGCGCTGTCGGTGAGCGCGCAGAGACCGGCGATGAGTCCGATGTCCTGGAGCAGGGCGCAGGCGCGCGCCCGGTCCGCGTTCAGCGAGGTGTAGCGGCAGATGACCTCGGCCACCCTGGCGCAGCGCCAGCCGTGGAGCTGGATGGCGGTGATCGCCGTGATGACATCGGGCTGTCCGACCATCTTCAGGTCGTAGGCGAAGCGCAGGAGGACCGCCCGGGTGCGTGCGAGTCCTAGCATCTCGATGGCCTCTGGGAGGCTCGTCGCTGGGCCTGAGCGCTGGGCCTCGCGCAACAGAGCGGCGGTCAGGATCGGGGACTGACCAAAGAGGTCCATCGCCTCTCGCCGGGTGACGTCCGGCAGGTGAGCCATGCGGACGACCTGGCGCGCGATGTTGGGTGTCAGCGGCGGTCGATGGCTCGCGAGCGTCCAGCGTCGCTCCAAGCGATCCATGATGGTCTCTGCGTCCGGGTAGACTTCGGTGTGAGACTGGGTGGTGTGAAGCTCGTTGCTCATTGCTGCCTCTGGTTCGAGGGGGCCTGTATGTTTCTTCGCACGCACCCCCCCCCTCGACCATTTCACGTCCTTTCACCAGCTTTCACGCCGATCTTGGAGAGGTCGTGAGCGGGCCATGGGTGCGCGTTCGGGCAGAGGACATCTCCGGGCAGACGCCCGTGCCTCGGCTCTGGGTCGATGGTCCGATCGATCTCTCCGAGCTCGTCGAACGACTCGCCGACTGGCCGATCGAGGCACTCGCCTTGCGCGACTCCGGTCTGCTGGAGTCCCTGGAGCCCCTCGCTCGGCTCTCCACGCTCGTGGAGCTCGACATCTCGGGCGCCCTCGTCGATCACGGTGAGCTGGTGCACCTGGCGGGGCTTCCGCTGCGCCAGCTGCTGCTCGCTGGCGCGTCGTTGGTCGAGCTCGGCCTGGTGCGTCGAGTCCTGGAGGAGCGCTGCACAGAGGACATGGTCGCCCGCATGGTGCTCGGCTCGGCCTGGACGGATCGCTACGAGTTCGCCTGGGAGGAGGGCTACGGGGACTTCTGGATCGAGGACACGGGTGACCCCCCCAGCGCCGAGATCATCGAGACGATCGGCGTCGAGGACCACGTCTCCCAGACCCTCGAGGACCCCGCCCAGTGGGTGCGACTGCGGGAGGCGGCTCAGCTCTACGATCTCGACCTGACGGAGCTCCACGGGCCGCTGAGCGGGCTCGCGAACCTGCCCGAGACGCTCGAGGTCCTCGACCTGTCGGGCACTCCGTTCTGGGAGATCGCGATGCTGGAGCGGCTCGGTCGGCTGCGCCTCTTGAACATCGCCGACACCGGTGTCCGCTCACTGTCTCCATTGGCGGAGCTCCAGGAGCTTCGAGCGCTCGATGTCAGCGGGCTCGACATCTCCGAGCTGCCCGCACTCTCCGGGCTTCGACTGTGGGGGCTTCGCCTCGGCGGGGGTCGGCTCTGCGAGGGAGAAATCGCGGCCATCGCTCGACTCCCGGACCTCCGCAGCCTGGCGATCACGGAGAGCACCCTGCACTCGCTCGGCGGCTTGGCGGCGCTGCGGGAGCTCAAGCAGCTCACGCTCTACCGCTGCATCCTGGAGGACGCCGGTGTCCAGGAGCTCGCCGAGAGCTCCATCGAGGACCTCGATCTCACCCGCTGCCAGATCTCCCCAGAGGACCGGATGGGGCTGTCCTGTCTGCGCGGTCTGCGGCGCCTCCGGCTGTCCAAGACCGACATAGAGGACGACGACCTCGTCATCCTCGCCGAGCTGGCCCAGCTGGAGGTGCTGGGGCTCGGCTTCGTCTCCGCCTCACGCCCTGCGCTGGAGGCCCTCGTCGAGAGGCTTCCCAACACCAGCGTGGAGCTGGCTTTCGAGGACTGAAGTGCAGAGAACCCTGCGGCCCGCTCAGAGGGCCTCGATGGCCTCGCGGATCGCGGCGGGGATCGGCGTCTTCTGCCCGGTCTTGTAGTCCAGCATCACGATGCGCCCCTCTCCGTGTCCGGCCAGGCCCGCCTTCTCCGAGAACAGCGCGTACTCCATCGTGAAGCGGTCCTCGCCGAGCTCGGTGACGCGAGTGCAGACGGTGACCGTGTCGGGGAAGCCGAGGGGTCGGCGGAACACGCAGCTCGTCTTGGCCAGGATCGGGCCCACGCTCGTCGCCTTCATGTGCTCGGCCACGCCGATGCGCGTGAAGCAAGCGATGCGCGCGTCCTCGAAGAAGCGGAAGAACTGGGTGTTGTTGACGTGCCCGAAGGCATCCAGCTGGCCCCAGGCCACGGGCATGGTGACCCGGATGGGGAAGTCGGTCGGCTCCATGTGCTTGTCTATCGGCGCATGCGGCGTCGTGTCCTCTTCTCGCTCTTCGTGTTCGCGCTCTTCGGCGTGCTGGTCGAGGGTGGCCTGCGCCTCGCCGGCTACCAGGGACAGCCCGATCGCACCGTGTCCTGGAGCCCCGAGCACGTCCCACCGAGTCCGCCCTTCTTCCCCACACTGGAGGTCGAGGGCCACCCCTACCGGGCCGCGCGCACCCCCAGCCAGCCCCACCCCTGGTCCAGCGAGAAACCAGCAAACACCTTGCGTATCGTGGCACTGGGGGGCTCGGCCGTGCACGGCTACGGCTTCACCCGCGTCGGCTCCTGGCCCGACAAGGTCGAGGAGCGCCTCGTCGTCGATGGGGCTGACGTCGAGGTCCTGAACCTCGGCGCCATCGCCTGGTCCTCGCAGCAGCTGGTCATGCTGGTGAAGGAGGCCCTCGCGCTCCAGCCTGACGCCTTCGTCGTCTACAGCGGCAACAACGAGCTCCTCGAGTGGGTGGGCGCGCGCCAGTACCTGCCCGAGCCGGAGCTCCGCCGATGGGTCCGCAGCACCACCTGGGCCAGGCGCCTTCGAACCCTGCGCAGCTACCGCTGGATGGCAGAGGCCCTCTCCGAGAGGCCCGGGGTGTGGGGCCAGACCGACTTCCGCCAGGCCGAGCCGATCCCGATGGTGGAGCGCGCCCCCATCACCGACGCCGACAGGGCCTTCGCCGAGGGCCAGCTCCGTCACAACCTTCGTCGCATCGTCGAGCTCGCCGGAGACATCCCCGTCGTGGTCAGCACCGTGCCCCTGAACCTCGCCTACCAGCCGGCGGACACGCAGGATCCCTGCGTCGAGGCCCAGTCAGAGGCCACCGGCCAGGCAGATCGGTTGCTCCAGGAGGGTCGGCGCGACGAGGCCTTCGCGCTGGCCGAGGCCGCTTTTTCCGCCTGCCCCGACCCGATGCAGGCCTGGCATTGGGGCTCCGCGCTCCGTCGTCACGGCGAGGTCGAGCTGGCCAGGGAGTGGCTGGAGCGCGCCATGCTGCTCGACGCCTCGCCCAACAGGGCCGCGCCCTATCTCTCAGAGGTCGTAGGGGACCTCGACGGAGTCCTCCTCGTCGACGGGGCCGCGGCCATCGCCGCCATGAGCGAAGACGGACTCGTCGACTTCGGGCAGATCTACGACCACTGCCACCCGACGCCAGAGGCCCACACGGTGCTGGCGTCCGCCATCGGCGAGGTCCTCGCCGAGCACTTCGACGGCCGCCTCGTCGAGCCCCCGGTGGCAGCCGAGGGGCACGTCGATGCCTGGCTGGGCCCGGCCGAGTTCCCCCTCGACCCGGAGACCGAGCGCCCCGGGTGGTACCGGGTGCTCGAACAAGAGCGCCCGAAGGACGCCGCCGCCTGGAACCAGCAGGGTGTCGTCGCATGGCACGTGCTCGATGGCTCCTGCGCCGAGGGCAGGGTGCCTTGTCTCTCTGACGCCGTCCGCGCCTTCCGCAGGGCGCTGGAGGACGACCCCACCCTGTGCGTCGCCCACGCCAACCTGGGCCGGGTCTTCTTCGCCATCGACCATCCCTCGGCCGCCGAGGAGCTCGAGATCGCCGCTGCCTGCGGCGACGAGCGCAGCGCCTGGTACCTGGAGAGGCTCAGTCGCCGGCGGTGAACCAGCGTCGCGCTCGGGCAAGGAGTTGCGACGCCGCGGTCGTCTCGGCGATGAAAGCGCTGGCACGGATGATGTGCTCGAGTTGTGCGCGGGTCTTGAACGGCTCAAACATCAGGCGGATCCTGGCTGATCGCGTCAGCGTGGTGGTGGAGCTCCAGGACCTTGCCCTCCTCGTCGAGGGTGTAGTGCCAGAGCCCGCCGTTTTCGAAGTCCTCGATCGACAGCTTGTACCGGGCCGTCGCGCCGTCGTCGGTCTCTATCGTCCATGCCACCTTCGGCGGGGACCGCCCCGGCCAGGCCAGCAGCTCGCTCCGGCCCGTGAAGGTCTCGGCGAGCTCGCCCCGGTCCTCGAAGACCCTGTAGCGGTAGACCCTGACGCCCTCTGCGCAGGCCTCCGCCACCGTCTCTTCGCTCGGGGAGACGAGGGCTCGAATCCAGGCTTCCAGGGCCATGTGCGGACCCTAGCACGCCCTGCCTACACTGGTTTTCCCTTCTGGTCAGGGCAGGATTGGGAGGAGACATGCTCATCACCCTCTTCGTGGGTCAGGCCCACGCATTCTGTGGAGCATACGTAGGGGGAGCGGACTCGGACCTCAGCAACGGCGCCAGCCGGATGGCCATTGTGCGCCAGGGTGACCGAACGGTGCTGACGCTCTTGAACGACGTCCAGGGCGCGGACACGGACTTCGGGCTCCTCATCCCCGTCCCGGAGTCCATCTCAGCGGACGACGTGACGGTGGTGGACGCCGCGATCCTCGCGGATCTAGACCGCTACTCGGCTCCTCGCCTCGTGGAGTACACCTGCGAGAACCTCTACGACACGGGCCTGGTCGCCACCCCGACGACCTCCAGCTCCACGTCCTCGGGCTGCGGCGGCACCACCTACACCTCTGATGACGTCAGCTACGAGAGCCAGCGGACCCTCACCGGGACCCAGTTCGGCATGGACTCCGCCGATGTCTACGTCAAGGAGGTCTTCACCGTCGGCGAGTACGACGCGACCATCCTGCGCGCGGAGTCCGAAGAGGGCCTGGACTGGTGGCTCGACCGCAACGGCTTCGTCGTCGACCAGGGCCTGGACTCGGTGCTCGCGGACTACGTCGAGGAGGACTCGTGGTTCCTCGCGCTGCAGGTCACGACCGATGTCGACGAGGAGGCCGACACCGGCGTCCCCGCGGAGTCCGAGGAGACCTGGCTGTCCGCCCTGCAGATCACCTACGAGAGCCAGGCCTTCAGCTTGCCGATCCGGCTCGGCACGGCCAGCTCGGAGGGTGAGCAGGACCTGCTCCTGTTCTTCCTGACGAACTACATCGACGGCCAGGTCCACGTCAGCAACTACGACGAGGCCACGATCGAAGACGAGTGCCTGGTCGACGCCACGGGCGAGGCCTTTGGCACCTGGTACGGCGACGAGTTCCCCACGGGCGCGACCTGGACGGTCGAGTTCGGCTGGGGCGCCGGCAAGTGCGACCCCTGTCCCGACGACGTCGTCACGGGGCTCTCCGACGACATGGTGCAGGGTGTCGGCTTCACGGGAGGGGCGCTCGATGCCTACTTCACGCGTCTCCACCTGCGGTACACACCGGACGCCATCGATCAGGACCTGTCGCTCTACGCCTCTGGCATCACGGACAACGTCCAGCAGCGCTACATCGTGCACTCCCGCGACATGGAGTCGAACTGGCCGATCTGCGGAGAGGGCTGGGCCGAGGAGCCAGGCTCCTGCGCGACGGAGATCCAGGGCCGCTCTGGCGACATCGAGACCTCTGAGGAGTCAGCTACCGGAACCGGTTGCGCTGCTCTCGGCCTGACGCCGCTGATGGGCTTCGCGCTGCTGGCCGCGGCGGTCCGGAGGCGCTACGCCCGGAGGGCATGAACGAAAAGCACATCCGCATCCGGATCGAGCAGTGTCTGGCGCTGGCCAAGGCCTCGAACTGTCCCAGGCGAAAGTTCGGGGCGCTGCTGCTCGACCCGGATCGGAACGTCATCCTGATGGATGGCTACAACGGTGGGCCCCGCGGCGGTGGGGCCCTGTGCGGTGGCGAGGTCTGCCTGCGGGACAGCCAGGGTGTGACCTCTGGGACGCGCATGGAGGTCGGCTGCCACCACGCGGAGATGAACGTCATCTGCAACGCCGCCGCCAACGGCGTCCCGACTCGTGGCGCCTGGCTCATCGTGACGGGCGAGCCCTGTGTCCTCTGCGCGAAGCTCATCCACCACGCCGCCATCCGGCGCGTGCTGGTCGTCGAGGGTGGCTACGCTGGCGACAACGGGGTCAGCTACCTGCGGGACCACGGTGTCGAGGTGCAGCCCGTTGAGGGCCCAAGGGATCCGCGCCTACCTTTCCCTCGTTGAGACCCCGTACTCCTGGCCTGGCTCTACGAACCAGCCAGTGGCCGTGAGCACCCAGACCTGGTCGCGAGTGTCCTTCTCCAGCATCTGGCTCTTCGGCGCGTAGCCCTCGATCTGCACGAGCACGTGGGCTTCGCGGAGGTGCTCGCCCTCTGTGAGCTCTGGCCCGATGGTGATGGTGAGGATCTCCGCGGACTGGATCCGCACCTCTGGCGCTTCGGTCTCGGCGACGACCCATCGAGCGCGGTGCTCGGGGTCCGCCATGTGGCCGCCGGCCCGCGAGAAGTCGCTCCATCGCAGGGCGCGCCAGTACTCGTCGGTGTAGGTCGTCAGGGTGGTCGTGTGGCGGCGGACGACGCGCACCTCCCTGCGGGCCTCGCGACCGGCCTTGCCTGCTTCGGCGTTTCCAGAGAGCGCTGCGAGTAGCCACCACATGGCAGCACTCTATGCCGCCGGCTACCATCGCTGCCATGCTGGCGCTGCTGTTGTCGCTGTCGCTCTTCGGGTGCGCCCACAAGGTGAAGGTCACCTCCGAGCCTCCAGGGGCGGCCGTCTTCTTCCGCGGCAAGAAGAAGGGCGTCACTCCACTCGAGTTCACGACCGTGTGGACCCCGCACGTCGGCAACGGCGCGCGGCGGTATCGGCTGCGCCTCAGCCTCCCCGGGCACCGCACCGTCGTCACGTCGGTGGGCACTGACGTGCGCATCTGGCGCTACGTGTTGCACCCCTTTCGGGGCGGCATCGCCCGCTGTCTCCTCCCGCCGTTTTCCTGGAGTGGCGGGGCCTGCATCGCCCCCCGCACATCCCGCCACATGGTGCTCGTCCCGGAGCACGGCCCCTCTGGCACCTGGAACGTAGAGGACATCGAGTGATCGCCCTGGTCCTCTCGCTCGCCTGCACCGGCGACGACGACATCGATCCGGGTGTTCTCTGTCGTGAGGAGGGGACCGCCACCTGCTGCTACGACGAGGACTGCTCCTCCGGTTTCTGCTGGCACTCCTGGACCTGCGTCACGAAGAAGGGACGGCTGGTGTGCGAGGCCCCGGTCGGTGACCGGCAGTGCCACGAGCTCTGCACCTTCGACTCGGGCGGCGAGAGCGACGACTGCCCCATCCTCACAGAGGAGTGCCAGGGCTACCCCCATGCCCAGGGCGACGACTACGAGGAGACGATCAGCGCATGCTTCTGACACTCGCCATGGCTCTCGCACAGGAGCCCGCCACCGTCCTCGTCGAGGGCAACGTACGCAAGGTCGAGCTCCTCGGCGCAGAGGGCACCTTCACTCCCCCTGGAGAGGTGCCCGCGGGCCGCTACCTCGTGCTGACGACCTGGGCGGAGGGTCCACCCTTCGTCGCTGGCCGCGTCACGCTGGTCGCCGACGAGATCGTCACCCTGCGTTGCGACGACGCCTTCGCCCTCTGTCTGCCCGTCCGCACTCCCGGCGCCACCTGGGAGGGAAACCAGGTCTGCCCCACCGGCGACAGCCTGGTGCGTTTCGAGGGTGACGCGCTCAAGGCCGTGCTCGTGGGCGAGGGCGACAAGGCCTTTGGCGCCGGCCCCGTCGACGTGGGCACCTACAAGATCTGGGCCGAGTGGGTCGAGGGCGAGCCCGAGCTCGCCGGACTCGTCCGCATCCGCGACGGCGAAGAGGTCATCGTCCGCTGTGCCCAGGCCTTCGCCATCTGCAAGGCGACGGAGGCCACCTGCACGGCGGGGCGGATCAGGGAGTGATCTCCTGGAAGTCCCGGGCGATCCAGGTCGCCTCCAGTGGCTCCAGGGACAGGAGCGTCGCGATGACCTGGGCGTCCTCGACAGAGGCCCCGTCGAGGGTGAGCCAGGCCTTGCCGCCGGTGATGGGCTCCATCACGTAGGGGGCCGACAGCACCTGGCCGTCCACCATCAGCGCTATGCGAGAGCCCACGGTCTGGGTCGTCAGGGCGGCGAAGGTGGCCTCTCCGTCGGGGGTGAACTCCAGGGCCACCCCCGGCGCACCGGCGTAGCCTATGTTCATCGTCGCCTTGGCGATGTGGCTGTTTGTGAGCACGACCTCGCCCAGGTCGATCACCTCGCAGCCAGGGCACTGGGCGACCGAGAGCACCGGATCCCCCACGTTCTCCGGACGGATCTCGAAGCGGCTCGGCGCGGTCAGCGTGTCCATCAGCTCCGTCGGCTCGGCGACATCGAGCAGCTCGAGCTGGACGAGACCGTCGAGGAGCTGCACGTTGCCCTCGATGCGCAGCTCGTCCATGCGGGCCCGCATGCGCTCGATCTCGGCGAGGTCGGCCCCCGGCGCCGTGCAGAGGACCCGGACCGAGTGGCTGCCGTCGACGGGCCCTTCTACGTAGCGCGCGCCGAGGATGTCGCTGGTGGCGTGGATTCCCCAGCAGAGGGACCCGAGCACGACGAGTCCTTCGACGACGCCGGCTCCGGCCAGCATTGGTGGGCCCTGGGTCCTGGCGCGGGTGAGCCAGAGGACCAGGGCGACCGCCCCGAGCATGGCCAGGCTGTCCAGGACGTAGGGAAGACCGGGCGCCCGCAGACCCGAGACCAGCTCGCCGACTGCCAGCGGCAACAGCATGAGCTCCAGGGGGTGCTTGACCGGGAGCCACGGCGGGGGCCGCTCGGGCAGTCGCCTCCAGAGCGCTACGCCGAGGGCCGCGGGGCTCAGCAGCGCCGCGGCTCCGAGAACGAAGAGCAGGATGCTCGGGTCGGTGGCCAGCGATGCCCCGTGGCCCATCGCCAGCCTCGGGAGATCCAGGAGCAGCACCCCGCCCATGACGGTCATCGTGCCGCCGAGGGCACCTCGTTCGCGGAGGCGATCACAGACCCACCAGAGCAGCGCGGAGCTCGCTGCGCCGGAGCTCGCGAGCAGCATCACGTGCCTCGGGAGCATCACGTCCATGAGGATGCTCCCGAGCCCCACGGTCGCGAGCGCGCTGGCGAGCAAGGTGCCCGCCAGCGCCGACCTCCTCCATCCGAGCAGGCGAGCGGCGGCGCGCCCGCAGAAGAACCACGGCCAGATGGCCGACAGCAGGCCGCCCACCTGCAGCTGGTCGACGATGCTCGGCATGAACTCCAGGTCTGTATCCAGACCAGCCAGCGGCACGATCGACAGGCCGAGGGCCAGGAGCGCTCCGAGCAGCGTGTAGAGCCAAGGCATGCCGGATACTACGCCGACGGCACCTGCTGGGTGATGCAGTGGATGCCCCCGCCGAGACCGTTGATCGTGATCGCCTCGACGGTCCTCACGGTGCGGTCGCTGAAGAAGTTGCGAATCTGGGAGAGCGCCTGGTCGTCCTCGCGGTCCGAGCCGGCGATGGGCACGACCACGCCGCCGTTGCAGATGTAGAAGTTGATGTGAAGCACCTTCATGCCCATCAACAGCTCGATGACCTCCAACCCCTCCGCCTTCAGCTGCGCGATGGCGTCCTGGCAGATCGTGTAGTTCGGGTCGGGTTCGTAGTCCGTCATGCTGACCATCACGGTTCCTGGTTCGACGAAGACACAGATGCCGTCGACGTGTCCGTCCGTGATCGGATCCGGCACGATCCCCGAAGGTAGCCAGATCGTCTTGTCGACCGCCAGGTTCTCGAACTGGAGCTGCTCCCAGGCTCCCTTGTCCTGGAGGCCGCGGCTCTCCTCCAGGAGACACTGCTCGGTGGTGATGCAGTTTCCGAGGCCGTCCACGGTGATGGCGCCCCCCTCGAGGATGGCGTCGATGACCCAGGACTCCAGGCCCAGGTGCTCGGCCAGGTGGTGCTTGAGCGCCGCGTCTTTTTCGTAGTCCTGCTTCTCTCCCCAGCCGTTGAAGCCGAAGGCTGCGCAGCTTCGGTTGCCCTGGTCGTCGACGAGGACCAGCGGCGCCGTGTCCCGGGTCCAGGCGTCGTCGATGTCGATCTCGATGCGCTCGATCTGCGAGTCGAGCAGCGCCTGCGCCGTCGAGTCGTCCCCTGGGTTCACCACCATGGTGACGGGCTCGAACTCGGCTACGGCGTTGGCCGTGTCTGCCCACTCGGTGCGGGCGCTGTCGAGCTCGCGGCCCTTGAGCCAGCTCGACCCGGTGGGGAAGGCCATGATGCAGCTGTCGTGCGCCTCCCACTCGGCTGGCATGCGGAAGCCCGCTTCCTGCGGCGTGCCGGGAAGCGAGCCGCTGTCGAAGGGACTGGGGTCGGCGCCGGTGTCGACCCCGCTGCCGCATCCCACGATGGGAAGCGCGCTGAGTCCTTGCAGGAGGCGGCGGCGGTTCATCAGAACTCCTCTGGCAGTATGACCCCCAGGTTCTTGACTAGGAAGGCCCACTGGTCGGTCCACTCCGCGATCTGCAGCTCGGTGGGCTTTCCAGCGCCGTGACCAGCCCGGGTCTCGATCCGGATCAGCACCGGGTCACCGCCGGCCTGGGCCTCCTGCATGCGGGCCGCGAACTTGAAGCTGTGCCCTGGCACCACGCGGTCGTCGTGGTCGCCGGTCGTGATCAGGGTCGGTGGGTACTCCTTCCCGTCCTCTACGTTGTGATAGGGACTGTATGCAAAGAGGACCGGGAACATCTCGGGATCGTCCGGGTCGCCGTAGTCGGACGTCCAGGCGTGTCCGATCGTGAACTCGTGGAAACGCAGCATGTCGAGCACGCCGACACCGGGGAGCGCCGCGCCGTACAGATCCGGACGCTGTGTGATGGCGGCCCCGACCAGGAGTCCGCCGTTGCTGCGTCCGCCGATGCCGAGGTGGTCCGTGGTCGTGTAGCCCTCTGCGATGAGGTACTCCGCCGCGGCGTGGAAGTCGTCGAAGACGTTCTGCTTGTTCTTCAGGCGCCCGGCGTCGTGCCAGTCCGCACCGTACTCGCCGCCGCCGCGGAGGTTCGCGATGGCCAGCACGCCACCCATCTCGAGCCAGACCCGGTTGACGGTGGAGTAGTAGGGCGTGATCGAGATGTCGAAGCCGCCATAGCCGGAGAGAAAGGCGGGGTTTTCTCCGTCGAGTTCCACGCCGGTTCTGTGCGTGATGAACATCGGGATCTTCGTTCCGTCCTTTGACGGGTAGAAGACCTGCGTCGTCACGTACTCGCCCTCTGGCATCGAGACGTCGGGGGCGCGAAACAGCGTGCTCTCTCCGGACTTCATGTCGTAGCGATAGATCGTGCCGGGTGTGGTGAACGATGTGAAGCTGTAGAACGTCTCGGTGTCTTCGCGGTCCCCGCCGAAGCCCCAGGCGGAGCCGATGCCGGGCAACTCCACGTCGCGCACCGGCTTGCCCTTCAGGTCGAAGACCTTGACCTGTGTCTTCACGTCGTGGAGGTAGCTGCAGACGAACTGCTCGTTGAGCATGCTGCAACCACGCAGCGGATCCTCGCTCTCGGGGATGAGGATCTCGGGCTTCTTGGCGGGTCGCTCGAGGTCGTACGCCACCACCATCTTCTTCGGGGCGTCCTTGTCCGTCTCGATGTACCAGCGGGTGCCGTCGTTCCCGATGACAGCGTAGCTGGCGTCGAAGTCCATCAGGAATGGGACCACCTCGCCGCCCTTGGCGAGGTCCTTGTAGAAGATGCGGTTGTTCCGGTCGGTCCCTTCCCAGTTGTAGATCACCGCGTAGCGCCCGTCCTCGGTGATTCCCGCATAGAAGCCCCAGCGCTTCTCGTCGGGGTTGTGGAAGACGAGCTCGTCCTCTGACTGGTCCGTTCCGATGCGGTGGTAGAACAGTTTCTGGTAGTAGTTGATCGACTCCAGGCCCTCGTCGGTCGGCTCGTCGAAGCGGCTGTAGAAGAAGCCCTTGCCGTCGTGGGTCCAGGACGCGCCAGAGAACTTGACCCACTCGATCTTGTCGTCGAGGACGTCCCCGGTCTCGATCTCCATGACCTGGATGGTCTTCCAGTCGCTGCCCGCGTCGGAGACGCCGTAGGCGAGGTACCTGCCGTCCTCGCTCACCCAGGTGCCCGAGAGCGCTACGGTTCCGTCCTCTGAGAGGGTGTTGGGGTCCAGCAGCACGCGGCCCTCGGCCTCGGGCGAGTCGGCGACGTAGACAACGGACTGGTTCTGGAGGCCGTCGTTGTGGCTCCAGAAGTACCTCCCTCCTTCCTCGTAGGGGATCGAGTACCGCTCGTAGTCCCAGAGCTCGGTCATCCGTGCTCGAATGCGCTCCCGCTCGTCGATCTGGCCGAGGTAGGCCTTTGTGAGTCTGTTCTCCGCGTCGATCCAGGCGCGGACGTCCTCGGCTTCGCTGTCCTCGAGCCAGCGGTAGGGATCCGGCACTGGGGTGCCGTGGTAGTCGTCGACCACGTCGCCTTTCATCGTCTCCGGGTAGATCGAAGCGGGGGCCGTCAGGGCGAGGACCTCGTCGGCGGGCTGGGGCTTGGGGCAAGCGGACAGCAGCAACAGGATCATGGGACCTCCAGGGTCCTGGCCCTAACTCAGCAACGCCCTGAAGAGCCTCTCCTGTGTACCGAGGAACTCCGGGTGCCACTGGACCCCGAGACAGAAGCGGTGGTCGGGGGCCTCGACCGCCTCGACGATCCCGTCTTCGGCCAGCGCGGCGACGCGGAGCCTGCCGGGATGGTCGACGGCCTGGTGGTGGGTCGAGTTCACCACTGGAGTGGGACCGATCAGGCGCCTGAGCATGCCGGGCTGGACCACGAGGCGATGCCAGCCCTCCGAGGGGTCGGTTGGTTGCTGGTGCTCGGCTGCGCCGGGGACCTCTGCATCGATGTCCTGGACGAGCGTGCCGCCGGCGGCCACCGCCAGGATCTGCATGCCTCCGCAGATGCCGAGGACCCGGATGTCGTCGTTCAGCGCCAGGGTCGCCAGGGCGAGCTCCGTCGCGGTGCGCTTGTCGTCGGTGTTCCCGAGCTTCGGGTGGGGTTCGGCTCCGTAGTGGCGCGGGTGGATGTCGAAGTCGCCGCCGGTGATGACGACGGCGTGGATGCCCTCCAAGGCGGCCTTCAGGTCGGTCTCGCCGGGGGGCAACAGCAGGGGCACGCCCCCGGCCTGGCGCACCGCGTCTATGACGGCCTCCTTCACCCATGCCCTGGGCTGTCGCGGGCGCACGCGAGCTCCGTCGACGGGGCGAAGCGTTGCCAAACCCGAAGGTCGGCGAGCCTCGTCGAGGGAGCCTCCGCCGTCCTGGCGATCCGTGGTGACGAGGACCCGCATCGGGCTCGACGGTAGCATCGGGCCGATGGGCATCGGTGTCATCTCGAACCCCCGGTCGCGGCACAACCGGCGCAATCCGGAGCTGGCGGAGCGACTGGCCTACGTGCTCGGCGAGAAGGGCACGCTCGCGGCGCCCTCGGACCTCGACGCCCTCGACGGCGTCGCCGAGCACTTCCGGGATCATGGCATCGAGATCGTCGCCATCAACGGCGGAGACGGCACGAACCACGCCGTGCTGACGGCCCTGGTGAAGGCCTATGGACAGCGACCGCTCCCACGCATCGCGCTGTTGCGCGGCGGGACCATGAACACGGTGGCTTCAGGGCTGGGGATTCGCGGCACCCCCCAGGAGCTCCTCGGGCGCCTGACCAGTCTGTATCACCGCGAGATGCCCCTGAGGATCGTGACGCGGAGCCTGCTGCGCGTGAACGAATACGCAGGGTTCATCTTCGGAAACGGGCTGATCGCCAACTGGCTGGAGATCTACTACGAGGATCCCGACCCCACCCCTGCGAGGGCTGCCTGGCTGCTCGCCCGCACCGTCGCCTCTGCGGTTGTGCAGGGCCGCCTGGTCCGGAAGGTCGCGGCGCCGGTCCGTGCGCGGGTCCGCCTCGACGGCAAGGAGTTGCCCGAGCTGCCCTATCTCACCATCGCGGCGGCGACGGTCGACGACATCGGGCTCGGCTTCCGCCCCTTCCACCTCGCGCCGGATCACCCGGGCTACCTCCACGCCGTCGGCATCGGGTGCTCGCCGTTTTCGCTCACCGGTGAGCTCTGGAACATGTACCGGGGCCAGCCGATGAAGCACCCGGACATCGTCGGGGGACTGGGCCACCGGCTGGAGATCGAAGCGGAGGAGCCGCTGGGCTTCATGGTGGACGGCGACTTCCACGCCGGCGTGCAGCGGCTGGAGGTCTCCGTGGGCCGCAGGGTGGAGCTAATCCGGCTCTGAGCGGGCCCTAATGGCGCGCCCCCGCCGATCCGTTTCTGGGGGCGAGCCCGCAAGGGCCTGGAGGAGCGATGCTGAACGTGCGCGTTGTGCTCCTGGAGTCGGAAGATCAGGCCAGGGCGCTTGCCCGGCTGGTCTACGAGACCCAGGGGCTGACTCATCACAGGGGCTGGCTGTACCGACCCGAGGAGATCCTCGCGCGAAACCGCGGCGGCCACGTGCGCAGCTTCGTCGCCATGGTCGGCCCGCGCTGCGTGGGTCACCTCGCGGCAATCGCTCCGCACTTCGACGAGGCGGACACGCCCATCGAGAGGAACAACCGCGTCGTCGGGCTCGACATCATCCATCCGGACGTGAAGGGCAGCGGCGTTCGCCAGCGCCTTACGACCGCGCTCTATGGCTGGGCTGGGACCAGGGACATCTGCGGGCTCCTGTTCCGCTGTCGGACCGACGAGGTGGAGGTCCAGCGCCTCGCCCGAGCGATGGGCGCCGTGCCCACCGCGCTGTCGCTCGGCGCGATCCCCAGGGCTGGGCAAGGCCGCCCACTGTCGATCCTCACCGCATACCTCGCGCTCGCGGACAGCCCCGAGCAGAAGGTCTACCTGCCGCGCCAGGATCGGGACGTCTACGACGCCCTCTACGAGAACCTCGCCGAGAAGCGCCTGTTCGTCGAGGACTGCGGCTCCCACCGCCTCGCCGCGGCGACCGACGTGCGCGTCCACTTCGATCCCAGTCGCCAGATTGGACGAATCCACGTCGTGCGGGCGGGTCCCGACCTCGAAGAGCGGGTCCTGGAGCGCTTCCGCTGGCTGATGGGCGGACACATACGCCACGTCACCGTGCATTCCCCGCTGGAGACCCCCTTCACGGCAGCGGCTACGCTGGCCTGGAAGGGCCACGGCATGGTGCTCGGCGGCATCCTTCCCGGTCACGCAGGCGCTGACGTCGCCGTGTTCCAGGGCATCCGTGACCTGCACGTCGACCTCGATGATCTCCGCGTCCTCGATCCCTTCGCCGCGCTGCTCCGCGACCGTGTCCTCGCCGACTGGCGCCGTGGTCGAGACATCGCCCGGCCCCCGGCGTGGATGGAGGCTGCGGGCTAGAGAACCTGATTGGTGCTCCTAGGCCATCTCGAAGCGGTAGACCGCGCTCCCTGCGATGAGCAGGTCGCCCGGGGACAAAGAGATGGTGCCGCCGTCCTCTGGGGCGGTGCGGAAGCGGTCGTCGCCGCTCTTCAGGAAGAAGGGCTCGTAGCCGTCGCTCTTCCGGTAGGTGTCGATGTAGTCCTGGAGCCTGAGGTTGGAGCCGTCGAAGTGGGCCACCACCCGGATCGGGCCGAGGGCGATGCGGCGGTCGGCGCGCAGGGGGAGTCCGCGTACGAAGAGCGCGGCGACGATGTCGTCGCTGTGGTCGACAGCCAGGAGCCTGGCGCGTGGATCAGGCAGCTTCACGCTGGCGTCCAGGTCGAGGAAGACGCTGAAGTCCTCGTCACCTTCCTCGTCACGGCGGATGATCTCGATGCGCACGCCGGCGAGGTCCTTGACGGTCGACACTGACGTATCGCCCTTGTTGAGCCGCGCTTCGGTCTCGTTGAGCACCTCTGCCTTCGCCCGGCGGCCGCGCACCTTCAAGCGGACGTACTCCGCCCTCGCGAACTTCTGGTCGTCCTCGTAGCGAGTCTCCGGGATCACGCCCGTGCATCCCTGGTAGTTGCCCAGGATCGCCTCTCCTGACAGCGTCCAGCCGATGTGCACGAGCCGCGCTGGACGGGCAAGCTCGACGCCGCCGTCTTCGTCGTCGATGGCGACGATCTCGCCGCCGGCCCCAAGCGGGACGCTCTTCGCCGAGGGCAGCGGCGCCTTCTCCTCGCTCTTGTCGGGAGGCAGCTGCTTCTGGGGGTAGGTCTTGATCGGCACCACCCGTTCGAGGCCTCCGGTGCCTTCGTCCGCGACGTCGAACTCATCCTGGCCGCCCCGACGGGGGCTCTCCGGGGAGGGGAGCCCGAAGTGTTCGCCGGACTCGTCGAGCTGGTCTTCGGCCTCGATCTGGTCGATGCGCGGGAGGATGCTCGGCAGGTCGGTGCTGTCCTCTGGGAGGTCGCCGACCGGGTCTTCGTTCTCGATCTGGAGGACCTGCGGCGGCGCGGTGTCTCCGATGAGCGAGTCGAAGCTCGCGGGCTTCCCCAGATCCGGGACCGGGGGCGCCTTGCCCGTCTCGCCGAGCCCGCCGGCGACAGGGACGTCGGAGGCGCGATCTCCGAGGAGGGCGTCGAAGTTCGAGGAGATGCCGCTCTTGTCGACCCCTCGCTCGTTGAGCAGCGCGTCGAGCCCCGAGCTGCGCGAGTCGTCCTCGCTGATGCGGCTCTTGAGGAGATCGTCGAGCGATCCTCGGGCCGGCCGGTCGGCCGCGGGGCGGCTGAGGATCTTGTCGATGAGGTTCGGCTGGTCCGGGGGCGGGTCCTCGACGAGCTCCACGTCTGGCTCGCTGACGGCCTTGGCGAGGGACTCCGGGGTGAGCTTCGGCGGCGGGGGAGGCGGTGGGGCCTCCGGGGCAACGGATCCGCCATCCTCTGGCGCGTAGCCCACCTCGAACAGGCAGTTGCCGATCATCAGGTCGTCCCCGGACTGCAGCGTCGTGTTGCGCAGGCCCTGCTGCTTGCTGGGAACCAGGGCGATGATCTCGCGCCCGCGCCGGACGTAGCTGTAGCAGTGGCGAGCGATGGACGTGACCTTCGGGTCGGCGGTGAGGTCGATCTCGGCGTGCTCCGAGGCGACCATGATCGAGTCCGTGTAGAAGCGGCTCTTCGGGATCTCCCCTGAGCGGGCGCGGATCGTCGCGCCGTGGGCGAGGTCGGGCAGCCAGGCGATGTTGTCGTTCTGGGGCTCGTCGGGCAGCTGCACCTTGCAGCGCCGGTCGCGACCGACCTTGTAGACGCCGCCAAAGACCATGTGAGTGCTGCTGGCCGGGCGCAGGATCTCGCCCAGGTAGGGCCAGCCATGCTCCGGGCGGTGATCCGAGAGGTCGTTGTAGACGAGCTCGTGGGCGCCCACCTTGATGGTCGTGGAGCCATAGAGCGGGGTCGGCTGCTCCAGCTTCGCGGCTCTTCCGTTGACGAGGACGTCGGGCTTGTGGACCAGCAGGGAGACCGTGTCCTTTCGGATCTGGAAGGTGGCCGCGCGGTCCATCAGCGCCGTGCTCAGGGAGCCGTTCGGCCCCACGTAGACGTCGTAGCCCTGCATGAACTTGCGGAAGTGGACCTTCTGGAGCAGGGCGCCTCGCTCGCGGAGGGAGAAGATGCGCTCCTGCACGCTCTCCGGGACGATCGTCTTGGAGCCGTGGCCCAAGGTCGAGATCGGCTCGATCAGCCCCACCGGCGGCTGGGGCATGTCTATTGCCGGAGACGCCGCGACGTCGACGTCGGGCTCTGACGCTGGCATGTCCGGGGCGTCCGGGACCATCGAGTCGAGCAGGGCCAGCACGAGGTGCGCGACCGCCTCGCCGTCGGCGTCGATGATGCTGAGGACGTTGGCGCCGGTGCCGTCGTTGCTGACGACGCTGTACCGCTCCTGCAGGTCGGGATCGATGATGTGGACGAAGTTCCCGTCGAGGTGCTGCTGCAGCCGGTAGAGGGCAGGCTCTTGCAGCGTGAAGTGGCTGAAGTTGTCGAGCCAGTGGTTGCCGAGGGTGAAGCTCACCTGGTCCGAGTGGAGTCGGCCGACCTCGCGGTAGCCGTCCCAGACGTCGGGCAGGTTGAGGTGCACGGCGATGACGGGGCGGCTGGCCGGGGAGGCGCCCGCGTAGATGTTGGGCAAGAGCCCCGTGATGAACTCGCCCGCCTCGAGCGCGTAGTCCTCGCCCTCCATTTTTGCGCCGCCGTCCTGGACGATGCGGAAGCGCGAGGCGCGGCTCGCGTAGGGCAGCTCGAGTCCACCCGCCTGGCAGAAGGAGTCGAACTCCTGGCCGAGCAGCCTGGCGGCGGTGTCGGTCCAGGGCTCCGACACCCGCTGGAAGGTGCGACTCCAGTCCTCTTCGTTGATGATCAGGACCACGTCCGTGAAGTCGGTGGAGCCATCCTCGGCGCGCGCGCTCAGGTGGGCCCTCAGCCCGTCCGACCAGAGCAGGTAGGGATCATCGACGAGGTCGCCCTGCGACTTGTGCTTGCGGAGTCGAGATGCGTAGTAGTCGGACGCATCCAGGGGCTCGGAGTCCGGGCCGGAGAGCCCTTTCGCCGACCCGCCTGAGAACAGGTTGGAGATCCAGTCGAATGCCATGGCTCTGGAAGCCTAACGGGAGGCTCGGGTCAGGCCAATGTCTCGCGTTATCACGCGGGTCATGGCAACGATCCGACCCTTCCGTGGTGTGCGCCCCGATCCCGAGGTCGCGGGGCGCGTCGTGGCCCCCCCGTACGACGTGCTCTCAGAGGCCGAGGCCCGAGCGATCCACTCCGAAAACCCCAAGACCTTCCTCCAGGTGACGCGCCCGGAGGTCAACCTCCCCGATGGCGTCGACGCCCACTCCCGCGAGGCCTACGCTGCCGGGAGGATCGCTCTGGAGACGCTCCTGGCCGAGGGCTCTCTGGTCCAGGATGAAGAGCCGAGCTTCTACCTGTACTTCCAGAAGATGGGCGATCATCGGCAGACGGCGCTGATGGCCCTCTGTTCTACGGAGGAGTACGACCGGGGTCTCATCAAGAAGCACGAGCACACTCGGCCGGACAAGGAGCAGGATCGGGTCGATCACATCCTCGGCACCGGCGCGCAGACGGGCCTGGTGTTCCTCGCCTACCGCCAACGACATGACATCCGGGAGGCGGTCGCCCAGGCCAGCGGGGAGATCCTGTTCACCTTGACCAGCGAGGATGGAGTCGAGCACGGCCTGACCCGCATCTCGGACCGCCTCAGCGTCGAGCGCCTCCAGCGCCTCTTCGACGAGGTCGATGTCCTCTACATCGCCGATGGACACCACCGCTCCGCCGCCGCCTCGCGGGTGGCTGCCCGGCTCGATGGCCAGCGAGGATCCGCCTGGTTCCTCTGCGGCATCTTCCCCGACGACAGCCTCAACTGCATGGCCTACAACCGGATGGTCCGAGACCTCGGAGGCTTCACTCCGAGCGCCTTGTTGAAGACCCTGGACGGGGACTTCGAGGTGACAGTGGCTCTCGACGCCGTTCCGACGGAGCGCGGCACCTTCACCATGTACCTCGAGGGCCGCTGGTACCTGCTCGAGCCCCGGGTGCTCGACGAGTCCGACCCTGTCGCTTGCCTCGACGTCGCGGTGCTCCAGGACCGAATCCTGTCCCCGCTGCTCGGCATCGAGGACCCCCGGCGCGACACGCGCGTGAGCTTCGTGGGGGGCATCCGGGGTCCCGGCTACCTCCAGGACGCAGTCGACGAGCGCCGCGCCGCCGTCGCCTTCCACATGGTGCCCACGGGTCTCGACCAGCTCTTCGCCGTCGCGGACGCGGACCGGGTGATGCCGCCGAAGTCGACCTGGTTCGAGCCCAAGCTTGCCGGCGGCGTGCTCGTTCACCGCCTCGAGTGATGTCGCTCAGTCCTTCTTGACGATCCGCCGGCGCCGGGGGGGGCGGCGCGTCACCTCGGGCTCGATGGGGGCGATGCGTCCGAGTCGCCCGAGACGGTTCTGGCCTGGCATCGAGGACTCGGACCGGCGCGAGAGGCTGGCGCCTCGCTTGACCACGACATCCGGTTCGGCGTCCTGGCTGCGCGTGGGTTCAGACCTGGTCGTCGCCCGCTTGGGCGCGGCCCGCTTGGGCGCGGCCCGCTTGGGCGCGGCCCGCTTGGGCGCGGGGGGCTGGGTCTTCGGAGGCGGCGCTGCCTTGTTGTACGCCGCGATGCCGCGCCGGGCGCGGGCTCCCTTGACCTCTTCTGCCGTCACACCCAGCTTGGTGGCCACAGAGGCATCCGGCGTCATTCCAAGGAGCGCGGCGTTGTCGCGTATCGCGTCCGGCTCGTCGCTCAGCCCGCTGCGCTGCGCGGCCCGGCGCAGGCGCCTCGGGTTGGTCTCGAAGCGTCGCGCCAGCTCGCGCAGTGGCGTCTTGCCGAACTCGGAGACGAAGTCAGCCCACCAGGCTTCCTGCTGGGCGGTTTTCTGCGTCATGCAATCTCCAAGGGCGTCCCGCTCTCCACATGACGCTCTACCTCCACCCCGGTGACTGTCAAGTCCAAACACGGTTAGGGGCGCGGATGTTCTTCCTGCTGCTGTCGTGGTTTTCCGCTGCCTTCGCTGGCGACCTCCCAAACTGTGACAACCCCCGCGACGCGGCCGACACGCTGCTCGCGCTGCTCCAGCCGGAGAACTACCATCCGAAGCAAGCGGCACAGTGCCTCGACCTGCCTCCGGAGATGGCAGGGGAGGGGCCCCAGGTCGCGGTCCAGCTGAAGCTGGTCCTGGACGCGCGCGGACACTGGATCTCCCTGGCCGAGTTCTCCGACGATCCCGCGTGGAGGCCCGACGAGGGCGACCAGGTCGTGGTCGTCGAGGAGCTCCCCATCGTCTACCTGGAGCTCCAGGACGACGGGCGCTGGCTGTGGTCCCGAGACACGGTGCTCGCCACGGACGAGCTCCACGCCGAGACCTTCCACGGGGTCGCCAGCTGGCTCCAGGACGTGCTCCCGCCGAGCTTCACGACAGCCAGGCTCTGGAACGTACAAGCCTGGCAGATGCTGCTGTTCGTCGGCCTCCTCCTCGCGGCGGGGTTGGCATCGCTGCTGATGAACGCGCTGTTGCGCAGTCGGCTGCTGGCGCTCGTGACGCGCCTGGGCCTGACCCTCGACCTTGCCGTGTTCGAGAAGACCCGGGGCGCGATGCGCACCCTGTGCTTCGGGCTGGTCCTCCTCGCCGGCGCTCCCGAGCTCCAGCTGGGCGTCAAGCAGAGCCTGGTGCTGCTGTTCATCGCGCGCGTGCTCGTCAGCGTCAGCGTCGTCATCATCGCCATTCGCTGGATCGACGTCTTCGCGGCCATCTGGATCAAGCGAGCCCACGCGACGGAATCGCGAATGGACGACCAGGCCGTTCCCCTGCTCTCGAAGCTCGGCCGCGTCGCGGTGGTCTGCCTCGGCGTCGTCTTTGTCCTGTCGAACCTCGGCATCGACGTGAAGTCGCTCATCGCCGGCCTCGGCATCGGCGGCCTTGCGCTTGCGCTGGGGGCCCAGGACACCCTGTCCAACCTCTTCGGCAGCCTGACCATCTTCGCGGACCGGCCCTTCCAGGTCGGGGACTTCGTCGTCATCGACGGGGTCGAGGGCACTGTGGAGGAGGTCGGCTTCCGGAGCACCCGCATCCGCACGCTGGGGAGCTCGGTGGTCACGGTGCCGAACTCCAAAGTCGCCAACGCCAAGATCGACAACCTCGGCCACCGCACTCACCGCCGCGTGAAGACGGTCCTGGGGCTGACCTACGACACGCCGCCGGCGAAGATCGAGGGCTTCATCGCGGGAGTTCGCGCCATCGTCGAGGCCCACGAGCACGCGGTTCCGGACTCCTGCACGGCCACCTTCCGGGACTTCAGCGCCTCCAGCCTCGACGTCTTGCTGATGTTCAACCTCACGGTGCCGGGCTGGGCAGAGGAGTGTGACGCGCGCAGCGAGATCCTCCTGGCCGTCCTGCGCCTCGCCGAAGAGCAGGGGATCAGCTTCGCCTTTCCCAGCCAGTCGCTGTACGTCGAGAAGCTGCCCTAGTCAGCCTTCGTCCCTGTCTTCGCCGTCGTCCCTGTCTTCGCCGTCGTCTTCGTCCGCCTCCATCATCTGCTGGGCGAGCTCGCCGACGCGACGGACGAGCTCCTCGTCGTCGAGGGGGAGGAAGGCCTCGCTCTCGTCGGCCTCGTCGTAGTCGTAGCGGAAGACGTAGATCTCCAGCGGCTCGTCTTCCGGCGCGTCCATCTGCCAGGTGGGAGCCAACAGGGCGAAGGCCCCCTCCTCCTCGAGCTCGACGATGCCTAGGACGGCGAACTCCGCGACGTTTCCTTCGGCGTCCTCGAGGACGACGATGTCCTGTTCATCAGCCATGGGTGCGTTCGAACTCCTTGAGGAATGCCACGAGCGCTGCGACGCTGTCCTCGGGGCAGGCGTTGTAGATGCTGGCGCGGAGACCGCCGACGGAGCGGTGGCCCCTGATGCCGGAAAAACCCATCTCTTCTGCCTCTGCGAGCAGCGGGGCTTCGAGCTCCGGGTCTCGGAGCCGCCAGGTCACGTTCATCATGCTTCGACAGGACGTCTCCGCGTGCGGCTGCCAGAAGTCGGAGCCGTCCAAGAGCTCGTAGAGCGAGCTGGCCTTGCGCTCGTTCCGGGCTGCGAGGGCATCCAGGCCCTGCTCCTCCACCCACGCGAGCACGCGCTCGAGGACAAAGATCCCGAGGGTGTTGGGGGTGTTGAAGAGGCTCCCCTTGTCGGCGTGCACCCGGTAGTCGAGCATCGTGGGCACGTCGGCGTCCTTCGCGGCGGCCATGGCTCGCTCGCTCAGGCAGACCAGCGTCACGCCGGAGGGCCCGAGGTTCTTCTGCGCGCCGGCGTAGAGCACGTCGAAGCGGCCACCGTCCATGGCCCGAGACGCGATGTCGCTGGAGGCGTCGCAGGCGAGCATGCCCGAGACCCCTGGCACGTGGTGGAACTGCGTGCCGTGGATCGTGTTGTTGCTCGTGTAGTGGGAGTAGACGACGTCGTCGCTGTCTTCCCATGACGCCGGCAGGGCGCGGTAGCCAACCTCTGCGCCGTCGAAGGGCACGGAGACGGAGCCGAACCGCCGGGCCTCCTTGATGGCCTTGGTCGACCACGTCCCGGTGTTCAGGTAGTCCGCGTGGCCACCCTGGAGCAGGTTGGCCGGGATCATCAGGAACTGTGTGCTGGCGCCGCCCTGCAAGAGCAGTACCGTGTGGGTGTCGGGCAGGGACAGGACCCGCCGGATCCGCGCCATGGCGCTGTCCACGATGTCACCGAAGGTCTGGCTGCGGTGGCTGATCTCCATCAGCCCGACTCCGGAGCCATGGAGGTCGAGGATCTGTGCCCGAAGCTCATCGAGCACCGAGACGGGAAGGACCGCCGGGCCGGCGGAGAAGTTGTGCTTGCGAGTCATGCCAGCTCCACGATCTTGGCGTCGAAGATCGGCTCCGCCTCCCGGAGGGTCGCCAGCGCTCGTGCCGGCGGGGTCCGGTCGAGCTGGATGCGCGCGCAGGCCGCGCCGCCGCCGCTGAAGATCACGTTCTCCATCTGCTGCACGTTGATGTCGTTCTCCCTCAGGAGGTCGAGCACCTGGGCGAGGACCCCGACGCGGTCCTCGTGACGCACGACGAGCAGGTGCGAAGCGGCGGTCCTGGTCGCCAGGTTCACGCAGTTGGGGGCAGATCCGGTGGTCTGCCAGTCGAGGATGACCCTCACCGCCTCGTTCGCGACCGCCTCCTGGGCCTGCTCGGTCGAAGCGCCGACGTGAGGCGTCCCGTAGACCCCCGCCAGGCCCGTCAGGGTCGACGTCCACTGGCCGTCGCTGGAGGGCTCTCCGCAGTAGACGTCCAAGCCGGCCTTGATGTGCTTGTCGCGCACGGCCTTTGCCAGCGCGGGTTCGTCGACGACCTCGCCTCGGCTGGTGTTGACGAAGATGGTCCCCGGGGCGAGCTCGTCGAAGATGGCGGGTCCGATGAAGCCTCGCGTCGCCGGGTTCAAGGCGAGGTGGACGGTGAGCACGTCCGCCTGCGCCGCCACCTCCAGCACCTCTGGTGTGTGGCGCACGCCGATGGCCTCGGCCCTCTCCCTGTCTTCTGGGAAGGGGGACCAGGCCAGGACCTCCATCTCGAAGGCGAGACCCCGGCGCGCGACCTCGCTGCCGATGCCGCCGAAGCCGATCACGCCGAGGGTGCGGCCCTTGAGCCCGCGGGCCCGCGCGTAGGTCTTCTTCTTCCAGGATCCGCCTCGCAGATCGGCCACAGCGTCGGCGATCCGCCTGTCGGCGTTGAGGATGTGCGCGAAGGCCAGCTCGGCGACCGCCACGGCGTTCATGCCCGGGCAGTTGCTGACGTAGACGCCGAGTCCAGAGGCCGCGGCGAGGTCGATGGTGTTGAAGCCGGCGCCAGCGCGCACGACGAGCTGAAGCGCTCGAGCGGCGCCGAAGTGCTCGGCCCTGACCTTGGTCGAGCGCACGACGAGGACCTCCGGGTCGTGCAACTCCAGCGCGGCGAGCAGCTTGTCGTCCTTCAAGGAGGGCTCGAAGACGACCTCCATCCCTGCTTGCTGGAGGTGGGTGCGAGCGGAGTCGGGGAGACTGTCGGCGATCAAGACGCGGAGCATGGCCCGCGCCTAACCCGACGGCTTCCTCCGGGTCAGCAACAAGGCTGCGAGCAACCCGAGCAAGCGCGGCGTCGCGCCACCGCCGCAGCCGGTGCAGCCCTGGGGAGCCGGGCAGGTCCCGGTCCACAGATCTGGGACGACCGTGCGATCGGTGTCGTCGCAGTCGTTCTCGAGGTTCGTGTAGCCGTCGCGGTCCTCGTCGACGTCGGGCCAGTCCCCGTACCTGCCCCCGTGGACGCCGATGTCGGCGACCGAGCCGTCCGGGTCCACCCCACCCTTGCCGGCATCGATGGCTGGGCTCGAGCCGGCCAGCCGGTAGTCGCCGAGGCCTTGGCGTTCTGCCTCGTCGGGACGGAGCAGGAAGCCCGGGTCCTCGTCGATGAGATCGGCGCTCGTGACCACTCCGCCGACCTGGAGGAAGGAGGGATCGGGCACGATGCTCGCGTAGAAGTCGGCCGTGCACCGGAAGCTGCAGGAGATCGCGTTTATGTGGGGGGCGGTCCACACGAAGACCGAGTTCTCCACCCGCAGGTGGGTATCGGCGAGGGACATCGGCGGCTCCAGGGTCTCCAGGTCCTCTGGGTAGCCCAGCACACAGTGGCGGAACGAGACGCGGGACTGGTAGGCGCTCACGAGCTGGCTGGCGCCGATGATCACGCTGTTGGCGGCGTCGACGTCACCGTCCTGCAACAACAGCGCGATGTCCCCCGCGAAGAGCCTGGCGCGACGGAGCTGCAGGTCACCGCCGGTCACCTGCAGCGTCGCCGTGCCGCCGGCCCCGCGAACCGAGATGTCCTCTAGCAGCAGGTGGCCGCCGGTGACCATGATGGCGGGGCCGTCTACGAGACCCTCGATCACCCCGCCATGAGCCCCCTCCGCGTGAGTGAGCACGAGGTCATCCGAGACGACGAGGTTGGTGGACCAGCCACCCTCCTGCAGGACCAGCATCGACCCGGGGAGGGCCTCGTCGATGGCTGCCTGGAGGTCTGCCCCCTTCGGGACCGGGACCGCGCGGCGGGTGTGGAAGTCGTCGATGAGCTCGAACTCGAGGCCGTCGTCCGTCTCCACGGAGAGCCTCACGTCCCAGGCTCCGGCACCCTCGGCCGCCACGACCGCGACGGGCCCTTCGAACTCGATGAGCTCGCTGCCTGGGGGACCCTCGATCGTCCAGGAGAAGGCCAGCTCGCTGCCCAGGGGGTCGTAGCTGCCCGTGGCGCTCAGGGTGACGATCTGGCCGGGCCAGGGGTGGCGGTCGTCGATGTCGAGGCGCACCCTCACGCTGCCGCCGTCGCTGATGAGCGGGTCGGGGTCCTCGCCATCAGGCACCCGGTCTCCGTCCGTGTCCGGGTTGTTCGGCTCGGTGCCCAGGGCGAACTCCTCGACGTTGACGAGCCCGTCCCCGTCGATGTCCGCCGCTGGGTCATCGACGTCGTAGAGGTCCTCCCAGCGGTCGTTCATGCCGTCGAGGTCGGCGTCCGTCTCCCAGGCGCCCGGGCCGCCCGTGTAGCCGATGTCCTCGACGGAGCCGTCGGGATCCTCCACCGCGGTGCTGGCGTTGTCCCACAGGTTCGAGCCCGGCCAGGGCTCCAAGATGGCTACCTCGGGGTCGGTGTCGTAGAGGATGAAGGGACGCTGACCGAGGGCGGTGCCGGCGTGGGTGTACGAGAGGATGGCGTCTTCGTTCGTCCTGAGTTCGCCTGCGACGGCGGCTGCACCCAGGCCGACGGTGTCGGCGACGAGGTCTCCCATGACGGTGAGATCGCGGAAGCTCGCACCCTCGAGGACGTGCAGATCGTCGTGGACGAGCACGTAGCGTCCGCCGGCGCTCCCGGTCCAGAGGGCGCCGATGACCTCGAGCCGGGACAGGGAGCCTCCATCGACCCGGACGTCCCCTTCGACGAGGAGGTCCTGGACCTGCAGCGCCGCCTGGTCCCCCAGCACGTCTCCCACGAGCCGGCTGTCCCGTCCCTCGCCGACGAGAGCGGTGGACCGTCCGCGGAGATCGGCGTCACCGACGTGTTCGCCCACCTCCAGCACGATGCGGTGGTGGTCCTCGGCGGCGGCGAGGGCGTCCGTCACGGTCGCGAAGTCGCTCGGCACGAAGAGGTCCTCTGTGACGATCACCACCGCCTCGCCCGCAGACGCTCCGGCTCCACACACCAGCGTCCAGGCCAGGGTCTGGACTCCGGCGACGCTGGTGTCGAAGGTCCGCGGGATGGCCTCGCTGCCGTCCTCCCAGGTGAAGGTGCAGGAGTCGCCGTCGGGGTCGTCGTTCCAGCTCGGCGCCACCTCGAGTGTGCCGCCGACCGCGGCCCGCTCCAGGAGACCGTCGAGGTCCGGGTGGTGGTTCGCTGGATCGGCAGGATCTCCACCGAGCGTGTGCTCGGCGATGTCCGTGTGGCCGTCGCCGTCGCTGTCGATCTCCTCGTCGGAGCTGCCCAGCATCCACTCGATCACAGCCGTCAGCCCGTCGCCGTCGAGGTCCTCGTTGGGTGCTGCGAGCTCGTGCTCCTGCCTGAGACCGAAGGCGCCGCCGCTGACTCCGATGTCGGTGACGGTCCCGTCGGGGTCGAGCAGTCGCCAGTCTCCACCGTCCCACGCCAGGCTCTCCGGCGAGGGCACCCCGTCCTCGTCCGGGCCGGAGGTGTCTTCCTGCGAGCGCAGGACCGTGCAGGCGCCGCCGAGCCCGGAGTCGCTGGTGAGCACGAAGTCGTAGAGCGACTCGGCCCCGGAGTAGCAGGCCAGGGCGCTGCCCACCTCGTGGAAGTAGAGGTGGTCGCCGGTGACGGTGCTGCCCGAGACGCGCAGGCCGAGGGTGGCTCCAGCCACGGTGAGGTGGTGCAGCTCGAAGCTGCCCCCCACGCCCTCCACGCCGTAGAGCGTGGCCTCGAGGAAGAGCCCCTCGAGTCGCGTCGTGCCGTTGTCGTTGTTGACGGCGGTGGCCGCGGCGATCGATCCGCGCCGGACATCCAGGAGGGCCGCGGTGCCGAAGATGCCGTCGTCCTGGGCGGTGACGGTGAGGTCATGGGCCGTCAGGATGCCGTACAGGACGGCGATGCCTCTTGGCGAGTCCGGGGTGTCGACCGTGACGGCGCTGAGCTCCAGCCGCCCGCCGTATGTGTAGACCGGCGGGATGTTCGTGCTGCCGGTGACGCGAAGGTCCTGCAGGCGCATCAGCCCGCCGTTGGAGGACGTCAGGCGGTCCACGACCAGGGTCGTCTCGTCAGCCCCGGCGCCGCGCAGGGTGAGCTCGTCTTCGACGGTCAGGCCCTCGACGACGTGCTCGCCGGCTCCGAAGACCACGACCATGCCGGGCTGCGGGTCGATCTCGGCGAAGCTGGCGAAGTCCTCTGGGATGCGGACCTCGCGCCCTTCGTAGACCGCGATCTCCAGGCTGGCCGTGTCGGTCGTCGTGCCGTCATCGACCTCGAGCTGGATCGTCCAGGCGCCCGCTGCGTCAGGGACGAAGGTGAGGGTGGCCGTGTCGCCGAGCTCCGAGTCCATGGTCGAGGCAGATGGCTGCCGCGTGGCCGTCCAGCGGTGGCTCAGGGCCTCGCCGAGGGGATCGCTGGAGGCGCGCCCGTCGAGCAGGCTCGGCTCATCCACATAGGCCCAGGAGGCTCCGGCGAGCACTGCAGTGGGAGCCTGGTCGTCCGGGTCGAGGGGGTCGAAGCCAGCTTGGAGCTCGTCGAGGTCATCAGCCCCGTCCCCGTCGGTGTCCGCGTCTGCCAGGTCCGTGTCGTAGAGGTACTCGGCGAGGTTGTCGAGCCCGTCACCGTCCTCGTCGTCCGCGCCGTCGTCGACGGTTGGATCCAGTCCCTGCTCCTCTTCCCAGGCGTCGGGCAGCCCGTCGCGGTCGTGATCGGTGTCGCTCCCCCAGGGCCCGCCGAAGGCGCCTAGGTCGCAGACGCTGCCGTCGACGTCCTCGCAGCCAGAGGGGCCCGCGTCGACCCCCAGGCCCACCTCGCGGAGGTCCTGGTCCTCCCAGTCCCCGCCCTCGGCGTAGTCATTGAACTCGACGTCGAAGCCGAGCATCACCGAGGAGGAGGAGGCGCAGGAAGGCCAGGTCCCGCTGATGTCGCCGAAGAGCGCGTAGGAGACGTCCATCGTGCTGCTGCTGCAGCTGTGGACCGGAACGCCGTCGTAGCCCACGACCTGCGCTGCCGTGACGGTCATGTTGCGGCTGTAGAGGTGGGCGCTGTTGGCGACGAACGTGGCGTGCTCGATCTCCATGTCGCAGTGGTAGGCCGTGATGCCGTACATCGAGTGGCCCCCGGCAACGACCGCTTGGAGCAGCCAGGGATCGCTGTAGTAGCTGTAGAAGCCGTAGGTGGAGTCGTAGGTACGCACCCTGCGGGCGTGGACGCCGCCGCCCGAGGAGTAGACGGCAGAGTCGGCTGCCACCAGCGACAGGCCCTCCAGGCGCAGTCGCTCCGAGTCCGTGTGGTAGATGGCCCAGAAGTCGCTGGTGTCGATCCAGACGGCGTCGGGTCCGTCCAGGCCGATGATCGGCACGCTGACCGAGTTCAGGCTGACCATCTCGTAGGTGCCGGCGAGCACCACGATGTGATCGCCTCGCGACGCGGCGTCGACGGCGTCCTGGATGGTCGTGTGATCCCCGCCGCCGTCGCCGTCCACGACCAGGCGAGCCGCATGCGCCGAGATGAGGAATCCGAGGGCGAGCATCAACCCACCCTACCTGTGATCCGAGGAGCCATGCATGGTGCCCAAGTGCCCAGGGAAGGCAACAACTCGGAGTGGGGAATGAACCATATCTTGATCGTCGACGATGACCTCAGCCTCTGCCGCTCGCTGAGGCGCGTGCTGGTGTCGGAGGGACTCCGCGTGGTCACGGCCGGAGACGGACCTTCGGCGCTTCGGCGGCTGCAGGACCATGTCTTCGACGTTGCCCTGGTGGACTACGACATGCCGGGGCTGGACGGACTCAAGGTCCTCTCTGCCATCCGCGAGGCCCAGCCGGGCTGCATCCGCATGCTCATGACCGGCTGCACCGACTTCCCGATGATCGTCGAGGCGGTCAACCGCGGCGAGGTCCTGCGCGTCGTCGAGAAGCCCTTCGAGCCCAGGGCCTTCCTGCGTCATCTCGGCGAGGCCTACGCCTCCGTCCGGCGCATGGCCACCGTCCGTCACGCCCAGCAGCTGGCGGTCGAGAGCAGCGAGCGCAGCATGCTCGAGGCCTGCCTTCGAGAGGGCTTCATCCGCATGGCGCTGCAGCCCATCCTGCGCGCTGACGGCTCGCCCTTCGGCTACGAGGCCTTGCTGCGCTCCAGCCACTGCATCCTCGACGGGCCGATGCCCGTGCTCCGCGTGGCCGAGCGCCACGACATGATCATGGAGCTGGCCGCAGAGGTCTCCCGCCGCTGTGGTGAGATCCTGGAGGTCCTCGGCGCCGACGAGCACCTCTTCATGAACCTCCACCCCGAACAGCTCGGGGACATGGATGGGCTCATGGCGACCCTCCAGCCGGTGCTGCCCTACGCGGACCGGGTGGCGATCGAGATCACCGAGCGCAGCCGGCTCCAGGGCATCGGTGGCTGGGAGAGGAGCGTCGAGGAGCTCCAGACGGCTGGCTTCCAGATCGCCGTGGACGATCTCGGCGCTGGCTACAACAGCCTCTCGGTCCTCGCCGACCTTCAGCCGACCTTCATCAAGATCGACATGTCGATCGTGCGGAACTGTGACAAGGAGCCCCGCAAGCAGCGCCTGGTCGATCTGCTCGTGAAGTTCGGTGACGCCACCGGCGCCACGGTGCTCGGCGAAGGCATCGAGACCGCCGAAGAGGCCGCGACCCTTCGCGAGTGTGGCATCCACCTGGTGCAGGGCTACCACTTCGGCAGGCCGCAGATCTTCGACCCGAGCGAGTGGATGCGCTGGGCGAGCTGAGTCCTCGGACCCCTGGGGTGAGCTTCAAGGGCCGACCTGACATATGCTCGCGGCGTGGTCGCGCTGTTGCGAGGGATCCCGGGTCTGCGGACCCTGTCGGAGACCGAACTCGTCGCCTTCGGTGATGGGCTCGATGTCGTCGAGGTGGCTCCGGGCCAGCAGGTCGAGTTCGCGGTGGGCGTCGAGGTCGTCCTCGTCCTCGACGGGGTCGCGGAGAGCTTCCTGCTCCCGACCCTCTGGCCGCTGTTCTCCCCCGAGCGTATCGAGGAGCTCACCGGTGTCCGTCCGTCGGAGCCAGACACGGACCCCCGACGGTGGGTCGTCGAGGGTCCCTCCTGGGTCGGCATCCGCGAGCGGCTGCCGGCGCTCCCTCCCAGCCTCGTCACTCTCGCCGCGGTGCGGTTCGTAGGTCCCGGGCGCTACGCGAAGCTGGGTCTGGCGGGGCACTTCGCCGGGGTGGATCTGGTCGACCTCGCCAGCGGCGAGCTGAAGGCCACGCGCCGCGAAGCCAAACGGCTCGGAGAGGGCCTCGAGGACTTCCTGGATCCACTCGACGCCTCCATCCCTGCCGCCGACTACGAGGCCGAGGACGTGGACCTCGTCATGCTCGTGGTCTCCGGGGGCGTCGAGGTCTCGGAGGCGGAGGCGCGAGGGCACGACGTCTTCGGGACCCGCAGCCTCGTCGTCTTCACCCACTACCCGAGGTTCGGCGCCTTCCAGCTGAGCACCAGCTACGACGAGGTGGCCTTCTTCGCTCCGCTGAAGCGCTGGCCGCCGACGGTCTACACCCACTCGCTCTATCCCAACAGCAGCGCCGCCGTCGTCGTCGGTCGGGAGACCTTCGGCTTCCCGAAGGACCTGGGCAGGACCCGGCTCGGCAGGACCGCCGCCTGGGTGAACCACCCGGTTCGCCTCCTGGCCGACTGGGACAGCGAGGTCGCCGTCGAGCTCGATGTCTTCGGGGCCGAGGTGCTCTCTGCTCTGCAGGACCTCGGTCGGCTCGGTCGGGTGCTCGCGAGCGTGGCCGATGTGGTCCCTGGCAGCACGCTCACCGAGCTCCTCGTGGACGAGGTCCCCCTGGTCACGAAGCTGCCGGACGGGCGCGAGGCCCGCTTCGAGCTGGGGCTGCCGCGGGCCATCCGGCGGCTGGAGGGGCTGCAGTGCTTCTCGACCCCGGAGCGCAGGATTCATGGCGGCTGGCGTCTTCGTCTCGACATGCGGCTGTTGGACGTGGGCAGCCGCTCCTGGCCCGCGCGGACGATGCCGGTCTCCGATGCCCCGGAGATCGCACCCGTCGACAGCGACGGCATGCCGCTGCTCACGCTGAAGCCCGGCTACCGCGGCCGTGTGCCCCCGGATCGTGTCGGCGAGGTGATCACCGGGCGGGTCTCCAAGATCCTCGTCGAGGACGGCCGGCGTCGCTTCGCCGGCTCCAGAGGACCGGGGGGGCTGCTCGGGCTCTCCCGAGATCCGCGGGTCGAGGTGCTGCTCTACGCAGAGGAGCACTCCGAGATCGCTCTCGTCGAGGCGAAGAAGCTGGGAGAGGACTCCCGCTACGGAGAGCTCCTTTGCGGTGAGATCCGGCGCCACCAGCTGGACCTGAGCCGCCTGCAATCGGCTGCTCTGGACGAGCCCATCGCCGACACCAACTACGCCGTCTTCGAGCTGGACGGCGCGGGCCCCTGGGCGCTGCCACCGGGCTTCCGCGCCGTGGACCGTTCCCCGCTGCTGGTCGCTCGGAGCACTCTCGTCGACAACATCCACATCCTGATCTCCCAGCGGACCTTGACGCCGGAGGAGCAGCTGCTCAAGCCCTACGAGTTCGCGGCGGTAGACCTCGTGGCCCTCTGGCTGCCCCACGAGGAGGGCTGGTACATGCCCATCGGCTGGGCGACCTCGACCGGCGCGCTGTTGGCCGAGAGGGCCAAGGGGCGCCCGGTGCGCCTTGGACGCAGCGGCGACAAGGCCTTCCATCTCATCGTCGACGGCTTCAGCGCGTTTCGGCCCGTGCTGAGCGACCACGACGAGGGCCCCTACTGGGGGGTGCTCCCACGGGAGTTCGAGCTCTTCGTCGGGCAGCGCACCCGTCGCGGCGGCGAACTCCGCATCCGCCAGGAGACCTGGAAGCGCAGGGACCCGTTCTTCTCCACCTCCCAACTCCGAGCGGCGCTCACCGGCGGGACCACGCTCTCGGGCCGCGTCGTTACGATGATGATCTGCGGCTAGCGGTACTTCTGCTTCGAGGCCGGCACCCACCAGGTCTCGAGCTCCTGGAAGGCCGTGTATGGGTTCTGCTTCACGCCCTCGAAGCGGGTGTGGATCGCACCGACGGTGTCCTGCCAGACCAGGAAGGTCGCGGGCTGGGCCTCGTAGACGATCGCCTGGACCTCTCGGACCTTGGCCTGGGCATCCGAGAGATCGCTGGTGGACATCGCCTCCTCGAGCAGCCGGTCGACCTCTGGATCGGAGAAGCCCATCCAGTTGTACTGGCCCGTCGAGTGCCACTGGATGGTCGGGTCCACCTTGTAGTTCGCGCCGAACCCCCAGAGGATCGCCTGGAACTCGTGGGCCCTGGCCTGGCTGCTGAAGAGGTTTGGTTCCAGGGCCTGGATCTGCAGATCGACCCCGACCTCGCGCAGCATCGCCTGGATGCGGATGGCCAGCTTCTCGCTTCGCGGGATGCTGTTCTGGATGACCAGCGTGATCGACAGCGGCTGGCCGTCCCGGTCGCGGATGGCGTCCCCGTCGGTGTCCGTCCAGCCGGCCTCGTCGAACAGCGCCATGGATTGTTGTTGGTCGAAGGCCAGTCGCTCGATGTCCGTGTTGTACCAGCCCCCGGTCGAGGGGGTGACGGTGCCGTGGCAGGGGGAGGCGAAGACCCTGTCGTCGACCGAGTAGGCGTCTTCGATGAGTCGCTCGACGTCGATCGCATGCGTCAACGCCAGACGAACGCGCGCGTCCTCGAGGATCGGGTCCTTCATGTTCCACCCGACGTACTCCATTCCGGAGGCCTCCTCCCGCAGCAGGCGGATCTCCGGGTGGTCGGCCTCGATGCCGGGGATGTCCGCCAGCTCGACCGTGAAGACCATGTCGACGCTGCCGTTCTCCAGCTCGATCAGCTGGGTCGCGTATTCCGGGATGATCTTGGTGATCACCCGATCGAGCCGAGCGGGCGGCCGGCCGGTGACGAGGCCGTTGGGCTCCAACACCAGCCGGGCCTCCTTGTCCCAGGCCGTGAGCTTCCAGGAGGCCGTCGACAGGGGGTTTCGCGAGTACTCGTGCCCTCGCAGGGAGCCACGGTCCGCCTCCGCGAGGACGTGCTTCGGGAGGACGCCGAGGCGGAACTCGTCCATCAGGTTCGTGTGCAGCCCCGGCTGCTTCCAGGTGAAGGCCACGGTGTGCTCGTCGATGACCTCCACCGACTCCAGCTTCTTCTCCAGGGCGTGCCAGTTGCTGGCGACCTCCGGGTCGAGGATCAGCTCGTAGGTGAAGGCGACGTCCTCTGCGGAGAGCGGATGGCCGTCGCTGAAGACGATGTCGTCTCGGAGGATGAAGGTCGTCGTCAGTCCGTCCTCCGACCACGACCAGGACTCGGCGACGCCGGGGACGTGGAGCAGGCCGTCCGTATCGACGCGCCGCTCGACCAGCCCCAGCTGTGTCGCGCCGATGTAGTACCCACTGAGCGCGTAGGGCGCGACGATGGAGTTCAGGTTGCCCGGATCGAAGCTCGCCGCCACGACCAGGGTGTCCCCGTCGATGGGCCCGAGATCCTCCACCGGATCGACCTCGGCGCTGGGGGTGGGCTCGGAGCTGCAGGCCAGGGCGAACAGAAGCATGCAGCCTGCTATCGCGCGCTCCGCCAGGCGGATAGATGGCGCCATGCGCGTCGTCCATGGCTCCGAGCGCTTCGGTCGCGAGGTCCGAGGTGTGATCACCATCGGCAATTTCGATGGTGTGCACCTTGGCCACCGTCGCCTGCTCGAGGTGCTCATCGAGACTGCCGGGCAGCGCGACGCGCCCAGCTGTGTCTACACCTTCGAGCCAGCGCCTCAGCGGGTCCTGCGCCCGGAGAGCTGTCCACCCCGCATCCTGCCCCTCGGCGAGAAGCTCCGGCTCCTGGGAGAGGCTGGGGTGGACATCGTCGTCATCGAGGCCTTCAGCGTCGAGCTCGGGCAGAACCCACCTCAGTGGTTCGCTCACGAGATCCTCGAGTCCCGCCTCGACCCCGTCGCGATGGTGGTCGGCTACGACTTCCGCTACGGCAACGAGCGCGCTGGCGACATCGATCTGCTGAGGCAGCAGCTGCCCGAACTGCCCATCGATGCCGTCGAAGCGCTGGTCCTGGAGGATGGAACCACCGTCTCCAGCTCACGGATCCGCGAGTCCGTCGCCACCGGTGATCTGCACCGCGCCTCGGAGCTGCTGGGGCGCCCGTTTCACCTCCGCGGCACCGTGATCGAGGGCGAGGCCCGCGGGCGCGCGCTGGGCTTCCCGACCGCCAACATCTCCAGGGAGGGCGAGCTCCTGCCGCCGCCGGGGGTCTACGCGGTGGAGGCCCGGGTGGTCGACGGCGAGCTGCGCCCCGCGGTCGCGAACCTCGGGGTCCGGCCTACCTTCGAGGGCAGCCGGCTGTCGATCGAGGTCCACCTGCTCGACTTCGAGGGCGACCTCTACGGGGAGCGCATGGACGTGCTCTTCCGCGAGCGGCTCCGGGGCGAGCGCCGCTTCGAGAACGTCGGGGCCCTGAAGCGGCAGGTCGAGAAGGACATCCAGGCGGCCCGTGCGATCTTGACGCGGTGACGCGCGCAGCTCCGAGCTCGAAGTGATCAGCGGCCGCACCCGGATCTTCGGACTCGTGGGGCACCCCGTCCGCCACAGCCTCTCGCCGGAGATGCACACGACCCTGTTCCGTCGCCTCGGTCTGGACGCCGTGTACGTCGCCTTCGATGTCGATCCCCGCCGCGCGGACCGTGTCGCGAGCGCCATCGTCACCCTCGACATCGTCGGCGTGAACCTCACCGTGCCCTTCAAGGAGCGGCTGCTGCCGGATCTGGACCACCTCACCATCGCGGCGCGCGAGGCGGGCGCCGTCAACGTGGTGATCAACGTCGACGGGCACCTCACCGGCTACAACACCGACGGCGCCGGGTTGGTCGCGAGCCTCGCCGAGGAGCACGACTTCGACCCCACGGGCGCAGTCTGCGCGGTCCTCGGAGCCGGCGGTGCTGGTCGGGCGGTCGCCGCGAGCCTCGCCCAGCGCGCCGAGGTCCACCTCTTCAATCGCACCCTGTCGCGGGCGGAGAAGGCCGCAGACCAGCTCCGTGTCGTCGCCTCGCCGCTGACGCCAGAGGCCTTCGCGGGGACCCCCTTCGACCTCGTCGTGAACTGCCTCGGAGGAGGGGCAGAGGCCCTCGTCGAGGCCTTGCCGATCGAGCAGCTGCCGGAGACTGCGATCTGGGTGGACGCCAACTACTGGAACCCCCGGCCCCCACGACTCGCGGCCTGCGGGGCGCGGGGACTTCGCACGAGCACCGGGCTGGGCATGCTCATCCACCAGGGCGCCATGTCCTTCGAGCTCTTCACAGGTCATCCGGTCGAGGCCTCTGAGCTTCGAGAGATCCTCACGTCGCGGTAGTCTTCGCGCGTGCCGGCTTTTCCGCCCCTCTCCGTCCCGATCACGCTGCTCTTCGCGGCGGCGGTGTTCTTCGGCGTGGTCAGCGCCTGGCCCTCGGACGAGCACGACCCGGCCCAGGAGCGCCTCGGCCTGAAGGGCGTGGAGAGCGAGACGCTGTCTCCGATGGTCCAGGCCCTGCGCCCGCTGCTCGGCATGATGGTGCCGATGGTGCGCTGGATCCGCCTGCCGCGGTATCGGACCTGGATCGCGAAGAAGTTCGTGAACGCCGGCTTGACCGACGCGATGACCGCCGAGGAGTTCTTCGCCTACAAGATCCTGATGGGCACGGCCTTCTGGGCGCTCTTCGTCGTGCTTTTCGCCCGGGTCATCGTCGGCTGGGACGAGCCGCTGGTGATCGACCTGTTCATCTTCATCATCGGCACGAGCTTCCCGGACATCTGGATCACGGGGCTTGTGCGTGATCGCCAGGGCCGCATCCGGCGAGCGCTCCCCTACGTGCTCGACCTGTTGACCCTGTCGGTCGAGGCGGGCCTCGACTTCGTGGCTGGCATCCACAAGGTCTGCGAGAAGGCCAAGGCGGGCCCGCTGGTCGATGAGCTGTCCTTCTTCCTCGGCGAGCTGCAGGTCGGCGCCACGCGCCAGCAGGCCCTGCGGAACCTGGCCCACCGGATCGACATGAGCGAGGTCCGGAGCTTCACCGCGATGTTGATCCAGGCGGACGTCCTCGGCGCTTCGATCGGCCCGGTGTTGAGGGCCCAGAGCGACCTCGTCCGCACCCACCGCTTCCAGGCGGCCGAGCGCCAGGGCGCGTACGCCTCGCAGAAGATCCTCTTCCCGTTGATCCTCTGCATCATGCCGGCGGTCTTCGTCATCATCTTCGGTCCCATCGCTCTGAACTTCATGTACGGGGACCAGACGATCGGCTTGTGATGAAGACGGTTTGCGTGCGAAACCGGACGCGTCAAAGCGTCCTCGCAGAGCAGGCAGCTCACGCTACGGGTTTCTTCGAGCGCGCTCGGGGCCTGCTCGGTCGGCCGGAGCCAGCGGCGGGCGAAGGCTTCGTGCTCGAGCCATGCAACAGCGTCCACATGTTCTTCATGCGCTACGCCCTCGACGTGGTCTTCGCCGACGCTGACGCCCACGTCACCGGCTGCGTCGAGGAGCTGCGTCCGTGGCGGCTCAGCAAGGTCCACTGGGGCAGTCGCTACGCCATCGAGCTCCCGGTAGGTACGATCGCTGCGACCTCGACCCAGCCAGGCGACGTCCTGGAGATCGGCTGATGGAGATGCGCCTCGTCATCGTCGAGGGCCCAGGCAAGGGCTCGACCTTCACGCTGACCGTCGGCGAGCACGTGGCAGGTCGCGAGCCGGAGTGCCCGGTCTACCTGCCGAGCCGACGGGTGAGCCGCAGGCACGCGGTCTTCCAGTCCGATGGGCATCGCTGCGTGGTCCAGGACATGGCCAGCGCCAACGGGATCCTGGTGAACGGTCACCGGATGGAGGCCTGCGAACTCGCCGACGGAACCCAGCTCCAGTTCGGCGACGTGCTCATGGTCTTCCAGGCCCGCGAGTCCGAGCCGCTCTTGCGCGCCGCGCCCACAGAGGAGCACGCCTTCGACGAGCCGCCTCCCGCCTTCGGTGGACCAGAGCCCCCCCCCTTCGGTGGTGAGGCCTTCGGAGGCTCGCCGCTGGAGCCCCAGCCCGAGTCCACGATCACGCGGGATGTCCCGGCACCGGACCCCGCGCCGACGATGCCGCCACCCGGACAGAGGCCGGCGTCGGCGACCTCGGTCATTCCCCAGCCCGCCCCTGCCGCCGATCCGCTGGGCGGTCTGCCCTGGCTCGTGCGGATCGCCGCCGTCCTCGTCATCGCCGGAATGGTCCTGACCTGTGGGCCGGTCGGCGGCTTCGCGTGGCTCGTCACCAGCGCGGACTCCGTCATCGAGAACATGGCGGTCCAGCAGGGCGTGCTGCTCTGCGAGGGCCTCGGCCACCGCAACGCGACCTCGATCGTCGCCAACGACCAGCTGGCCCTCGACGTGGACTTCGTGCTCGACGAACCCGGCGTGAAGCAGGCCCTGCTCCTCGACTCCCACGGGGACGTCATCGCGCCCCCGAACAAGACCACCTCATCGCTCAGGCGGGACGATCTCTTCGTCGAGTCCCAGTCCGAGAAGGCGCCGGTCTACGCCTACGAGGACGGGCTGACGCGCATCGTGACGCCGATTCGGGGCCCCGCCACGCGAGGCGCCCCCTCCTTCGGGTCCATCATCGGCTACGCCGTGCTCAGCTACGACGCCTCCAGCGTCGCAGACCAGCAGGCTTCCTTCGTCCTGCGAGGGCTGGCCTCGCTCTTCTGGCTGGCGATCGCGCTCGCCGTCGCCTTCGGTGGCGTCTGGTTCCTCGCGGCGAAGCCACTGAAGGATCTGCGCGAAGAGACCGAGCTGGCCATGAAGACCGGGGGCCGCGTCGCTCCGCCGGCAGGCTGGCCAGAGGCCGGAGATCTCGTTCACTCCATCAACCGGGTGCTGGCGCGCGCCGGGGGGCAGCCGGAGGCAGACGACGAGGGCCTCTTCGACGCGATGCTGGCGGCTGCGACATTCCCGGTGTTCGTGCTCGACGCAGAGGCGCGTGTGCTCCGCGCGAACGACTGGGGTGGCCACCTCGCTGGCCTCCCAGTTGGTGATCTCGTCGGCCGTCCGCTCGTCGGACTGTTCTCTGAGAAGGGTGCATCCGATAGACTGCGCGCCATGATCCAGGGCGTGAAGACGGCGCCGGTGTTGGCCGACCGCTTCGAAATCGGTGGCAGCGAGCGGCAGGTCACGCTGGCCGCGAAGACCACCGGTGACCGCGAGCTGGTGGTGATCGTCCTGTGACCACCCCAACCCTCGTCGGCATCGCGGGCTACTTCGATGGCAAGAGCTTCGAGATCACCCAGGCCGGGCTGCGCATCGGCCGGGATCCCGGAAACGAGCTCCACCTGCCGGACAACGACGTCTCCCGCTTCCACGCCAGGGTCGTCCTGCACAACGGCGCGGTCTGGGTTCAGGACGCCGGCTCCAGAAACGGCATCTTCGTGAACGACGCGAGGGTCGCCGAGAACAAGCAGCTCGGACCCGGGGACGTGCTGGCGCTGGGAGCCCACCGCTTCACCATGGAGATGCAGGATCCGGACTCGGAGCACTCCGTGAGCGTCAACCTCGACGCTGTCGCCGAGCCGGAGAAGAAGTGGAAGGTCTGGCCCTTCGCGGTCGCCCTGCTCATCCTCCTCGCGCTCGTGGGGTTGATCGCGGTCGCCGGGAGCGACGGCGGATCGGAGCAGGACGTCGACGACGAACCCAAGAGCGTGCTCGGTGGGGCGCTCAAGGGCGGCAAGACCAAGGCAGAGGAGACCGTCAGCCTCGGAGAGGCCCTGGCTACGACCTCGGGCAGGCCCCTGACAGAGCAGGACGAGTGGCCGGACCCGCCCAAGGGAGCGAAGTCGTCCGAGCTCGTCGAGATGGGCCACAAGCACTACAACGCCGGGCGGCTGCGCGAGGGCCTCGAGCACTACCAGATGGCGATGAAGCTCGACCCGAAGTGCGAGATCTGCGGCATTCGCATCGAGCGCCTGACGATCGAGATCGACGAGCAGATCAACGAGAACTACGACGCAGGCGTCCGAGCCTACGAGGCCATGCAGTACGACCAGGCCGTGAACCTCTGGGAGACCGTGCTCCAGCTGGAGACCGACGAGTCCTCTGCGATCCACAAGCAGACCGTCGACTACCTCAAGAAAGCACGGAAGATGACTGGACGACCCTGACGAGGTGGCGTCTCCAGTATTATTCGGAGTTTGGAGGTGTCTCCCGGCATGAACCCCGTCGGCCTCATCGTCGTGCGACCGGGTTTTCCCGACCGGCGTGTCCCGCTTCAGGCGGGCGTGTCCAGGCTCGGGCGCGCCGAAGACAACGAGATCTGCCTCCCCGACATCGGTGTGTCGCGGCGCCACGCGCGCATCGTCGTGGACGGTGTGGGCGTCGTCTTCGAGGATCTGGGTAGCGGGAACGGCTCCTGGCTCGAGGGCCAGCGGATCAGCTCGACGGCGATCCGTCACGGCGACGAGGTCAGCATCGACCCCTTCCTGCTGCGCTTCGAGGTCGGCGAGCCGGAGTCGACCGGCACGAACACCGCGCCGAGCTCCGCCGCGCCACCCGCGTTGACGGAGGGGCCCCCTCCAGCGGTGCTGGAGGTCATCACCTCTGTCCATGGAATGCGGCCGAACTACCCGCTGACGGAGGCGGGGCTGACGATGGGCCGCTCCGAGCAGCGGGACATCGTCATCCCCGATCTCTCCGCCAGCCGCCTGCACTGCGAGATCGTCTCCATCGCGGGCGACTTCATCGCGAAGGACACCGGCGCCGCCAACGGGCTCTTCGTGAACGAGCAGCGCATTCGCGAGAAGCGCCTCATCGACGGCGACGTCATCCGCATCGGCTCGACCGAGCTTCGCTTCATGACGATGGACGGGGGCCGCTCCACGGACATCCTCCCCCCAGACGAGCCCGAACACACAGAGGCCTTCGGAGGCATCCTCGACGCTCCGACCCGGGCCCACTCCGGCGTGCCGAGCTTCCCCGCCGCCCCGCCTCCCCCTCCGGGCAACGGCGCCTGGCCCGCGCAGCCGACACAGGTGCCCCACAACCAGCCGGCCCCCGCGCCTGGAGGCTTCGGCGCTCCAGCCCCGCAGCCGGGCTTCGCCGCCCCCGCCCAGCAGCCGGGCTTCGGCGCACCGGCCCAGCAGCCGGGCTTCGGCGCACCGGCCCAGCAGCCGGGCTTCGGACAGCCGGGCCCTGGCGGTCCTGGCTTCGGCGGGGCGGAGCTCGGCGGGGGACCTGCGCCTCGACCGTCGAAGCCGCTGGTCACCCCGATTCGCCTCGCCATCGGGGTCATCCTGTGCCTCGTCGCCGCGATGTTCGTCGGCAAGGTGGTGCTGGACTTCGCCGCGACTCCGCGCACCGCGAAGGTCGTCAAGAGCGAGGGCGGGTACGAGCACAGGACGACGGACCTGGACGACGCCGACCTCGCAGAGATCGACGGCCTGATGCAGGAGGGCATCGGGCTGTTCATGGACGAGGAGTACTACGCGGCGACCTCGCGCTTCCTCCAGATCCTGAAGATGGATCCCGGTCACGAGGACGCCGAGCGCATGGGCTACGTCGCCTGCGAGTTCATCGCCATCCAGGCGATGCAGGACGTCGTCGAGCAGGCCGCGGCCAGCGAGGCCGACAAGAAGGTCGCCCGCCAGGAAGCCCTGGCCATGGGCAAGGCGGCGCTGGACGGCAAGGCCAACCTCGGCGACGCGAGGGACGCCGTGCGGCAGGCCCTGCGCCTGAACCCCGACGACGAGGATCTCGCGGCCCTCTCCAAGCAGCTCCAGCGCCGCAGCGGCGTCGTCGCCAGGGCCGCCACCGATCGGCAGCATGCAAGGCTCGCCGAGAGCATCGGTCCCATGTACGAGGACGCCAAGGCGGCGCTCGACCGCGGCGACTGGAGCAGCGCGTTGTCAGGCTTCGAGGGCGTGAAGTCCGCGGATCCCGAGCGCTCGACCCCCTACTACTACCAGGCAGAAGAGGGCATCTCCGACGTCAAGTCCCGCATGCGCCGGGCGGCCGCGGAGCCCTACAAGCACGCCATGGCCTCGATGTCGCGCGGTGACAACCTGACCGCGCGCAGCAAGCTCAAGGAGACCCTCCGCCTCGACCCCTACCACGCCGCCGCGAAGCAGAAGCTGAGCGAGGTCCAGGCCCGCCTCGAGTCAGAGGCCTCCGACAAGTACAAGGAGGCCCGGGTGCTCGAGAGCGCGAACCAGGTGGAGCGCGCGTTGTCCCTGTACAGCCAGGTGCAGAAGCTCGTGGGTGACAAGAACCACGAGCTCCACAAGCTGGCTCAACAGCGGATCGATGCTCTTCTTCGCTAGCTTCCTGTCTCTGTCGGCCTGCAAGAAGGTCCCGGTCACCGAGATCGCCGTCATCGAGGTCGAGCCTGGCGAGGGCGACGCCAGCGCGACCCTCGAGACCGCCGCCGCGGAGCTGGACGTCGCTGTCCGTGCTCGCGCCCTGTCGCTGTTGATTCGGTACGAGGGCGCCGAGTGGGGCCCAAGGGCGCTCTTCGACCCCTCGCCCTACGTCCAGCGGGCTGGAGTAGAGGCCCTGGCCGAGCGCGACGAAGACGACGCCTATGCGCTCATCGCGTCCCTGGCGGCTCGCGACGTAGATCCCTACACGCGCAGCCACGCCGCCGTGGCGCTCATCCGCGCCGGGCATTCCGTGCCGGATCTCGGCTGGAACGACGAGCGGCTCCACTGGCGCCGGGCACCGCTGGCCCTGCCCGCGGCGATGCAGGGTGACACCACCGCGCTGGAGGCGCTGGGCGCTGACCTGAGCCGAGGGGACTACCCCCTCGAGATCGCCTTCTTCCTCCACGTCGGAGCCAGCGGTTTGCCAGTCGCCGACTCGCTGATCGAGGGCTCGAAGCTGGTCGAGGAGGAGCTCGAGCTGGCCATCGCCAACGCGCTGTTGGACCTGGGCCACGCAGAGGGGGAGTCACGCTTTCGCGAGGCTCTGCACTCCGACAACCTCGAGCGGCGGCTGGAGGCCGTCGACTACCTCGCCCAGCGGGACGACGAGATCGCGCTCGTTCTCCTGAAGAGGGCGAAGAACATCGGCCCGGAGCCCGTCGAGGACTGGGCGACCCTGGCCCTGATCGCCCGGGGCGAGCACCCTCCCGATCCCGCCTTCGCCGCCCTGGTCTCGACGGACCGCGAGCTGCGCCAGCAGGCCGTGTGGTCGCTGTCGCACTGGGTGCTCGCGACAGAGGGCGCCGGGCGCAACAAGAAGCAGGCCCACAGGGCCATCGTCGCCATGCTCGGCGACCCGGAGCCGGTGGTCGTGATGGAGTCGATCCAGGCCCTGGGCCGCGCCGGCATGATGGACGACCGCGCCCTGCTGGCCGGCTTCATGAGCCAGGACGACCGCGGCATGTCGATCGAGGCCGCGGGCGCGATCCTCGCGATCGAGTCTCGGGACGGCCTGGCATCGGCGGCGGTTGGGTTGGGTGAAGACTAAGCTCGCGACGACGGACGAGCGCGGCCTTTGAGCCTGCTCTTGGCGCTCGCGCTGTTGGCATGTGCCTCTCGCGGATCCCTCGCCGCCGCCCCCCAGACGGAGGCGTGGGACGAGTCGTGCGGGGTCTACATCGAGGCAGAGCGGGGTTTGCTCTTGAGCGTGCGCCGATGCTGGCCCGGTGGGGAGTGCTCATCGATTGGCCCTATTCCCAGCGCGGGCAGGTCATGTAGTCCATCCAGTCTGGACGCTCGGCGGTTCCGTCCTTGACCCACTCCTCGATGAGGGTGACGTCCCCTGGTGCGTCCGAGCGCAGGTAGACGTGGGTGCGGCCGTCGAAGCCCGCGGTGGTGTCCCAGTAGTCGGAGCAGCAGTACTCGTCCCGGTCGGGCACGGATGGCTTGCTGACGATGACGTAGTGCCAGGTGTCGCCTTCCTGGTGTCCGCCGAAGACGAAGTCGGACCTCAGCGTGAGGCTGTTCACGAGGGAGGCTTCCTACCTCGAAAAGGTGTCACCCAGGATGTGTTGCCACTCTTCCAGGACCAGTTCCGAGTCGAACAATGGTCCGTATGAGACTTCGAGAAACGGAGTCCAGATCTCCGGGGTGCCGCGAAAGCGCTGCGCCAGGCACTGAAAGGGCTCGGACTCGACGACGGCGACCAGGTCGGCTTCCACGGTGCGCCCGGCGTTCCACATCCATAGATCCGATCCCGTCCAGGTGTGGAGCCCGCTGAACTTCGAGTCGTACTCATCCCACACGAAAGCGGCTTCGATGCCCTCGAAGTCGGTCGCGACGCGATCGTAGGTCGTCGGATCAGCCGCGACGGACCCGGGCTCGCTCAGGCAGAGCGCGATGGCCTCTACCTCCGTGTTCTCCCGCGGTGAGTCCTCCCAGAGGTCCGCGTCGTAGATCCAGTCGTAGTCAGCGCAGGGGTCATCGTTCACCCCCGAGTCCCCGGGCTCGGGGGTGCATGCGGCGAGGATCATCCAGCTCATCGAGCATGCACTTGGGCCGGGACTCCACTCGCCTCGACGCCGATCTTCAGGAACGAGATGAAGTCCTGCATCACGACTTGGACCTTACCCGTGGTGGAGGTGGTGTTGGCGCTCGATGGAGTGACCCGGGCTTCGTGGACATCCCCGAATGTCCGTAGGAGCATGTCCCATGCCCCGAGTCCGACCGCTCCTTGCATACCGTCAGCGACTGGTAGCTCGTCCGCTCCGGCCGGTCTCCAGAGGAGCTCTCCAGGGAGTTCGAGCCCAAGACGATCCGCACGTGGGCAGGCAGTCCGATCTCGACGAAGGGCGTCGGGGGTGTTGATCGTCCTGTTGGCGTGCAGCCCCACACCGCAGATGACCAGGCCGATCGGCCCGGTGTACTGTCATCGCGGGACCGAACTTGACGGCTGGATCGGCCTTGTGAGTGGGACGGGTGACACCGTGGTGAGCGTCCCGCTTTTGGTGACGGTCGAGTCGCCGGTGCGGACACTCGACGTCGAAGCCGTTCCGATGATCTGGGCGCTATCCGTCGAGACCGCACGACGCGTCGACAAGCGCTGCGTCGATGACCCGGACGACCTGGCAGAAGATGTGGTTCTGGACTGGCACTCGTTCGAGGAGTTGGAGGGGATCGTCGAGATCGACGGCTCCGAGGCCACCTGGGAGACGAACGACAACTCGATTCACTACATCGGCAACGGCACCTTCCGGGTGTCCTGGTGGGGAGTGGTCGTCGAGCCCCTCGAGTACGAGGGCGATCCCATCGAGATCAATGACCAGACCGTCGAGTTCGAGGTCACCGACTTCCGCGTGCTCAAGAACCCCTCGGGGGACTGAGCTACCAGTCGCAGGTGATGTCGTTCGTCTTGCCCAGGGTCCCGATCTCGGTGACCGTCTGTGACGGGAACTCGATCGACGCGGCGGTCCAGGTGGCGCCTGCGTCGTCCAGGGTCTCGGTGAACGAGGCCACGACGGAGCCGCTGAGGTAGATGTCGATCGTCGCCGTGGCTGGCGGGCACTGGCCCCAGCAGGTGGGGGAGCCGGACTCGCCGTAGTAGTGGACCAGCGCCGTGTAGGTGCTGCCCGAGCGCGGCTTGTCGATCGTGATGGTCTCGGGCCCGTAGCCCTCGAAGATCGTGTCCCAGTCCAGCGAGGGGTTGTCATCGGGGCCGCCGCTGCCCCACTCCGGCGACATGTTGCAGAAGTTGCAGTCCCCGGGGTTGTCCCAGATCCTCGAGCTGCCGTCGAGCAGGTGGAGGTCCAGGTCGGTCACCGTGTCCCAGGACAACTGGACGTAGAAGCCGTCGCTGGGCACGGCGGAGATCACGACCTCGTCGGGGGTCGAGTCCCACTCTCCCTGGTCGTTCTGCACGGTCAACTCGATGACGTAGTCACCGGCCAGGTCCATCCAGATGCTCGGCGCGTCCTTGCTCGTGCCGAGGATGCTCGCGGTCGAGCCGCTGGGGACCTCCACCAGCGTCCACTCGTACTTGGTGATGTCCCCGCCGTCGGGGTCGTAGGAGGCGGTGCCGTCCAGGAAGACGAGGTCGAGCGGCGCCACGGTCTGGTCGGGCCCCGCGTCGGCGACTGGCTCGCCGGGCACGATGGGGTCCTCCTCCTCCTCGGACTCGTCCATCGGGGGGCGCTCGTTCGGGTCCAGGGGCTCTCGGATGTCCTCCACTCCGTGGATGTTGTAGTCGGAGCAGCCGAAGAACAGAGCAAGGAGTCCAGACAAGAACACACCTCCTGGACGCGCGTTGTACAGGGGGTGATCGGTCCGAGTCCAGTCCCCGCCGCGCAAGAGGCGTGCCAACTCAGCCGCGGTTGCGCAGCGTCATCGTCAGGGTCAGCAGAAACAGCGGGAAGGCGGAGAGCCAGAAGACGACCGAGACGAAGGGCAGGTCGAAGAAGGGGCCCCGGACCTCCCAGGTCAGGGCGCCGCAGACTGCCGCCGTGATGGCGAACAGCGCGATGATCAGGCGGTTCTGGCGGCGGTCCTCTGCGGCGATCCGACTCGGGTCTGCGGCCTCGCGGACCGTGAAGGTCAGCCGCTGCTTGTCGAGGTCGTCCAAGAGCTGGCTGATCGTGACCGGGAGCCGCTGTCCCAGGGTCCCCAGGGACACGAGGTTGTAGAAGAGGTCCTGCTGGAGCCGCTCCTTGCCGTAGCGGTCCGCGATCATGCGCTCGACGTAGGGGCGCGCCGCCACCAGCGGATCCAGCTCGGGGATCAGCGCCTTCGCGAGGCCCTCTGTGGTCAACAGCGCCTTGAAGAACATCGTGTAGCCGTGGGGCGCGCGCACCTTGTGCTTGAGCGCTCCCTGGGTCACGTCCAGGAGGAACATGCCGATCTGCATGTCCTTCACGGACACGCCGGACCAGTTGCGCTCGACGACCTCGACCACGTCGGCCTCGAAGGCGGCGTAGTCGATGCGGTCGTCCTTGACCGCGACGTCGTAGAAGATGCGGGCGATGACCCGGTGGTCGCCCCTCTCCAGGGCGAACAACAGGGACACGATGGTGTCCCTCATCTCCCGGGTCATCGTGCCGACCATGCCGAAGTCCAGCAAGCCGAGGACCTCGTCCTCCAAGACGAGCACGTTCCCGGGGTGCAGGTCGCCGTGGAAGTAGCCGTGCGAAAACAGCATCTCGTAGGCGACGTCGAGGTAGCGCTGCCCGACGCGCGCCATGTCCATGCCCGCCCCCCGGGCTTCTCGGATCTTCACCCCGTCGAGGTACTCGATGCAGAGGACCCGCCCCGTGCTGAGCTCGTCGAAGATCACCGGGACCCGGCAGATCTCGGAGCCCTCGAAGTTGCGGTAGAAGCGCTCCGTGTGGCGCTGCTCGGCCGTGAAGTCGAGCTCGGCCCGCAGGGAGCGATCGAACTCGCGCAGGACGCCGCGGACGTCCAGGCTGCGTGCCTCTGGGAACTCGGCCTCGACCCGCGCGGCGAGGAAGTGGAGGATGTTCAGGTCAGAGCGGATCAGCGGGCCGATGCCGCGCCGCTGGACCTTGAACACCACCTCCGTGCCGTCGAGCAGCCGCGCCCTGTGGACCTGGGCGATCGAGGCGGTGGCCAGGGGCTCCTCGTTGAAGTCCAACAGCCTCTCCCGCCAGTCGCCGAGCTCCGCCTCGAGCTGGGCCTCCACGTCCTCCCACGCGACCGGGGTGACGGCGTCCTGGAGTGTCTGGAGCGCGTCGATGTAGGCGGGAGCAAGCAGATCCGGGCGGGTCGAGAGCACCTGGCCCAGCTTGATGAAGGTGGGCCCGAGCTCCTGCAGGGCCAGCACGGCTCGCTCGGGAGTGGTCTCGACGACCTCCTGGTCGGGGCGCGAAAACCCCGGGATGTCCACGTTGGTCAAGAGGGCGCCGAAGCCGTGGCGTCCGAGCGCCGTGGCGACCTCGCGCATCCTGCCGACATCGCGGACGGTCCCCGTGACCCGCCTCGCGGTCTTCACCACCGGTCGGACGAACCTCAACCCTCGCCGCCTTCGCGCAGCTCGAGGAAGCCCGCGTCCACCAGCGTCTTCACGAAGCCCACACGCGCGTGCTCGGGGATCTGGGGCAGCTCCGCGGGGCGGAAGGCCGGGGCCTCGACGATGTACCAGAGAAGGTCCTCTGCCTGGGGGATGAAGGACATCTCCGTGCTGTGGAAGAGCAGGCGGCAGGCCTCCTCGTCGCGCACGATGCGGAACATGACCTCTGGGCGTCGGCCCACCCAGGTGTTCAGGTCCAGAGCGTGACGGCTGGCTTGCAGCTGGCCGGGCATGTACGGCAAGCGGGTGGCCACCATCGTCGTCGCGATGCGATCGAGGGCCTCTTCGGCGTCGACGTCCTCGAGGAAGCGGGCGACGAGCGCTCGCCAGTGTTGCTCTCCGCCCTCGCTCGCCTCTGCATGAGCCAGGGGATCGTCGAAGGCGGCGGCGGCCTCCATCAGGACCTCTCGCCAGGTGACGCGGGAGATCGCGACGACCGCGTAGAGGCTGAGGGTCTCGGCGACGAGGGGTTCGACGGGCAGCTTCGGCACCGCGAGGGCCTGGCCGGGTCCGAGCTCCACGTCCTGGTCACCGACCCGGAAGGCGCTGCTGCCGTGGAGGCCGATGATCACGTTGTCGAGCAGATCCGGAGCCGGGCCTGTCGCTCCTGCGGGCACCAGCACCGCGTCGACCCGCGAGCGCGCGGACAGGGCCACCTCGAAGCGACGATTGAGGACAGCTGCTGGTCCGAACTGGCGATGCAGCTGGTCGAGGACCAGGGTGCAGCCGCCATCGAGGTGCCTCTGGACTGCCTCTGGGTCTGCCAGCCCGTCCACCGTGCCCGGGCCCCAGCGCACCGAAGGCTCGCAGATCGCGGCCAGCTCGACGGGGGACTCGCCGCGCAGCACGCGGAAGGTGGGGTGGCGAAGTGCGGCTCCGTGCAAGAGCGCCTGGATGTCTTCCAGGCCGAAGGGGACCGCCAGCTCCAGCGCTGCGGTCTCACCTCGGAGGATGGCGTCGACGGCTCGCTTCATCGGTCCAGCTCCAGCGCTGGCGAGGCCACCTCGGCGAAGCGCTCGAGCATCTCGTCGAAGGCCTCGTCCTCATCATCGGAGAGCTCGATGTCGCGTCGCACGTCGAAGCCCACTGCGGCATCCAGCAGGGGATCATCGTGGCGCTCCAGCGCGCGGCGCAGCACCTCGCCCCAGAGCACCGGCGCGCAGCTCAGCTGGAGCTGCAGGCTCGGCGTATCCAAGGTCCGCCCCACGCAGTCGAGGCCCCGTGGCACGTAGAGCACGTCCCCCGCTCGCAGGTTCGCCTCGAACGCACACTCTCCGGGCACGCCCTCGGCCACGGGGGGCGCCGACAGCTGAGCGGACTGGCCACCCTCGACCTGGACCACGAAGCTGATCCGATCGCTGCGCTGAAGCGCCGGGGTCTGCTGTCCGGCCGGGGTGTAGACGGCGCGAGCGGCGCAGGGGCCATGCAGGCGTTGCGTCAGGCCCCGGGTCAGCTCCGCCAGGGGCGACCACAGGCGCTGCACCTCGTCGAGCAGGACGCTGTGACCGGTGGCGATCAGGCCGAAGACGACATCGGGCCTGGCCAGCATGTGGACCTCGCCCTGTCCCCACGTCAGCGTGGGCACGCAGACCTGGTGCGGGTGCACGACCTGCCCGCCTCGGAGCACGAGGAAGGTCGGGTGCCGCAGGCCGCGGGTGGCGATCAGCGTGTCCAGGGCGTCACTGCCGAACCAGCCGCTGAAGTCTCCGACCTCGGTCAACAGCGCGGGGTCGTGGTCGCGGTGCGCGGCGACCATGCGATCGAGGACCTTCAAGTCGTCTCCAGCAAGAGCGGCAGGCGAGACTGCCACGAGGGCAGCTTCGCAGGCTCCAGACGGGCATCACTCGGTCGCGGCCCAATGTCGAGGCTGTCCACCCGTCGGACCCGGTCACTCAACCCGAGCAGCTCCTGGGCGCGGCACGCGAAGCGGTACCAGGTGGTCTCGCCGGAGCCGATCAGGTGAGAGACGCCGGGCGGCAGCTGCATCATCGCCATCGCGACGTCGTCCGCCCAGGTCGGCTGGACTGGCCAACCCGCCAGCGCTCGGACCTCTCCGGCGAGGAGCAGCTCGCCGATACGCGAGGGGAAGTTGTCGCCCCCGGGGCCAAAGAGCCAGCCGGTGCGCACGACGTGTCCCCCGGCCGCGAGCACGCCGTCCTCGGCCTCGCGCTTTTGGCGACCGTAGGCGTTCACGGGGCTGCGCGGGCTGTCGATTCCGTGGGGACCGGGGCCATCGAAGACGTAGTTCGAGGAGACCAGCCAGGTCGGTACGCGGCGCGCCATGGCGATGGGAGCTTCCACGTTGACCGCCCGAGCGCCAGGGTGGGTCGCGCAGGCGTCGACCCTCGAAAACGCCGCACAAAAGAGCACCGCATCAGGCTCGTGGGCCTGTAGAATCGCGTCTACCTGTGCCTCGTCGGTCACGTCCAAGGCGTGGCGGTCGAGCCCCCGCGCCCCGTTGCGGACCAACGCAGATCCCAGCAGCCCGGCCGCCCCGGTGGCAAGGATCTTCACTGGTGACGCCCACTTGGCCAGGGGCGGCCGAGGCTGTCCTCGACAGGCCGTCCGCGCCCTTCGTAGGCTCGTTTCCGCACGTCCGAGGGAGCACGACTCCGGGTGAGCAAGACCATTCTCCGGGCTCTGGAATATCACGGCCGGCTTCTCGAGCCGGACGGCTCGCCCGTGCCTGCGGGTCGCTACAGCGTGCGCTTCTCCCTGCACTCGGACCAGCGGGGGCAGCGCACCTCCTGGGTGGAGACCCAGCACGACATCGACATCGGGCGAGACGGCGCCGTCGCTGCGGTGCTCGGTCTCGAGGTTCCCATCGACCCCAAGCTCTTCGACGGGCGGACCCGCTGGGTGGGGGCGCGCCTGCTGCGACGCGGCCAGGCCGACGAGGCCATGCCGCGCACCCGGATCGTCGGGACCACGCTCATGCTCACGAAGCTCGTGGAGCGGCACGCCGCGCGCCTCGACACCCTCGAAGAGAACCAGCGCATCCTCCGCGCCGGGCCGACCAAGGAGAAGCTCAAGCAGCGCCTCGACGAGATCGCGACCCGCCTCGAGCGTCTCGAGATCGGCGAGGTCACCCGCCTGTCCCGGCTCATCGATCAGCTGCTCGATCGAGTCGACGCCGTCGACGAGGACGGTGGACGGCTGGTGCGGATCGAGGACGAGATCGAGGACCTCTGCGGGCCTGACGGCGACATCGTCGACGTCAACGAGCGCATGGACGGCTTGGAGAAGCGAGCGCTGCGAGTCCTGGAGCACACAGAGGCGGGCCCCGATCGCTACGAGGCCGTCGTCGGGCGCATCGACAAGCTCGAGGAGGCTCCGGCGTCGAGCGCTGAAGCGGCCGGACCTGGCGACACCGAGCAGATCGACGCGCTTCCGCTGGCTGGGGGCGAGCTCGCCGGCGGTCTCACGATCCAGAAGGGGGGACTGAACGTCGCCTCCGGTGACATCACCGGCAACCAGGTCAAGGTCTTCTCCGTCACCGCCAGCAACGCTGTCCGCGCACGTCGGCTCGTCGCGGAGGAGCAGCTCGAGATCCGGGGCGAGATCACGGCCGACAACACCCAGCGGGCCATCCAGATCCGCAAGATCGAGGGTCGCAACGGCTCGGCGAAGAAGGACGGGCCGCTCCACCTCAACAGCCGTGGTGGGCACGAGGTCATCGTCGGGAACAAGGCCTCCGCGGCGGGGCTGCAGGTGCACGGCCCCGTGAAGTGCGCGGAGGTCCGGACCAAGGGCAAGGATCTCGCCGAGCGCTTCGACGGCGAGCCCGTCGAGCCTGGCTGCCTCGTGCGCATGGACGGGGGGCGCCGTGTCGTGGTCTCCGACACCGCCTTCGACACGCGGGTGGTCGGCGTCGTCAGCAGCCAGCCCGGCATCAGCCTGGGCGACGGAGAGGTGCCTGTGGCTCTGCAGGGGACGGCGCCCTGCAAGGTCGTCGGCCCGGTCGAGCTCGGGGATCTGCTCGTGCCCAGCGAGGTGCCGGGACATGCCATGGCGGCGGGACCCGAGCGCACCCGGGGCTGCCTCGTCGGCAAGGCCATGGAGGAGCTCTCCGGTGGCACCGGGATGATCCTCGTCCTGTTGAGCTGAGGCGATTACCTCCAGTCACGTTCGCAGGTCTCGGAGGACTGGATGAAGCGACAGCCGGAGCTGCCCGCCTGGGCTCAGCAGCTGAGGGAGCGGTACCTCGCGGGCGAGGCGAGCATGTTCCTGTTGCACGGAAACGTGCGGGATCTCTTCCCCTGGGACGGGGCCGACGGGACTCGCTACGTGCCTCTGAGGGAGTACCTGGAGCGCTTCCTCTCCCGATCGAAGGACATCGTCGCCTACTACAACTGCTCGGAAGGCATCGAGTTCCCCGAAAAAGAGATGGCCGGGCGCTTCAAGCGGGCAGCCAACACGCGGCGCACGCTGGAGGGGCTCTCGGATCTCATCGGGCGAATGCCGAAGGCCGCCGGAGAGGCGCTGCCGCTGATGGAGGCCGTCTTCACCGATCCGGCCCAGAACGCCGGCGTCATCATCGACTATGTCGAGACGATCATCCCGGCGGGGGACCTGTCCTTCATGGGGGACACGGACAAGTCCAACCTCGTGAACTTCCAGCGGTGGGCCTCGGACCCGGCGCTGTTGGCCAGCGACAACCTCGTCGTCCTCGTGACCGAGCAGCTCTCGGAAATCCACCGCAAGGTGCTGGCCTCGCCTCAGCTGGTCGCCATCCAGGTCGGTCTGCCCGTCCCGGACGAGCGCCTCCACTTCATCCGCAAGATGGACACTCGCCGCGTGCAGCTCGAGATCCCAGAGGAGCACCTCGCCTCGCACACCGCGGGGCTCTCGCTCATCCAGATCCGGGGACTCTTCCGCATCGCCCGACAGACTGGCAACCCGATCACCTTCAAGACGGTCAGCCGCCGCAAGAAGGCGATCATCGAGCAGGAGTGCCACGGCCTCGTCGAGTTCGTCGATCCCGACCACGACTTCACCCACGTCGGTGGAATGGAGCGCATCAAGATCGACCTGATGAACATGGCCGAGGCCATCAAGAAGGGGAAGAAGAACCAGGTGCCGATGGGCATCATCTTCGTCGGCCCCATGGGCACCGGGAAGACCTTCCTGGCTGAAGCCTTCGCTGGAGAGAGTGGCCTCACCTGCCTGAAGTTCAAGAACTTTCGGGACAAGTGGGTGGGCTCGACGGAGGGCAACCTCGAGAAGATCCTGCAGGTCGTCGACGCCCTTGGCTACGTCCTGCTCATCGTCGACGAGGCCGACCGCTCCATGGGCAACAGCGGCGAGAGCGACGGCGGCACGGGCTCCCGCGTCATCGCCCGGCTCAAGGAGTTCATGTCGGACACGAGCCACCGTGGCCGCGTGGTCATCTGCATGATGACCAACCGTCCGGACAAGCTCGACGCGGACCTCAAGCGCCCGGGCCGCTTCGACGTGAAGATCCCCTTCTTCTTCCCAGAGGAGCACAGCGAGCGCGTGCTCATCCTCGAGGCCCAGCTCCGCAAGAAGGGCTTCGAGCTCGACGAGAGCTGCGACCTCGACCCCGTCGCAGAGGCCACCGCCGGATACTCCGCGGCCGAGCTGGAGGCGGTGCTGCTGGCGGCTGCGGGCTTCGCCTCCCACGCCGACCGGGACGTCATCTCCCAGGCCGACCTCGTGAAGGCGGCAGAGGACACCCTGCCTTCACGCGACACGCGCATGCTCGAGTTCATGGAGATGCTCGCCGTCTTCGAGGCATCGGCCAAGCGCATGCTCCCGGACCGCTACCGCGACATGCCCGTCGGGGACGTCCAGGAGCGCCTCGACCAGCTGCGCCTGTTGCTCGGTCGCCGCGCCATGTGAACGTCCGCGAGGCCATCGAGGCGCTCTCGGCGGGCAATGCGCCCCCAAGCCTCCACCAGGTGGTCTCGGCCGGCGAGCGGAACCTCGTCCTCGTCCCGACCCGGGCAGAGGTCTGGCTCGACGGCGCCTGCATCGCGCGGCTCTCCAGGTCTCACGTCGGTTTCCGCTTGATGTTGATCGTCGCCACCTGTGGCGAGGAGCTGGACCGCGCCGCGCTCTTCGAGGCCGTCTGGGAGGGTCAGCGCTACCGCCCATCGAGTGACAACACCCTCCGCGTCGCGCTGTCGCGGCTGCGCAAGGAGCTGGGCGAGTCCTTGTCGATCGAAGGCACCCAGAATCGTGGACTGCGGCTGGAGCCGCCGGTCTCGGTGTGGGTCCACCAGGTGGATCGTGGCCTTCAGCGGGTCCAGAGCGATCTCATCGGGCGGGGCGAGCTCGTCGAGGTCGTCGCCCAGGCGATCCTGACGCATCGGCTCGTCACGCTGCTGGGTCCTGGGGGGATCGGCAAGACGAGCGTCGCGAGGGCGGTCGTGGACTCACGGCCCGATCAGTGGTCGCGGGTCGTCCAGCTCCAGGGCTGTGGCACAAAGGAAGAGGCCCTCTGCGCGCTCGCGGAGGCCTTGGACCTCGCCGTGCGTGGACCCATCGAGGATCGGGTCTACACCTGCCTCGAAGGCCGCGCCGGCCTGCTCGTCCTGGACGAGGCCGAGGGGGTCGATCTCGCCGACATCGTCACCGCTCTCGGACAGATCGAGACGCTCGCCGTGCTGGTCACCAGTCGCGTCCCCCTGGGTGTCGAGGGCGAGCACCGTCTGCCCGTTCCGAGCTTGTCCGTCGAGGACGGCATGAAGCTCTTCGACCGCCGCGCGGACTCCGCCGGGAGGCCCCCTCGACCAGAGGAGCGCGAAGAGGTCCGCGAGCTCGTCGAGCGCCTCGGCGCTCACCCCCTGTCCCTCGAGCTGGTGGCTGCCCGGGCATCGCTGATGCCTCCTCGTCGGCTGCTGGAGCGTCTCTCCGTCGACCTGCTCCAGCAAGGCCCCGCCTCGCTTCGCGCCGTGCTGGATGGGAGCTGGGCCTTGCTCGGCGATTCCGCCCGTGTGCTGCTCGCGCGGTGCTCCCTGTTCCATGGCGGCTTCGAGCTCGACGCCGCAGAGGCGATCGCGGACCTCGGCCCAGAGGCTCCGTGGGTCGTCGAGCTGCTGCAGGAGCTGCACGATCACGGCTGGGTGCAGGTGGACGAGACCGGTCGCTTTCACCTGCTGGAGCTCGTCAGGGCCTACGCGCGGCAGATGCTCGAGGACGCCGCCGCCGCCCAGCGGGGCTGGGGAGACTGGCTCGTCGATGCAGGCCGCGCCTGGGTCGATGGCCTCGACGGTCGCGACAGCCGAGCCTGCCTGGACCGGCTGGTCAAGGAGCAGGCGAACCTGCTGGCCTTGGTCCGGATCGGCGACGACGACCAGCAGGCCTGGGCTGGTGTCATCATCTTCGCGCTCGCCGTCCTCCGCGGCAACGTCCCGGAGCCCCTGCGGCTGGTCCAGCGGGCCCGCGAGGCGGATGGACGGGCCGCGCCGCATGCCTTCCGGCGTGGTCGCCTGCGCATCTCCTGTGCCCAGCTCCTGCGCGTTCGTGGCTTCCCCGACGAGGCCCTCGAGGAGCTCGCCGCTCCGGCCCCAGCCGAGCTCGCGGTCGAGTTCGACAGGGCCAGGGGTCAGGCCCTGCAGGCTCTCGGGCGCATGCGTGCCGCGGAGGAGACCTTCCGCCGGGGGCTCGACGCGGCGGGCGATCTTCGGGCCAAGGCTCGCGCCCAGGAGGCGTTGGGGGTCTTCCTGATCACGGTGGAGCGCCTCGCCGAGGCGGAGGATGAGCTCGCCCGAGCGGGCTCGAACTTCGCCCGCGCCGGGGACGCCAGGGGACAGGCCCGAACCCAGGTGAACCAGGCCGACGTGCTGCTGCACCAGGGACGCCAGGGCCGCGCCGAGGAGGTCTCCGCCCAGGCGCTCTCCGCCGCCCGTGCCTGCGGGGACCAGGTCGTGGAGGCATACGCCCTCGCGAACCTGGGGCTGGCCCGACTGCGCCTCGGCCGCCCGGACCCGGAGATCCTGGCAGAGGCCCTGGTGATCGCCAGGGCCATCGGAGACAAGGCGCTCGCAGAGGGCATCGAGACCCTGGGCCCATAGGCGTCCTCGTGTAGATTTCAACGCGGTGCTCGAGCTTTGGGATCGACAGGTCGACTTGCAGCGACGCCTGGTGCTGCCTGGTGGCGCCAGGCTGACTCCGCTTGAAGCCCGGCTGTTGGCCTTCCTCGCCGAACGCCCGGGCCGCGCCTTCGACTCTCGCGAGCTGCTCGCTGCTGTCTGGGGCTACCGCGTGTCTTCGAGCAACACGGTCAAGACCACCGTGAGCCGGCTGCGCAAGAAGATCGAGGAGGATCCCCGGCAACCCAGGCACCTGCTCTTCCAGCGGGGCCTCGGGTACTGCTTCGAGGCGGCCTCAGAGCCCCAGCATCGGGCGGTGGAACGGCGAGCCGCAGAGCTGGCGGCGGCGACCCTGGGGCCCGGGCTGAAGGACGCGCTGGCGGAGCTGGCCGAGATGGAGGAGCAGCTCTGGGCTGCGGCAGAGGCCCTGGGAGGGCCCGACTCGGTGCTCCAGGCACTGCGACAGCTGCTGGGCAACCAGGAGCGCTACGAGGACGCCGTCGAGCTGCAGCGTCGCTTCGACACCCCCAAGACCCGCCTCACCGTCGCGGAGGCGCTCAAGGTGCTGGGCCGGGTGGAAGAGGCGCGCCTGATGGTGCGCGATGTCGATGGCCCGGCCGCCTTGAAGCTGCGGGCGTACATGGCCTGGGAGGCGGGGGAGCTGGAGGAGGCGACCCGCCTGGTGGAGGCGGCGCTCCAAGGCACCGAGCGCCCCGGGGCCCGCTCGCGCCTGCTGGCCAACCTGGCCCAGATCCGCCGGCACACCGGCACCCCCGTGGCAGAGGTCCTGCCGCTCTTCGACGAGGCCCTGGAGCAGGCCATGGCCTCCGGGAGCCCTCGCCCGCTGGCCTTTGCCCTCTCTACGCCCTGGGGCAGGCCTGCCTGGACGCGGAGAGGCTGCTCCGGGCGCGACGGCTGCTCGAGCGGGCGCGCTCGCTCTCCGATGAGCAGGGTCTGACCTGGTACCGCATCACGAGCCGCACCGTGCTGTCGCTGGCTTCGATGGAGGAGCGGGATCTTCAGGCGGCGGGGTGCTGGCTCGACGAGGCCTCGGCCTTGGCCGCCGAGGGTGGAGCGGGCGTACATCGGGCGGAGATCGGTCTCTATCGGGGCCTCTTGTGCCTGCTGTCGTCCAGGCCGGAGGATGCCAGCTCGTTCCTCGCCGAAGCCGCCGCAGCCAGCAGCGACGCCGGGGACTTCGTGGGGCTCTCCCAGAGCGAGTCCCTTCGGGCGCTGGCGGTGACCGACGAGCAACGACGGATCTCCCTGGAGCGGGCCCGCCGTGCGGCCGGGACGTCGGTGCGCGCCCGGGATCTGCTGGCCGTCGTCGAGGCTTCCCTGGAGGGCCGGCAGCCTGAGAGGGTCCCGCAGGACGCCATCGTGAGGGTCACAGGCAGTTTGTGACCGCGCCGTTACCGGCCCGATGGGATCTCTCCTTCAGGGAGATCCATGAAGCACCACGGACCGAACATCTGCCGCTTCGTCGGCGCTCTGTTGGCCGGCGTCTTGTGTCGGCGGGGGCGGCGGGGGCTTCTACCAGGGCCTCTTCACGGTCTGCGTCATCGGGCTCGGCCTGCTGCTCGTCCTCTACTCCTTCCTCCTGGCCGCCCGACACGCCCGACCCGAGGCAGGGCGGGGGTCACCGTTGCCCGGCTTCTTCATGTGCGTCGCCGTGGTCGGTCTCCCGGCGACGGGCTTCGTGGTCTGGGGGTACTCCCAGGCCCTGGAGACGACGACCTGGAGCTCGGTCTTCGACGACGAGCTGGGGTTGGAGGCCCAGATGCAGGGCGATCCGATACCGATGGCCGGCGTCTCGCCCTGGTCCAGCATCCACGTCGGCTACGAACCCACGGTGGGCTACGAGGCGGCGCCCCAGTTCACCCGCGGAACGCGCTACGGCGTAGGTCGTGTCAAGGTCCCCGACGGCTCGGACTACGGCATCGCCCAGCGGCTCGCCCCCGCGGATCGGGCGGATGACATCGCACAGGCCGTGGCTCCTTCCGACGCCATCTTCTACGAGGCCTACCAGACCACCTTCGCCGGCCTCTCCGCCTGGGAGGTGGACTGGGAGGCTACGCGGCACGCGGGCTTCGCGATCGCCGCGGTGAGAGGCCGTACGGTCTGGCTGATCTGGGCTCTGGAGCCCCTCGGCGAGGAGCGAGCCGAGGTGACCCGCTTCCTCGACTCCCTCCGGCTGGGCTACTGATTCAGTCCTTCGTGAGGCTCAGGTCGTCGAAGTAGACCAGGTGTCCCCACTGGGAGTATCCGCCGTAGACGTTGAAGAAGATCACGGCGTCCTCGGTGTCGTGGCTGACGATGAAGCCCATCTCCTCTTCCTTCCACTCGCTGACCCAGGCGCCGTCCGCGACCTGTGACACCGAGTCGCAGTAGACGCTCGATGGTCCCAGGTCGACGTAGTCCACGAAGTCCACTCCCTGTCCGTCGTCCTGGGCGGTCGCCAGCGCGATCGCGAGGTGAGGGGCTCGGTCCCCGCAGGACGAGGCGTCCCTGTAGTTGTCGTCGTGGGTTCGGACCGCGTAGTGGTAGCGGAGCGTGTAGGTCCCGGCGGCCAGCGTCCCCAGCTCCTGGTAGGCGTAGCCATAGACCGAGCCGGCGTAGTCGGGCCAGCCCAGCTGCATCATCCAGCTCCCGCCGTGGGGATCGATGCCCGCGTGGCTGCCGGTGAAGGCGGCGTTGCCGGCGGTCACCCAGCCGGTCTCGCCCTGCTCGAAGTCCCCGTTGTCGAAGTCGAAGCCCAGGTTCCACCAGGCGTCCCGCTCGACCTGGGTGCCGTCCTCGAGGAAGGCCGTGGCCTGGAACTGGAAGGTCTGCTCACAGTCCAGGCTGCCCTCCGCGTGCCAGAGGCTGGTCTCGCCTGGGGTGTCGAGGTCTGGGTACCAGCGGTCCACCTCTGTGCCGGAGCCATCCAGGACCACGATCCGTGTGGTGGTCACGGGGGACTCGGCGGAGACCGAGAGGTCGACCTCGCCTTGTCCTTCGGAGCAGTCCACCTCCATCGTCTCGATCTCGGGGGCGTCGACCTGGGGACACTCCCAGGCGGCTGCGGATGCGATGAGCAAGATCACGTCGTCCTCCTCAGCAGTTGCACATGCGGATGTAGGCGCGCTCGTAGATGCTCATCATCGAGCCGACCATGAGCGGGATCCCGATCGCCAGCGTCATCAGGCCGAGGATCATGCCGATCGGTCCGGCGGCGGACAGACCCATGACCAGGCGCATCATGCCGATGTAGCTAAGCGTGATGGCGGCGTGGGCGCGGATCTGGGCGGCCTGGTACTCGCTGTCGTCGCACTCCTCGGTGGGCGGACCTGTGGGACCGGGGTCGAAGTCCTCTCTTCGCACGAGCGCGTCGACCCCCGCCCGGGCCTCTTCGACGAGCTCTGAGGTCGGCCGGTCCAGCGCCGCGACGAAGCCGTCGAGGTCCGCGCAGATGCGCTGGACGTAGCCGTTGTCCAGGGTGTCCTGGCTGTCGGCCTCCCCTCTCACCTCGCGGGCGAGGTCGAGGTAGCTCTGCTGGGGGGTCGAGGGGTCCCCCTCCTCGAGCACCGGAACCCAGGACTCCAGCGCTGCTGTGAGTCGCGCCCCATCGACGTCGAGTCCCTCGGCGGAGATGGCGATCAGGTCGTCCTCGTCGAAGGCCCCCTGGGCGAGTCGAGCCGCTTCGAAGCGGGGGAGGGCGACCGTCGCGATGAACGCCGCGAGCACCTCGGCGGTGGCCGGATCGTGGTCGGCGACCTCGGACAGGGCCGCATCCAGGGCCTCGGGCAGGCCGCGGGCGTGGTCCTCGAAGGGGCTGCCGTCGAAGAGCGACAAGGCCTCGCCCAGGGCGTCGGTGTCGACAAACAGCGAGGATCCGCCTGTCTCGCCTCCGGTCCACACGGACCCGGTGCCAGGGCTCCCGCCCGGATCGCAGGCGACGAGGAAGGCCCCGGAGAGGGAAGCCGCGAGCATCTCTCGACGTGTCATGAACACCTCCGTGCGACGACAGGGTCACCGGGGCGCGCATTACGTGGGCGTTACGCCTCGCCGATCAGTCGGCGGCGAGCCGTCGGCACCGAGCGAACATCCTTGACGATGAGGTCCTGGCGGTGGAGGTCGTGGCCACTCGGACGTGCGGTTTCACCGAGCGCGAGTTGCCGGCCCAAGTCGGCCTGGCTGAAACGCCCTGTTTCACCGAGCGCGAGTTGGCGGCCCAAGTCGGCCTGGCTGAAACGCCCTGTTTCACCGAGCGCGAGTTGCCGGCCCAAGTCGGCCTGGCTGAAACGCCCTGTTTCACCGAGCGCGAGTTGCCGGCCCCGTCGACAACTGGGCCGTTGACGATGACGAGGACGGTGACGGTGACGACAAGGGGGACGGTGACGACAAAGGGGGATGAGGGACGGGGACGACGAGGACCTGTCGCACGAGGACCTGATCGGTCTCCAAGGACCGTAGGACGGTCCTTGAGCACTGATCTGGCAGCCGTGGCGGTGAGCGAGCATCCGTGACGATGAGGTCCTGACGGCGGGCGGGTGACGGCAATGGGTTCATGGTCGATAGGGGCTCGGACGTGGTGCCGAGCCCCAGATTGCACACGGGCGTGCAGTTTGGGGGCCCCTGCGCGTCAGCCTCGCCCAGATTGCACACCGGCGTGCGGTTTCGCCGAGAGCGAGTTGTTGGTCCCCCGTCGCCGCCACCGTCACCGAGCCCCTTCGACGTCGAACGATCCCGTTGGCGACGACCCCCTCCTGCGGCTTGACACCTCCTCGGCGATCGCCTAAATGCCGACGGCTTGCGCCCGTGCGGGCGCCTGGAGATCACCATGTACGCGATCGTCGAGAGCGGGAACAAGCAGTACCGCGTCGCCGTCGGCGACACCATCACCGTCGACCGCCTCGAGTGCGAGGACGGCGCCGAGTTCACCCTCGACCGGGTCCTGCTGATCGGCGGTGACGACGTCAAGGTCGGCACCCCGATCGTCGAGGGTGCCTCTGTGAGCGCCACCGTCGTCTCGAACACCAAGGGCCCGAAGGTCATCACCTTCAAGTACAAGCGCCGGCAACGGAGCCGCGTCAAGAAGGGCTTCCGAGCCTGCCACACCACGCTGCAGATCACCGCGATCAACGGCTGAAGGAGACGTCATGGCTCATAAGAAGGGACAGGGCTCCACTAGGAACGGTCGCGACTCCAACCCCCAGTACCGGGGCGTGAAGAAGGGCGACGGCCAGACCGTGCGCGCCGGCAACATCCTCGTCCGCCAGCTCGGGACCAAGTTCCATGCTGGCAAGAACGTCGGCACCGGCAACGACTGGACGCTGTTCGCGCTGATCGACGGCCAGGTCCGCTTCGAGCGGTTCCGCGGCGGCAAGCGCCGCATCGCGGTCTACCCCGTCGAGTAGCCCAGCGCGCTCGATGCGCTTCGTCGACGAGATCGAGATCACCTGCATCTCCGGTAAGGGAGGGGCGGGCTCCATGTCGTTCCGATCCGAGAAGTTCAACCCCCGCGGGGGCCCGGACGGAGGGGACGGTGGCCGCGGCGGCAACGTCGTGCTCTTCGCCACGACCCGCAGCAACACCCTGGACCACCTGCGCGGTCGGCGGGTGTACCAGGCCGAACCCGGTGTCCCCGGAGGCAGCAACAACCGCCACGGCCGCTCGGGCGAGGATCACCGCCTCAAGGTCCCGGTCGGCACCGTGGTCGTCGACGTCAAGTCCGGCGTCGAGCTGGCGGATCTCGAACACGACGGGGCAGAGGTCGTGCTCTGTCGCGGCGGGCGCGGCGGGCAGGGCAACATGCGCTTCAAGACCTCTCAGAACCGTACGCCGCGCAAGGCCGGTCCAGGAGGCACCGCGGTCGAGCGCCGCGTGCGGCTGGAGCTCAAGCTCATCGCGGACGTCGGCCTCCTCGGCTTCCCCAACGCCGGCAAGTCGACCTTCATCTCGGTGGTCAGCAACGCGCGTCCAAAGGTCGCCGACTACCCCTTCACTACCCTGGTCCCGAACCTCGGCGTCGTCTCTCGCGGCTGGGACGACGGCTTCGTCATCGCGGACATCCCGGGGCTCGTCCAGGGGGCGTCAAAGGGACACGGCCTCGGTCATCGCTTCCTGAAGCACGTCGAGCGCTGCCGCTTCTTCCTCCACCTCGTCTCGGCCTCCTCCTACGGCGAGCCCGTCGAGGACCCGCTCGCCCGCTGGCGGGCCATCAACGCAGAGCTGGCCGCATTCCGCGCGGACCTCGCCGAGCGGCCGCAGCTGGTGGTGTTGACGAAGGTCGACCTCGTCGGTCAGGAAGAGCTCGACGAGCTCGTCGCGGCCTTCGCCGATGTGGGGGTCGAGGCCCTGTCGCTCTCCAGCGTGACGCGTCGGGGGGTGGACCGCCTCTGCGACAGGTGCTGGCTCACCCTCCAAGCTATGCTCGAGGCCGATGACGACGCTGCCGATGCTCCTGGCGATCCTGGCTTGTAGCAGCGGGCCACCCGAAGAAGTCCTGATCGCGGACGCTTCGCACAAGGTCACCTGGGACAGCGCCGCGCTCCTGGGTCCGCACCGCTACGAAGCGAGCGCCGCCCGGACCGAGCACGACGTCGAGACGGTCGAGGCGGTCGCCGTGAAGTGGGGGGACTGGGACAGCTTCGAGATCATCCGCCGCCGGGACGGAGCGACGAAGAGCCGCGTGCTGTTCATCGACGGCAAGGCGTGGCACGGCGGTGACGGCCGCATGCGGAAGACCGATGAAACCCAGCTCTACCGGCGCGAGCTGGCCACGACGTGGAACCTCTACGAAGAGGCCCTGTCGCCCTTTCGGTACGTGATGAAGCTGGAGAAGACCGGCGAGACGGTCGTCGAGGGGCGCCCGGCCCTGGTGTATGCGGTGTCGATGGGCTCGACCGAGGATCTCCCCGGCTCGGGCCACGTCCCCGTCGCCCTCAGCGGAACCGTGACGATCGACGAAGGCACCGCGGTTCGGCTGCTCGCCGACATCACGGGCAGCTTCACGACCAAGAGCGGCAGCCCGCGCAAGGTCGTGCTGAAGCTGCAGCGCAGCGAGATCGGGACCGTCCCCGAGCTCTCGTTACGGTGATCGACTTGCCGTCGGTGGGAATCCGCGCGTACCCTTTGTCTGGATGAGCGTTCGAAACATCAGCCTTCCCCGTTCCGCAGGATCAAAGGCTTGACGCGAGCGCCATCTGCGACCATCACGAGCTGCCCTCGGGGCGGCTCGTTCTTCTCTGGAGCCAGGAGGCCCTCATTCTGACCCCCCACGACCTCGCAACCACTCTGGCCAGCTACGCCCTCGAAAAGAAGGCGACGGAGCCGTCCGTGCTCTTCGTCGAGCCCCTTCTGTCCTACTGCAGCCACTTCGTCATCTGCAACGGCACCAACACCCGCCAGGTGCGTGCCATCGCGAACCACGTCGTCGGCAAGCTGAAGACGGAGCATGGCGTGAGCGCGCTCTCCACCGAGGGTCTCCAGATCGGGCGTTGGGTCTTGATCGACTTCGGCGACGTGGTGTTCCACGTCTTCGACCAGAAGTTGCGTGGCTTCTACGATCTCGACTCGTTGTGGGCGGACGCAGAGCGTGTCGAGGTCCCGGGCTACGTAGATCAGCCCCAGCGCGCCTGGCTGTAATCGCCCGTAATCGCGGTCGGGCCCGGATGGCGATAACTTGTCGGTATGGGCCTTCTCTCTGCGACTCTCGATGTCCTGCTCCCGACCGACTGCGCCGGCTGCGGTCTGCCGCGCCAGCGCCGCGGGGTCCTGTGCAGCGACTGCCTCGAGGAGCTCCCCCTAGGGGTCTGGGCGCTCCAGTACACCCCTGACGGCTGCGACACGGCCGTGTTCTACGGCCACTACGACGGCCCCGCCGGTACCATGGTCCGTCGCGCGAAGTACCGGCCCGACCCCGGCAGCGCCCGGGAGTTGGGGAAGCTCGTGGCCGCCGCCGTCGACGAGCAGTGGCCAGGAGTGGACGCTGTCGTGCCGGTCCCCCAGACCAGGGCCGCCACGCTCTCACGAGGCTTCTCCCCCGTCCGGATCGTCGCAGGGGCCCTCGCGAGAGCGCTCGATGTCGACGTCGTCGATGCCCTCGAGCGCCGCACCGGTCAGCAGCAGGCGGGCCTCCCGCTCAGAGGACGAATGGACAACGCACGTCGGGCCTATCGAGCCACCGGGGGCGTTCCCGCTCGGGTGCTGTTGGTCGACGACGTGGTCACCAGCGGCGCCACCGCGGCCACCTGCGCCTACGAGCTCATCAGGGCTGGCGCGGACGAAGTCCACCTGCTCGCGATCTGCGACGCCAGGGCCTGACTCGCCGCACGTCGTCCCACATTTCTTGACAACGTTCCATGAATCGGACGCTCGCCGACGGGGTCCTAGGTGTGCAGATCAGGGACAGGAGAAGTCCCCGGTCACACACCCAGAGCTGGCACACCGATTGCAACAGTGTTCTGGCGACACCCAAGTCACTCCACCGGGAGCACCCATGAACACCACCACCGTTTCCCTCGCCGACCTCATCACCCTCTTCTACGACGAGTACCTCGCGCTGTACGGGGACGAGGAAATGGCCTCTGTGGCCGCCGCGGCGACCATCAACGAGATCCTCGCAGAGCGTGCCAACCAGCAGAACACGGAGCGCCGGGAGCAGGCAGCCTGAACGAAGCGTATACGTTTCGACCCGGGTAGAGACGAATCCATCTCCCCGGTGACTGGGTGCCGAGAGGCGCCGGAGCCAATCAAGGCTTCGGCGCTTTTCTGCTCTGTGCCCCTGGAAACGGATCGCGACACCATTGTCATGAGTCCTCCCTCGCTGATCGGATCAACCAGGTCAGCGCGGCGAGCCCAGCGATGGCCAACAGCGCCCAGGCCGGATGACGGAGCACTGCGCCGCCGAGCCCGAAGAGCGTGCCGAAGACGGCCAGCATGCCAGCCGCGACGCGAAGGGGCACGTCGCGCCCCAGCGAGGTGTCCACGTGGGGGAGCTCGGCGGCGACCGGGCCCCAGAAGCCGAAGGGACGGGCTTTTTCGTAGAAGGAGCTCAGAGCTGCGCTGGGCCGGGTGAGCAGCGCCACCGGGACCCAGACCGCCAGGCTGCCCAGCGCCACGAGGAGGATGCGCTCTCCCTGGCCGATGTCGTCGGCGAAGACGACGATGCCGATGCTCAGCGCGGTGGAGACGACGAGGGCGGCGAACTCGGCGAGGGCGTTGACCCGCCACCACAGCCAGCGGGCGACGGACACGCTGCCGAGGCCCGAGCCGAGCATGATGACGAAGAGCCAGACCTCTGCGATCGAGTCCATGAAGAGGCTGACGATGGCGGCGATCAGCCCCATGAACACGACGCCGACGCGGCCGACGAGCACACCGTGGCGCTTGCCCACGAAGCGCTCCCACACGTCCCGCACGATGTAGCTGGAGCCCCAGTTCACGTGGGTGTCGATGGTGGACATGAAGGCCGCCAGGAGCGACGTCACCATCAGCCCGAGCACGCCGACGGGCAGCTTGTCGACCATCAGGGCTGCGTAGAGACCTTCGCGGTCCTCGACGCCAGAGGTCTCCAGGGGCCACACGACCAGCGCGGCCAGCGCGACGAGGATCCATGGCCAGGGGCGAATCGCGTTGTGCAGCACCGCGAACCAGATCGACGCCTGCTCGGCGTGACGCGCGCTCTTGGCGGCCCCGAGCCGCTGCACGATGTAGCCGCCGCCCTCCGCTTGTCTCCACCAGGCGACGGTGAGGAGCACCGCGAAGAGCGTGATCGGCAGTCCGGGCAGGTCCCCGCTGGGCCAGAAGGCCAGCAGCTCTTCGGACTTCTCGGCCCCATAGGTCTCCTCCAGGCCGGCCACGAGTCCGGAGATGCCCCCCATGTCTCCGACCACGAAGACCATGAGCAGCACGGCCCCGAGCAGGGCTAGCCCGAACTGCACCAGGTCCGTGATGACCACGCTGCGCATCCCGCCGAGCATGCTGTAGAGCACGGCCAGGGCCATCAGCCCAAAGGTCAACAGCAGGGGGTCGACCTCTGGGAAGAGGTGGACGCTGACCTTTCGCATGGCCAGGATGACCCAGCCCATCGTGAGGCAGTTCAAGAACAGCGCCGCGTAGCCGGCCTTCACCAGTCGGAGCACCGCCGCTGGCGGGCCCGAGTACCGCAGCTCCATGATCTCCGCGTCGGTGACGACCGCCAGCCTGCGCCACAGGCGAGCAAAGACCAGGGCGGCGACCACGTGCGCGATGCCCCAGGACCACCAGATCCAGTTGCCCGCGATGCCGCCGCTGGCGACCAGGCCCGTGACTGCCAGCGGCGTGTCCGCGGCGAAGGTGGTGGCGACCATCGAGGTCCCAGCGAGCCACCAGGGCAGGCTGCGCCCGGCGACGAAGTACTCCTCCGTCGAGCCAGAGGCCTTCTTCGTCACCGCCAGCCCCACGCCGAGGGCGCCCACGAGGTAGACGGCGACGATGGCCAGATCCAGGTACGCCACTAAGGGACCTTGTCAACAAAGCCCTTTACGTGTCAAGATCGCAGTCGCGCCTCCCTGCCCTCCAGCTCTCCCCGCCTGTGCACGATCCCGCCTCTCGCACGTCCATCGAGACCTCCCGCTTCGTGTGGTCTGCCGTCACCATCCGCGTCTCGTGGGAGCTCTACATGGCGGGCGTCAAGGCCTCGCCCGCGGTCCTGCACGAGGCCCGCGACCACGTCCTGTTGTCCCTGCCTCGGGGGTCCAACCGGAGCCTCGCCGAGGAGCTCGCCGGCACCTTCATGGAGGAGTGGCTCGGTCGGGTCCAGGACGGTCGCTACCGCTGGCGCCCCCCGACCGCGGATCCGCTCGTGCCGCGTCCGTCCTGGCGCGAGCGACTGCTGGAGGCCCTCGATCCCATCGGCGAGGTCGTGCTCCGCCTGGTCTATGGCGACGGGCTCGCCCTGACCGACGTCGAGCGCATCACGCGGGTGGACCGGGTCATCCTGGAGGGGGCTCGCGGGGGCGTTCGGAGCGCTCTGCGCTGCGTCATGGCCGAGGACGACGTCGGCCTCGTCCACCCCGAGTCCGACCTGCTCGACCGCCTGCTGTCCCGTGTCGCGCGCCTGCCCGCGGCGGACTGCCAGGGGGGCTGGGAGGCCGCGACCCCCGATGGATGGCTGCACGCCGAGCGCTGTCCTCGCTGCGCCAGGGCTGTGCGGCTCATCCGGGCAGGTGTGCTCTCTCCGAGTGAGATCTCGCCTGACAACGCCCGGGATCCCTCCGACCAGGCCAGCGTGCTGGCCCTCCACCTCCACCCCGACGCGCGTGGGCATCGCAAGGCCCTCGTCGAGGTCTTCGGCTCCGCCGCGATCCGCGCGGACGACGACGCCGTGCTGGTCGATCCGGACCGCATCGACGATCACGTGGCCCTGATCAGCCAGCTGGCCCTGGAGGGCACTCCGGAGCGCAGCCAGATCCGGGGCGCGCTGGTGCGGGGCCCTGGGCGCTGGACTCGCACCGGTGTCATCGGTCCTGTCGGCGCCGCGGCGGTGGAGCGCATCCGCGAGCGGCCCTGGGCCGAGGTCGACGGCTGCGGTGTCCTCCCCGAGAAGCTGCCCGAGCCCCCTCCTGCTGCGCGGTGGTGGGCCGGCGCCGCCCTCGCGTGCATGCTGGCCGTGCTCGCCGGCGTCTTCGCCCTGCGGGATGTGCCGCCGGAGCCAAGCTACCCGGTGCTCGTCGAGGCCATCAGGGACGGAGCGCTCATCGAGGCCAACCTCGGAGTGCACGACGACGCCTATCTCCTCGTGGTCGCCCGTCAGGGCGAGGAGATCCTGCTCCTGCATGCCAGCGAGCAGCCCTGGGACAAGGCCCGCTATGCGACCGGAGAGGGCGACTACAGCCTCGCGGTCGAGGCTGACGAGGTGCTCGTGGCGAGCTCCGCGGCAGCCTTCGACGAGGTCGATCTCGCCGCGGCGAACCTGGCAGTGATGGTGCTGCAGATCCAGTCTTCCCACGAGGACGCGGACATCTTCGTCCACACGGGGATATAGGCGCCGGCATGGGCCGAATCACCCCGCTGGACATCATCAACAAGGACTTCTCGATGGTCCGCAAGGGCTTCGAGCCGGACGAGGTCACCAAGTTCCTCGACGAGATCCGGGACACCCTCGAGGAGACCCTCAAGGACAACAAGAAGCTCGAGGAGCGGCTTCGGGCCACCGCCGACGAGATCGAGCGGATGCGGGACGCGGAGGGGCAGATCAAGGACACCCTCATCCTGGCGAAGAAGATCTCGGAGGATCTGGAGACGAACGCTCGCCGCGAATCGGACCTCGTCCTTGGCGAGGCGCGGCTCGAGGCCCAGCGGATCATCTCCACGAGCCACGACGAGCACCGCGACATGCTGCAGGACGTGCACCGCCTGAAGGGGCTCCGGGCCCGACTCGTGGCCGAGATCCACGCGGTCCTCGACACACACGGGTCGCTGCTGGAGCAGGTCGAGAACGGCCGGAGTGCCTGAGCTCGCCCTGGTCGAGCACCCGGATCACTGCACCCTGAGCGTCAGGGTCTCCCCCGGCAGCAAGCGCTTCTCGCTGGCGGTCCGTGACGACGGTGTCCTGCTCGTGCGGGTGCCGGCGAAGGCCGTCGACGGCGCCGCGAACGCCTCGTTGATCAAGGAATTGGCCAAGGCACTCGGCATGCGCCGACGCCAGCTGCGGCTGGTCCACGGGGAGCGTTCGAGGGACAAGATCCTGGCCGTGGAAGCGGCTCGCGATGAACTAATCGAGGCGCTGAGGCGTCGAATCGAATAAGGTCGCCGATCCTTGGTCGATTCTTCTTGACGCGTCAACACAAGATTCTCATCATCCACCCATGACCCTTCCCCTGCCGCCCTGGTCCCGAATGGACCTGCACATGCACAGCGACCTGTCGGACGGTCGCTACGACGTGGACGAGGTCCTTCGCCGCGCCGCAGCTGGTGGGCTCGACCTCATCGCGCTGACGGATCACGACCTCCCGGCCCAGGCGCCTGCGGGGCGCGTGTGCATCGGTGGGCGGCCCCTGCACGTGCTGCACGGTGTGGAGCTCAGCGGCGTCTACGAGGGCATCGAGCTCCACCTGCTCGTCTACTTCCAGCACGAGATGCCAGAGTCCTTCCGCGCTTTCTGCCGGGGCCTCGCCTCTCGCCGGGCCCACCGCTACGAGGCAGCGCTCGACAACCTCGGGCTCGAGGGCCTCCCCGCAGCGGACGAAGCGGCACACAACGGCGATCGCTCGTTGACGCGCCTCCACCTCTCCCAGGCCCTGGTCCACGGCGGCCACGCCAGGAACCTGGCAGACGCCTTCGAGCGCTTCACGGGTCACCAGCACGGAAACGTGCCCAACGTCGAGCTCTCCTTCGTCGACGCGATCCGCACCGCCCGCGCCAGCGGCGGACTCACGAGCTGGGCCCATCCGCCGGTCGAGTTGGCCAAGAAGTGGACCCGGACCTTCAGCGTCGCCGGCCTGCAGGGCATCGAGGGGCTCCGCCCCGGGCTCGGCAAGCAGACCCGCAAGACCTACTCGAAGCTCGCTCGCGACCACGGGCTCGTGTTGACCGGGGGCTCCGACTTCCACGGCTGGTCTCGCCAGCGCCTCGGTGACTTCGCGGTCCAGGCCCAGCAGGCCGAGTCCTTCCAGAAGGCGCTGTTCGCCGCGTGATCGCGCGGGTCTCGTGAACATCACCTTCGTGGGTGGTGGCGTCGTCACCCGCCACACGGCTCGCCTGCACGCCGCGCGCGGCGACGTGGTGCACGTGGTCTCGCCCAGGCCCTGTGACGTGCCGGGCCTCTGGACCATCGGAGACGCCGTCAGCGGCAGGGGAGTGCGGCGGGCGATGCGCGGCGCCGATGTGGTCGTCTGGACCGCCTCGACCCAGGACGACATCGAGGAGTTCTACGCCCTGGGGACCCGGAACACGGCCAATGCAGCCCGACAGGAGGGGGCGAGGCTGGTCCTGTGCGGCCCCCGCGGCGCCCACCAAGGCAGCCGCTCCAGGAGCTTGCGCGCCTGGTCCTCTGCCTCAGAAGACTGCCACGAGATCGTCCCGGAGCTCACCGAGCTCCGCCTGCCCGCGCTGTTTGCCCGCGACGGCCACCTCGGCGGCCCCTGGCTCGAGGCCGTCGCCGCCGGTCGTGCGATCCGCGTCGCCGACCCCGGGGCCCGCCTCGCGCCGCTCTGGGCCGGGGACGCCGCCCGCGCCGTGTCGAGTGCGATCCGGGGCGAGCTCGCAGTCGGCATCTACTCGGTGCGTGGGCCCGAGGAGGTCGTCATGGGCCAGCTCGCAGAGCTCGTCGCCAGCGCCGCTGGAGGGCGAGTCGGCGTCATTCCTCCCTTTTCCCGTCGGGCAGAGGACCTCGCGCGGCTGGACGATCAGCTCGCCGAGCACGATGACTGGAATGCCCTCGGGTGCGGGGATCGCAAGACGCTGTCGCAGTGGCTGGAGGATGTGTTAGGCCCCACTACCCCCAACTGAACCACCGTTCATTTCTGGAGCGCCTCGTGGCCGACACCGCCGTCTTCTTCTCCGACTACCTGCCCAACAAGCTCGCTGCCGACGAGTCCCTCAAGGACATCGGCAAGACCTTCCTCTTCGACATCGAAGGCGCCGGCAAGTGGAGCCTGGATCTGTCCGAGCTCTCCGTCTCAGAGGGTGGCGACGACGCCGACTGTGTCATCACCTGCGCCAAGGACGACTGGGAGATGATGCTCGACAACCCGAGCCTCGCCATGCAGCTGTTCATGATGGGCAAGCTCAAGGCATCCGACCTGGGCCTCGCCACCCAGCTGCAGCGCATCCTGGGCTGAGCGCCTACTCCAGGCCGCAGAACACCCGGACGTCGCGGCGGAGGAGGCTCCAGAACAGGTAGAGCCCCAGCGGCCAGAAGGCGAAGAAGAACGTCATCAGGCCGAAGAAGGCCCCGAACCACGCCCAGCGTCGGCCCTCACCCAGGGCCTTCGCCGAGGCGAGCACGACCCCCTCCGATCGGGCAGTGGATCAACAGGCCGGGCACACCGAACAACAAGGCGGAGCCGAGCCCTCCGACATCCTGGAGCTCGTGCTCGGTGATGCCGAGGGCGTAGCCCAAGAAAGGCGAGGCCACTCCCGCCGCGAGCAGGATGGCGCCCCAGCCGCCGACCCACGCTCTCAAGAACGAGAAGTGGACATCGCCGACCCAGGCTTCTTCGAGCTTCACAGCTTGCGGCGCCGCACCCAGGTCAGGGCGGCTGCCCCGATGCAGAGGCCCGGGACGAGCATCATCGTGATGAGGATCGACAGGGCGAACTGGACGGCGCTCATGGTGAGCGTGCCCTTGCCGGCTTCGTTGCTGCGGATGCTGATCTGGTCCTCTTCTCCGACGAGCCAGGCGAGCGAGTTGAGGAAGAGGTCCTGGTTGTTGCCCTGGAGCATGAAGTCGTTGCTGGCGAAGTCGCTGTCGCCGAAGACCACGACCCGTCCGCCGTCCACCCGCACGGGGCCGGCTGCGAGCACTTCTGGGACCTCGCCGTCCGCCGCGTCCGGGATCGAGGGGATGCCGAGCTCCTCCAGGGCTGCTCCTGGGAGCACGGTGGCGCCCACCTCGATGAGGCTTGCGTCCGTGACCTCGCTGACCGCGATGAAGGGGACGTTCCCGACGAGCACGTCGTCGGTGGCGCCCACTCCGAGCTCGCCGACATCGGGTGCCGGGGCCACGGTCTCGTCCGCCAGGCCGGTCTCGGCCCAGGAAGCTGACGAGGAGGACACGAGAGCCTGCACGTTGACGCCCTGGGCTCCCTCCAGCGGGGACACGCTCCTGACCAGCCGGAACAGCGCGAGGTTCGCGCCGGTGGTGATCGGGTGGAAGTCGAAGCTCTCCTCGCTCGTGATGATGTAGGAGGCGTCCATGCCCTGGAGCTGGGCGGCCGGGTTGTCCTCGATGAGCACGTCATCACCGACGGCGATGCCGTAGCGGGCCATGTCTGCCGCGAACTCGGGTGTGAGCAGCGGGTCCAAGAGCACCATGAGGCTGCCGCCGCTGGCGATCCAGGTCGCGAGCACCTCGCGCTCGGGTGGCACCAGATCGATCTGCGGGCCGGCCACCACGACGATCTCGCAGCCTTCGGGGACGCGGCCCTCGCGCACTGGAGAGAAGTTCTGGACCTGGTAGTTCGTGCCCTCGAGCTTGATGACGATGCCGCCATAGCCGCCGCCGTCGTAGTCGTCGTCGACGCCGCGCTCGCCGTGGCCCTCCGTGAAGCAGAGGACGTGGTCCTCCTTCGACTGGAGGTTGATGATGGCGTTGGTGAAGGCCTCCTCCGAGAAGTCGTTCTCGAGGCGCTGCTTCTTCTCTCCCTGGATCAGGATCACCGTACCGAAGACGCTCGTGATGCCGTACTGCTCGGACATCAAGGGCTCCTGGATCGGGTCGTAGATCCCGAGCTCCAGCTTGTCGGTGTGGGTGTCGTAGCTCTCGAAGAGGTCCTCGAAGGAGCTCTCCTCGACCGTGCCGCCGCCGAAGAAGGCGACGACCTGGATGGGCTCGGTGATGGTCTCGGCGGTCAGGATGGACTGCTCGGAGAGCGTGTGGGCCTTGCTCTGGGTCCAGTCCCAGCGCTGGTCGTAGCGCTTGGCGAGCACGTTCGCGGCCACAGCGATGCCGCCGCCCAGGGCCACCATCAGCATCGCCCCGGAGCCATAGACCGTGCTGCGCGCCGTCGCGGCCCCACCGACACGCTCGCGGTCGAGGAAGAGGTAGGCGACCAACAGGGCTCCGCCGACACCGCCGACCACCATCCACGTGGTGTCGGACTCGCCCATGACGAAGCGATGGCCGAGGAAGGCGAGCACCGCAACGCCGCCAAGGACGCCAAAGACCCAGGCGTACTTCTGGAGCTTCTCCATCACCGCCACCGATAGGCTTCGACGCGCTGGTGGGTCGCGAAGAGCCAGAAGAAGATGAAGGAGGCGTAGTAGACGAGGTCCTTGCTGTGGACGAGGCCCTTGGAGAGGTCCTCCATGCGGTTGATCAGCGAGCCGTAGGACAGGACGTCCTTGAAGGTGCCGCTCGCCAGCTCCTCGACCCAGCCGAGGATCCAGAACATCAACAGGGTCACGAAGGACAACACCAGCGCCAGGATCTGGTTCTCTGTCATCGACGAGAACAACAGCCCCACCGCCAGGAAGGACGCGCCGAGCAGGAAGACGCTCAGGTAGCTGCTGGCCATCACGCCCGGGTCGGGCTCGCCGAGCCAGAACAGCTGCAGGGGGTAGTGGGCCGTGCAGAGCAGGACGATGCCGAGGAAACCGACCGCGCCGAGGTACTTGCCGAGCACGATCTCGAGCGTCGAGACCGGCGAGGTCAGCAAGAGCTCGATGGAGCGGCTCTTGCGGTCCTCTGCGAACAGGCGCATCGACAGCGCCGGACAGATGAACAGCAGGATGACGACCGTGTTGCCGAAGAACGGCGCCACCAGGTACTCGTCGATGTTCATCTGCGAGCCGGCGTAGGGGTTGTACTGCATCTCCGTGGCCTGCATGTTGTAGAGGCCCAGGACGGCGACGAAGAAGAAGCCCGTGATGCCGAGGAAGGCGCAGAGCGCCAGCCACCCGACCGGTGTTGCGAAGTAGGCGCGGATCTCGCGCCAGGCGATTGCCAGGACGTTCACTCGCCCTCCTCGGTGAGCCGGAGGAAGATGTCCTCCAGGCGCTGGCGACCTTGCAGCTCGAGCAGTCCGAAGTGCACGGCGGCGTCGGCGATGACCTCGCGCCGGTCCTCTCGGGTCTGGATCTGGAAGCGGCCCTCGCCCAGGGCGACGACCTCTGCCACACCGCCGAGCTCGCTGAAGACGGCCTCGGCGCCGTCTGGCCTGGCGAGCTGGACCTCTACCGTCTGCACCTGGGTGGCGGCGAGGTTCTCGATGTCGTCCTCTGCGATGATGCGCCCCTCGTTGATGATGACGACGCGGCTGCAGATGGCCTCGATGTCAGCCAGGACGTGGGTGGACAAGACGACCGTGCGGTCCTCCTCCGCGAGGCTCCTGAGCAGCTCTCGGATCTCCACGCGCTGCGCCGGGTCGAGGCCTGCGTTCGGCTCGTCGAGGATGAGCACCTCAGGGTCGTGCACCAGGGCCTGGGCAAGGCCGACGCGCTGCCGGTAGCCCTTCGACAGGTGGTCGACGATGCGGTGGGCGACCTCGGCCAGCCCGACGCGATCGATGATCTTCTCCGCGGCTGCCCTGGGCTTCCCGACGCCCTTCAGCCTGCCCGCGAAGGCGACGTACTGACGCACCGTCATGTCGGTGTACAGCGGCGGGACCTCTGGGAGGTAGCCGATGCGCCTCTTGACGACGCGGGGTTTCTTGAAGACGTCCAACCCGTCGATGGTCACCGAACCCTCGGTCGCGCCGAGCGAGCCGGTGATGATGCGCATCGTCGTGGTCTTTCCCGCCCCGTTGGGGCCGAGGAAGCCGACCACCTGGCCCTTGGGGACCTGGAAGCTGACCGCCTCGATGGCGGTGGTGGCGCCGTAGCGTTTTGTGAGGTTCTCGACCGTGATCATAGCTGCGTAGGTGTAATGGACGCCGCCCCTCCGTCAAGGGTCCCGAAATTGGGGTACGCTTCGACAGTTCCCGGGCAGCGAGGCGCAGCCATGCACAAGCTCTTCTCGATGGTCATCGCGGCCGCGGCCTTGACAGCCTGCAGCACAGACTGGACCGCTATCGACATGGACGGCGACGGTGTGCCGTTCAGCGAGGACTGCGACGAGGCCAACGCCGAGATCGGGCCGGGCATGGCCGAGATCTGGTACGACGGCATCGATCAGAACTGCGACGGCAACGACGCGGACCAGGACCTCGACGGCTTCGTGTGGGACGGCGTCGGCGCCAACTACGACTGGCAGGCCTTCGAGGCCCACGTGGCCGTGGGCGACTGCTGGGACGACCCGGCCGACATCCCGGCGGACTACGCCATCGTCGCGAGCGAGGGCTGGGAGCAGCCTGCTGCCGCGGAGGTCAACCCTGACGCAGAGGACACCTGGTACGACGGTCCGGACCAGGACTGCGGCGCCAACAGCGACTTCGACCAGGACGGCGACGGCTACGACACCACCGAGTACCCGCGACAGGACGGGAGCTACGGCGACGACTGCGTGGACGGCAGCGACCGGGACGAGAACCCGCTCGAGTGCGACCGGGACCCTGACGACGCAGAGGAGCCGGAGGAGGTCGATCTCGACGACCTGCTCGAGGACCTGGAGTTCGAGCCCGCCGACGTGAACCCCGGTGCCACCGACGCCTGGTACGACGGCCTCGACCAGGACTGCAGCGGCAACAACGACTTCGACTTCGACGGTGACGGCTACGGCAATTGCGCGGACTGTGACGACCTGGACGCCGAGCGCTTCCCCACCGGGGCCATAGAGATCTGGTACGACTGCGTCGACGACAACTGCGACAACAACGACGGCGACCAGGACCTCGATGGCTTCGTGGTCGAGGGCTACGAGGCGGCCTGTCCGGACTTCGAGGGCCACAACGGCTTCGAGTACGACGACTGCTGGGACGACCCCACGAACCGCCCGACGGACTTCGAGCCGCTCAACGGCTACCCGGACATCGATCCAGAGAACGTCAACGCCGACGCGACGGACGTCCCCTATGACGGCATCGACGCGGACTGCGCGGGCGACAGCGACTTCGACGCGGACGAGGACGGCCAGGACACGGACGAGTACGCCCAGCGCGACGACACCTATGGCGACGACTGCGACGACTCGAACAACGACATCTACGACGGCGCACCGGAGACCTGCGACTCCGTCGACAGCGACTGCGACGGCGATCTGAACGACAGCAACAGCTTGAACTGCGGGAACTACTACTACGACGGCGACGAGGACGACTACGGCGTGGAGCCAGCCCGCTGCTACTGCGAGCCGCACGCGACCAACGGCTGGACCTCAGAGGTGAACACCGACTGCGACGACGTCGACCCAGATGACTACCCCGGCGCGACAGAGGAGATCGACAACAACGACGACGAGGACTGCGACGGCAACGATCTCTGCTACGTGGACTCCGACGGCGACGGCTACGGCGACGAAGACGGCTCCACCGTGGTCGGCGACGGAGACCTGGAGTGTGACGAGGCGAGCCAGGGCGAGGCCAACGACACGGACGACTGCGACGACACGGACGAGGACACCTTCCCCGGAGCCGCGCCGAACGACTCGTACACAGCGTGCATGAACGACGACGACTACGACGACTACGGCGACGACAGCGCCCCGTCCGGGGTGACCGACGGCACGGACTGCGACGACACGGACAGCGGGGACTACCCGGGCGCCGACGAGACCGTGGACAACGGCGACGACGAGGACTGCGACGGCGGCGACCTCTGCTACGTCGACGACGACGGTGACGGCTACGGCGACAACGACAACTCGACCACCACCGGCAACGGGGACCTCGACTGCGACGACAGCGGCGAAGCCGACGACACGGACGACTGTCACGACGGCAACGACGATGCCTACCCGGGCGCCGCCTACAACGAGTCCTCGACCTCCTGCATGGAGGATCGGGACGGTGACGGCTACGGCGACGACGAGGCCCCCTCTGGGGTGACGGACGGCACCGACTGCGACGACACGGACAGCGGGGACTACCCGGGCGCCACGGAGACCGTGAACAACGGCGACGACGAGGACTGTGACGGCGGCGACACCTGCTACGTCGACGACGACGGTGACGGCTACGGGGACGACTCTGCCATCACCACCACCGGCAACGGCGACCTCGACTGTGACGACAAGGGTGAAGCCGACGACACGAACGACTGCGACGACAGCGACTCCGGGGACTACCCGGGCGCGAGCGAGACCGTGGCCAACGGCGACGACGAGGACTGCGACGGGGTCGACACCTGCTACGTGGACAGCGACGGCGACGACTACGGCGACGACGACGGCTCGACGGTGGTCGGCGACGACCTCGACTGCGACGAGGCGTCAAAGGGCGAAGCCGACGACATGACCGACTGCGACGACAGCGACTCCGGGGACTACCCGGGCGCGAGCGAGACCGTGGCCAACGGCGACGACGAAGACTGCGACGGCAACGAGCTCTGCTACGAGGACGACGACAAGGACGGCTACGGCAGCACCACCACGAAGGTCTCCACCGACCTGGACTGCAACGACAGCAAGGAGTCCTCCGTCAGCACGGACTGTTGGGACAAGGGCACCAACGACGACGAGACCTACCCGGGCGCCGCGGCCTCCGACAGCACCACGTCCTGCATGACCGACTACGACGGCGACGGCTACGGCGACGACAGCCCGGTCGACTCGGGCATCACCGCTGGCACCGACTGCGACGACAACAGCTCCAGCGACTACCCCGGCGCCACCGAGACCGTGGCCAACGGTGACGACGAGGACTGCGACGGGGCCGACACCTGCTACGTGGACAGCGACGGCGACGACTACGGCGACGACGACGGCTCGACGGTGGTCGGCGACGACCTCGACTGCGACGAGGCGTCAAAGGGCGAAGCCGACGACATGACCGACTGCGACGACGGCGACGAGTACACCCACCCCAAGGCCGCTCCAGAGGAAGAGAACGGCACGGACTGCATGACCGACGCCGACGAGGACGACTGGGGCAGCGAGACCGCGCCCTCTGGCGGCTCCGCCGGAACCGACTGCGACGACGACGACCAGGACATCAGCCCCGGGGCGACGGAGACGACCGCGGACGGCATCGACCAGGACTGCGACGGGGTCGACACCTGCTACGTGGACAGCGACGGCGACGACTACGGCAGCACCACCACGCAGACGGGCTCGGACCTGACCTGCGCCAACGACGACGAGGCCGACGACGACGACGACTGTGACGACGGCAACGACGATGCCTACCCGGGCGCCGCCTACAACGAGTCCTCGACCTCCTGCATGGAGGATCGGGACGGTGACGGCTACGGCGACGACGACGCCCCCTCTGGGGTGACGGACGGCACCGACTGCAACGACGACGACGCGGACGTGAACCCCGG
>DASCPX010000042.1:0-2325 GCA_036012755.1 Myxococcota bacterium | reverse complement strand
AAGCCTTTGGCGGGGGAGGTATAGGTGCCAACTAACACTTGAGCTGCGCCATGACCGGGAACGAGAGGAGGACAGTCGGCGGATGCAGCAGCCTCTTCAGGTGGTCCACGCTCCTTGCCCGCAGTGCAACGGGCCTGGGATCATCCAGGATGTGGATAGGATTCTCCGATGGACTTTCTTGTGTCCCCGTTCGGCGTCAACTGGGACGCCTTCTACGTGGTCCCGTAGGCCAAGCGACGTGGCCCCCGACCTCGTGAGCGTTCTCCGTGAACTACTCGACGCCCATCGGGCCGAAGCCGTCGTGGATCTCGGGCGCGTCCGGCGGCTCCACCGGACCCTCGAACGCTACCGAAGCCAAGAGCCCCGTGACCAACTCCTCGCCCTCGTCGAGGCCGCCGCCGCCGAGTGCGTCGACGGGTACGCGTCGATGGTGCTCGACCAGGTGGAGCGGGTCGTCCGGGATCACCCCGGCGAAACCGTCGACGCCCTCGTCCTCCGAGTGACCGGTGACTACTGGTTCCGCCGACTGAACCGCGCGTTGCGACGGACGCAGGCGATGTTCGGAGCGGAGTTGCCCATGGTCCAGGTACGGGCCCACACTCGAGCCGGACGGCATGTGAGCTTCCACCACCGACTCGTCGGGTACGGGCACCTTGCTGGGCTCCCCACAGCAGGCCGACCCGAGCAGGTCGGAGAGGTCCTCGTCCGGCTCGTGGACGCGGACGCTACCTGTCAGCGCAGGTGACGGCGGTGAGGAGGCGGCCAAGCGGCCTATCCGGCTCGGACTCGAACAGTGCTCCGAAGACGTCCCGGAGCAGGGAAGCGTAGCGGACCCGGAGGTCGGCGAGCCCTTCGCCGGGGGCGATCCACTCCTCGGTGGACCCGAATACGATGCGGACGCCCCAACTGTCCCACGGCTGCACGCGGGCGGCGGGGTAGTCGCTATCGAGTAGGGCCGCGACCCTGCGGACGACGGCCTCGTACCCCGCCCGCATCTCTGCTACGGCCTGGGTGGCGGCGGGCACCACGGCGTCTTCGGGGATGTCCCACGGCCCTGCGGAAAGGACAGCACGGAGGAACTCGTCGTCGTCGCGGAGCCACCGCATCGTGCCGCCGGCTCGCGGGACTGGTCGGGTATCGACGAAGAACTCGACGACACGGTCCGAGCCCTCGTTGGCCGTGGCCGACTGGAAGGTCACCACAACCACGGCGTCGAGGAACGCGAAGTACCTGTACTTCGACTCGGGCTCCAGGAACGACCGGAGGGCGGTCGCGTGCCACAAGATCGGGCGCGGTGTCGGCCCTGACCCGGAGAGTAGAGTGGAGGTGGTCACGAGCGCCGCCCGGTAGGGGTGCGGAGCCCTCGCCATGAGTGTGGGGTCGGCCCCGACGTCGGCGGCGGCGGCGTTGAGCACGGAGCAGATCAGTCGGACCTGCTCCACGTCCTGCGTCCCGTCGGGGAGTTCCCAAGGGGCGACTTCGCCGTCGAAGGGCACCAGGCCGTAGCTGTCGAGGAGGTTGACGAGGGCTGACCGGAACCCGTCGCGCGCGTCGCCGGCCGGCTCGATGGCGACGAGCAGGGCGGCTACGTCCTCCCAGGCCACGAAGCCGAGAAACCGGTCGTTGGACGGCGTGTCGCCGACTGGTGGCACCGACCTTCGGGGAACGATGGCGACGACCCCACCCTCGGGGACCCCATCGACGTGGGCAAGGTATCGCTCAACCTGTCCCCGGTCGTAGGGGGCGTCCACCTTGCACTCGACCAGAAGTACGAACCCGTCGGCCTTCACTTGCATGTCGGGTCGGTCGGAGGCGCTGAGCTGCACCTGCGTCGCGACGCTGAACTCGCCATCGGCCACTGGCGCGAGGCCGTTGCGGTGACGGAACACGATGCCGCTCGGGGCGAGGAACGCGGTCAGCAAGTCCGCGTCGTTGGTGAGGACCCAGGCGAGGCACTCGGTGAGGAAGTCCTCACGGCGCGCCCGCTCATCGGAGACGCGATGGTTGATGAGGCGGGTGAACAGGTCGGTGGTGAACGGGGGCAGGTCGGCACCTCTCGACGCGAGCGTACCCCGAGGGCGGTGTCGACCTACTCCAAGGCGTACAGGGTGTTGTCGCTGCTTCCCACGTAGACCACCCCGTCGGAGACGGCTGGGGAGGAATGGACCCAACTCCCCGTTTTGAAGGTCCACTTTTCCTTCCCGGTGTGGGCATCGAGTGCGTAGAGGGTGTTGTTTTGGTAGCTTCCCACGTAGACCACCCCGTCGGAGACGGCTGGGGAGGAGATGACCGCACCCCCCGTCACGTAGGTCCACTTTTCCTGCC
>DASCPX010000041.1:0-3370 GCA_036012755.1 Myxococcota bacterium | reverse complement strand
CACCTTGCAGCGGTTCCTCGAGCCCTAGGAACAGGTGCCACCCACCTCGGAGCTGGTCCCGCCAAATGTCTCTGCCACCTCTGTCGGCACCTCTATCGGCTTAGGACCCGATGCAGGCTACAACCTCGGCGCAGTCCTCGCCCGCCTGGTCGATGCACTCGAGCTGCTCGCCGGAGGTCCATTCGATGCAGGCGTTCCAGCACGCGGTCTCGTCGATGCAGTCGTGCTGGCGGCACAAGTGGTCACACACGTCCTCGCGTCCGCACAGCCCGTGTTCGACCTCCAGGATCACGCGCACGCCCTCGCAAGACGCCTCGGCTCTCAACGCATCTTGTTCCTCAGCTGACAATCGGCACAGGGATTCACACACCTGGAAGCTCTCGAGGGGGAGGCACTCCCAGCGCTCCACACAACTAAAAACCGCGTCGCAGACTTCACCATCGCAGTGCTCGTCCCCAGCACCAGCTTGACCACCACTGCCTCCTTCGCCACCGGCAGCGGCCTGCCCACCGGTGTCCACTTGCCCATCGGCCGCTCCGGTTCCGCCGGTATCGGCCGCTCCGGTTCCGCCGCTACCATCATTGTCCGGAATACAGATCCCTTGCGTGCATCGGAATCCGTCGGCGCACATTCCATCTACGCAGGGGTTCACGCATGTCTGCGTGGCGGCACTTGGTAAACGGGCGCAGAGCGCGTTCGCACAATCGGCCCCAGACTGGCATGGAGCACCCGCTTGGCCTTTACCCGCTTGACCACCGTTACCACCCGCACCATTTGAGTTTTTCTTGGCGTTACAGCCGAGGCTGAGGGCCACAAATGTACTGAGGAGAATCGCAAACACAATTCTTGTGACCATCGGGGGTTTCCCTTCGTCGCTCGCTTCACTCGACGGTAAAGAACAAATTTCTTACTTGGATGTTGTAGTTTCACTGGCGGCCTCAAGACCGCGAAAAGTTTAAGATATAAACTTGATTGTACGCTCATAGGGACTTCAAAGGCCCCATGAGCATGCTTAACTTGACATAATGTCGATTGTGCGACATTACCCTACGTGTCGGTGTCTATCGCAGCGTAGCACACTTCCAGGCTTGTACGCGGACGAGCCCCCTCCCCGCTGGGGCGGGCTGTGGTTGTTTCTCGTTGAGGCGGCGCTGGGTCAGGCGGCGAAGTCGAGCTCAGGCTCGGGTGGTCCGCGTGCGGGTTCGAGCTGGGGTGGGGACGTGGGGAGTCGGAGGTGGGTCAGGATCGCGCGGATGACGAGGGGGTCGTCGATGAGGGCGATGAGCCTGCGGCGGCCGCCGCAGGCTGGGCACTCGAGCACATCGGTGCCGTAAGTGCGCTGCATGAGCTCGGCCCACAGGAGTCGGCGGCGGAGAGGTGCGCGCGGATCGGGGCGGGTATGGCCGCGGGCGGAGGCGATGAGGGGCGGCGCTGGACGGACGAGCTTTCGATGGAGGCGGGCGGCTGGTGCGAATACGCCGTGGTGGCGCACGAGGTTGCAGCGCGGCGGGGGGATGAGCGCGGCCAGGCGTGCGATGAAGTCGAGTGGCTCGAGTACGACGGTGGTCGTGCCGTCTCGCCATTCGTGGCGCAGGTCGATGGCGACGCGGTCGCCGGCCAGCAGGCGCAGTCGCTTGCTGGCGATGGCGGGGCGCGCAACGTATCTGCAGAGCCGCTCGAGCCCGCCGGGGTCGGTGGGCCGAATCGCGACGTCGGCGTGCAGCGTGAACCCAGCGGCCTGGGCGACGAGCGGCCTGTGGCATGCATCGCCGGGCGTGTGGAAGGGGTTGCGCTGGCGCTCAGTCGGCTGGCCGGGGTTCGGGCCGAGCAATTGGACCTGGTTGGCGGAGGCCGCGGCGCAGGCGCGAAGGGCCACCTCGTCTTCGAGCGGGCCGACGTCGGCATACTCGAGCAGCCCGCGGCGCTCGAGCATGGTCGCGACACGCTCGGCGACCCGGGTCGTGAGCGCTACGACCTCGGCGTGGGTCGGGACGGGCGCGGCCAGGAAGGCCGTGCTGCCGTCCGGGCGCTCGATATAGGTGCCGTGCGGCACCAATGAGTGGAAATGGAGGTGAGCGCGCAAAGCGGAACCAAAGCGCTGGATGACTGTGACGGCCCCGGGCTGGCCCCGACCGTTGCAGCGCTCGCGCAGCCACGCGTGCACGGTGCGCAGGAAGATGCGAAGCACCTCGCTGGTGAGCTTGTTGTCGTGGAGCAGGCGCGCGCGCAGCCACCAGGGGACTGTGAGGACCCATTGCCGCACCGGAACATCAACGAGCACCTGGTCGGCGAGATACGCCGCGGTGTCGTTCATTCGGCGGCCGTTGCACCTGGGGCAGAAGCCGCGACCGCCGCAGGAAAACCCGACGAGGTGGTCCCGGCCGCAGTCGTCGCAGCGGACGCGGGCGAAGCCGTTCGCGACCGAGCCGCAGCCCACGTAGTCGCGCAGCTCGTCGATGACGAAACCCGGAAGGCCACCTGCAGCCTCGGCCCGCTCGAGGAACGTGGCGAGGTGACGCTGCAAGACCACGCGCGTAACGTCGCAGGTGCCCGCCGCCGAGCTCTTGGTCGTGCACTCCACATGAGGTTCTTCGGTCGGTCGAGGCGCGTGTTGCGCAGAAACACGGCCGTCCGGGCCGACTCCTCACAGCGGTAACCACGCAGGTTGAATACGGATCGCGCCGGCCAGCGCGGCGGGGCCAAGGCGCGCTGACGAAGGCGCGCCAGGGACACGTCGAGGAGGCGCAACGCCGGCATCGTCATGTTGGGCAAGCGAAGCGTGAGCAACCTGTGTGGGCACCGAGCGTGAGGGTGGGAGGTGGCGGTGATCGGTCATGGTGTGCGCGCGCGGGCAGCCGTGGCGGGGCCGTGTGGCTGAGAGTGGAGCGGACTACGAGACGCTAATCGTCGTCGTCCTCGAGCTCCTTCTCGGCTTCTTCCTTCGCTTCGTCGGCGATCGCCGCGAAGGCTGCCGTGCCCGCTACGGTGCCTTCGCCCACGGCCTGGTCCGTCGCGTCGTCCGTGATGGACTTCTCGCCCCCGGGCTCATCCGAGGATCGAAGCGCGTCTTCGCCGCCCGCCGTCTCCTGGGTCGGCGCCGGAGCGGGCTCCACGCCCCCACCATCGACGTGCGGCTCGTCGCCGGGTGCGGGGCCAGCGGGCTCTGGCGCGGCGTGCGGCTCGTCACCGGCGAGCTTCGGCTCATCGGCCGGGACATGCGGCTCGTCACCGGCGAGCTGCGGCTCATCCGCGGCCACGTGCGGCTCGTCGCCGGCCAGCTTCGGCTCATCTCCGCCGACGTGCGGGTCGTCGCCTGCGAGCTTTGGCTCGTCCGCGGCCGCGTGCGGACCGTCCCCGGCCGGTCCGGTCC
>DASCPX010000040.1:0-132799 GCA_036012755.1 Myxococcota bacterium | reverse complement strand
TCCGCCCATCGCCTCCGCCAGCCGTGCTGCCGAGTAGGGTAGGGGCGAGCGGTAGTGGGAGCCGAGGTAGAGCAGCTTGAGCGCCTCCGCCGGGACCTCCTCGAGGATGTCCCGGATGTTGATGACGTTGCCCAGGCTCTTGGACATCTTCTCGCAGTCGCCGCCCGCTGAGACCTCGATGTTGAGGTGCCCGTTGTGGAGCCAGTAGGTGGCGAAGGGGGCGTGGCCAGTGCCGCACTCGGACTGCGCGATCTCGTTCTCGTGGTGCGGGAAGATCAGGTCGATCCCGCCGCCGTGGATGTCGAAGCGCTCGCCGAGGTGTTTCATGGACATGACCGAGCACTCGATGTGCCAGCCGGGTCGGCCCTGGCCCCATGGCGAGTCCCAGGCGATCTCCCCGTCACGCGCGGCCTTCCACAAGGCGAAGTCGGCCGGGTTGCGCTTCCGGTCTCCGACAGCGACGCGCTTGCCGGCCTCGAGGTCCTCGAGCTTCATGTTCGAGAGCTTGCCGTAGTCGGCGAAGGTCTCGACCGCGAAGTAGACGTCGCCGCCGCTGTGGTAGGCGTGGCCCCGCGCGATGAGCTGCTCGGCGAGGGCGATGATGGCGTCGATGTTGTCGCTGACCTTGGGCTGCTCCGTGGGCTCGTGGAGCCCGAGCGCGCAGAGGTCCTCGTCCAACAGCCGGATGTAGCGGGCCGAGAGTTCCAGCGGATCCTCGCCCCTCTCTGCGGCCCGCTCGATGATCTTGTCGTCCACGTCAGTGTGGTTGCGGACGTAGGTGACCTCGAAGCCCTTCCACTTGAGGTAGCGGAAGACCATGTCGAAGCTGATCATCGCTCGGGCGTGGCCGATGTGGCAGAGGTCGTAGACCGTCATGCCGCAGACATACATGCGGACGCGGCCAGGTTCCGCGGGCTCGAAGGTCTGGAGGGTCCTTCCGAGGCTGTTGTAGACCTGCATGGTGTGCCCCTCCGCGAGCCGCGATCCTGACTACTTCTTCTTCTTCTTCTTGCTCTTCTTCTTCGAAGACTCCTCGTCGGTCTCCTCCTTCACGAAGAGGCCTTCGATCTCCGCTCGGACGGCGTCTTCCTCGCTGTCCTTGGCCACGGCGATCTCCTGGACCAGCAGGGACTGGGCCTGGTCGAACATCTTGCGCTCGCCGAAGGAGAGGTTCTTCTCCATCTTCATGAGCGCGAGATCACGCAGGACCTTGGCGACCTCGAGCGGATCCCCCGTCTTGATCTTCTGCATGTACTCGCGGTAACGCCGGTTCCAGGTCTGGTTGTCCGTTGGCGTCTCGCGGTCTCGGAGGATGTCGTAGACCTTGTCCACGTCCTCCGCGTCGATGATCTGCCGCATGCCGTTGGCGTAGGCCTTCTCGACCGGGACCCAGATCTTCATGCCGTTGTCGAGGATCTTGATCTCGTAGAAGGTGGCGGACGCACCCTCCATCGTCTTGGTCTCGATGGCGCGGATGATCCCGACACCGTGAGCTGGGTACACCGCCTTGTCGCCGACCTTGAACTCCACCGATCCTCCGGACCCCTGGGGACCCCGGACCCTAACCCCCGATGAGGGCAGCGGCTACTTCACCTCGACGTAGAAGCCGCTGTAGCCGATGGTCTCCCCCTGGTCGTTCCTGACCTTCGTGAAGTGGCCCCGCTCCCAGTCGGCGATGAAGTAGGCGCCGGGCTCGAAGGTGATGAGCACGATCTCCTTTCCCTGTTCGACCACCTTCGTCTCGAACTCGGCCTTCTCCGCGTAGTCGACGCCCCAGCGAGACTCGGTGGTCGGACTCATGCGGTAGGCGCAGCCTTCCGTATCGAGGCGGAAGGGGCGCCAGCCGTCGGACTCGTTGTCGAAGAAGGCGACCGCGCCCTTCGGCATCCTGTTCACGGGGTTGTCGTGGTCCTCTTCGAGGCAGTAGTGCCGGTAGGCGGAGACGCCCTTGCCTCCGGCGCGCTTCACCACGACACCTGGCTCCATCGACTTGTAGGACTGGCCGTCGAACTTGAGCAGACCCTCCTCGATGGGGATCTTGATGAGGACCTTTCGTCCCACCGGGTAGCGCTGGCGTTCGCTGGCGTCGAAGTTGTCGAGGGTCTCCGAGATGTAGCCGGCCGCGCCGATGTTCACCGTGTAGACGGCCGGCGCGCAGACCAGCTCGAAGTGGCCGGCCTCGTCAGTGGTCGTCATGCACGTCGGGGCGCCCACGGCGGAGATGTTGGCGCCCACGATGGGGGTGCCGGTGACATCCACGATGTCACCTTCGATGGCCATGTTGGAGCAGGCGGTCAGGCCGGAGACGAGGAGGACGAGCGCGCAACGCATGCTCATGGCCTAACACGCGATAGGTTCTCGCCATGCTGTGGATGCTGTTGTCGTGTGGACCTCCGGCCGAGTTGTTGGCCGAGCGGGATGAACTGTCGGCTCGAGTCGAGCGGCTGGAGGTCGAGCTCGAGACCGCCGAGCAACAGCGGGACGCCTGGAAGTCCCGGTCGGAGACGCTCGAGGGTCGCTTGGACGACCAGCGCGTTCGGGAGACCCTGAACCGGCTGGGAGTCGAGGGCGACGAGGGCCTGACCGCGACGCTGGACACGGCGATGGGCACGATCCACTGCGTCCTGTGGCCCGACAAGGCGCCGATCACCGTGCTCAACTTCGTGGAGCTCGCCGAGGGCACTCGGAGCTGGCGCGACCCACGCACGGGGCTCGAGGTCGATCGCAGGCTCTACGACGGGACCAGCTTCCACCGAGTCATCCCTGGTTTCATGATCCAGGGAGGGGATCCCCTGGGCAACGGGACCGGCGGTCCTGGCTACAAGTTCGAGGACGAGATCGTCTCCGAGCTGGTCTTCGACCGCCCCGGTCTGCTGGCGATGGCGAACGCGGGGCCAAACACCAACGGCTCCCAGTTCTTCATCACCGCTGGCGCCCAACAGACCCTCAACGGGCGCCACACCATCTTCGGGGAGTGCGAGGAGCTCGACGTCGTCCGGGAGATCGCCGGGGTCGAGCGCGACGGGCTCGACAAGCCGCTGGTGGCCGTCGAGCTTCGTCGCGTGACCATCAGCCGGGGTTAGAACTCGAAGCCGGGACCCAGGTAGACGAGCATCTGCGTGTCGGACAGCGAGCCGACCTGCGTGGCCTCCTCGCCGGCTGCGACGATCTCGATCGTGCGGTCGGTGAGCTGGAAGCCCGCGGCCACGAAGACCGGCAGGGAGGTCGAGGGCTTCACGCCCGCGTCGAAGGCGATGTTCATCGAGTAGGGGGTGGTTCCGTAGAAACCCTCGACGAAGTCGGCCCTGACATGCGCGCGATCGCCAAAGGTCGCGCCGATCTCGGCTCCGAGGTTGAGGCTGTGGAGCGGCAGGCTGTCGAAGCCCAGCAGGCCTTCGGCGGTGCCCTTCTGGTAGGTGATGAAGTCACCGTATCCGTAGCCGACCTTCGCTCCGACGTGGAACTGGTTGTTTCCACTCTCGAAGGCGTAGCGCACCTTGCCCAGCGCCGTCAGGTGGGGCACGCCGTCATCGATGGCGTCCTCTGCGTCGGTGCCTGGCCACTGCACGCTGTAGAAGGTCGTGCGGACCTGGGCCTCGCCTCCGACGCTGACGGCGTCTGCGACCAGCGGACGGGTCCAGCCCTGGACGTTGAGGTCGAAGCCGCTGGCGCCGGCGGGGGCGTCGTCGTCCTGGCCCGAGGTGCCGAGGTTGACGTTGTCGTCCCACAGGACGCTCTCGACCTCTGTGCGGGTCTGCGTGTAGCTGTAGTTGCCCAGCACGCCGCCTATGTGGGCTCGGACCTGCGGGAAGTCCGATGTCGTCCGCTCCTTCGTCGGGGTCGGCTCGACGATCGGGGTCGGCTCGACAACCGGGGTCGGCTCGACGACGGGCTCGGGCTCGGCGACCGCGGGCTCCGTAGAGCCCCAAGCGGGCGCATCCACGGGCACCTGGATGGCCCTGGAGACGCTGCCGTCACCAGAGGTGATCACGACCATGGCGACACCCAGGGCGGACTCGGGCACCGTGAGGGTCGCCGAGTAGCTTCCGCCTCCAGCGTCGCTGACAGCGGCCATCGTGCCGACGCTGGTGAGCGCGGTCAGGCTCTGTCCGGCCACCCCGCGACCTTCGGCGTCCTTTGCGGAGATGTTGATGGTGACCGTACCGCCCGGAGCGACCTCGCTGGGCGAGGCGGAGGCCTCGAGGGTGGCCAGCGCGCCGGCCTTCCCGGTCACATCCCCCGGCGCCGCACCGGCGATCGCCGCGCTGCCCGCCCGAGGGATCACCAGCGTGGCGATCGCCTTGTCGAAGCGTTCGGCGCTCGCGACCGTGGCCGCGTCGCCGGAGGTGGGGAGCTCGAAGCCCGGAGCCACGTCCGCCGGCAGCTGCAGCATCGCGGCGCTCCCGAAGACTTCGCCGCTGTGGGCCTGGAGCCAGCTGACTCCGGCCGTCGAGCCCGCCGTGTGGTAGACGCGGGCCGTCCCGTTCTCGTCGGTGGTGACGGTCTTCTGGAGCTTGCCGTCGCCGACCAGCTTGAGGGCCACGTCGACGTCCGGCACCGGGTATCCGAAGCGGTCGACCGTCAGCACGACGACGCCCGTCAGGGTGCGTCCGTCGTTGGCGATGCGCTCGGTCTCCGGCAGGACGACGATCCGGTGGAGCGGGTTCCCCGAGATGGCGCCAGGCACCATCGCGGTGACCTGGACGCCCTCCTTCCCGCTGGTCGAGAAGGTCGAGGTGTAGTCGCCGCTGTGGAGGTCCTTCGTCCCCTTGACCTCTGCGCCGTTGACCATCCAGACGAGCTCCCGTCCGTCGAGGCCCTTGCCGGAGGCGCTCTCCACCTTGGTGTAGAGCTTGAAGCCGGTCGTAGACGCGCTCAGCGATGTGGGCTCCGAGCTCAGCGTCACGCTGGTCGCAGGAGCGGCTCCCACCGCCACCGACAGGGTGTCCGTCTGGAGCCCGGGCTCCCCGTCGATGGACGCGGTCACGTCGATCGAGTCGGCCGTGACCAGGTCGGGGGGGCTCCAGGTCGCTGCGTAGATGCCCTTGCCCTCGTGCGTCGTCGCGCCCATCGTGCCCATCGAGGTCTTCAGCGTGACCTTGGCGGTGGTGTCGGGGCTCCCGGTGGGTGTGCGCACTGCGGCGCGGACGGTGACGGTCTGGGTGCTGTCCCCGGCGATCGTCGCATCGAGCGGGAACAGCGCGACGCGTCTTGTCTCCGGGATCTTCAGGTCGAGCGGGGTCTCCTCCGTGGAGCCGTCGGGGTTGACGGTGACGACGGTGGCGGAGCCCGCTCCCGGAGGCACCATGATCGGAACGCGAGCGCGCCCGGTCGTGTCGGTCGTGTAGGGACCGAAGTCCCGTCCGCCGACCTTGATGATGACGGTGGCGTTGGGGCCTGCCGACACCGGGAAGTCGGTCTTGCCGGTGAGCTGAAGGGCGAAGACGCCGTAGACCTCGTCCGGGTTCCGCGCGTCGGCCACGGTGACCATGTCGAGGTGGGGGTAGTTGACCGCCTTCGCTGCGTAGCGCGCGGTGTATGTCCCGTTGCCCAGGTAGGTGATCGCCTCGACGCTGCCGGAGCTCGCGCGCACCGAGACCTCGGCGCCATCTGCGATCGCGTTGCCGGCGGCGTCCGTGAGCTTGATCGACAGCGCGGTCGTCTTGTCCTGACCGAGGATCAGCTCCGAGGGGTTCGCGCTGATCGACACGGTGGCGGGCGGCCGCGGTGAGACCGGCAGGGTCCAGCTCTTGTCGAAGCTGGCCTTTGTCGTGGTCTTGGCCCTGAGCGTGAAGCTGACCTCGCCCGCGGCGGCGGACTCCGCTGGGGTGAACGAGAAGGCGTAGACACCCCCACCCTTTGCCGTGAGCGAGCCCACGGTTCCGGAGGTGGCGGTCACCTTGCCCTTCACTCCTTCGAGGGGGCTTCCGTCAGGCGCGAACGCCACGATGTGGAGCGTCGCCTCCGTGGAACCGTCACCCACGAGGGATGCCGGCAGCATCTGGGCGTGGCCGGGAGCAGCGAAGACATCAGCCGCTTCGGCTTCGATCGGCGCAACGAGGACAGCGAGGGGTGCAGCAAGAAGAGCGAGGTACTGCGTCCGCGAAAGGGTCGTCATGGTTCTCCCGAACGGAAAGGCGAGCATTCTGGCCCGCGCATCCGCGGTGGTTGTCAAGAGGGCTTAAGATCAGCGCGATGCATCGATGATCTGGGTGCGAGTGTGCTTCAGCCGGCGGTCGTCCGGATGAGCCAGGAGGCTGAAGTCGAGGATGTCCAGGGCAGCGTCCATTCGCCGGTCCGCGACGTAGATCTCGGCGAGCAACAGCGCCAGCTCCGGGTCTTCCGGTGCGTATTCCCAGGCCTGCAGCGCCCAGCCGACCGCGTTCTCCACGTCTCCCGCCTTGAAGAAGGAGCGGGCGGCCTGCGCCGCCGCCGAGTCGTGTCCGCGGCGCGCTGCCTCCATCGCCGTGCGGGCTGCGTCCTTGTGACGGCCGAGCTGGTCGAGCACCAGGGCCATGCGGTAGAGGATGTCCGGATCGAGCGTGGCCCCGGTCGCCAGGAGGATCTCGAGCGCCCCGATCTCCTCCTCGACCTGTCCCGTGCGCCTGTAGGCCTGGGCGAGGAGTTCGGCGATCTGGCCACGGATCTCGTTCCTGGCGCTCGGGTCGAGGCCGCCGGCGCTCGCCACCGCTAACACGCTCGAGGTGGCGGCGAGCTGCTCTGGGGCGTCGTAGGGAGGCGTGACCAACGCCAGCTCCAACCACGGGATGGCGCCTTCCCAGTCATCTGCGGCAGCGTACCATGTGCCTAGCCTCCAGCTCAGCTCCGCGTCGTCGTTCTGGATGGCCGCTGCGCGCAGGCCGCTGCGGATCGCAGCCTCGTAGCGCTGTTGTTGCGCCGCTCGGTAGGAAGCGTCCCGCCACTGGTCCCGGGCTCCGCCCTCGACCTTGACGTTCGGGTCGATGGCGATCGTCTCGATGGACTGGCTCTTTGCGTTGGCCAGCTCTCCGGCGACGAGCCACGCGGCGCCGATGTCGGCGTGGGCCGAGATGGGCACGTCCTGCCAGTCCCTGGACATCAGCGTCGCCTCGGCGACGGGCTCCATGTCTCCGAGGCGCGCGGCGACATAGGCGTAGGCGCCCCAGAGCCGTGGGTCCTTGGTGTTCTGGGAGGACTCACGCAGCCAGTGGTTGGCGGCGGTCAGGTCCCCGCGGAGCAGCTCGGACTCCGCCATCAGGCGACCGACGCGAGGGTCCCCGCTGGTCGCGAGGGGCTTGATCAGGTCGATGGCGGTGTCAGGCGCGCCGATGCCCAGCCACGCCTCGGCCTGGACGAGCTCGGCTTCCGTGAGCCCCGCTTCGAGGGCGATCGCGCCGTGCTCCGTTGCGCGCTGGTACTCGGCATCGGCGATGAGGGCCTCGGCCATCTTGAGGTGGAGGATGGCTTCGTCGGGGCGCGCCTCGATGCCCTTGGCGTATGCCCGGCTGGCGGCGCCCGGGTTGTCCTTCTCCATCCAGGCGTCGCCCTCGGCCATGTGCTTCTTCCAAGCGGCGCAACCGATGAGCAGCAGCAGAGCCAGGCTCATTCGCCCGCTCCCAGCATCCAGTAGGGCGAGTCGGCGAGCTGCTTCTTCAGCGGCGCGATCTCGCTTTGGTGCAGCTCGAAGGTCTGAGGCTGTCCGCTGCGAGGATCGACCTGCGTCGCGAACCACCGGGCGCCGTCCTTCGTGCGGTGCAGGACCAGGCCCCGAGGATCGTCGTAGACCACGTCGAGGTCGGCGGCCGACAGCTGCTTGTCTCCGGGAGGGTTCTCCGGTTCGGGCTCGGGCTCGGGCTCGGGCTCGGGCTCCGGCGGCTTGAGGGCGTCGAGCACCTCATCCAGCTCCCACTGGACCACCAGGACTTGCGAGCGAGCCTCGCGCTCCACGTGGTCGCGGGCGATGTCGTCCGAGCGAACGAGCTCGAGCAGCTCCGCCTTGATCGCCTCGATTCGCTCTTCGTCTGCGCTCTTCAGCTCACGGATCAGGGCGTCCACGTGCTCCAATCGAACCTCCAAGAGCGCTAAGTAACGCCGAACGGACCAACGTCCTTTTCGATTGTCCCTACGCCGCGGATCGAACCGCCGGGACCAAGGAGCACCAATGGACACGCGCCTCGTCGCTCCCCTCATCGCCGTCGCCGCGCTCTGCACCGCCTGCACCTCCGCCGGACCCGGCGCCGAGTTCACCGAGATCCTCCCGGACGACCGCATCTACGTGAACATGCCGGTCGACTCCGGCGCCGCGAAGGACGCCGAGGACGGCATCTGGAGTGACTACTACCTGCTGACGGCGAGGGTCACGGACGACGTCAACGCCATGATCGCGCTCCCGCTCATCCTGATCGACCTCATCACCGATACGCCGCCGAGCGACATCGACGACGAGCGCACCCACGCGGTCTGGGGTCCCTACAGCGACGCCCTCGACCCCGTCGAGACCGCGCTGCACGTCGAGCACTACGCGGACGACTCCTGGGAGTGGTACTTCGTCCAGAAGCCCGCCAACGCGGACGACGCGGAGTACACGGACGTCATCCGGGGCACCGTCGACGCGGGCAGCACCCGCGAGGTCCACAGCGGTCAGTTCGCCATCGCCTTCGACGTGATGCAGGAGCTCGATCCGAACGTCGCGCTCTCCGGCGTCTTCGTCAGCGAGTACGACGTGAACGCGACCGACGTCACCGCGACGGCCCTCTTCAGCGAGGTCGCCGAGCACGACGGGGAGCCCATCGACGCCCTCTACGCCTACGAGCAGGTCCACGACGGCGAGGGCGCCATGGACCTTGGTTGGCTCGCCGACATCGACGACGACGGCGACGACGAGTCCCACATCGTGCGCTCCCGGTGGACCGCCGAGGGCGCCGGGCGCTCCGATGCCTACCTGACCGGCGGGACCCTCGGAGACCTCGTGTTCAACGAGAGCGAGTGCTGGGACGAACACTTCGATCCGGTCTACAACTCGAACAACTGGTCCGAAGAGGAGACCGGTGACGTCGCGGACTGCGCGTTCGCAGAGGCGGAGTGGAACGACTCCAGCGAGTAGGTCCGTCTTCGGGGGCTTTTCTCTGCCTGGACTTGCGCGTGAAACCGCCGGGGGCATACGCTTCCTCGCCGATGGGGGTGTTCCCCCGAGGAGGAAGCTCCGATGTCGCAGAAGTGGACCCTGGTCCTCGCGCTCTCACTGGGCCTGGGATTGGTTGCATGCAATGGGGACGATCCCCCCACCGATCAGCCGGTCGATCAGCCAGTCGAGCCAGTTGAGACCCATAAGCTCCCGGACATCTCGCCGGAGGAGCTCCGGGCCAAAGCGGAGAACACCGCGCTGGTTCCGAGCCCCGCGGAGATGCAAAAGGCCCTCGAGGCCGCCGGCATCACGACGGAGCTCGCCGCGAAGGTGCCCGATCGAAGCCTGAAGATGGACGTCCCCAACAAGGATCAGGTCGCGGTTCGCACGGGGGTCATCCTCGCGGACCTGCTGCTGACGGTGAAGGGGGCTGAGAAGGAGAAGCTCGGCAAGCACCTCGGCGACATCAAGCAGGGAATGGCCGAGCTCGGCGCCGGTTCTGACATCGGAGCCACCATCGACGACCTCGACGCCCGCATCCAGAACGACTCCGTCTCTCGCGACGACCTCGTCAAGGAGCTCGACGAGCTCTCCGGCGCGATCATCCCGGAGATCGAGTACGAGGCCGGCGAGCGCAGCGTTCCCCTGATTCAGGCGGGCAGCTGGCTCGAGGGCGCCAACCTCGTCGCCGCCGCGCTGATCGAGTCCGGCAACTTCGAGTCCGCGACCACGCTCTTGAAGCAGCCGGCCGTCGTCTCGTATTTCCAGAGCTACGTGAAGACCGAGGGCCAGGACAAGGCCCCGAGCGAGGTCATCGCACAGCTCGAGACCACGCTCGCGACCCTCGCCGAGATCTGCTCGCACGAGACCTTCGGGGAAGAGGAAGTGAAGACCATCCACGCCAGCACCTCAGCAGTCCTCGACCTGCTGTAGGGGGATCAATGACCCGCATCTTCGGCCCACTGGCGCTCTGTGCCGCAATGCTCGTCTCCGGGGTCGTCCCCACCGCGATGGCCGACGAGGCAGACGCAGAGAGCTGCCTTCGCACCAAGATCTGGGACGGCTACGAGGCCGGCTGGGCTGTCCGCACGGCGACCTCTGCCACGCTGGCGCAAGGCGAGTACCGCATCTACCTGGTGACCCTGTACGCGGGGAACGAGTACAAGATCCTGGCCTGCGCGGACGGCGCGGCGAAGAACGTGGACCTCGTCCTCCACGACGCCGACGGCAACGTGGTCCAGCAGGACGAGACCTCCGATCGTCAGCCGGCCCTGACCTTCAAACCGCAGACCACCGACACCTTCTTCGTCGCCGTGCATGCGACCGAGCTCGCCGAGGGCAAGGGCGAGAAGTCGGGTGTTGGCATGGCGGTCACCTACCGCTAGGTCTGTGGGCCGGCTCCACGAGGCTTTTGCGGAGGCCCTTGAGGTCCGGGACCAGCTCCTGGAGCCTCGCCTCGTCCGCCTCGCCGCCGACCTGGCTCAGCTCCTCGTCCGTCAGCGGGGGATGGACGTCGGCGCTCACGAGAGACGGGCTCTGGACGAGGTCCTCTTCGCGCGAACTGGCCTCGCCCCCGATGTCCGAAGTGTCCTCCTGGAGCTGGCGCTGGCCCCGCAGTACCGAACGGAGTTGTCCTCTGTCGAGGTCGATGCCTTCGAGCAGCGTTTCGGTCCAGAGGCGGGGGGAGCGCTGCGCGAGGAACAGCGCAGCGAGATCGACCTCGGTGAGTTCGCCGAGCGCTACGGAGCCGAGGAGGCGCTGTTGTTGCTCGACGCGCTGTTTCGGATCGCGGCGGCCGACGGGGCGATCGACGCCGCAGAGGCGCGCCGCCTGGAGGACGCCGCGGCGAAGCTCGGGGTCGACGGCTTGCTGCTGTCCGCGCTCTTCCAGCGCTACGATCCCCGCTACGCCGCGGGGGAGATCACCTGGGAGCTCGAAGGAGACCGCGTCACGGTCGGGCGGAGCGCCGGCAACGACGTGGTGCTCTCGGATCCCCAGGTCGCGAGGCACCACTGCACCTTCGTCCGGACCGGCGACAGCTGGCGCGTGGTCGATGCCAGGAGCGGCCGACCGGTGCTCGTGGACGGCAACCCGGTGCCCGAGTCCCGCCCACTGACCGAGCGCAGCGTGGTGCGCATCGGGCCGTGGGAGCTGCGGGTCGTCGGGGACCAGCTGCGCGGCTTCGGGTCTCGCAGCTTCAAGGCGCTCAGCGTGCGCGATCTGGATCGGAAGATCGGTGACATCGTGCTGTTGGAGGACATGAGCTTCACGGTCTTCTCCGGTGAGCTGGTCGCGCTCGTCGGGCCCTCTGGGGCAGGCAAGACCACGCTGATCAACGCCATCGCTGGCATCGCGCCTGCCGACGAGGGCACCGTCCACCTTGGAGACGAGGACTTCCACGCCATCCTGGAGGGCAACCCCAGCGCGGTGGGCATCGTGCCGCAGGACGACCTCGTCCACCCGGAGCTCACCGTCGAGGAGTCGCTGTTCTACTCGGGTCGCCTGCGCTACCCCGCCGACGTGGGCAACGAGGAGGTCCGGCGAGAGGTCGATCGGGTGCTCCGCGAGCTGGACATCGAGCACATCCGAAAGAGCCGCATCGGTGATGCCCTCGAGCGTGGCATCTCGGGCGGACAGCGCAAGCGGGTGAACCTCGGCCAGGAGCTCTTGACTCGCAGCACCCGGGTGCTCTTCCTCGACGAGCCGACCAGCGGCCTGGACCCCCGGTCCGCCCAGTCGATCGTGCGCCAGGTGCGCCAGCTGGCGGACCAGGGCCGCATCGTCTTCCTCGTCACCCACGACCTGACTCCGGCGATCATGGACCTCGTCGACCACCTCCTGGTGATGCTGCCGGGGGGACGCCTCGGCTACATCGGGCCGCCTCGGGGGGCCTGCCGTTTCTTCGGGGTCGAGAGCTCCGACAAGATCTTCGACGTGCTCGGCCACAAGACGCCGACTCAGTGGGCGGCGGAGTTCCGAGAGAGCCCCGACTTCCGCAAGTACGTCGCCACGCGGGAGCACCTGCTGAAGCGCCAGGGCCCGGAGCCCGCTGCTCCAGAGGACCGAGCCAGGCGCAAGCCGGCGGGCTTCTTCACCCAGGCCTCGACGCTGACCTCGCGGTATCTGCGCACCAAGCTGCGGGACAAGGCAGGGCTGGCGGTGCTGCTCATCCAGCCACCGATCCTCGCCCTGCTCATCTGGCTCGTCTTCCCGGTGCCGACGACGCGGCTGGTCTTCATGCTGTCGCTGTCGTGCCTGTGGTTCGGCATGTCGATCGGGGTCCGCGAGCTCATCATCGACCGCACGATCTGGCGCCGGGAGCGCAAGGTCGGGGTCGGCGTGACCCCCTACCTGGGCAGCAAGCTCCTGGTACTGGGCGCGCTCAATGCGCTCCAGTGCTTCGCCTTCACGGCCATCGTCTTCGAGACCATGAGGCTCGAGTCCTACGGCTTCTCCCTCCTCGAGCTCGGCGGCGCGCAGGTCGTCACGGGCCTGACCGGCATGACGCTGGGCCTGATGCTCTCTGCGCTCTACACCTCCAGCGAGGCCGCCGTCGGCACGCTGCCGCTGCTCTTGATCCCAAACATCTGCTTCTCCTCGATCATGGTCTCGTTGCGGGACATGACGGCGCTGCCCAAGGCCATCACCTGGGTGACGATGCAACGCTACGCCTTCGATCTGTCGCTGAAGATGGGCACCCACCTCGAGGACACCTCCCGCATCCCGGGCAAGTGGGAGAGGAAACCGGTGACCGGGCCGCTCTACGATCTCGGCCTGAAGCCCGCGGACGTCGAGGACATGGGCCTGGAGGTCCCGGAGCTCCTGGGCGCCCTGGGCGCCTTCGCGGTGGTCTTCCTGCTGATCACGCAGATCGCGACGTGGGCCCGCGACCGGGGCTGAGGGCGGCTACGCGTGGACTTCAGTTGTGATGACGGGGTCTGCCAGTAGACTCGAGCGATGTTCCTCCTCCTGCTCGCCTGCGGCAAGGGCAGCCCCGGGTTCGAGACCGGCACCATCGACGACAGCGAGTTCCACGACGAAGACGGCGACGGCTACGGGGCGGCCGAGGACTGCGACGACGGGGACGAGGCGGTCAATCCAGGGGCCGACGAGCTCTGCAACGACCTCGACGACGACTGCGACGACTCCGACGGCGACGTGAACCCCGGGGCGAGCGAGAGCTGCAATGGCACTGACGACGACTGCGACGGGGACGTCGACGAGGGCCTGCTCGGCAGCGGTTCGGACTGCGCAGCGACGGACTGCGCAGAGGTCCTCGCCGACCACCCCAGCGCCACCGACGGGACCTACACCCTCGACGACGGCTCAGGCAGCTACGAGGTCGAGTGCGAGATGGACATCGATGGCGGCGCCTGGACCCAGATGACCAGCAGCCACCTCGCCACCCTGAGCACCAGCGACAGCCGGGAGTACCTCTACTCTTCGGGCTCCGCCTGGTACATCTCCCCGAGCACCACCCTGGTCTGGAGCTGGTCGAGCTACCAGGTGCTGGAGGGCAGCTACAGCTACGCATCGAGCGGCACGACGGCCTCCGGGAGCTTCTCCTGCACCGACGTCGAGGCGGGCCACTGGGCGTCGGCTGCAGCAACGGACCTGGGAACCAGTGGAAGGTCCTGCCTTGGGGTGGGACCACGGACTCGACGAACGGGACGGCCCAGATCTGCCAGGACCAACCTGACGTCTTCGGCGCGGGGTCCTGCCAGTCGGGGGCTCAGATCTGGGTGAGCTGAGAGGTCTCAGACCGTGGCGGTCGGGTTGCCCAACAGCGCCTTGTAGCGACGGCGGATCCGGTAGGCGGTCTGGGCCGTCGCCTGGATGCCTGCGACCGCGTAGGAGAGTCCGCCGGGGTTCCAGAACTGGCCCTCGATGAGGTCGCAGTCGCGATCCACGAGCCCCGTCTCGACAGCGAGCTGGTGCAGCCGGCTGTGGGGGTAGATGCGGATGGGCTGCATCATCAGCAGGGTGAACATCCGGAAGTTGCCGCCGCAGTGCAGCTTGGCCTTCGCCACGAACTCGAGGAGCTTGTACAGGCTCCGCCAGTCCTCACCCGGGCTGTTGAGGAAGAAGCTGTACTCCACGTCCAGGTCGTGCCGCTTCGCGGCCTCGTAGGTGTACACGAGGTCCTTGTACCTGAAGTTCTTGTCGAGGTTCCTCAGCATCCGGTCGTCGACATGGTCGGGGGAAAACGAGAGCAGGCCACAGCCGGCCTGCTTGAGCCAGACCAGCAGCTCGTCGGGCAGGGTGTTGGCCTTCTCGTTGAACCATGCCGACCAGCGCACCTCGAGGCCCCGGTCGACGATCTCGCGGCAGACGCCGATGGCGTGGCTGACCGGGATGTTGAAGATCTGGTCGCAGAAGAAGATCTGGGGGACGCCGTGGTCCTCGACGAGGATTTGCATCTCGTCGACGACATCGGCCGGCGGCCGGCAGCGCACGGCGTTGCCCAGCAGGTAGGTGTCGCTGCAGTGGATGCAGTGCAGCGCGCAGCCCCGCTTGGACTGGACCCCGACGCTCACGAAGCTGGACTGCGCGTAGGGCTCGAAGTCGACGAGCTCCTTGTCGTAGTGACGGAGCCCCTCGAAGTCGATGCCTGGAGGGGCGCCCGTGTAGCGAGGGACGCCGGCCTCGTCTCGGACCCACATCCCGCGGACGCGCTCGGGGTGGGCGAGGTCTTCGAGGAGCTGTGGGAAGCGCAGTTCGCCCTCGCCCCACATGCCGCAGTCGAGCTCCGGCAGTCGCTTCATCAGGGCTTCGGCGTAGAGCGAAAAGGCCGTCCCGCCGGCGACGATGGTGGCCCCCGGAGCCTGCTCGCGGATGTGGCGGATGGTGCGCTGGAGGGGCTCGAGGTCGTCCGCGTGAACGCCTGGAGTGGCCACCTTGATGTTGCGCATCGAGATGCCTACGACCTCTGGCGCGTAGTCCCGGACCTTCCGCGCGAGGACCGCGTAGGGATCCGGCTCGTCGCGGTAGAGGTTCGTGTCGAAGACCTCGACCTCGTGGTCCTCTGGCAGGTGTGCGACGAGGTAGGCCAGCCCGATCGGGAACACCAGCTCGAGGTCGAGGGCGGTGAAGGCCTGGACGAGGAGGACGCGCATGGACGCGCACTGTAGTCAGTGCCCCCGCGGCCTGCTACGGGCCGCCCTCGACGAGGTTCCGGATGACCTCGCGCGCCCGCTGCGAAGGGGGGTGGTCGCCCGCTCGGTCCAGCCAGAACAGGGCATCGTCGAAGTCCCCGCGACGGAAGGCGAGCATGCCTCGAACCCAGCTGTTCTCTACGTGAGTTGGCTGGATGGCTTCGGCCTCGAGCAAGAGGGCCTCGGCCCGATCCAGGTCCCGCGCCCCGCACTCGATGAGGTGCAGCGCCGCCAGCCGCCGCGCGTGATGGCTGGACGGGGCCGCCGAGATCATGCGCTCCAGGCCTGCGAGGTCGCCCTCTCGGCACGCCGCCAGCATCTCGTTGGCGCCGACGCAGACCGGGAAGGAGTCCTCGGCTCCGGGCAGGAACACCGCGACCTGCTCGCCACTCCAGGCGCCGCCCCACTCGGCAGACGCCGACAGGGCCCGACACAAGGGCGAGCGGCGGTCGACGACCACGCCGGCGTAGTCGGCCTCCAGCGCAAAGAAGCGAGCTGGATCCTCGCTGATCGCGAGCGCGGCCTGGAACTCCTCGGCGGAGAAGTGGGTCGGCGTGCGCCCGTCGATCGAGACCCGGTGAGGTGTCGCCCAGCCAAGGTAGCCGCCGACGTCGTAGTCGTTGAAGAGCTGGCCAGGGGAGAGTCCGGCGAGGACCTCGGCGGCGCCGACGGGAACGCTCGATGGGTCGAGCCGCAGCGACGGTGGGCGCAGCCAGCTGCCATAGGCGGCGAGCAGGACCAGGGCGAGCAGCCCCGAACTCCGGGGGAGCCTGCTCGACAACAGCGGGGCAGCGAAGGGCAAGGCGAGCACGCAGCCCGCTGGGATGAAGCGCCGAGCGCTCAGCGCCATCGCCAGCCCCAACAGCGCCAGGCCCACGTCTGCGATGTTCACCCGCCGGGCCCGAAGCGCCCCGACCAGGCCCCCGAGCAGCAGGATCTCCAGGATCAGCGGTGACAACGAGCGACGGTGCTCCAGCAGGCCCCAGGGAAGCCAACCCTCGGCGGGCAGCGGGCTCATGTCCTCGATGCCCGCGACCTCGGCGTGTCCGAGGACCTGGGGAACGACGTCGAGCCCGAAGGGGCCTGCCACCAGCACAAGGGCCGCGCACACGGCGACGGTCACCCACCCCCGCCGGTCCAGCGGCCAGAGACAGAGCCCGGCGACGAGGGGCAGGAGCACCATCGAGCTGTGACACTGGGTCCACAGCAGCCCCGCCAGGACGAGGAGGCCCATCCTCCGGGTCTTTCCAGCCCACATCACCAGGGGCAGGAGCACCAGGAAGGCCGCCTGCGGACGGCCGGTGAAGTGGAAGGTCGTGCCGGCCACACCGAGCGCGGCGAGGACCAGCCCGCCTTCGCTGTCGTGCTGGTCGCACAGCGTCGCGATGGCCAGGGCCGAGAGCGCCGCCAGCAGGGCCGTCAACAAGACGATCCCGGGCACCCCCGCGACGCCGTGCACGCCGTAGAGGAGGAGGTCGTAGAGCCACTCGGGATCGACGTACTCCCGGCCCTCTGGACCCACCGGATCCGGAAAGCGGCGCCCAGCAGCCTCCACGACTCCACGACCCATCGACAGGTGCCACCAGACATCCAGCGACGCCAGCGGGCGGAGCGCCACGAGCCCGGCGATGACGACCAGCGTCGCGCGCTTCAGTGGTCGTACTCCTGGAGCTCCCTGGGCGATCCGTTGGGGAACTCGAGCAGCTCCCAGGTCACGAACAGCCGCGGTACGCGGTCCAGCGGCGGCTCCAGCGCCGTGCCGATGGCCACGTGGGTGCAACTCTCGCAGAGGAGGTTCTTGCGGTGGCCGGGGGACAGCACCGCGAGGTCGTGGGCGTCCTCCCACGTGAGGGCGGCGGCGACGTTCTCGTGGTGCGTTGCCTGGGGTACGAAGCGCATCGTCGCCTGGTGGGCGACCCCCTGCGTCAAGCCGGGGATGACGTGGCCGACCATGCCCGAGTGCGCCATGAAGGCGGCGTGCTCGCGGGCCAGCGGCTCGTAGTCCTCGAAGCGCACGAGATCTCCGAGTCCAGCCTCCTCGCGTAGCTGGGCCAGCGCCCCATAGAGCGCGTCCGCGGCTTGCATCGGACTCTCGGGTGTGGTCGACAGGGGAGGCAGTGGCTGCATCTCCGCCGGCTCGGACTCGACGAAGAAGGACCACAGGAGCACCACGTCGCTGCGCGTGCCGTCGTTGACGACGACCTCTGCCCGATACTCGCCAGGGACGTGGAAGCTGACCAGCCAGCGCCCGACGAGGTTGGTGAGCGGCCACTGTTCGACCGGACCCGTCGGCGGGGCGAGGTAGAGCATCATGTCCGGCTCGCCCGAGAGCGCCTCGACCGTGACGGGCAGGGAGCCGTCGAGCTCGACGTCCCGGGGGAGAGGGTCCACGAGGACGGGGCGGGCCGCCACCGCGGCGATCCAGAGGCTGCGTCCGTCCGCGTAGCCCCGCTTCGACAGCGCGACGTCGACGGGCACATCGCGCTGAATCGCGAGCTGGACGACCTGCTCGACGAGGTCGTCCGGGAAGGCGCCGCCGTTGAGCTCCCGACCGAACTGGGCGTGACCCGGGTAGCCGGCATGGGCCAGCGCGACGGCCTGGGCCGCTGGCGGGATCCGCGCCGAGGGGTCCTGCGCATGAGCCACGAGCAGGTCGACAGCCCGGGCGAGGCCTGCGTCCCAGGTCGCCCCCGGGACCCGCTCGGTCATCGTGCGCGCGGTCTCGCTCGAGGGCACGGGCACCGGACGGAAGCGGACCAGGTCCGTGTCGGTCTGCAGCGGTGCGATCTCCGGACGGCACGACAACAGGATGAGGCTAGCCAGCAAGGTCCACCACGATGAGGAGCCCCGCCGGTGTCCAGCGAGCGCCGATTCCGGCGTGTGTATAGCCCCCGTCTGCGAGATGCTGCCTCGCGTCGATGGACCAGAACAGGTTGTCGAGGCATCCCTGCACGGTCCGACCAGTGCACACCAGCTCTCCGACGGCTCCATCGTAGCCAGCCCCGCGGATGGTGCCCTCACGCTCATCGCCGGGGCTCCCCGCGGCGCGGCGGTCCGCCTCGTCTCCAGCGACGATGTTCAGCACCGGGTCCACCTCCAGGTCGCCAGCACCCAACAGATCGCGCAGGACGTTGAGGGACTCCGTCGTGCGCGCGACGGCTTCGGCCTCGCTCGGCCGTCCGGCCTCCACCAGCAGGAAGGGACCGTCCTCCGGGGTCTCCTCGCCGACGTAGACAGGCACCTGCACGTCGCCGACCTCGACGAGCCACTCGCCGGGCTCCCCGAAGGCCACCGGACCCTCGTGCAGCCTCCCGGAGGGAGCGAGGCTCCGCTGGGCCGGGCCCAGGTCCAGCACCTGGCCGATGTCGGACTCCCGAGCAAAGGGTGGCAGCTCCTGGCTCACCACGCCGATGATCAGGACCCAGGTGTCTCCGTCATCTCCACGGACACGCGCGAGGCCGACCGGGTCGCCGTCGGGGACCTCTTTCGCGGTCTGGACCAGCGCCTCGGGGACCCCGTCGGCTGCGACGGTCTGCATCTCGACGCTCGCGTACGAGTAGGGCCAACCAGCCCGGATCAGCGCCCAGCGCGCGGCAGCTTCGTCGAAGCTCCCCTGGTCGTCGTGGACGAAGGCCAGCGCCGCCGCCGCTCCGGAGAGTGACTCGTCGGCGGCGGGCAGCGCCCAGCGAACCAGCGGGTCTGCTGGGACTCCGGGTGCGGCTGTGTAGATCGGCGCGACCGGCGCAGGCACGATGGGCCGTTGTTCCGAGACCGGGGGCTCGAGGGTCGTCGGCTTGGGGCAGGCGAGCAGGTACAGGAACATGCGGCACTCCTCTATCGCACACAGAGCAAGTCGTGTGCCTGGCCACGACAGCTCCAGCGGTAGCGGTACCCGGACGAACTGTCATCCGGCCGCCCCGGAGCGCCTGGAGTCGGACAGCGTGTCATTGTCTCGGTGAGGGGGCTGCGGTGCTGTTGTTGCTCGCTTGTACCGGGGGTGATGTCGAGGACTGCGATTCGGTCCAGTGTCTGCGCGTGGAGCCCTTCATCTCCTACCCGGCGGATGGGACCTACCTGGCTTCTGGAGAGCGTGTCGTCGTCGGCTCGCGTGCACCAGCGCTGATCCTGGGTGGCCGACTCGAAGTGAACGATGGCAGCGGCTGGGTCGAGGCTGGACCCCTGCTGTCAGGTGGAGCGTGGTTCGCACCCTGGACGCCCGATGGCTCCGACAGCTGGAAGATCCGAGTGGTCGTGGAAGATGGGCAAGGCGAGGTCACCTCGGACGAGGTCGCGATCGAAGTGGACCACTGGCCCTTGCTGGAGCTGGAGACGATGTACCTCGGCGAGGGGTGCCTGGTCCTCGAGCGGTACTTCGACACTGCCACGACGGTCACGATCATCATTCGCGACGACAACAAGGGCATTCGCACCCGACGCTACCGATACGAACCTCCAGAAGATCCAGAGGACGAGGGCGAGCTCGTCCAGCTCGACTACTGCACCTGCACGAGCGTCGACATCCGAGGGGACGACCTGCCCGACGAGGCCGTGGCCTGGGGTCCGGACGCCGTCGCCGAAGGGCTCGACTGGCCCGACCACACGCTCGCAGGGCCCGGTACGGTCAACGGGCCGTCCTCGCCGGCCGCGTCGACACGGAGTGGGCCGACGTTCCGGCCTTCTTCGGCTACGCCTTCGAGAGTCACTTCGAGATCGATGGCAGCCCGGATCTCTGCGCCGAGGGGCAGTACTTCCAGAGCCGCTCGACCTTTCCCCCCGGACCGAACGGGTGCCCGGAGGGTCTGGTCGAGGGCGTCTTCATCGACACGATGGAGGACGGGACCTGCCAGATCGTCGCGGGTCGACAGGGACCGGACTTCGATCTCGACGGCGATGGTGTCTCGGAGACCAGCCTGGGTACCGAGCCGGCGTGCACCGCCGCCTCCGGCCACTGGGACGGGAGCGCGTGCTGGCTACGTGCCGACCTCGACGGGACCTGGCTGATCGACCACTACACGGAGCCGTACGGCAACAAGAGCCACTACGGCGACCGGATCGCCTTCTATGACAGCCCCGGGCTGGCCTTCTGGCCAGGGGCGAAGATGACGGCGCGCTTCATTCCCTGGGTGCGGGGCACGGACGGCACCTGGTGCTACGCGCGCGTTGATCTGGACGTGGACATCGACGCGGGGACCGAAGAGCTCGAGCTGAAAGAGACGCAGGTCGGCGCGAACGAGCTGCCGATCTGAGTCGCGGAGGATCTACTGGCGGTAGATCCGAGCCACTCCAGGTCCCGAAAACCCAGGCACGGCGCTTGCGCTGGTCCCTGTCCCAGACAGGAGCACCAGCATGATTCTCTTCCTCACCACGACCGCCCTCGCCTCCGAGCTCCCCCTGAAGGAGACCCGCTACACGGTCCTGATCACCGGTCCCTACGCAGAGGTCACGGTCGAGCAGACCTTCAGCAATCCGAACGAGGGCTTCATCGAGGCCATCTACAGCTTCCCGCTCCACCAGCAGTCAGCGGTCGATGACATGTCGATGCGCATGGGGGACCGGGTCGTGAAGGGTGAGATCCAGACCCGCGAGCAGGCCCGCCAGACCTACGAGGAGGCCCGCGAGCGCGGCCAGACCGCGGCGCTGACCGAGCAGGAGCGGCCGAACCTCTTCACCCAGTCGGTCGCCAACATCGCCCCGGGCGAGGACATCCACGTCAGCCTGCACATGACGCAGCCGCTGTCCTATGACGAGGGTGTCTACACCTTCGACCTGCCGCTGACGGTCGGGCCACGCTTCGCCCCGGCGGGCATGGTCGAAGACGCCGAGAAGGTGACCCGCCCGACGGCGATCGCGCCCACCGGCGCGACGGTCGACATCGACGTCCGTATCGAGATGGGCATGCCCGTCGAGGAGATCTGGAGCAGCACCCACGAGCCCGCCGTGGGCATGACCCCCACCGGCGCCGAGATCGTTCTCGACGACCTCCACGGCGACAGGGACTTCGTCCTGAACATCGATCCGGAGAGCGACCAGCCCATCGCCAGCCTGCTGACCCAGGACGGCCACTTCGCCCTCACCCTCGAGCCGCAGCAGGCGCCGGTCGACTCGCATGTCGTGCCCAGGGAGCTGATCTTCGTCGTCGACAACTCCTGCTCGATGTCCGGCACGCCCATGGGCATGGCCAAGGAGTCGATGCACATGGCGCTCGACGGCATGCTGCCTGGCGACACCTTCCAGGTCATCCGCTTCAGCGAGGGGGCCAGCGCTCTCTCCCCGGCACCGCTGCCTGCGACGAAGGCGAACATCGAGCGGGGCCACGACTACGTCGACGCCATGGCTGGCATGGGCGGAACCCACATGCTCGCTGGCATCGAGGCGAGCCTCGACTATCCCTATGACCCGGATCGGCAGCGCATCGTCTGCTTCATGACCGACGGCTACATCGGCAACGAGACGCAGATCCTGGCCGCCATCGGGGACAAGCTCGGCTCCAGCCGGCTCTTCAGCTTCGGCATCGGCAGCTCGGTCAACCGCTACCTGCTCGACCAGATGTCCGAGTTCGGCCGCGGCAGCGTGACCTACGTGCTGTTGAACGAGTCCCCCGACGGCAAGGTCGACGACTTCTACGAGCGCATCGCCCGCCCGGTGCTCACCGACATCGAGCTCGACTTTGGCGGGGCCGAGGTCGAAGGGGTCTACCCGGAGCGGGTGCCGGATCTCTTCGTCGGTCAGCCCCTTCGCATCGTCGGTCGCTACGAGGGAGAGCTCTCCGAGGTCACGGTACGCGGTCGCCAGGGACACCGGCGCTACGAGGAGACCCTGGTCCTGAAGCCCGTCGACGACGGCACCGCCATCGCCTCCACCTGGGCGCGCCAGCGCGTCCGCTCCCTCGAGAAGGAGCAGGTCCACGGCGAGATCGAGGACGTGAAGGCCGAGATCGTCGAGACGGCCCTGTCCTACCGCCTGATGACCCGGTACACGAGCTTCGTCGCGGTCGAGTACCGCGTTCGGAACGAGGGCGGCTACGAGACCCTCGTGCAGCCCAGCGAGGCCCCCGCTGGCGTCGACGTCGTCAAGGCCACCGGCGCCCTGTCGCGGGTGTACATGCCCCCCGGCGATCCGCTCCTGACCATCGAGGCGCCGGCAGAGGCCGAAGAGGTCATCGCGCTGTTCCCCTGGGGACCCGTGGTCGAAATGGAGTGGGACGAGCGCCGCCAGCGCTGGTTCCATCGCTTCCTCGTGCCGCGCGAGATCGAAGACGGTGAGTACCTCATCCGCGCCTTCATCACGATGCCCGATGGCACGACCGAGGTCTGGACCGAGCTCCTCGTCATCGACTCAGAGGCCCCCGAGCTCGACGTCGTCATCGAGAAGGGCCGCGGCGTGACCCGCGTCACCCTGCGCCCCGAGGAGCCGCTCCGCAGCGTGTGGGTGGAGCCCGTCGGTCACCCGGAGCTGCGGCACCGCGTCGATCTCCGCGGCCGGGACCAGGAGGAGATCCAGATCGTCCTGCCTGGACTCTTCGATGAGGTCCGCGTGGTCGCGAAGGACCGGGCCATGAATCGCATGGAGGCGGTCGTCACCCTTGACTGACCCCAGGAGGGATGTGGGAGCCTGGAAGGCGGAGGTCTCATGATCCTGCTTTCGCTTGCCTGCAAGGGCACCGTCGAGCTCCAACTCGACAGCCCAGAGGCCATCGCCGAGCTGTGCGCCTCGGAGACACCAGAGGACCTGCTCTTGACCGTGTCGTTCCCCGAGGAGGAGGGCCCCTGCTCCTTCGGGGCCTTCGACAACCTGCCCGAGGAGAACGCGGTCTTCACCGCCCGCATCGAGGACAGGACGGAACTCGAGCTCCCAGAGGGCGCCGTGATCTGCGGCCTCGAGTTCGACTTCGAAGGGATCGACGGCGGCCAGGCTCAGGACATGGAGTACGACGACAACTTCCTCTTCCTCTTCGGCGATGTCGTGCTCGCATCCAGCTACGCGCCGCTGATGGACCTCCTGCCAGAGGATGACGTGGGGCTGCCGACCTGGGACTGGGCCTCGGTGGTCGGCTCCACGCTGGAGTTCGGCGACATCCCTACCTGGTGTCTCGGCGAGGACGACGGCGACTCCACTTGCAACATCCCCCCGCCGGAGACCCCCGGCACCCTGGAGATGGACTTCGGGGGCGACCTGGTCGACCGGCTGTCCTTCCACGCCCACGACTCCGAGCGCTACGACTTCACCTTCGTGGCCACGGGCGACAACGACGACACGGACTGCAGCCACAGCGCTTTCGAGTTCGGCCTGGGGGTCCCGGTCGTGGTCACCCAGTGATCGACCGTCGCGCGCGACATCACTAGAGGTAGCCGAGGGCTCGGAGGCGCTCGAGGTGCTCCTCGGACATCAGGCCTCCGCCGCCGAGCTCATTGGAGCCGACCGCGCGGGCCTCTTCGGCCAGACCCTCGTCTCCCACGACCAGGCCGCCGCTGGCTGCGCCCCACCGCTCGCCTTCCCGCACATAGCCCCAGCGCTGCGCGACGAAGGGCACGGAAGCCAGTCGCGGGTCAGGCCACGCCGCTGCCTCGATGCGACCAGGTCGGGGCACTCCCGCGGCCGCGTCGGAGAGGCTCCACTCGGGCTCGGCGATGCCCGCCATCTCCAGCAGGGTCGGGTAGAGATCCAGGAGCTGCACGGGGGTCGAGACCCGACCTCCCGCCTCCAGCCCGGGGCCGACGACCACCAGCGGGATCTCCAGAACCGGGGGCAGGGTGACCAGGCGGTGCTGCAGCATGCGGTGCTCGCCCAGGAACTCCCCGTGGTCGCTGGTCACCGCGACGACGCCGCCCTTGTCCCAGGCCCCGATCAGCGTCTTCAGCGCGTGGTCGACCTGTACGAGGTTGCCGTCGTAGAGATCGGCGATCATCGCCAGCTCTTCCGGGCGGATCTCCCAGTTTCCGGCGGTCCACTTGAGGTCGCAGCGGAAGCCCTCGCAGTGCTGACCGGGGTCGAGCCCCACCTCGCCGCGGGCCTCCACACGCATGGTGCCCAGGGTGGTGCCCTCCTCGGCCCCCTCGAGAGCCTGGCGGTGCCGACCCGACCAGGGCACGCCGTCCACGACGAAGTAGGGCGCGTGCGCAGAGAGCAGGTTCACGAAGAGCAGGAGCGGCGCCTCGGCTGACCGCATCGCCGCGGTCGCGGCGGCCACGGTCTCAGCGTCGGTTTCGTGGATCTCGGCGGTCTGGAAGCCGCGGACCAGGCCCATCTCAGGATCGAGCAGGCGGTTGGTGCTGTGGGACACCGTCGTGTACCCGGCGCCAGCGAAGCGCTCCGCGAGCGTGGGGAGGTCAGTCCGCATGCGCTGAACGGGCACCTCCGCGTCGACGTCGACGTAGTGGGCGCCGGTGATCCAGGGGGGCTCGCCCGTGAACAGGGCGGCGTGTCCGGGCCAGGTCCAGGTCCCGCTCACCGTGACGTCTTCGAAGACCACCCCCGCCGCGGCTACCGCGTCGAGCTGGTAGCTCGTGTCGCGCTCGTAGCCATAGGTCGCGAGGTGGTCCGCGCGGACCGTGTCCAGCACCACGAGCAGCACATCCGGGCGAGACAAGGCCGGGGGCGGCTCGCTCGTGCAGGCAAGAAGCCACCACATCGGGCGAGACTCTACCATTCGAAGATGGCCGGCTTCCCTGGGTCGACCAGGGGCCGATCCGGGGTCCCAGAACCGGGCACGGCACTTGCTTCCCTGTTGGGCATGAGCTTCTTCATCGCCGCGGTGGCCGCCCAGGCAGCCCCCCCACAGGTCGTGCAGGTTCACACCAACACGTCAGACATCCGGGAGCTCCTGTGGGACGGGCAGGTCCTGTGGGCGGCCACCGGCGGCGGTCTGGAAGCATGGAGCGAAGACGGCCGGCTCCTGGCACACGCCACCATCGAGCTCCCGACAACCGATCTGGTCGACGTCGCCTACACCGACACCCTGGTCGTCACGACCGGAGAGCTCGGCAGCGCCCGATGGGATGAGCAGACCGGAGCCTTCGTCCCCGCGGTGGCCCCCGCCATGAGCTGGCGGACAATGGCAGTCGAGGTCCGCAGCGAAGGCCTCGTCATCGGCGAGGACACCCTGGCCCTGGGCTGCCCCGTCCTGGACGTCGCCGTGGCCGAGGACATCCGCATCGCCTGCCTCTTCACGAGCTTCGTCTACGACGGCGAGGAGCTCGTCGAGGTCGGCATCCCCGCGACCGCGGCCCATCCAGAGGGGTGGGGGCTCCGCGGAGGTGGCGTCATCACCGACGACGCGGGCCGGATCGGCGCCGTACCGGGGGCGGTCACCAGTCTCGAGAAGGTAGGTGATGCCTGGTTCATCGGCACGGAGGATGGCCTCTACCTGCTGGAGAACTCCCTCGAGCGCCTCACCCCCGACGGGCAGATCTGCGGCAACTTCATCACGGGCGCCGACCGCTTCCGCGGCGAGCTCGTCGTGACGACCTTCCAAGACGGCGCCTGTCGCTTCGACGGCGAGTCCTGGCACCCCATCGAGGGACTGCCGGGGCGTCTCGTCAACGACGTGGTCGTGCACGGGGAGTCCGCGTGGATGGCGACCAGCCACGGCCTCGCGCGCTGGGACGGTGACAGCGTGGAGGTGATCACGGAGGGCGCTTCGGGTCGTGGTCGGCCCGGACTGCAGCACGACGTTGTCACCGCGCTGGCCAGCGGAGAGCGCCTGTGGATGAGCGATCTGCTCGGTCCCGTCTCGGTGGACGAGGGCTATTGGCGGCGCCACCGCTTCTCGGTCTTCGGCACCAGCTACCAGGCGGTCGCCGCGTGCGGACCAGAGGCGTGGGTGGCCAGCGAGGACGCCGGCGTCTCCCACTGGAGCGGGCGACGCTGGAGCCACCACGACGGCAGCACGGGCCTCCCGGACGACTGGGTGATGGCGGTGGCCTGCACCGAGGGGGAGGCCTGGGCGGGCACCTACCGGGATGGAGTCTGGCGCTGGGACGGGCGCTCATGGACGGCCGTCGAGACGCCGGACGACTGGATCCTGTCCCTCGCAATCGCTGAGGAAGGCCTCTATGTCGGCACCCTCGGCGGCCTCTTCCTGGTCGGCGATGAGACCGTCACCATCGAGGTCCTCGACCCCCGGGTCCACCAGCTGAGCGTCACGGAGGAGGAGCTCTTCGTCGGAACAGAGGGTGGACTGACGACGTACATGAGGTAGGTTCTCTAACTCCCCGGAGGGATCTCATGGCACAAGGAAGCAAGAACAAGGTCGTCGCAGCGCTCCTCGCGTTCTTCTTGGGCGGCATCGGCGTCCACAAGTTCTACCTCGGACAGATCGGGTGGGGCATCGGCTACGTCCTGCTCTGTTGGACCGGCATCCCCGCGCTCGTGGGCCTGGTCGAGGGCATTCTCTACCTGGTCAAGAGCGACGAGGAGTTCGCTGCCCTCTACGGGTGATCCTCGAGAAAGCGCAGGGCCCGCCCCGTGCTCCCGCACATGCCATGAGGAGGATCACCCTCCGGAGAGGTAGCGCTGCAGTGCGTCGGTGCGATCGCCGCCGCTGAGCTCGTCCAGGCGCTGCTCGAAGCTCTTGCCCGGCCCGACCGAGTGGACGAGGTCGACCACCCAGGGGCCGAGCTTGGGGTTGGCCACCGGGTGCCCGACCGCCTCCGTAGCCGCCTCCCACAGGCGGGCCTCGGTGGCGCTGGAGAAGAGGAAGTTCTGGACGTAGGCCGGGTAGTTGAGCATCAGCCCCGACTGGAGGAAGCTGGTGTAGGCGATGTCCCCCGGCGGGGCGTCGAAGTGTTCGCCTCGCAGCGCCCTCTCCTGCCCCGCGAGCTGGGCGCTGATCGCTTCCCACTCACCCGGGCGCTCATAGAGCATGCGCTCGGCGCGGGTGCAGCCGAGGTACCAGGACAGCGTCTGGATGGTGCCTTGGACCCTGGAGGCGGCGTAGACGGCGCGGGACTCCTCGGGCACTTCGGGGACGTAGGTGGCGAGGAACAACTCGTCGAAGAGCATGCGCTCGAAGAAGTCCCCGAAGCCCTCGAACCAGGGAGTAGGCGGCTGCCAGGTGACGGGGGAGCTGGCGTGATCCGCGGGCAGGCTTCGCCACCAGATGGCGAGGCCGACCTCGTGCAGCAATCCCCGGTAGGGCCAGTCCGACCAGCGGGTGTCGTTCGAGAGCACGACCGCTGCGTGCTGCGGCGGCCTGATCGGGAAGCTGTATGCGCCGGAGCGCGCGTATCGGGTCGGACCGATGTAGAGCTGGAGCCCCTCTGTGGAGATGCCCAGGTCGCCGAGCGCGGTCGTCACGCGCTCCTCGGCGAGGTCGCTGTCGAACCACGCGTCGGTCTCGGTCCGGTCCAGGGTCAGTCCCGCGCGACGGCCCAACAGCGGCGCGTTCGCGAAGTCCAGCGGCAGCTCCAGCTCTTTGGCCATGTGCTCGAGCGCTGCCGCACGCCTGGTGTTGTGGGGCGTCACCAGCGCCGAGATGGAGGCGTCGAGCTCGTCGACCTGCTCCGGCGTCAGCCCCCGATGGGCGAGCGCCAGCTCCCAGTAGGTGTCGAAGCCCTCTCGCCGCGCGACCTCGTTGCGCAGCCTCACCAGCTCCTCGAGGTCCGAGCCGATCCACACCACGCGATGGCTCGTCCAGGCCGCCGCCAGCTCGGCGCGCTCATCGGCGGAGAGCGTATCGGCGCCTTCGCTGACGCTCTCCCAGCGCCCGTTGAGCGCGATCTCGGTTCCCTCTTCGGTCGACCACGTCGCCTCGGCGTGGCGAAGGTCCTCGATCGCCGCGAGCAGCTCGGTCTCGCGCTCCTTCTCTGCCTCGGTCCACGAGCGGACCAGCAGCGCCTCGCGCCAGTAGGCCTCGCCCTTCCAGGCTGTCGTGGGGTCCGAGCTCTTGCGCGCCTCGTCGATCGTGGCGGCCACCTCGCCATCGGAGAAGAAGGCGACGCGAGCCTGCTCGTGTTCGATCTTGCGGGCGCGGGCCTCCTTGTTCTGGACATTCCGGCTGGTGTCCCGGTCGGCGATCGCGAGCCCCGCACGAATCTCGACGTACTCGGCGTCCAACGCCCCGAGCGGGTCCGCAGGACCTCCGCAGGACAACAGCAACAGGGTGGCGATCATGCGCGCGATGCTACCTCGCGCGGGCCCCTGTCGCCGGTGTCGGGTCCTTCGAGTACGGCTTGGAAAGCCCAACGGTGACAGGAGGCATGCTGAGCTGGTGTAGGATGTTCGCCGCAACACCCGCGCGGGCGCCATGTAAGGGCCCCCAGCAGAGAGGCAGGCTCCATGGCTGAAGGCGGACCAGGAAACCGACTCGGTGAGCTGCTCGTCCGCGAGAAGCTCATCACACCGCTGCAGCTGCAGAAGGCCGTCACGGATCAACGCAGCACCGGCGGACGACTCGGTCACCACCTGACCAAGCTGGGCTACATCGAGGAGAACGAGCTCACCTCGTTCCTCTCCCAGCAGTACAGCGTCCCGAGCATCAACCTGTCGGACTTCGAGATCGACGGAGAGGTGCTGAAGCTCGTCCCGCGCGAGATCGTGCAGCGGCACCAGGTCCTCCCGATCAACCGCTCGGGCAACATCCTCATCGTCGCGATGAGCGACCCCTCGAACATCTACGCGATCGACGACATCAAGTTCGTCACGAACCTCAACATCGAGGTGGTCGTCGCCTCGGACGCAGCGATCGCGGACGCGGTGGACAAGTACTACAACCAGCAGGTCAGCTTCAACGACGTGGTGCTCGACTTCGACGTCGAGGACGAGGAGTTCGACGAGGAGTTCGAGTTCGGCGACGACAGCGAGGACATCAACGTCCTCGACCTCGAGAAGTCAGCGGGCGACGCGCCGGTGGTCAAGCTGGTCAACCTCATCCTCCTGGACGCCATCCGGAAGGGCGCCTCCGACATCCACGTCGAGCCCTACGAGAAGCAGATGCGCATCCGGTACCGGATCGACGGCTTGCTCTATGAGGTCATGAAGCCGCCCATCAAGCTGAAGCACGCCCTGACCTCGCGCCTGAAGATCATGTCGAACCTCGACATCGCCGAGCGCCGCTTGCCACAGGACGGTCGCATCAAGCTGAAGATGGGGCGCGGCAAGGAGATGGACTTCCGCGTCTCCGTGCTGCCGACGATGTGGGGCGAGAAGGTCGTGCTCCGACTGCTGGACAAGTCCAACCTGCAGCTCGACATGACCAAACTCGGCTTCGAGCGCAAGGCGCTCGAGGACTTCCAGTCGGCCATCCACAAGCCCTTCGGCATGGTGCTCATCACGGGCCCGACGGGCTCGGGCAAGACCACGACGCTGTACTCGGCGCTCGGCGAGCTGAACAAGTCCACGACGAACATCTCGACGGCCGAGGACCCGGTCGAGTTCAACTTCTTCGGAATCAACCAGGTCCAGATGCACGAGGACATCGGTCTGAACTTCGCAGCGGCCCTTCGGTCCTTCCTCAGGCAGGATCCGGACATCATCATGGTCGGCGAGATTCGCGACTTCGAGACCGCCGAGATCGGCATCAAGGCGGCGCTCACGGGCCACCTCGTGCTCTCCACGCTCCACACGAACGATGCGCCGTCCTCGGTCAGCCGACTGTTGAACATGGGCGTCGAGCCCTTCCTCGTCTCTTCCGCGGTCAACGTCATCGGCGCTCAGCGGCTCCTGCGCAAGATCTGCAGCGAGTGCCGGGAGCCTGTCGAGGTCAGCGAGCGCACCATCATCGACATCGGCGTGCCTCCAGAAGAGGTCGGCGAGTACCGTCCGATGCGCGGGCAGGGCTGCGGTACCTGCAACGGCACCGGCTACAAGGGCCGCATCGCGGTCTACGAGATCATGCTCTTCAACGAGGAGGTCCGGGAGTTCATCCTCAACGGCGCCTCCACGCTGGAGCTCAAGCGCGAGGCAGTCCGCCAGGGCATGAAGACCCTGCGAATGTCAGCGCTCACCAAGCTCCAGGAAGGAGTGACCACCATCGACGAGGTTGTCCGGGCCACCGCGCCTGATTGATACGGGCTCGGTTTGATCTAAACTCTCAGCCACTCCAGGAGGTCCCCCGCATGCCCGTTTTCGCGTACGAAGGCCGCGGCGCAACAGGGGAAGTCAAGAAAGGAAGTATCGAGGCCGCCGACCTGGAGGCCGCGCGCGCGCGACTGCGCTTGATGAAGATCCAGCCGACGACGGTGACCCAGAAAAAGGGCCTCGCCGCTCTCAGCTTTGGCGGCGGCAGCATCAACATCGGCTTCCTGAAGCCCAAGGTGAAGACGAAGGACCTCGTCATCTTCACTCGTCAGTTCGCGACGATGATCGACTCGGGCCTGCCGCTGGTGCAGTGCCTCGACATCCAGTCCAAGCAGGCCGGAAACCCGGCCTTGCGTGAGCAGTTGACGGAGGTGAAGGCCGCCGTCGAGGCAGGAACCACCTTCGCGGATGCCTTGAAGAAGTACCCCGACACCTTCGACCCGCTGTTCCGCAACCTCGTCGCCGCTGGTGAGATCGGCGGTATCCTCGACACCATCCTCAACCGCCTCGCGACCTTCCTCGAGAAGAACGAGAAGCTCAAGCGGAAGGTCAAGGGCGCGATGACCTACCCGCTCATCGTGTTCAGTGTCGCGATCCTGGTCACCGCCGTGCTCCTGCTCAAGGTCGTCCCGACCTTCGAGCAGATGTTCATGGAGTTCGGCTCCTCCCTGCCGGCGCCGACCCAGTTCGTCGTCGACCTGTCCTATTTCTTGCGGGACAGCTGGTACTTCTTCCTGGCTGGCATCTTCATCGCGATCTTCGGCTTCCGCTTCACGTACAAGCAGCCGCGCGGGAGGCTCGTCATCGACGCCCTCCTGCTCAGGCTCCCGGTCTTCGGAGACCTGATCCGCAAGGTGGCGGTCGCCCGCTTCTGCCGGACCCTGGGCACCATGGTCTCCTCCGGCGTCCCCATCCTCGACGGCCTGGAGATCTGCGCGAAGACCGCCGGAAACCAGATCATCGAGAACGCCGTGTTGAAGGCCCGGCAGTCGATCTCGGAAGGTCGCACCATCGCTGAGCCGATCGCCGAAGCGAAGGTCTTTCCCGAGATGGTCTGCCAGATGATCAGCGTCGGCGAGAACACCGGTGCGCTGGACATCATGCTGGGCAAGATCGCCGACTTCTACGACGACGAGGTCGACCAGTCGGTAGAGAACCTCACCGCCATGATGGAGCCCCTGATCATGGTCTTCCTCGGCATCGTCGTCGGTGGCTTCGTCGTGGCGATGTACCTGCCAATCTTCTCGATGGCCGAGTCCATCCAGTAGCGATGGACGGTCTCACGTCTGGGGTCCGAGGACCACTCGGAACCCGGATCCTCCGCTACATTCTCGTGCGCCTCTTCGTGGCGACGGCGATGCTCGGCTACGTCGGGGTCCTCTACGTCTCAGAGGCCTTCACAGGGCTGGAGGATCTGAACCAGTTCCTCGTCCTGGTCGGCGGCCTCTACCTCGTCCTGGGACTGTCGGCTGGGGGGCTGGCCTGGAGCCGAGAGGCCAACCCGGTCGTCTACTCCGCCTACCAGGTCATCTGCGACACCGCGGTCGTGACGGGTGTCGTCTACACCTTTGGCGGTGTGCACGGGCCGTTCACGCTGATCTACGCGGCCTGCGTCGTCGGCGGAGCGTGGCTCGACTACCGCCGCGGCGCCATCCTGAGCGCCTTCCTCAACTCCGCTGCTGTCCTCGGACTCGGCCTGCTCGAGACGAGGACGCTCCAGACTGGCGATCTCGTGCGCGAGTTCGCGCTCTTGTCGACCAACATCCTCGGCTTCTTCCTCGTCGCGCTGCTCTCTGGCGAGCTCGCCCAGCGCCTCCGGGTCGCGGACGAGGAGCTCGCCCAGCAGACCGGGCGAGCGGAGGCCCTGGCGGCCGATCTCTCGCAGGTCTTGGGCAGCATCCGCTCCGGGCTCGCCCTGTTCGACGCGTCGGGCCAGCTGCGGTCGGCCAACGCCACGGCCCTGCAGTTCTTCCCCGAGCTCGGCGGTCGCGCTGTCGATGAGATCGTCGAGGGCTTCGACGAGGCCCTCGACCGGGTCTGGGAGATTCGCACCGGAGAGGACGAACACCGGCGGGACCTGCTCCTGACGCGCTCGTCGATCGAGGATGGAGCAAGCGTGCTGACGATCGAGGACATCACGGATCTGCGCGCGATGCAGCACCGGATCGCCCGAGAGGAACGCCTGGCGGCGGTCGGACGCCTCAGCGCCGGCATCGCCCACGAGATCCGGAACCCGTTGACCTCTCTGTCGGGGGCGATCCAGCTCCTGGATCTGTCGGAGGGCGACCAGCGTCTCCGCCAGATCATCACGCGCGAGGTCGACCGCCTCAGTCGCCTCGTCACGGACTTCATGCACGCCGGGTCTCCGCCGGAGCTGCGCCTGGTGGCGTGCAACCTGCGCCTCCCGATCGAGGAGGTCATGGACACCTTCCGCGCCGACCCCAGGTACGCCGGATCCATCGAGGTGGTCTTCAACCACAGGCAGCTCCCCGTCATGCTCGTCGACAGGGACCAGCTGAAGATGGTGCTGTGGAACCTGCTCCTGAACGCGGCCCAGCACATGCCCGGGGGGGGGCGCATCGACATCACCGCCGAGCACGTCGGCGATCGCGTGAGGTTCCTCGTCAGCGACCAGGGGACCGGCATCCCCGCCGACGAGATCGATCGGATCTTCGACCCCTTCTGGACTCGCCGGTCGGGCGGAACCGGTCTCGGGCTGGCGACGGTCGAGCGGGTGACCCGCCAGCACGGCGGTGACGTCTGGGTCCACAGCAAGGTGGGAGGAGGTACGACCTTCGGCATATACCTCCCCGTGAGGTTGGAAGACGAGCGGGCGGCCAATGGCTGACGAACGGGTGCTGGTGGTCGATGACGAACTCTCGATGCGCGAGTTCCTCGCCATCCTGCTCGGGCGGGAGGGCTACGATGTCGCCTTGGCTGGCTCTGGAGAGGAGGCGCTCGGCATTCTGGCCCAGCAGCCCTTCGACCTGATGCTCACCGATCTCTCTATGCCCGGTATCGACGGGATGGAGCTCGTCACGCGCGTCCGGCGTGGCGAGATCGCGCCGGTCCAGGACCTCCCCATCGTGATGGTCACGGCCTACGGGACCACCGCCTCGGCGGTCGAAGCGATGAAGGTCGGAGCCAACGACTACGTGCTCAAGCCCTTCAACAACGACGAGCTGCTCCTCGTGCTCCGCAAGGCGCTCGGCCACAGGGCGCTCCGACGCGAGAACGTGCAGCTGCGCCGGGAGCTGAAGCAGCGCTTCGGGTACCACAAGCTGATCGGGACCTCTGATGCGATGGAGGCCGTCTACGAGATGATCCGGCGGGTCAAGGGCTCCCGGATCTCCTGTCTGGTCCAAGGAGAGAGCGGCACAGGCAAGGAGCTGGTCGCGCGGGCGATCCACTACTCGGGCACCCGCGCTGCCGGCCCCTTCGTGCCCGTGAACTGCGGAGCGATTCCGGAGTCCCTCATCGAGTCCGAGCTCTTCGGCTACAAGAAGGGTGCCTTCACCGGCGCGGTCCGAGACAAGGACGGCTTCTTCCGAGCGGCACACGGGGGCACGATCTTCCTCGACGAGATCGGGGAGATGCCGCTCCAGGCGCAGGTCCGCCTGCTCCGGGCGATCGCAGAGCGCCGCGTCGTCGCTGTGGGCGACACGGTCGAGCGGCCCGTGGACGTCCGCATCATCGCGGCGACCAACCGGGACCTGGAGGAGGAGATCAAGGCCTCCCGCTTCCGCGAGGACCTCTACTACCGGCTCAATGTCGTACGCATCGAGCTCCCACCGCTGAGGGAGCGCGGTGGAGACCTCGCCGTCCTCGCCGAGCACTTCGTCGAGCAGTACGCGACCGAGTACCACAAGAACGTGCGCGGGCTCGCGATCGAGGCCCTGCGCGCCCTGGAGGCCTACACGTGGCCCGGAAACGTGCGCGAGCTGCAGAACGCCATCGAGGGCGCGGTGGCCCTCGAGACCGACTCGATCGTGACCCTCCAGAGCCTCCCACGGCGTCTCGCTGGAGCCGAGCCCGCCTTGCCCGTCGCAGAGGTCGCGGACGAGTTTCCGGCTCGCGGTGTCGATCTCGATGCCTTGCTCTCCGGCATGGAGCGGGCCTGGTTGGAGAAGGCGCTGGCGCGGTCCTCGGGCAACAAGACCAGGGCCGCGCAGCTGCTCGGAATGAGCTTCCGGAGCTTCCGCTACCGGCTCGCCAAGTACGGCATGGACGAACCTTGACGCGTCGAGTGACGTGTTTTGTCAGATCTGACGAAAACCGTCACCCCATGATCGACCATTCACGTCACTGTCGTCCTGATTCCGGGCACTTGAAGGCTGGCATGAAACGTGCACAAAGGGTTGCGCGTCCTGCTACGGCACAGAGGACTCAACCCACCACCCCCCTCGGGAGATACCCCATGTTCAAGAAGGGCTTTACCCTCGTCGAGCTTATGATTGTTGTTGCGATTATCGGCATCCTGGCCGCCATCGCGATTCCGAACTTCGTTGAGATGCAGTACCGCGCCAAGCGCGCCGAGAACCCGGCCAACGTCGACGGCATCAAGACCGCCGAGATGGGCTACGACGCCGCGTTCGACAACTTCATCAACTGCACCAACACCCCGGGCACCGACGCCAACAAGAAGACCCAGATCTTCACCACGGCGGGCACCGGCTATGACACCCTCGGGTGGCAGCCTGACGGCGAGGTTCGCGGCTCCTATGTCGTCCAGACGACCCCGGCGGGCGCTTCCTCTCCGGGTGGCGACTTCCTCGTCACGGGCGTGACGGATGTGGACCAGGACGCTATCAACTCCGTCTACACCGCGACCAAGTCGATCAACACGACCTTCCTGAACAAGAACGACACCTACTGATTCGTTCCTCCAGGCAACGCCGGGCGGATGGGCAACCATCTGCCCGGTTCGCGTTTGGGAGGGGTAGAATCTCCGCATGAATGCCAAGGGACGAATCCAAGGGCGGATTCACGCTGGTCGAGCTCATGATCGTGGTCGCCATCATCGGGGTATTGGCAGCGATCGCCATCCCGAACTGGCTCGACATGAACTACCGCGCCAAGCGCGCTGAGATGCCCATCATCGTCAACGCGGTCCAGCACGCAGAGTTCGGCTTCGACGGGCTGTACGACGGCTTCGTCATGGCTGATCCCCACCCTGGCGGGGTGCCCTCGAAGGGCTACCAGAATTGGGGAGCGGGCAACACCGGCTTCAACCACCTGGGCTTCCTTCCCGACGGTGATGTCCGCGGCGTCTACCAGGTCACCACGGTGGTAGGTCGCGCCACGACCAACGGCGGCGAGTTCACCGTGATCGGCATCATGGATGTCGACGCCCACACGGTCCTGTCGAAGTACACCGCTACGCACATTCGCGGCACCAGGCCGCTGACGAAGAACGACGTCTACTGATCTCGCCGCCAGAAGCCCCCTTCGGGCCGCGACAGGGCTCTTGTTTGCAGCCGTAGTCGGGTCCTACGCCGCCCTGGCGCTCGCCGGCTTCGTCTGGGACGACATCCCGCTGGTCGTGAACAACACCCTGACCGGGGAGCCGAGCAACCTGCCGCTCTTCTTCCAGGTCGACCTCTGGGAGACCGCCGGTGGCGTCGAGTCGGCCTCCGGCTACTACCGGCCACTGGTGCTCGTGAGCCTCGCGCTCGACCGGGTCCTCTGGGGGCTCTCCGCTCTCGGCCATCACCTCCACTCGTTGGCCTGGCACGTGGGAGCGAGTGCGGTCCTGCTCCTCCTGCTGCGCCGCCTCGCCTCCCCGGTGGGGGCGCTCTGGGGGACGGCGCTCTTCGCTCTCCACCCGGTCCAGTCGGAGGCGGTCGCCTGGATCGCCGCGAGGAACGACTCGATGGCGGCGCTGTTCGTGTTCGCGGGGGTGTTGGCTCTCCTGGACGAGCGCGCCCACCGGTGGCGGCTGGCGCTCGGAGGGTTGGCCGTGCTCGCTGGCATGCTGAGCAAGGAGAGCGCGGTGCTCGCGCCGGTCCTGCTCGTCCTGCTGGACCTTGCACGGCATGGTCGGGTGGTCGGGTGGCGCCGTCACGCGGTGGCGCTCGGCGCGGTCGTCGTGTGGTTCGCCCTGAGGACCGCCGCGTCGATCGAGCCGGCCTCCGTACCTGACGGCGCCCAGCTCAGCTGGCTGGTCGGCAACCTGCACGAGGTGCTCGCCCACTACGGCCTTCGCCTGGCCTGGCCTTGGCCGCTGTCGGTCGGGCAGACGGCGGAGTACCTGTCGCTGTCCGGGCTGGAGGTGGCCGGTGGGCTCGGGGTCCTCTGCGTCTTTGGGGTCGCCGCCGGCGTTCGGGGTGGACGCATCTCCATCGCGGGCCTCGGCCTGGCGGTCGCGGCCTTCGTTCCGGCCCTGCTCGCCATCTCGGTCCGTGGCCAACTGGGCGAGCGCTACCTGTACCTGCCAATGGCGGGGCTGGCCCTGGCGCTGGCGGCCGCGATGCCGCCGTCGCGCCGGTCACTCGTCGCGCTGCTTCCCCTCTGCCTGGCCTCCGTGCTGGTGCTGCACCATCGCCTCCCCGAGTGGAGCTCTGACATCACCCTGTGGGGAGCCGCGGTAGAGGACCACCCGGGGCCCTACACCTGGACCTCGCTTGGGCACGCCCTCAACGAGGCCGACAGGCCAGCGGAGGCCGGCCCCTTGTTCGTGGCTTCGCTCGAGGGAGATGCTCCCTACCCCGACGCCTGTGTGCCCTCGATCGGGACACCACTGAAGGTGGGTGACCTGGAGCTGGCGGCTCGGGCGGCCCACCTGGCGGCAGAGGCCTGCCCTGACACCGCCCAGCTCGCCGGACTTCGGGGCATGGCGCTGCTCCAGGTCGGGGACTTCGCCGGGGCCTCGAGGGCCATCGATGCGCACCGCGGCGAGCTGGACCTGAGGCTACCGCTCGTGGAAGCCGCCCTCGCGCTGGACTCGGGCGACGACGAGCGACTCGCTGCACTCGCGGCCTCGGTTCCCGAGCCGGCTCGCTTTCTGGCAGACGCGCGCCGCCTGCTGGAGATCGGAGTCGTCGCTCGGGATAGGTTGTCTCAATGAGACCGCTCGTCGCTGTCACCTGCACGTGTCTCGGCCTCGGCGGCGGATTGCTCGCCCACCTGGCCCAGGTGAGGGCCGACGATGGTCGCCGCGAGCGCACGGCCCAGTACGAGATGCTGGTGATGCCCTCGCCCGAGACCGTCCACTTCGCAAGCCAGGGGCTCCACGCTCATGTTGCCACGTTGATGTGGGTTCGGTCGGTCCTGGAGTTCGGCGAGCGGATCGACATGCGGAATGACGGCAGCTGGCAGGAGTGGTTCGCCAGGATGATCGAGTGCGTCGTCGAGCTCGATCCCGCCTGGCGTACCCCCTACTTCTATGGGGGCGTCATGCTCCGGGTGACCGGCAGCGCCAGCCTCTCCACGGAGATCTTCGCGCGGGGCGCAGAGGCCCACCCGGAGGACGCCTACTTCCCCTTCAGTGTCGGCATGAACTACTACCTGCTCGAAGAGGACTACGAGCAGGCGGCGGTGTGGCTCGACCGCGCGGCCGCGATCCCTTCCGCCCCGGACTGGTACCGCATGACGGCGGTGTCGATGCGGGAGAAGGGCAGCGGCCGTGACGGAGCGGTGCGCTACCTGGAGATGGAGCTCGAGCAGGCGACGGATCCGTGGCTGCGCAGCCGGATCGAGGCGCGCATTGTCACAGTCACGCACGATCACTACGCGGAGCTGATGACCGAACAAATCGCCGTGCTGGACCAGCGAGGTCTCCAGGTCACGGACCTGCAGCAGCTCATCGACGAAGGACTCGTGGACCACCTGCCCCCCGAGCCTGCGGGTGGGGAGTGGGTCTTCGATCCCGAGTACCGGGACGCGCTCAGCGATGAACGCTTCGCGCTCCGACTTCGAGGGGAATACCGGTCCGAGCGGAAGATGTTCCAGTGGGTACCGGACTACCAACGCTGAGGGTCGCGGTCGGCCTGGGCACGAGCCTGGGGGACCCGAGGGTGCTCGAGCTGGCCGTAGGGGCCCTCTCCGCGGCCGGGGCCAGGGTGTTGCGGACGAGCAGGATCCACCTCACGCCGCCTTCCGGTGGGGTGGCCCGGCGCCCGTTCCAGAACGCAGCTGTCCTTGTCGAGTGGCCAGGCGAGCTGCCTGATCTCCTCTCTGTCGCCAAGCGAATCGAAGCGCAGCTGGGGCGTCGGCGAGGCTCGCGGTGGGGTGATCGCGTGCTGGACATCGATCTTCTCTGGGCGTCGGAGAAGCACTGCTCCGCCGCGCTCCAGGTCCCCCACCCACGCCTGGCCGAGCGGGCATTCGCCCTCACGCCGCTGTTGGAGGTCTGGCCCGAGGTCCCGCTCACCGACCGCCATCTCAGACCGCGCTGCGTGCCAGTGGGTGCGCTCGCACAGCCGGCGACCAGCGAGCCGGTTACCACCGCCGTTCGGCGACCCAGCTGCATCGGAGCCCGCATGAAGTTCTTCATCGACACCGCCAACCTCAACGAGATCCGCCAGGCCGCCAGCTGGGGGATCATCGACGGTGTGACCACGAACCCCTCGCTCATCGCGAAGGAGGGCGGGGACTTCGTCGACACCATCGCCGAGATCTGCACCATCGTGGACGGACCGGTCTCGGCGGAGGTCGTCGCGGAGGACGCCGACGACATGGTGAGGCAGGGCAGACTCCTCGCTCGCATCCACGAAAACGTCGTCGTGAAGGTGCCGCTGACGGAGGTCGGCATCACCGCGACCTCGCGGCTCTCCGCGCTCGGCATCAAGACCAACGTGACGCTCTGCTTCCAGCCTGTGCAGGCGCTCCTCGCCGCGAAGGCGGGAGCGACCTACGTCTCTCCCTTCGTCGGTCGCATCGACGACATCGCGTGGGGAGGCATGGACATCATCGCGCAGATCGTCGCCATCTACGCGAACTACCCCGAGCTCGAGACGCAGGTCCTGGCGGCTTCCATTCGCCACCCCGCCCACGTGTTGGAGGCTGCGCTCGCCGGCTCGGACGTCTCGACGATTCCCTTCGGAGTCCTGAAGAAGCTCTTCAACCACCCGCTCACCGACATCGGCAACGAGAAGTTCACGAAGGCCTGGGAAGGCGTCCCTAACGCCGACATCGAGGGGCAGGTCACCGCGTGGTTGGAGCGAAACGGTCGTTAGCTCCCCTTGCCGTTTGCGAGTGTCTTCGCTACGTGAATGAACCCTCATTCAGGTGCTGGACTTGAGCAGCTCGGACAAGCGCGCCCGCATCATCGAGGCCTCTGTCGACGTCTTCGCCGACAAGGGCTTCAACGCCGCCCGTGTGAGCGACATCGCCAAGCGAGCTGGTGTCGCGGACGGCACCATCTACCTCTACTTCAAGAACAAGGAAGACCTGCTGTTGTCGGTCTTCGAGGAGAAGATGGACGAGCTTCGGAACTCCGCGACCGCGGAGCTCGAGAAGCACACCGGGCCGCTCGACAAGATCCGCGCCTTCGCGCACCATCACTTCCGGGCCGTGCGGGAGCAGCGCGCCGTGGCAGAGGTCCTGCAGGTCGAGCTTCGACTCTCGAAGAAGTTCATCAAGGACTACAAGCCGGACAAGCTCTTCGCCTACCTCGGCGTCTTGATGGAGCTCGTCCGGGAGGGCCAGGCCAGCGGAGTGATCCGAGAGGACGTGGATCCCTTCACGATCGGCTGGGCATTCTTCGGCGCCTTGGAAGAGATCGGCCTCTCCTACGTGATCGCGCTCAAGCGCGATCGGACCTTCGACCTCGACGCTGCGGCTGATCAGGTCTCGGAGCTCTTCGTGCGCGGCATCGCGGCGTGAGACCCCTTATTACCAATCCCCTTTTCAACTCACTCTCAGGGAGCTGCTCGTGAAGATCGGCGTGTGCCTCAAGCAGGTTCCCGATTCCGAGACCCGCGTGAAGATCAACGCGGACGGAAGCGGGATCGTGAACGACGACATCAAGTGGATCATCAACCCCTACGACGAGTACGCCCTCGAGGCGGCCTTCCAGCTCAAGGAGCAAGGCAAGGCAGACGGCGTCGTCATCCTGTGCATGGGCGACAAGAGCGCAGAGGCCAGGATCAAGGACGGCATCGCACGCGGCATCAAGGTCGGCGTGGAGGCCGTGCGTCTCGATGACGCCGCGTTCGCTGGCAGCGACGCGCTGGGCACCGCGCGCGTCCTCGCCGCTGGCGCCAAGAAGGCAGGTGTGGACTTGCTGCTCTGCGGAAAGCAGGCCATCGACGATGACAACTCCCAGGTTCCGGCGATGGTCGCGGAGTTCCTCGGGTGCGCCCAGATCACCGTCGTCGACAAGCTCGATGTCGAGGGCGGCACGGTCACTGCCAACCGCATCATGGGCGGCGGCTCGGTGGACATGGTCCAGGCCGGCCTGCCCGCGGTCGTGACTTGCGAGAAGGGGCTCAACACTCCTCGCTTCGCGAGCCTGCCCGGCATCATGAAGGCAAAGCGCACCAAGATCGCCGTCTGGGGAGTCGCTGACCTCGGCCTGGACGCCGCTGCGGTCGGCTCCGCAGGGGCCGTCGTCGAGACCAGCGGCTACCGCCCCCCTCCGGCCCGCCCGGAGGGCCGGATCATCGACGGTGCCACCCCAGAGGAGAAGGTCCAGAAGCTGGTCCAGCTGCTCCGCAACGAAGCCAAGGCCATCTAGGAGATATCGGAATGTCTGGAATCCTCGTTCTCTGCGAGCACGACAGCGGCACCATCAAGAAGACCGCCTTCGAGCTCCTCGGAAAGGCCGGCGAGCTCGGTGGCCCTGTCAGCGCCCTGGTCATCGGCAACGCCGACACCTCGTCGCTCGGGTCCTACGGCGCTACCACCGTCTACCACGCCCCTGGCGACCTCTTCTCCAACTACAGCACAGGCGCCTACGCCAAGGCCCTCGCCGCGGCGATCGAGCAGTCGGGAGCCACGGTGGTCCTCGGCGCCGCCTCGGCGGTCGGCAAGGATCTGTTCCCCCGCGTCGCCGCCCGCATCGGCGCTGGCCTCGTGACAGAGGTCACAGGGCTCGACAGCGACGGTGGCGGAGTCGTCGGCCATCGCCCGGTCTACGGTGGCAAGGCCTTCGTCGAGGTCCGGGTCAAGAGCTCCGTCTCCCTGTTCACCGTGCGTCCGAACTCCTTCCCCGCGCCGTCTGCTGGCGGCGGGTCGGCGCAGGTCGTGGCGCTGGCCGCTGGTGCGAGCGGCGCCGACGTCCAGGTCACTGTCGTCGCCTCTGAGCACGGCGCCAGCAAGGTCGCGGACCTCACAGAGGCCGATCGGATCGTCTCTGGCGGCCGCTCGCTCAAGAGCGCGGAGAACTTCGAGACGATCATCGGCTCGCTCGCTGCCAGCATCGGTGCGACGCCGGGCGCCAGCCGCGCGGCTGTCGATGCCGGCTTCGCCTCCCACAACGACCAGGTCGGTCAGACGGGCAAGGTCGTCAATCCGCAGCTCTACATCGCCTGCGGCATCAGCGGCGCGATCCAGCACCTGGCGGGTATGCGGACCTCGAAGGTCATCGTCGCGATCAACAAGGACGCCGACGCCCCGATCTTCAAGCACAGCACCTACGGAATCGTGGACGACCTCTTCGTGATCTGCCCGATCCTGGAAAAGGCGCTCCAAGAGCTCTGAGGAGTCCGAGTCTTCGAAGGGCCGGGAAGATATACTCGGTCCTTCCTTTTCCCCGGCCGAAGCCTTGGCTCGCACAGGCCAGAACCCTTCCGCGGAGCGCTCGGCAGCCGATCGATGGCTCGAGCAGGCCTGCCTTCGTCTCGCGGAGAGGCGGGACTGGCGAGGCACGGTTCGACTCGTAGAGCGCTGGGGCAGCACCGGCGAGCCCACCGCTGCCGCCTTGATCGCCCAGGCCCGGGCCTTCCTTGCCCTGCGGCTCATGGACCGGGCATGGGTGCGCCTCAAAGAGGTCGCAGACGCGAAACCGGACGACGTCGACGCCGTCGTGCTGACGGCGGAGATGTTCATCGAGCGTGGCTGGCCGGTCCGGGCGCGCAAGCTCGTCGAGCGCTGCTTGGAGCGACGTCCCGAGGATCCCCGCCTTCTCTCGCTCTCGGCGGCCTCGCGCGAGTCCCCGAAGGCCGCTGATCCCCGCGCGCGTGAGATCGAGAAGACCGGGACGCCAGCTCAGCAGCTCGCGCTGGCGGAGGGTTTCCTGGCGCGGGGCAGCTTCCTGCGGGCCAAGAGCATCCTCGAGCGCTTGCGCCGCCAGCGGGGGGACTGGTCCAACCGGGTCGAGGATCTGCTCTGGGGCATGGGCGCTGAGTTTGCGCGAGAAGAGGGAGACCCGCTCGAGCTCGCCCGGACGCTCTGCCCCGAGCTGGTCGGCGTCGGTGACGACTCCTCCGGGTCGGGTGATTTCTACTCGGCATCAGAGGTCACCTCCGCTGGAGAGAGCCGTGACCAGGGCAAGGGTCAGGACTTTCCGTCGCTCTTCCGCAGGGTCGACCGGCTCGAGGAGGGCAACACGACCGAGGAGGTGACGCTGATCTCCCGGCTCGCCAGCACGCACGAGCTCCTGAGCCGCGACCCGACCGACGACACGGACGGGGACTTCTCTCCGAACAGCCGCGCGGCGGACACGCAGATCCGGATGGTCATCCGCAAGGACGGGCAGGACGACGAGCCTGGGCACGTGCTCCGAGAAGACGAGGACTACCGACTTCGCGAGACCCTCAACCTCAAGGACTACCTGGCCTCCGTCGGCATGGAGGGTCCCGGCCTCCGCGGGGATCTCGCTGGCGAGGTCGACCTCGAGGAGGAGGACGAGGATCTGGTCGTGGTCACCCGGCGCGAGGTCGGGCCGGACGATCCGACCGCCGCCGAGCCCGATACCGCTGAGCTGAACCGTCCCATCGAGGTGATCGAGCAGCCCATCGGCTTGATGGCGCCCATCGACAAGCCCGTACGCGAGGTCTTCGATCCGGTGACCGTCGGCGAGCCGCCCCCGCCCATCCGCCCGCGCGAGATCGGGCCAGATCCGGAGTCAGAGGATCTCGTCCCGATCGGCGGCTACAACCGGGGCCCGCGCCTGGCCCTCATCGCGGTCCTCCTGGTCGTGCTCGGCGCCCTGCTGATGAAGCTGGGCGTGACGGTCGCGGACCGCTTCGCCGCCAGGGGTGTCATCAACGAGGCCCTGGAGACGATCGGCACGGGTGACTTCAAGCAGATGCGGGCCACCGAAGCTGCTCTGTCCGCGTCGATCGCGACCGGTGTGGAGCCCCGGGGGGCCTACGAGGCAGCAAACGCCCTGGTGGAGCTGGTGCTCTGGGCCGAGTACACCGGCGAGTCCGACCGCCTGGCAGAGGCCCAGACCTCCCTGTCCCGGGCGTCTGAGCTCGGAGCACCTCAGGACGCCCTCGCACTCGCGGTGGCCTACGCTGCCTTCCACCAAGGCGATCTCGAGCTGGCTCGGGCGAGCCTCGCTCCCTTGGAGCCCACCCCCGAGTCCGCCCGCCTCGAGTCGCTGTTGGCGATGGAGCGCGGAGAGCTGGATGTTGCACGCGCTGCGGCCATACAAGCGGTCCAGCTGCACCCCGAGGGTCCGCGCTACCACCTGCTGCTGTCCAAGGCCTGCTATCAGGCCGGAGACATCGCCTGCGCCCAGAGCGAGGTCGCCATTGCCGACGACTTGATCGAGGGCAGCGGGCCGACGGTGCTTCACCGGGTCGTGATGGCCGAGTCGGGCACGGCCAAGAAGCTGGAGACGATCAATGTCTTCCTCGGCACGGACCCACCGCCTCGGGTCGCTGGCTACGCCTACGCCCTGAAGGCGGAGCTCCACGCGCGACAGGGACAAGCGGATGAGGCTGGGGAGGCGCTGGACGCCGGGCTCGTGGTCGATCCCAGCAACCCGGAGGTGCTCTACGCCCTGGCCGCCCGGCGAGCGCGTGACAATCGCCTGCTGGACTCGCTGACGCTGTTGAACAGGGCGACCGAAGCACATCCCTCGCAGTTCCGCTTCCAGCAAGCCCGCATCAGGGTCCTCACGGAGCTCGACCGAACAGAGGCGGCGGAGGCGGCTCTCGACGCGCTCCCGCCTGCGATCGCTGGCCACCCCCGGCGAGCAGTGCTGGACGCCACCGTGGCGCTCGTGTCGCTGGCAGACGCAGCCAGGACCGTCGAGCTCCTGGAGCCCCATGTCTCGGCTTATCGGGACGACGCGGAGGCGCTGTACCTGCTGGGGACGGCGTACGGGCTCTTGGAGCGTCCCCTGGACGCCGAGCCCCTGCTGCTCAAGGCAGCCGCGGGCCTTCGCACGAGCGACGACTCTCTTACGCGACGACTCGGGGCCAGGGCCTATGCAGCGGCTGCGGTGTTCGGGATCTCGGAGTCGAGGGACCAGCACGCCCAGACCGCCGAGGCCCTGGGGGAGTCCGACCCCATGGTCTTCGTCCTCCTTGGGGACTACTACGCCCGGCCGGACTCGGGACTCGACGCGTCCCCCTACTACGACCACGCCGCAGAGCTCGGTCGGGACCACGCGCTCGCGCTCTACATGCACGGCCAGCACTACCTCGACGCCCAGGACAACCACGCCCAGACCCGCCCCAGCTGGAGCGCCTATCTCGACCTCGAGCCCACCGGAGCCCGGGCCAAGCGCGTCCGGGATCGCCTGGGGCGCCACTGACGAGGGTTTGCTTGCGAGCCTCTGGGGCGCACATGTACGGTGACTTGGCCGGGGCACAGACGGAGACTCGATGACGCTGCAACGGCTGCTGCTCCCTGCGCTGATCCTCGCGGCGCTGTCCGCCTGCATCGGCGGTCCTGGCCGACAGGTCTGCGACACAGCCACGGGCATCGGCTGCGACGGGGACGCGGACGTGGACGTGGACGCTGACAGTGACGCCGACGCCGACGATGTCTTCGACCCCTGGCTCTTCACCGTCGAGATGCACGCCGGCTTCGACGGCGATGACCTCATGCCCTACGGCATCGAGGGGACCGAGGTCGCGCCATACGCGATCTTCCGCTTCTACGAAGAGGACTACCGTCACAGCCAGATCGACGCCTACACCTGCGAGTGGACAGGCAAGATCGTCCAGGACGGCTACGACGGGCTCGGGGTGAGCGGGCTGTGGACTGGCTTCGACGCACACTTCGAGCACGACGCCACCGCGACCCGAAATACCTGCGATGACTGGGACCCCGACGAGTGGGCCGACGGCGTGCCCACCGAGGCGGTGGAGACAATGGACTTCGGCTTCGGCTGGGCCCCGCTGTCGATCGGTATGGCCGCTGAGCTTCGCGACGCCTACCAGAACGCGGGCCTCGTATGGGAGGAGGTCGAGCCCTACATCTTCGGCGTGTACTGGAAGGTCGACGACGGCTACTCCGGAACCCTGGTCAACGAGATGGGCTACGGCTTCGCCACGGCCTTGGATGGTGACGGCAACCTCGCCGCCGGCGAAGACGGCGAGTATTTGCAGATCGAGGTCGCCGGCTCGTCGACAGCGCCTGCTCCTGCCTACATCTCGACCTACTACTACTACGGCTACGAGGTCGACAGCGTCCTGAAGCGTTAGCCTTCGGTCGTGTTCTCACTGCTCCTCGCCTGCGCTCCGGGTCCCGGCGGAGATGTCGCCTGGGCGGTCAACTACGCCACCGTGACGCCGGAGCCCTTTGGTGTCACCGGGCACCATGTGTGGGCCTTCTTCGCCGAGGGCTGGGACGACAAGCGAGAGCCCGCGTACCACGTCTGCACGCTCCTGCAGTCGATCGAGGGGAGCGAGGTCGATGCCTACGACGACTGCGTCGGCTGCATCGCGATGTACGAGGTCGTGCTCGAGGACATAGAGCACGACTGCGACGCCGGGCTCGTCAGCGACGCCAGCTACCGCGGGCTGGAGGCCATCGGTGTCGGTGACGTGGGCGAAGAGCTCGCGGACGACGACCCCCACCCGGGGGATTCCCTGGGCTGGAGCCTCAGCTACGACGGCCAGAACGCAGAGGCCCATGGCTGGGCCTTCGCCGAGGGGCACGGCTGGGGCGGCGAGGTCGAGGACGGCTGGGTGGACGACGCGGTCTACACGCTCTGGCCGGGCTATGCCTGGGATCTCAGGTAGCGGCCCCGGGCCGGAGGTGGTTAGCTTGAGGATGTCAGGCAGCCTCGCGGGAGCGCAAATGAAGCGCGCGCTGATCATGATGCTTGGCGTCGTCACGGGACTCACCGGCTGCATGGGTGAGAGCTACCTCTTCGACGAGGAGTTCGGTGGCGACTCCGGCTCGCTGTGGCACACGGGTATGGACTCGGGCGACAGCGGCCAGATCGAGGACCCCGACCCGGTCTGGTTCGCCCTCGACGCAGAGGTCGAGATGGTCGACGGGGCTGTGTCCGAGGTCGTGGTCTCTCTTCGCCTGCATCCGGAAGACCCGGAGGATGGCGCCATCTGCACGGACACGCCCAAGGTCTCCTACTTCGAAGAGGAGGCGGTCCCGGACCCGCTCGTCTACCACTGGATCGAGGTCGGACTGGGCGAGGACGCAGGGTCCTGCGACGGCGCGGCGCGCGTGCCGCGAACGATGATGTTCGGCCTCGGGCAACTCTACGAACCGATCGTCCCTGGTGTCGAGGAGCACGGGCTGGGCGATGTGCGCGACTCCCTCTACGGCGCCTACGCGAGCTTCGAGGCTCCAGTCGGCGATGGACTCGCGGGGACGACATACGGCTATGGCTACGCCGGCACCGAGGCAGATCGAGAGGGCGCGACCACGGCTGTCGCGGACGGACCGCTCCCCGATGGCCGGTATCTCGTCACGGCCTGGTACGTCTTCGAGCTTCTTCCCTAGTTCTCTCCGGCGCGAGCTCCGACCCAGTCGGGGCTGCGACGGGGTGAACGACGGCACGCGCAGCGGGCCGCCGGGGGGCACTAGCCCTCTCCGAAGAGCCCCAGCTGCTTCTTCTCCAGCTCCGGCTCGGACATGGCCGGAGCTGAGCCGCTGCGCCGGCGGGGTGGAGCCGCGTAGCGGGCGCCGGGCCGAACGCAGGCGACCGCGTCGAAGGGCAGTCGACCCAGGACCGCCATGGCGGTGCCGCGGGCCTCTGTCCGGACGGCCTTCGTCTTCAGGCCGAACTCGACGCGAAGCTCTGCCACGAGGCTCGACAGTACGTCCATGGGGGCGCCGGTGAACAGCTCACCCCCGTCGACCAGCGCCTCGTCGGGAGCGATCATCCGGAAACCGGGCAGCCGCCGACCGAGGTGGCCGACCAGGTCGCGGGCGGGCGCTCTCTCGAAGACGATGTGCACGTAGAGGTCGTCCGCGATCTGGGAAGGGTCGGCGAACTCGAGCTGCTGCTGCGCCGCCTCGCCCCGATCCGGGAAACGAAGCACCTGGCCGCCGCGCCGGGGGTTCGTGCGCACCCTCATGATGATGCGGCCTGCGACGTGCCAGCGGGTGTTCAGGGCGACGGGTACGCGACCGGGCTCCGAGACCAGACCTTCGCGGGTCATCCTTCCCAGCATCGGTCGTCCGCGCCGCTGCGGCACGAGCACCACGAGGTCATCTATCGAGACGCCCCCCTGGTCGATGACGAGCAGGTCGCCAGGCTCGAAGTGCAGGTCGGCGGCGTGCCCCTCTGACGTCACTCGGAAGACGGCGGCGCCGAACCAGGATGAAAACCGGGCTTCGGCCGCTTCGAACCGTGGGATCCGGAGAGGAGCGGAAGACATCTTCTGTCGCAGTGCCAGCATGAGGGTATCTCCCATGCGTGTGTTCAACATACTGAACATGTAGTCACACGGCAGGCCAAAAACTGTCCGGCTTTGGGGGAAGGGTGCTGATTGAGGCAGAATCACGGCGCGAGAACTTCAAAGTTGAGCCTCCCCAAGTCGCTGAATCGCCTGACCGGCCTGCTCCACCCGGAGTGGGATCTGAGGCTCGAACCGCGCGGACCGGCGCGCAGGAGCCGAGGTGAGACCGGCGTCGTGCTCGCAGAGGAGCGTGTCTCCGGGCGCATCGCGGGGGGCGCCCCGGTGGAGTCCGCGGTGCGCTGTTCGTATGACCACGCGCACCTCGACAAGCCCGTCCTCGTCGGCCTCTGCGCCCTGTCGACCTTCCGCGAGGCTCGTCTCACGGCGCCATCGGCCCGTCCCGGGGCGAGCCTGCGAGGGTGTGACCTACAGGGCGTCCGACTCGAGCGCCCCGACCTCGCCGAGCTCACCACGGTCGGGTGCTCCATCGCCGATGGAGTCGTGGAGGGAGGTGAGCTGGGGGTGCTGGACCTCGTCGACGCCCGGCACGCTCGGCTCGAAGGAGTGCGGATCGCCGCAGCGCGAGCCTGTGACTTCACCGCAGCGACCCTGAAGAGCTGTGACCTCTCCGGAGCAGACCTTCGCGGGGCGGTCTTCCGGCGCGCCGAGCTGCGCGACTGCAAGCTCGACGGCGCGTTGGTCGACGGGGCCGACTTTGGTGGGTGCGCCGGACTCAGCAGCCAGACGACGGCGACCCTGGTCGCAGGCGGGGCTCGCTTCCGGGGTGCCGTGCTGGTCGCGCTCGTGGGGAAGGTGATGCCCAAGGCCGGACTGGTGCAGCAGCACCGCGTGGCCTGGGGACTTCAGCTGACGGGCCTCACGCTCGGCATCGGGGTCGCAATAGGCGCAGCGGTGGTGGCGATCAAGCCTCCGCCCGCGGCGGAGGTGGCGGCGATTCCTCCAGCTCTCGAGCGCGCGGTCACGGCCGAGGAGCGGAGCCAGACCCAGCACGAGCTGGCCCGACTGGAGGAGGCGATCGCCGCCGCCCACGCCCAGATGGTCGATGCCGGCGCGGTGCACGCCGTGTGGCCCACGCTGCGCGACGTGCAGGAGAACCGCTTCGACGGCGATGGCGAGGGGGATGGGGAGCTGATGCTGACCCTGGTCCACGGCGGCTTGCCGAAGAACCACCTGACCTCCAGCCAGGGCGGTGTCCTGCCCTACTGCAACGAGGACCCGACCCAGGAGACCCTCGCGGGGGCCGACACCGACTGGCACTACTGCGAGCTGACCGGGCGGGTCTTCGCCAGCGCTGGCTTCACCTCGGAGCCCACGCTGAACTGGTAGATGGAACTTCTCCTCGCCGACAAGCCGCTCGTCGGCGTGCTCCACCTCCCGGCGCTCCCAGGGGCGCCCGTCGAGGGGCCAGGTCTCCAGGCCATCATCGATGCTGCGTTGCGGGACGCAGAGGTCCTCCAGGATGGAGGTGCCCGCGGCCTCATCGTCGAGAACCTGGGCGACGCGCCATTCTCCAAGGACCGGGTCGAGCCGCACGTCCCAGCGATGCTCGCCGTCATCGCCCGCGAGGTTCGGCGGCGTTTCGAGCTCGTCGTCGGGATCAACGCGCTGCGGAACGACGGGCTCTCTGCCCTCGGCGCGGCCGCGGCAGCCGAGGCCGCCTTCGTGCGCATCAACGTGCTCGTAGGCGCGATGGTCACGGACCAGGGCATCATCCAAGGTCAGGCCCGGGCGGTCCTCGACTATCGCCGCAAGCTCGGCTCCAGCTGCGGGATCGTCGCTGACGTGCTCGTCAAGCACGCCGCTCCGCTGGGGCCCGTGGACATCGCCCAGGTCGCCCGGGACACCTTCCGCCGGGCAAGGGCCGATGTCCTCGTCGCCACAGGCTCCGGCACCGGCCGCCCGACGGATCTGGGCCGGGTGCGTGCGATCCGAGCGGCGGTGCCCGAGGCGCCGGTCTGGGTCGGCTCGGGCGTCACTGGGGACAGCGCAGCAGAGGTCGCGAGCGTGGCCGACGGAGCGATCGTCGGCACCTGGCTGCACCGTGACTCCGAGTTGGAGGCACCTTTGGACCTCGACCGCGTTCGCCGTCTCGCTGATGCCTTCGCTCAGGCCAGGTAGGCGACCAGCAGGTAGAGCACGAGCACGACGGCCGCCCAGGCGGCGGTGCGCCCGCACGGCCATGGCTCGCCGAAGGTGCGAGCGGAGCCCGGAGAGAAGCGCCGCGCCAGGTGGGCGACGACGGTGTCGGTGACCGAGAACGCCAGGCTCCTGGTCGCCTCGACGGCGCCGCCGAGCAGGCGTCCCACCGTGCGGAGGACGGCCGGAGCCGCCTTCCGGTATGCCCAGTCCGTGTCGAGCACGGTGCTGCGAAGCTCCGGCGGGTACCAGCCCATCTTCTGGAGGAAGACGAAAGCCAGCGCGGAGAACAGGAGCAGCTGCAGCTGGGTGACCGTGTGCGTGATGTCGTAGGGCCAGAAGTCTCCTACGTCGTAGGGCAGGATCGCGTACAGCGGCCGGGGGAACACGCCGATGGCGATGCACAGCAGGGCCGCGATGCCCATCGCGACGAGCATGTTCAATGGCGCCTCGCCCTTGACGCGCCCGGCGGCCTTCGAGTTGTGGGCGAAGAAAGCGAAGTAGGGGATCTTGATCCCGCTGTGGTGGAACACACCCGCGCCAGCGAAGAGCAGCACCAGGAACGCCACGGTGTGATGCTCCTCGGCCGCCGCCGTCAGGATCATCGACTTGGTGACGAAGCCCGAGAACAACGGGAAGGCCGAGATGGACGCCGCGCCGACGATGCAGAAGCCCGTGGTCCATGGCATCTTCCGCCAGAGGCCACCCAGGTCCGAGCCGTTCACCGTGCCCGCGCGGAGCAGCACCGCCCCCATGCTCATGAACAGCAGGCCCTTGTAGATGATGTGGGCGAAGGCGTGGGCGGCAGCGCCGTTGATGGCCAGCTCCGTTCCGATGCCGACGCCGACGACCATGTAGCCCAGCTGGTTGTTCAAGGAGTAGGCCAGCACTCGCCGCAGGTCGTTCTCGATGACGGCGAAGAAGATGGGGAAGGCCGTCATCGTCGCGCCGATCGGGATCAGGATCTCGGTGCCGGCGAAGCCCCGCGCCAGGGCATAGATGGCCAGCTTCGTGGTGAACGCCGAGAGCCAGACCGTGCCGCTGATCGTCGCCTCGGGGTAGGCGTCCTCCAGCCAGGCGTGGAGCATCGGGAAGGCGGCCTTGATGCCGAACGCCAACAGGATCAGCGCAGTCCCGGGCGAGACCAGCCCCAGGTGGTCGAAGGCCAGCGAGCCGGTCTCGGCGTAGTGCAGCAGCGAGCCGGCCAGCAGCAGCACGCCGCTGAGCACCTGCACGATCAGGTAGCGGAGTCCGACCTTGTAGGAGCGCTTCGTGCGGCGAGCCCAGATCAGGAAGACCGAGGTGATCGCCGTGAGCTCCCAGTACACGAAGAGGGTGATCAGGTCGCCCGCGAACACGGCCCCGATGGCGCTGCCCGAGTAGGCCAGGGCGGCGACGTGCTGCAGGTCGTCGTCCTCGCGCAGGCTGTACAGCACCGTGATGAAGGCGGCGATGTGGAAGATGGTCCCGAAGACGCGGGCCAGGCGATCCAGCCGAACCAGCTCGAGCGAGTAGCTCTCGAAGAGCTCGACGCTCCACTCGAAGCCCAGAGGAAGGAGCCAGAGCTGCGCCAGGCCCAGCAGTGGAAGGGCCAGCATCCACGTCTTCTTGAAGCCCCCGCGCAGCAGGGGGGTGACGAGTCCGCCCAGGACGAGCAGCAGACCCGGCGGGATCGAGGCGGCCAGTGCGTGGAGGCTACTCATCGTCGTAGTAGTCCTCGTCGCGCATGAGCAGGCGGCGGAGCAGCTTGGCGGTCAGCACCAGCGCCACGCAGCTCACGAAGCCGTAGGCGCTGTGGAAGGCCGGGAAGTGCTCGAAGTCGTAGTGGCCGTGCTTGTCGTAGAAGAGGTCCGCCACGCTCACCAGGACGCAGAGCGCGACCAGCGACCAGATGATGCGGTTCACCCACCTCCTGCTGACGCTGGGAGGCCCGTGCTCGCTCATGGCACACCTCCGTGGACCATGGGCTGGAGGAGGGCGTAGACGTCCTCTGCCAGGAAGAACATGGCGAGGCAGCCCAAGGCGGTGACCACCAGCGGTCCGACACAGAGCAGCGGTCCCTCGTCGACTCCCGCGCCGCGGTGGGCGTGATGTGGGTCGGGCTTCTCGGGCAGGAAGAAGCCACGCGCCACCACGGGCATGAGGTAGGCGATCGACAAGAGCGAGCTCAACATCAAGACACCCACGAAGACCCAGTCGCCCTCGCTGCCGGTGGCGCCGAGGGCCAGGAACCACTTCGACCAGGAGCCGCCGGTCGGTGGCAGGCCGATGATGCTCAGGCTGCCCACGAAGAAGGCCGCGAAGGTGAAGGGCATGCGTCGTCCGAGCCCGTCGAGCTCGCTGACCTTCTTCTTGTGAGCGTGCACCATGATGGTGCCGGCGACGAAGAACAGGGTGATCTTGCCCACGGCGTGCATCGCGATGTGGAGGCCGCCTCCGATCACGCTCGCGGAGGTAGCCAGGGCGGCGCCGAGCACGATGTAGGCCAGCTGCGAGATCGTCGAGTAGGCCAGCCGCGCCTTGAGGTTGTCCTGGGTGATGGCGATGACCGAGGCCGCGACGATGGTGAACGCCGCGACCCACTTGAGCCAGTCGGAGGCGTCGGTTGCCTGCAACAGGTCGATCCCGAAGACGTAGACGACCACCTTCAGCACCGTGAACACGCCGGCCTTCACGACGGCCACGGCGTGCAGCAGGGCCGAGACCGGCGTCGGGGCGACCATCGCGTTCGGCAGCCAGCGGTGGAAGGGCATCAGCGCCGCCTTCCCGGTCCCGAAGGCGAAGAGCCCCAGCAGGATCGGGACCATCCAGGGCTCGACGTTGCCAGCGAGGATGCCACCGTTTTCGAAGTCGAGCGTGCCGGTGAGCACGTAGGTCCAGACGATGCCGAGCAGCAGGAAGGTCACCGAGGTGAACACGAGGACGCCGAGGTAGACACGGCCGGCGCTCCGAGCCTCCTCCGTCTGGTGGTGCGTGACCAGGGGCCAGGTGCTGAAGGTGAGGAGCTCGTAGAAGAGGAAGAGCGTCAGCAGGTTGGCCGAGAACGCGATGCCGAGGGCCGCGAAGATGGCCAGCGCGAAGCACATGAAGAAGCGCGTCTGGTTCTCTTCGTGGTGACCGCGCATGTAGCCGAAGGCATAGAGCGAAGTCGGGATCCACAAGCCGCTGGCGACCAGGGCGAAGAGCATGCCGAGGGGCTCGACGCGGAAGCCGATGGAGAGGCCGTCGAAGGGCAGCGCCAGGGTGGCCGAGGGCGCTCCTCCGGCGAGGACCTCTGGGAGCATCATCGCGACGCAGGCGAAGGTCGCGGACGCGAAGACCATCGTCATGCCGTCCCGCAGGTTCGGAACCCGGTCGCAGGCCCGGATCACGACGGCTAGCGCCAGGGGCAGGAAGAAGGCCACCAGCATCAACGACGAGGCCATCAGCCGACCCCCATGAGCAAGGCCGCGGCACGCTCGGCGACGTCTCCGGTCAGGTCGGTCCAGAGGCCGAAGAGGATGGTCGCGCCGATGAGGATCCATGCCGGGATCCACATGCTCGCTGGGGGCTCGCGGATGCCCACGTCACCCGGGGGAGGCTCCCGGAACCAGGCCACCTCCAGCACGCGGAAGACATAGGCCACCGCCAAGAGCGAGGACAGCAGGATGAGGACGGCCAGCCAGATCCAGCCCTTCTCCAGCGCGGCGCTGACCAGGTACCACTTGCTGATGAAGCCCGCTGTCCCTGGCACACCGATGAGCGAGAACCCGCCGATCGCGAAGGCCAGCAGCGTCAGCGGCATGCGCTTGCCGAGGCCGGCCATGTCTTCGAGCTTGGAGCTGCCCACCCGCCAGCTCACGCACGCCACGACCAGGAACAGGCCACCCTTCGACAGGGCGTGGTTGAAGAGGTGGACGAGCCCCCCAGCCAGCCCGGTGGTGCTGTTCATCGCCAGCCCGAGCGTCATGTACCCGATCTGTGCGATCGAGCTGTAGGCCAACAGCCGCTTCACGTCGGTCTGCCAGATGGCCGCGAGGCTGCCGAAGAACATCGCCAGCAGCGAGGCGGGCAACAGCAGCCAGTGGAGCTTCACCGTGCCGAAGACGAAGGCCGCGCCGAAGATGCCGAAGAGCACGCGGACGAGCACGTAGTAGCTGACCTTCGTAGCCGTAGAGGCCAGGAAGGCGCTGACCATCGAGGGGGCGTGGGTGTAGGCGTTCGGAAGCCACTGGTGGAGCGGGAAGACAGCCAGCTTGATGCTGGAGCCGCAGGTGAGGAAGCCAAAGGCCACGAGCACGGTGCGGGTCTCGATCACGGCGGGGAGCCTCGCCGCGAGGTCCGCCATGTTGAGCGTGCCCGTCATCTGGTACAGGAGGCCGATACCGATGAGGATGAAGGTGCCGCCGATGGTGCCCATCACCAGGTACGAGAAGGCGGCCATCAGCGCTCGGCGGCCCTTGCCCAGGGCGATCATCGTGTAGCTCGAGAGGCTGGTGACCTCGAGGAAGACGAAGACGTTGAAGGCGTCGCCGGTGGCCGAGATGCCCAACAGGCCGCAGAGGCACAGGAGGAAGACGGCGTAGAAGAGGTGGTGGCGGTCCTGCGGGATCGCGAGCGTCGCGCTGCCAGGACCAAAGGGCAGCACCACCGCCGCCATCCCGCTCACGATGACCAGCAGGAAGGCGTTGACCGAGTCGATGGCCAGCTCGATGCCGAGGGGCGGCGCCCAGCCGCCGAGCCAGTAGGTGATGGCGCCCTCGGTCTGGACCGTGTGCAGCAGCTGCAGCGCGATGCCGAGGCCGACCCAGGCGACACCGACCGCGAACCAGCGGACGACCTTCTCGTGACGGAGGAGGAGGCAGAGCGGAGCCGCCAACAGCGGCAGCACGACCTGCACGACCGGGAGGTGCTCCAGGCTCACCCCTCCTCCAGGTCCATGAGCGCGATCTCGTCCTCTTCGGCCGTGCCGTAGGCCTCGCGGATGCGCACCACGAGGGCCAGCCCGAGCGCGGTCGTGGCCACGCCGACGACGATGGCCGTCAGCATGAGCACGTGGGGCAGCGGGTTCGAGTAGAGCTCGATGCCCTCGGCCAGGATCGGCGGCGTGCCGCCCTCGACCTTGCCGATCGCCACGTAGAAGAGGATGACGCTGACCTGGAAGATCGACAGCCCCATCACCTTCTTCACGAGGTTGTCTCGGGCGATGACGATGTAGAGGCCGATCATCATCAGCACGACGACGACCTGGTACACCCACAGCCCGAGGAGCGCGCTCACGCCTCCTCCGGGAGGGCTCGGGCAGCGAACTTGTAGTAGATCACGAGCATCGCGGCGGTGACGGTGATGCCGACTCCGCCCTCGATGAGCAACAGCCCGGTGTGCTGGCCGTGGGCGGGATGCTCGGGGGAGAAGGCCGCGTACTCGAGGAAGTTGCCCCCGAGCAACATCGTCGCCACCCCCGTGAAGCCGTAGAGCAGCACCCCAAGGGCGGCGGCGATCTCCACCACCAGCGGGGGAGCCAACCTCTGGAGTGACTCGAGCCCCCAGATCAGGCCGTAGAGGATGAGCCCGGCCGCGAAGATCACGCCGGCCTGGAAGCCCCCTCCGGGCCCGAAGTCGCCGTGGAACTGGGTGTAGAGCGCGAACAACAGGATGAAGGGCACGAAGCCCTTGGCCACCAGGCGCAGGATGGCCTTCTCTCGCATGCGCATGGGGGACTTCAACGGGTCCGCCAGCGTCGGCGTCGGCCGAGCAACAACATCACGCCGACCGCGGCGGTGAAGATGACCGTGGTCTCCCCGAGGGTGTCATAGCCGCGCCAGGAGCCCAGGATCGGCGTGACCACGTTCGGTATGCCCTCGAAGTCGTGAGGAGCCTTCTCGATGTAGTCGGGCCCCACGTGCTGGTGGACCGGGGCCTCCGGGTCGCCGTAGGCGGGCATGTCCAGGGTCCCGTACATCAGGGTCGCGCCAGTCAGGATCACCACGAGCAGAGGCGCGATGCGGAAGGGCTGCTGGCGCTCCTTGCGGTCCGTGAGAGAGAGGGTGCCCAGGAAGAGCACGGTGCTGATGCCGGCGCCGACCGCGGCCTCTGTGTAGGCGACGTCCACCGCGTCCATGAGGGTGAAGAGCCCAGCGGACAGCAGGCTGAAGATGCCAGTGAGCATCGCCGCGGCGTAGAGGTCCGTCAGCCTCGCGACGGCCACCGCCATCGCCAGCAGCATCACGAACAGCAGGACCTCAATCTGCATCGCTGTCCTCCCACTTCACGCCGTGGGCGTAGGCCGCCTTGACGAGAGCGTGAGCCGCTGTCGGGGAAGCAAAGAGGATGAAGACGAGCAGGCAGGCCAGCTTCCCGGTCGGGATGCTCAGCCCGCCCTGCAGCATCAGGCCCGCAAGCATCAGGCCTGCGCCCATCGTGTCGGTGATGCTCGCGGCGTGGGTGCGGGTGTAGAAGTCCGGGAAACGGAGGAGCCCGAGCCCGCCGATCACGCAGAACAGGCCGCCCGAGACGAGCAGGATCCAGCTGGCGATCTCGACGATCATCGCTTGTGCAGGTCCGACGCGAGGTTGCCGAAGCGGGCGAACTTCGCCACGGCGATGGTCCCCACGAAGTTGACCAGCGCGTAGACCAGCGCCAGGTCGAGGAACTCTGGCCGTCCGGCGAGGAACCCAGCGACCGCGATCAAGAGCACGGTCTTGGTCCCGAACATGTTCAAGGCCAGGATTCGGTCGTAGACGGTCGGCCCCAGGAGCGCTCGAATGAGCGCCAGGGACATCGTGGCCAGGACGGCGACCATCGCGGCGACGAACATCAGCCCTGCCTGCCCTGTTCGACCCAGAGACAGCGCCGGTCCATGTTGCCGTCGAGGCCCTCTGCCGTGTCCTTCGTCAGGGCATGGACGAGGAGATCGTCACCCCGCAGGTCCAGGGTGATGGTGCCCGGGGTGAGGGTGATGCTGTTGGCGTAGAGCACGCGCCCGAAGTCGGTGCGCTGCGACGCCTTCGTGCGGACGAGCCGGGGCGAGATGGCCTTCGGTGTCAGCACCATGCGGGCCACGTGGAGGTTGCTCTTGACGATCTCCCAGGCGAGCCAGGGGAAGTAGATGACGACTCGAACCCACACCGCCAGCGGCGTCCTGTCGTGGTTGGAGCCCTCCATCCGCCAGACCAACAGCACGATCGCCAGCGAGCTCCCGGCGCCGAAGCCCAGGAGCATCGGTTCGGTGTGACCCGACCAGAGGAACCAGGTCGACAGCAGCACCGAGAACAAGAGCAGCGAGCGAAGCATCAGGGTCCACGCGTCTAACCGGAATAGGCTGGGCGGGCGGGACCCGCCCAGCCTGTCCGGTCTGTAGACCCGCCGGAACTCCTACGTCGCTTGGACACCAGCGGTTCCACACGCGCACCCGAGGGTCGGGCTGGACAGACGCGGAAGGTCTGTCGGGGTAGGAGCGTGGGAGGTCCGATGCTGGTGGCGCCGCAGTTCGAGCACGGAAACAGGGAACTCCAAGTCCTCACCCAGCCGGGCGGCGAGCGAGGGGTAGAGAATCGAGAGAGGGTCCAGGTTTGCGGCCCCGATGCGCCCCCCGATGAACAAGTCATCGGCACACCGTTTCCACGCTCGTTTTCTACCGCTGGCCCAAGATCGGGTCAAGCACTCGACCACAATATGTTGTGGTGACCACGCGGATCGGCACCGGACATGTTGTGGATCGTCGCCTGTGGACAACTCATGGACCGATCCATGGGTGTGCGAAATCGCTACGGTCTTTCAAGGTGACTTTCTGTGGACACCCGATGAACGAGTGGGACCTGGATTTTTTCTTGGCGGCAAGGATCCTTGGAAGGGCTGTGGACAACCTGTGGACGTCGACTTGCGGAGCATGAGCGGGCTGCGCGAACGGCTGCTCGGGAGCCCGGAAGTGCTGGACGGACCGGGACTCGCCCGGGTCCTGCGGAGGGGGGACGAGCTGTTGCGGATCCGGGCGGCCAGGGCCCTCGGGCGACACCCCGAGGAGCGAGCATCCGCCTTGCTCATCGAGCTGCTCACCGACCCGGTTCCCGGTGTACGAAGGGCGGCGGCCCGCAACCTGGGTCGACGAGGAATCGACGAGGGTCTCGGCGAGGCCTTCGCCCTCGAGCGCAGCAACACCGTCCTGCTCGCCCTCGCGGAGGCCCGCGTCCGCTGTGGACAGGTCACAGCCGACGTCATCGCCGATCTCGAGCGGGCGATCCTGGTCTCTTTCGAGACCCCTCGGGGCGAGCGCGTGCCCGAGGAGGCCATCGGGCTCGGGGTGGCGGAGCTCGCCGCGGGGCTGGAGATGGCGCTCTCCGAAGATGCTCCCGACATCGAGGAGCCCAGCGGACTGCTGAACCTCGCTGCCAGAGGACAGCTCGAGGATCTGGAGACCATCCAGGGGTCTCGTCGCTCGGCCGGTCGGCGAGGAGAGAGCGCCCGGCTGCTCGCGATGGGACACAACGGCGACCCGCGCTTTGTCGACACGCTCATCGTCGCCCTCTCTCGAATGGACCTCGACCCGAGCCGGGCCTTCGCCCACCGCCGAGGCAGCGCCTTGTCGCTCGGCCGCATCGGTGCCCCCACGACAGCGCCTTCACTCGTCCGCGCGCTCGAGGTGGAGGCGCTCGAACACGAGGGCCACCCCGGGGCGGGGCTCGGGGTCCAGTACCCCGTGCGCGCCGTCATCCTCTGGGCTCTCGGAGAGCTCCAGGCCGCCCCAGCGGTCCTCGCCAGCTACCTGGGCGATCTCCAGGGCTCGGCGCTCGGGGGCTTCCACCTCCCCGCCATGGGCGCCCTGTGGAAGTCAGGTGAGCTCGCCCGCCCCCACCTCGAGCGTGTCGCCCGCGGCCAGGGAGAGGCAGGCCTCAGCGCTCGCGCGGTCCTCGCTCGCCTGTAGGGGTGCCCCCCGCGATCACTGCGTCGTGTACTGCTCGGTCCCGCCGCTGTTGCTCGAGAACTCGCGGCCCCCATTGTGCTCCATCCGGACCATGCCGCTGCGGAAGACCAGGACCGACCAGCTGTCCTCGACGCGGCGCTTGTTGACGAAGACGTACTCGACGGCTCCACTTTCGCTGTGGGTGAAGTCTGTCGCGCTGTTGGTCAGCCAGCCGCGCGGATCGAAGATGATCTCGTCCGTTGAGGGTTCGGCCAGCGAGACGCTCCGGAGCTCGTGCCGCCCGCCGTAGCCGAAGTCGAAGTCGCCTTCTCCCTTCCCCACGTCCGTGCCCGAGGTGTCCTCGAAGGGGAGCACATCGAAGAAGGTGGAGTCGGCAGCCGCGTCGCCGACGCTGACCTGGTAGTGGCCGTAGGCGGTGGTGCCCTCCGACCCGCTACCGGTGCTCGAGTCGTAGTCGATGATCTCGACCTTGGTCTCCCGATCCAGCAGGATCGCCAGCATCCGAGCCTCTCGGGTCCGGTCGGCGAAGTCGGACGCCGCCTGCTTCGTCCGCCAGGAAGGCATGACGTTCTTCGATGTGAAGATCCCCGCCGCGGTGAGGATCGCGACGAGGCTCATGACGATCATCAGCTCGATCATGGTGAAGCCCTTCTGCATGTCTCGGACCTCCTTGTCGGTCATCATCCCACTTGACTGCGGCGCCCGCCAGCCATAGATGCCGACGTTCGCAAGTGGATAGACCACGAGCTAACCGGGCGTGCGGGCCCATGATCTCCGATCGGACCCCCCGCGCGCCGTCATTACACCGACAGGAGCGTGCCAGATGGCTCGTTATCGTGGACCCCGGCTGAAGAAGTGCCGGGCAGTGGGTACGGTGCTTCCCGGTCTGACGACCGCTACCGATCTGTCTCGGCCGACGCCTCCCGGCGTCCACGGCCAGCGGCGTCGGGGGAAGCCCTCTGACTACAAGACTCGCCTCATCGAGAAGCAGAAGCTGCGCTGGCACTTCGGCGTGCTCGAGAAGCAGTTTCGCCGCTACCTCAGGGAGGCCTCGCGCCGCAAGGGGCCGACCGGCCGCGTGCTGGTCACGCTGCTCGAGAGCCGCCTGGACAACGTCGTCTGGCGTATCGGCCTCGCCCCCACCATCCCGGCTGCCCGCCAGATGGTCGTTCACGGGCACATCCTGATCAACGGCAAGCGTGTCGATCGCCCGAGCTTCTCCGTGAAGGCCGGCTCCGAGATCAGCGTGCGCGAGAAGAGCAAGCAGAAGCCCTTCATCCAGGAGAACCTGGAGCGCTCCATGGCGACGGTGCGCCCCCAGTACCTCGAGTTCGACCCGGCCAAGGCCACGGGTACCATGACCCAGGCGCCCGAGCTGGAGGACCTGCCTTTCGAGTGCAACCTCCAGGCCATCGTCGAGTTCTACTCGCAGACGCTGTAGGCGGAGACCCAAATGGCGAAGAAGACTGCCAAGGGCCGCATCATCATCCACCTCGAGTGCACGACCTGTCGTACCTCGGGGATGCCTGGTGTCTCGCGGTACCACACCACGAAGAACAAGAAGACGATCCCCGGACGGCTCGAGCTCAAGAAGTACTGCAGGTACGAGCGCAAGCACACGGTCCACAAGGAGATCAAGAAGTAGGACGGCACAGGCCACCTCCTTCGGCAAAGGCCCGCGCGATCGCTCTCCTCGCGAGACGGGAGCACGCGCGGGTGGAGCTGTTTCGCAAGCTCCTCGACAAGGGCCACGCCCCTGACGAGGCCGACGCTGCGCTCGATCGCCTCGAGGCCGTCGGGCTGCTCGACGATCGCCGGGCGGCCTTCGGTATGGCCCGGCACTTCGTGCACATTCGCGGCTACGGGCCGGCAAAAGTACGCGCGAAGCTCCGCGAAAAGGGCGTCGCCGCCTCGCTGATCGAAGAGGCTTTCGCCGAGTTGGAGGTGGACTGGAGGGCCCACGCCACCAGCATCGCTCAGCGCAAGAGCGGCAAGACGCGCCAGCAGATCGCGCGCTTCCTCGCCTCTCGGGGGTTCCCGTCCTCTGTGGCCTGGGAGGTCAGCGCTTCCGTTTCTTCTTCCGTCTCTTCTTCGAGCCTCCGGGCGGGGGACCCTTCTTCGGGCGCGGAGGTGGAGGAGGATTGACCCGGTCGCCCCGCTCGTCACGCTTCCCGAAGACGCGGATCCTGCCGTCGCTGACGAGTCGGAAGGGGCTGCCGGCGAAGATGAGGTTTCGCCCCAGCAACACCGCCGTCAAGAACAGGATCGGCACCGCGAGGTCCACCGGAGACAGGGTCGAGTAGGGGCGGTCCTCGACCGTGAAGACGAAGCTGAACAGCTCTTTGTGCAGCGTCGGCGCCCCGTCCGGGATCGGGTCCGGGATCGCGCCGCTGTCGGACCGGGGGAGGTCATGGTCCTTCAGCGCGCGCACGGGCAGGATCAGCGTCAGGGGCTCTCCTGCGCCGCGGACGACGAGGTACTCGGCGATGTCGTCGTCGCGACCATCGGAGCCGTCTACGGCAGACCAGGTGACGACAACCCCGTGGTAGTTGTCGAAGAAGTCAGCCGAGCCCAGGAAGCCGAGCACCGACAGCGGCACGGCCACGGCCATCACGAGTGCCAGCTGACGTAGTGCTTCGCGCGTGTGGTCGACCATCGCGGTAGGCTATCCGACCGCATGCTCTCGGCGCTCCTGCTGACCCTGATCGCGACCGCGGAGGCAGATCAGGAGGACCGACAGCTCCGCCGCGCCGAGCGCCGGGCCGCTCCGCCAACAGTGCGCGACATCCACTTCCACGAAGACCAGCTGTTCCTCCAGGAGCTCCTGCGTCGTGGACCGAAGGCGCCCCAGCCGGATTTCCGCTACCTGCACGTGCTCCAGCGCAACGGACTCTGGGGGCGCGCCACCAGCGATCCCATCGTGCGCACCGCGATGGAGCACGGCGAGTCCGGGGCCATGGCCCACATCTTCTTCGCGCGGGCCTTCGTCGACCGGGTCCCGCTGGACACGGAGCTGCTCGATACGGACGCCTACCGCGTCGAGCTGTGGTACGCGCACCACGGCTGGTTCGACGCCGAGCTCGTCGCCTGGGAGATCGTCGAGGTCAAGCCCGCCCCGGTCTTCCCGGCGCTGAGGCCTCGTCGCCTGCGCGGTCCGGTCGTCGACGTCGTCGGCAGCGTGGAGCTCGGCGAGCCCTCGCTCATCGCGGGGGTCGTCATCGACGGTCTCGACGAGGTCTCCCCGACGGTGCTCGGCCGCGTCCGGCGAACCCAGGCCGGACTGCTCGGCGAGCGCTTCGACATCGACGCGCCCTACGACCTCGCCGGGCTGGTCGAAAGAGAGCTCCAACAGAACGGCTACGCCCGCGCCGTGGCGACCGTCGAGGTGGAGGCTCGCCCCGAGGAGCACGCCGTCGACCTGCTGCTCGAGGTCAAGACCGGCGAGATCTGCATGTTCGGCGAGGTCGAGATCGTGGGCTTCGAGGAGGTCGAGGAGCGCTTCATCCGCAGCCGCGTGACCATCCTCCCCGGCGAGCGCTATGACCCGCGCAAGATGGCCGAGACCCAGCGGAACCTCTTCGGGCTCGGGGTCTTCAGCGTCGTGCAGGTGTTTCCGCAGCTCGAGACCGAGGGGCAGGTGGTGCCCGTGCAGATCTCGGTCAGGGAGACCCGCTTCCGCGAGCTGAAGGCTGGTGGAGGCGCTGCCTTCGGTGCGGGCTTCTTCCGCAGCGACGGCATGGGCGAGATCCGAGCGGTGGGCCGCTTCTCGCACACCCACCTGTTGTCCCGCCTCATCCGCGTCGAGGCGGAGGCCAAAGGCGGCTACCGGGTCTTCGATCCCTTCGAGGACGCCGCGATCGGCGACACCATCGAGGACACCATCGACGAGGCCGGCGAGGTCGTGGCGGACACGACCACGGACGGTGGTCCCTTCCTCGCCTCTGACGCAAGCCTGGTCTACCCGGAGATCCTCGGCACCCGCTGGTCCCACACGCCGGACGTCGGCTTCGAGATCGGCCGCGAGCGCAGCCACAGCTCCAAGAAGGTCACGATGGCGCCGGTGTTCACCTACCAGCTGACGGACCACTTCGCGGTGCGGCCGGGCTACCGCTGGACCTACACCTTCCAGAACCTCGATCCCGAGGCGGCCCTGTTCGCGACCGAGCTCGGCTTCCCCGAGATCGACGCCGGCGCGAGCGAGGTCGACTTCCACATCCACAAGCTCATCCTCAGCGGCGTCTGGGACACGCGTCGCCCGCTGTTCCAGCCTGCGCGCGGCCACTACATCGAGGTCGGGTTGGCCCAGGCTGGCGCCTGGATGCCAGGTCGTACCTACGCCGAGCTCAGGTTCGACCTGCGCAAGTACCAGACGATCACCCCTGGGCGCATCGTGCTGGCTGGACGCGTCGCCGGTGGCCTCATGGAGCCCTTCGGGTCCGACGCCGATCGCCGCGCCATCCCGCACAGCGAGCGCTACCTGCTCGGGGGGGCCAGCACCCTGCGGGGTTTCCCGCAGGACCTCCAGGGACCACGGGGCTGCAGCTACGAGGACGAGGGCGCCGAGCTCGTCGCGGAGCGGGACTGCGCCGACACGGGCGTGGCCCGGTCCAACCTGGACTTCATGCCCTTCGGCGGGCAGGCGATGGTGTACGCGAACATCGAGGCCCGCGTCCCCTTCAACAGCAGCTTCGATCTCGTCGTGTTCCACGACCTCGGCGGCCTCTGGAGCACGCGGGAGGACTTCGACTGGCGGGAGCTCCAGCCGACCGCGGGCGTGGGTGCCCGGGTCGCCACCCCGGCGGGCCCCCTGCGCGTGGATGTCGGTGTCCGCCTCAGGAAGGACCCCTACTACGCGCTGGACCGTCGCTACGGCGTCTACATAGCGCTCCAGGAGGCCTTCTGAAGCGGAGCGCGCTGGTTGCGTTGGTGCTGGCGGTGGCCCTGGCAGTGGCGGTCTTCGCCGTCCTGGCGTGGCTGGCCTCTCCGCCCGGAAACGCCTGGCTGGCTGCCACCATCGAGGAGGAGGTGACCCGCTCGATGGGCGAGGGCCGCATGCGCATCGGCTCGCTGGAGAGCAAGCTGGTCGACGGGCACCTTCGGGTCGAGGAGCTCGCCCTGGAGGATGGCAGCGGGCGCGTCGTCATCGGCCTGGACTCGGCGGAGCTGCAGCTGCGGCCGCACCTGGCGCAGCGCACGATGGATGTGGATGGGCTTCACCTCGTGGGCCTCTACATCGACCTCCGGGTGGACACGGAGGGTGAACTCGATGTCTCCCGGATGTTCCCCTCCAGCGATGGACCCGTCCCACAGTTGCCCTTCGATCTCGAGCTGCGAGACGTGCAGCTCGACGATGGCGCCTTCTCCTACGGCACGGACGACCAGCTCTACCTGGACATCCAGGCCATCCACCTGAGCGGGAGCGGGAGCGGGAGCGGCCAGCTCATCGTGCTCGAGACGCTCACCGGCTTCGGGCGCCTCGACGAGCCGGAGCTCGGAGCGATCGCCATCGACGGCGAGGTGGCCTACGATCTGCGAGGCGCCGTCGAGCTCTCCGAGCTGGGGCTGAAGCTGGACAAGGGGCGGGGCTGGGCGACAGTCGAAGGTCTCGTCGACGTCGAGGATGGCACGGTCCTCGACCTCGTGGTCCGGGGCGAACTCGACGGCGAGGCCCTGGTCCCGGTCACCGGCGATGTGGGCCTCCATGGGCGACTCGGGGTCGACGCGAGGGCCCTCGGGCCGCTGCACGAGCTCGGCGTGACCGGGACCTTCGCGGCGCCGGAGGGGAGCGCTGGCGTCGACGTGATCGTCGACCTCGAGGACCCGGAGATCGCCTACCGGGGCAAGATCACCCCCGACGGTCTGGACGTCGGCTCCTTCGTCTCCACCATCGAGGAGCCCACCGTGCTCTCCGGCGAGGTCGACCTCGCGGGTCGTGGGGTCATCTGGCCGGATGGTCTCGAGGCGAGCCTCGAGGTCCAGCTCGAGGACAGCCTGGGCTGGGGCTACCGCCTCCCCGGCGCGACGGCTCGACTCGAGGTCCAGGACGGACAAGCCCAGGTCACCGGCTTCCACTACGAGGCCTGGTGGGGCGAGGTCCAAGGCAGCGGGCTGCTCACCGAGGTGCTCTGCGATCTCGACCTCGAAGCCACCGTCTGGGATCTGCAGGGACTCGAAGAGTTCGAGGCCGACGGCCTCTCCGGTGCCGCCGACGCCACCGGACGACTCCGCGCGGACTGGTCCACCGAGGAGGTCCAGGTCACCTTCGACGGCCGCCTCCACGCTCGCAAGGCTGGCTACGAGGACTACGTCACCCTCGGCCGCTACCGGGGGCCGATCCACGTCGAGGTGGACGGACTGAGGGTGCACGCGGAGGGCGAAGACGCCGAGATCGACGAGATCGATGCCTCCGGCGTGACGCTGGCCTACGCCACCGGGAGCTGGGTCGCCGACGTCGACCCGGCGGGCAACGTCGCCTGGACCGCGGTCGCGGATGCAGCGGCGGTGCGTGTCTCGGACCTTGGCGCGGACGCCGTCTACGTAGACGCTCGGGGCAGCGTCGGGGCGGACGGCTCCATCCTCGTCGACTCCGACATGGGGGTCCTGAACCCGGCCTATGACCGCTTCGACGCTGAGCGCGGTGACGCGACGTTGGTGCTGGTGGACTCCGCCTTCACCATCCAGCTCGATCTCTGGGACGGCAGCGAGCGCGTCGGCAAGCTCCGAGGAGGGGGCGACCTGGACGCCCGCGACTACAGATTCGAGGAGGTCTCGCTTGGCGCCGAGAGCGGCGTCGTCTGGAAGAACAACGGGCCGGTCGTCTTCACGCTGAACCAGGACTACGACGGCGCGGAGGAGCTCGAAGCGCACATCCAGTCGGTCGCCGGGACGGTCGTGGCGAGCGGACGCATCGGCCTGTCGGGGCCCGTCAGCGCCCGAGTCGAGCTCGACGGCCTCGTCGTGCCCTACCTGGCGGCCCTCTACCCCGAGGAGCTCGCCGGTTGGACCGGGAACGTGGACGCCGGGCTGGAGATCGGTGGCACGGCCGAGGAGCCCGACATCGACGGGTGGGTGGCCGTGACCGCCCTGTCGGTGCCGGGCAAGGCCTGGGGACTCAACGCCGAGGTGGACGTAGAGAGTCTCGACGACCTCGTCCAGCTCGGCGGGCACATCGATGACCAGCAGGGGCAGCTGCTCGCCTTCCGGGCCAGCATCCCCGCGGACACGCGGCTGGAGGCGCCGCGGCTGATCACTCGGGAGCCCGTCGCTGCCGAGGTCGTGCTGCAGCCCTCTGCGACGGAGCGCCTGCGCACCACCTTTCCTGCGCTGACGGACCTGCCTCCGGGGGAGGCCTCGGCCCAGCTGCTCGTCGCTGGCACACTGGCGAACCCGTCGGTCGATCTGCGCGTCGGCGCCCGGGTAGCTGCCGGCGAGCCGAGAGAGTTCATCCGTCTCGACACCACCCTGACCATCGAGGACGGGGCGGTTGCGCTGGTCGGGACCGGCCATGACCGCGGCGTGCGCATCCTCGACTTCTCGGGCTCAGCCGCCACCCATGCCCACACGGTCACCGCCTGGCTCTTCGAGGAGGGCCCCGAGCCCGACTTCGAGGCCCCAGCGACGTGGGTCAGCGACCTCCAGCTCACGGTCCTCCCCCGCGGCGTGGAGGTCGACCTCATCAGGCGCTTCGTGGAGGTCCCCGAGGGGCTGGAGGGTTCCGTCACCGGCGCCATCGCCGTGAGCGGTCAACCGGATCGGCCGAAGCTCGGCGGCGGCCTCCAGCTGACAGAGGGGCGCATCGACAACATCACGGTGTCTCCGGCGGTCATAGGCCTGAGCTCGGAAGAAGGGGGCTGGCAGGCCTTTGGCACTTTCGGCTTCGCGGGGGGCGAGCTCCAGGAGCTCCGCACCATCGACATCAGCGGGCACGTCCCCTTCGATCTGCACATCTCAAGCGACTTCGATCTCGACGCCGAGCTGGCGCGAGAGGGCCTGGATCTCCGTCTCACGGGAGACGGAGTGCCGCTGGGCGTGCTCGTCCTCGCTGACCCCGCGATCGACAACGCCGAGGGCATCCTGGACATCGAGGGGAGCATCGTCGGCTCCCTCGCCGATCCCCTGCCGGAGCTGGAGCTGGTGCTCGAGGACGGGCGCCTCGAGCACCACGACTACCGCGTCGCCTTCGAGGACATCGACCTCCGCGTCGTCGCAGCGCGCACGACGCTGTCGGTGGAGCTGTTCCGCCTGTCGTCACGTCCCCTCGATCGTCAGCGCGCCGGGTTCTTCGAGGAGCTCGGCCAGCGCCGCACCTTGCCCTGCGTCAGCGAGTTCGGCCTCGCGCCGGGAGAGACGATGGCCAGCGGAGTGGCCCAGATCTCCGAGCTCAGCCTGGACGCTGTCGACCTCGACGTCTGCGCCTCGGAGGCCTGGTATTCGGCCAACGAGGAGATGCTGCTGCAGGCCTCTGGGGATCTCGAGATGAACGGCTTCTGGCCGCAGCTCACCGTGACGGGTCAGGCTGTCGCGGACCGGGTCGAGCTCACCTACGAAGAGGACGACTTCCTCGACGACCGCGGCCTCCGGCTGGACCCGTTCCTGACCGTGGTGCGGCCATCGGCGACCATCGCCAGCGCGGCCCCAGAGGACCCGCCGGAGTTCTGGTACCCCTGGGACATCCTCGTCGATGTCGACCTCAACCGGAGAGCGCGGCTGAACGTCACGGTCCCCTTCATGGAGTCCTACTCGTCCCTCGGGCTGTCGACGATCCGCCTGGCCGAGGGGGACCTCGACGGAGAGCTCCAGGTCCACATGCTCGAGGACACGCTGGAGGTGCTCGGCGAGGTCGAGACCATCCGCGGGAACATCGAGGTCGTCAACTCCGACTTCGCGCTGCAGGAGGGCACGATCACCTTCGGGGGCGCCGAGTACTGGAACCCGACCCTCGACCTCCGCGCCAAGCGGCAGACCGGCGGCTACGGCGTCATCGAGGTCGTCGTCGGGCAGACCGTGGAGCTCCCGACCCTGGAGTTCAGGTCGGACCGCGGCTACACGAACACCGACATCCTCAGCATCCTGCTCTTCGGCAAGCCCACCGACGAGCTCGGCCAGGGTGCCGGGAGCCTGCTGACCACCCAGGTCACGGGCATCATCTCGGAGCAGATCGAGGGCATCGACACCAGCCAGATCTTCGACGCCTTCTCGCTCGAGACCGGCGCCCAGGGCGGCGTCGGCGGCGTGCGGGTGGGCTGGCAGGTCGGAAGCCGCGGCTGGGTCGAGGTCGCCTGGCGGGCCGCCGACTCTCGCGAGGACGACGAGACGCCGTATTCGGTCACTGCCGAGTGGATCATGACCCGGCGGCTCCAGGCCGAGTTCTCCCTCGACGAGGAGCCCTCGGCGGATCTGCTCACGACCTGGCGCTTCTGAGGGGCTCTCTCAGTCCAGGTGGTTGCTCGTATCGTCGAGGCTGGAGCCAGTGAAGTCCGTCTCGCCGTTGCAGACGTAGACCGGATCGAAGGCCTCGTAGTAGCTCGAGACCGTGCCGGAGATCACCTTGCCGTTGCGGACGGCGTCGAGCTCGATCTCGCGGTCGTAGTCCTCGTCGTTCTCGGCGTACTCGATGTTCAGCGTCTTTCTGTCCTGGGTGCCCTTCAAGATGATTCCGCCAGCGATGACCATCGCCTCTCCATCGCCGGTGGTGTAGATGTCCAGGATGCTGTTGGCGATCTCTGTGGTGACCGGGTCGTCGTCATTCGGCGCGCAGTCGTTTTCCTGGGTGCCCGGGTACTCCTCGCGGATGAGCCAGGTGCCGTCCCAGGGGCCGCCGCCGAGGCAGCCGATCAGCGAGAGCACGAGCATCAGTACACCGGGTTGGGGGCGTAGCCCCAGTTCGCGTCGTCACCGAGGTGGTTGCCGTCGTTGGCGTTGATCTGCACGCCCGTGAGGTCCCAGGAGTACTCCCACGTCTCGTCGACGTCGTCTTGGGGGTCGCAGTCCTTGACGGTGTACTTGGCGAGGTCGTCGATGGTGGCGGTGACACCGCCGTCCTTCGTGAACAGGCCGTCGGCGGAGATGGTCTGCTTGTCGACGCGGGTCGCGCAGTCTTCGTCGGAGGTATCGAGCCCGACCTCGCGCTCGACGCTGAAGGCCTTCTTGTCTCCCATCTCTCCGACCATCACGACGCCGCCCCAGTCCATCACCAGGGTGCCCTCGGTGGTCGTCGCGATGGTGGCGAGACCACGCTCCTCCTTGCCGATGTCGGTGTCATCCGGGTCGACGGTGTTCTTCGTCAGGGTGTGGAAGATGATGTAGGTGCCGTCGTACTTTGTGACGGTGCAGCCGGTGGTGAGGCCGACGGCCAAGATCGCCAGTGTCAGTCGTTTCATCTCTCAGTCCCCCACGAAAGCGTCGTCGTCCGAGGCCATCTGCTCGGCCTCGAAGCTGAACTTGAACACGCAGCTGGTCTCGTTTCCGTCCGCGTCGATGTCGCGGCTGGAGTCGGTGATCTGGCCGGTGAGGATGCCCTTTGCGAAGTCGCCGTTGACCTCGACGGCGTCCCAGGAGGAGCTCCCGTCGTCGAAGTCGGTGGTGCGCTCCCAGTCGGCGGTCAGGTGCCTGCCGTCCCTGGTGCCGTCGAGCAGCTCGTCGAGGAAGACGATGACGCTGCCGTCCGCGGCCTCGAAGATGTCCACCAACTGGTAGCTCGACCCGATGGCCGTCTGGCCGAAGGTCGCGTCCTCGGCGCAGGTGCCGCCGAGGTCTGCGTTCTGATCGATCTCGAAGAGCCAGGTCCCGTCGACCCAACTGGCGCATCCGAGCAGCGCCAATGCGAGTGTCATGTCTCCTCCAAGCCCATGCCGCTAACGGGCTCTGAGGCGGTAGACCACGACCCCTCGCGGAAGCAGCCAGGAAGAAGAGGTGTACTCGGAGATCGAGTCGACCTCTACGGCGTCCGGGTGGTCTCGCTCGAAGGTCACGCGCGAGCCGCCATAGAGCATCAAGAGCGCTCCGTCGGCGCCGGCCTCGGGCGCGTGCCAGGGGGGCGGCTCGTAGAACTCCCACCAGTGCCGCTTGGCCTCTGGAGCGCCCTGCCCGTATGTCCCGCCGAGCACGACGGGGACCTCTGTCTCGAGGTCGACGAGGCCAACGAGCGCCGCGGTGGGGAAGGTCGTGCTCGGCAGATCGCCCCAGACCTCCACCTTCGAGAACCCGCCGAGGCGGGCAGCGGCCTGCTGGAGGTTCGCCGCCTGGGTGTGGACGAGGATCGGGCGGTAGCCCCAGGCGAACAGCACGAGCCCGCTTGCCGACAGCGCGGGCACCAGGGGCCGCCACCGGATCGCAGCCGCGGAGATGGCCAACAGCGGCACCAGCGGCAGCGCATAGCGGGCCACGTGCTCGGCGGGGGCGTAGAGGACGAGCAGCGGGAGGGTCAGGAGCGCGCCCAGCGTGAAGCGGTCGGGCTTCGCCAACAGCAGGGCGGGCCGGAGGTGTAGGAACAGCGCGCCGGCGGCGAAGCCGTAGCTGGTCCAGTCCTCGCGCCAGAAGGGGGGCTTCAGCGCCAGGAGCGCTCCGAAGGCCAGGGCCGCCAGGGCGGCCGCCACCGCAGGGTGGAGCCGGCGGGACTCGAACGCGGCGATCGGCGCCGCCAGGAACAGCAGAGCCGAGAACTTGGCGCTCAGCGTGAGCACAGCGAGGAGCGCGAAGAGCCGCCAGCGCTTCTCCAGCCAGGCCGTCCAGGACGCCGCGAGCAAGGCGATCAGCGGCAGGTCGACCAGGATCCAGGCGCTCTGGGCGGCCATCAGCGGGAACGTGGCGACCAGCGCGGCGGCGCCGAGACCGTCTCTGCCCAGGGCCCGAGCGAGCCGCCAGGTCGCCAAGGGCACTGCGAGGGAGAGGGCGGTGCGCACGATCTCCGCGACCAGCCGGGTCTCTCCGAAGAGCGCAAAGGCCGCCCCGTAGACAGCCGGGATCAGGGGGAAGGGCTTGTGGAAGCGTCCCTCCTCCGACCCCCAGACCTCTGTGGGCCACGAGGCCAGGGTCTCCAGGGGCTCGCGGGCGAAGGCCTGGGCGTGCACGAAGTAGGTCAGCGCGTCCGGCTGGGCCTGGGGGAGGTCCCAGACCAGGGCCTGGACCACCAGGGCCAGGACCACCACCGCAACGGGGGCGAGACCGCGCGGGAGGCGGGGCACGGCCAAGCCCGCGGTGACGCCAGCGGCCAGCGCGGCGGCGAGCCCGAGCGTGCCCAGGCGGCCGAGGACACGGAAGCCGGCGAAGTGGGCGTCGGGGAGCTCGCTGGCGAGGAACCAGATGCCGAGCTCCGCGGCCAGGGCGACGGCCAGCCAGGGGCCCATCAGAAGGCCCAGGCCGGCGCTTCGATCTGCTCGGTGGCGCCTCGCTGCTCGCCGGTCCGCAGGTCCTCTACGGTGGTGATGTCCGCGGGGGTCTCGATGACTCCCTCGTAGACCAGCACGCCGTCGCGGAAGCGCAGGAAGCCCTCCTCGGGCTGCATGGTGTCCAGGGGCTGGTCAGCGAGGTGGTGGGCAAGGCGCCGGTAGGTCTCGGCGGAGGGCTTGGCTTCGATGTGGGAGACGCCGTCGCCGACGAGCCGGTACAGGCTGTTGGTGCGCATTCCGCTGGGACCGCCCCCCACGGGCGCCGGCGCGTCGAAGAGCGTGTGCCAGAAGATGTGATCGGCCCCCTCGGCCAACAGGGCGCCGTGGATGGCGACGACCATCTCCGCCTGCCACTGTTCGCTGGCGATCTCGGCTCGCGCGGCGTCGCTGGGCACGCTGGTCTCGGTGATCCACACCGGCTTGTCCGGGGCCACCTGCCTGCTGACGGCCATGAGCCGGTAGAGCGGATCGAGCTCCGACTCCGCGAAGTAGCAGTGGAGCGAGATGCCGTCGATGGCGTCGCGCACCCCGGGCTGCTCCAGCGTTCGCTCCAGGTAGGTCCGGCCCTTCGGCGTCATCGCCCGGTACATTCCGCCGGAGAGCACCAGGGCGTCGGGATCCGCTCGACGGATGGCGGCGGCGGTGACGAGCAACACCGTGGCGTACTCGGCGGGGGTCTCGAAGCTACCGGGCTTGACCTTCGTCTTCGCGCCGCGCGGCGGCTCGCTGTTGTGGAGGTCGGGTTCGTTGTCCACCTCCCAGACGATCTCGGGCCAGCCCTCGCCCTGGTAGCGCCGGGTGGTGGCCTCGACCCAGGCGGCGTAGGCGTCCAGGTCCTCTGGCAGGTAGCGGCTCGTGTAGTTCCCGGTCTTCGTCCCCGGCCACGGTCCGATGACCACCACGGCGGAGAACCCCGCGACCCCGATCTCCGAGAGCAGGGCATCAGAGTCGGCCCAGTCATCCTGGACCTGCATCATGTTGAGTCCGCCGAAGCCGTGTGAGTTCACGCGGACCCAGCTGGTGCCGAGTTGATCGAGGAGCTGCGCCCTGGTCTGCAGCGTGCGCCGGTCGGAAGGGCTCATCGCCCGGGTCAGGCCGTGCTGTGGAAGGGACAGGCCCTCGTTGACGCCGAAGACCTCTGCGCCGAGGCGTGTCGTCCGCGGCGGACGCGTCTCGAGCTCATCGACGACGAGGTCGGGCCGGTCGGGACGAGCCTCTACGGTCACCGGCCCATGCCCCGATGGCGCTCTGAGGAGGACTCCACCGGCGCCGAAGGCGGTGAGGGTGCCTATGCCAGCGGCGACAGTCAACCAGCGCCGGTTCATGGGCTCGAGCATCGGGCGGGACTAACCGGGTTATCGCAGCTGCCTTCCAGGAGGCTCCCCGTGCTCGCGCTGCTGTCGTCGCTGTCCCTTGCTGCCGATCACGACCTCGCCATGGACCTGAAGGTCGTCGACCCTCTGGGCCACGCGCTCGTCGATGAGTCTGTCGCGCTGCCCTACGAGCAGCACTTCCCCATGACACTCGGAAAGACCGACTACGTGGTCTTCGTCGAGGCGAAGCACGAGGGCCGCAAGGCCGAGGTCCTCGTGCACGTCTTCAAGGGCGATCCGGTCGACGAGGTCGAGATCGCGACGCCTTCGCTGCTCCTGAACCCGGACGAGCGCCGGGAGAAGACCTCGACCACGAGCGCGCCGCGCGGCGTCAAGGATGACGGCGGGACGAAGCTGAAGCTGCTCGACTGGTCCGTCGAGGCGGAGTGGGGCTGGGCTGGGCGTGACTGGATGACGGATACCCGGACCTCGAAGCTCGACAAGAACCAGGTCGTGCTGGTCTGGGCCGGGGCGCCGCTGCTCCGTTCGTCGGACGATGCGTCGCCGGTCCGCATGCAGGCCGCGCTTCGCGAGCCGGGCGTCGATCTGATGCCGGTCGAGGTCATCGAGGACGGGGACCTCCTCCACGTCCGCACCCTCGGCAGTCCCGGCGGCGCTTGCCACGCGCTGCCGAACAACGGCCTCGACGGCTACGTGCTCGATCTCTGGGTGGCGAAGGAGGATCTCGCGCTTGTGGTGCCGAGGACCTTCGAGGTGACCTACTCGGACGAGACATCGACCACGGTCGACGCGGGGGTCGCGATCTACCCACTCGATGGCAAGACGCGGATCGCCGACTCCGAGCTCGTCGTGCGCGCGGACACGGGGGACTTCCTCTTCGACGCCGCCCTTCCGAAGGGCTCGGTTGGCCTCGGCTACGGCCTGAGCGAGGCGAGGCCGCCGGTGGAATCAGAGCAGGTCGTCCAGCCCACCTCGAGCGGAGGCGTCGGGGTCACCCTCGCCGGTCCCGTGAAGATCCCCGGCTACGACTCCAGCCGCATCGGCCAGGCCTTCCGGATCGGGGAGATCTACGAGTTCGAGGGCATGGAGCGCACGGGCGCGGTGGTGAAGACGAACTGCTCGGCTCACCTCGTGACAGTGCAGCCCGCTCGCATCAAGCCCCTCGCCGACGACACGATCCTCGTCGGCCTCGGGGCGGAGCGGCCGACGGTGGAGAGCGGCACGATCCCGGTTTATTGGCCGGACGGCAGCGTCGCGGGCACGGGCCCGGCCCCAGAGGACCTGGAGTTCTCCAAGAGGGAGACCCGCGCGTGCAAGGAAATAGTGCTCGACACGACTCCGATGCCGGTGATCGATGGCATCACCTATGAGCCGGAGGCGGACAACATCCTGTCGCTCTGCTGGGACAAGGCCGACCTCTGAGCTGACGCATGAATATGCGTTGCATGGTCATGCACGTCGGTGTATATGCGCGGCCGATGACAGCCCGTGACCTCCGCCGTAGCGCCATCAAGCGCCTGATCCATGAATACCGGATCGGCTCCCAGGAGGAGCTCGTCAAGCTGCTCGCGGTGGAGGCGATCCACTGCACCCAGGCGACGCTCTCCCGCGACCTGCGTGACATGGGCATCATCCGCCGCAACACCCCGGCCGGTCCTCTCTACAAGGCAGACAAGAGCGCCGGCTACATCGAGGTGCTTCGCCGCATGGTCGGAATGGAGATCCTCAACGTCCGTCACAACGGGCACCTCGTCGTGATCCGCACCCTCGCCGGGCGGGCCGAGGGCGTCGCGGGCTTCCTCGACCACTGGGGTCACGACAACGTCCTCGGCACCGTGGCTGGGGATGACACGGTGCTGCTGATCCCCGTCGAACCCTCCAAGATCACGGAGCTCGCGGACGACATCCGCAAGCTCGAAGTCCTCGCAGATGTGAGCGCCCTATGAAGATCGTCACCGCATACTCCGGAGGTCTCGACACCTCCTGCATGATCCCCTGGCTGTCAGAGAACTACGGCGGCGCCGAGATCCTGACCTTCACGGGCGATCTCGGCCAGAACGAAGACCTTGGCGCCATCAAGCAGAAGGCCCTGAACACCGGCGCCGTCAAGGCGGTCGTCGAGGACCTCACGGAGGAGTTCGTCGACGACTACATCGTGCCCGCCCTCCACGCATCGGCGGTCTACGAGGGCATGTACCCGATGCACACGGCCCTGGGCCGACCGCTGTTGGCCAGGAAGCTCGTCGAGGTGGCGCTCGCCAACGGCGCGGACGCCGTCTCCCACGGGTGCACCGGCAAGGGCAACGACCAGGTCCGCTTCGAGGTCGCGATCCAGAGCCTCGCGCCGCAGCTGAAGATCATCGCGCCCCTGCGCGAGTGGGAGCTCCTCACCCGGGAGATGGAGGTCGAGTACTGCACCGCGCGCGGCATCCCCGTCCCCATCACCCTGGAGAAGCCCTACTCGATCGACCAGAACATCTGGGGCTGCGCCATCGAGTGCGGCGAGATGGAGGATCTCTGGGTCGAGCCTCCAGAGGACGCCTGGATCATGACCAAGGACCCCAGCCACGCTCCCAAGGGCAGCGTCGAGCTGATCCTCGGCTTCGAGCAGGGCACCCCTTGCAGCATCGACGGGCGCGCGATGAGCCCCACGAAGATCGTCGGGTTCCTCAACGACACCGCCGGTCACTTCGGCGTCGGACGCATCGACATGGTCGAGAACCGCGTCGTCGGGCTGAAGTCTCGCGAGGTCTACGAGGCCCCCGCGGCGACCCTGCTCCACATGGCCCACACGGAGCTCGAGCGGATCTGCATGGACCGCGCCACCTTCAACACCAAGCGCAAGCTGTCCCAGGACTTCGCGAACCTGATCTACGACGGCCTGTGGTTCAGCCCGCTGCGCGAGTGCCTCCAGGCCTTCCTCGAGGAGTCCCAGCGCACGGTGACCGGCGAGGTCCGGGTTCGCGTGAGCGCCGGGCTCGCCCGCATCACCGGCCGCCGCAGCCCCTACTCGCTCTACGACGAGGGCCTCGCCACCTACAGCGACGGGGACACCTTCGACCGCACCCGGGCAGAGGGCTTCATGGCGCTCTATGGACTGCCCTACAAGACGATCGCCGAGGTCCGCCGCCGCACGGGCCAGCCGGAGTTCAAGAAGCGCAAGAAGGCCTGATGCCTCTCTGGGACGGACGCTTCGAGGGTGGCCCCGCCGCCGAGATGCAGGCTTTCAGCGAGTCCCTCGGCGTTGATCTGCAGATGGCCGACCAGGACATCCGTGGCTCGCGGGCCCATGCGCGCATGCTTTTTGAGGTCGGGCTCTTGAGCGCCGAGGAGCTCGCTGCCATCGAGGAGGGCCTCGCCCGGGTCGCCGCCGAGCTCTCCGACGGGACCTACGCACCGGGCATGGAGCTCGAGGACGTCCACATGGCCGTCGAGTCTCGGCTCACCCAGCTGACCGAGGCCGGCGGCAAGCTCCACACGGCCCGCTCGAGGAACGACCAGGTGGCCACCGACGTGCGCCTCTGGCTCGTCGACAACCTCGCCCACCTCGACGACGCGCTCCGCGGCCTGGTCCTCGCGCTCGTCGACCGCGCCGAGTCCGACGGGCGCACCCTGATGCCGGGCTTCACCCATCTCCAGCGAGGACAGCCCATCTGGCTCGCCCACCACCTGCTGGCCTACGCCTGGATGCTCGAGAGGGATCGGGGCCGCCTCGCAGATGCGCTCGCGCGGGTGCGGCGCTGCCCGCTCGGGGCCTGCGCGATGGCCGGGACTCCGCACCCCATCGACCGACATCGCACCGCCGAGCTCCTCGATCTCGGCGAGCCCATGGACAACGCCATGGACGCGGTCGCCAGCCGCGACCACGAGCTCGAGGTCGCCAGCCTCTGCGCCATCGCCATGACCCACCTCTCGCGCATGGCCGAGGAGCTCGTGCTGTGGTCGACCCCCGAGTTCGGCATCGTGCGCATGGGCGAGGGCTACTCGACCGGCTCGAGCATCATGCCGCAGAAGCGCAACCCCGACGCCGCCGAGCTCGTCCGGGGCAAGTCCGGGCGTGTCATCGGCTCGCTCAACGCTCTCCTGGTGATGGTGAAGGGTCTGCCGCTGGCCTACAACCGCGACCTCCAGGAGGACCGCGAGGCCCTCTTCGACGCGGTGCGCACGACGACGGCCTGTGCGCGCATCTGCGCCGGCATGTGGCGCACCCTGAGCATCGACGACGCCTACTCGGAGCGCCTCGTCGGGGACTTCTCGCTCGCCACCGAGCTCGCCGACTACCTGGCGGCCCGGGGCGTGCCCTTCCGCGAGGCCCACCACATCGCCGGCGCGCTGGTGAAGTACTGCGAGGACCGCGGCGCCGGCTTCGAGATCCTCGACGTCGACGTGCTGCGAGAGCACCACCCCCTCTTCGACGAGGAGGCCCTGTCATGGCTGGACGCCGAGGCCTCCGTGGAGCGGCGCACGAGCTTCGGCGGCACCGCCTGGAGTGAGATCAGCAGGCAGATCGCCACACTACGGGAGCGAGTGAAGCCTTGACCTGGGTCGCCATGCCCCTGGCGCGACGCCCGACCAGGGGGAGGGCCTTCAAGGCGAAGTCGGCCTCGAGCCGAGAGAGCTCTTCGTGAGCGTAGAGAGCCCGGATCTCCAGGACCCGGAGCAGCTCGTCGCGCCCCTCCGCCGCCAGTCCGCCTCGGATCATGTCGACGGCCATCGCCGTGTCGTGTCTTGCCAGGGCCGTCTGCGCGGCCTCACGGGCGGCCTTGGCCACCGCGTAGTCAGGTGTCCGCCGCGCCGGAGTCAGGTCCCTGAGTGCCCGCAGCCAGTCAGCGAGGACGTTGCGGTCGGAGCGCTGCCAGCTCCAGCGCTGAAGGTCGACATCCCGAGCTCGGGCCTCTGAATCCTCCAGCTGGAGGACGCGCACGCGGCTGCCCCATTGGTGGACGAGGTAGCCCGGACGCCAGAGATCCCATGGACGCTCCCGGACCTCGGCGATCAGCGCCAGCGGCGAGACGGTCCGGCTGATGTCGAGCACGTGGGCCAATCTCGCCCACCGAAGAGAGCACCATCGCGCGTGCGCGTGTCACCTTGGGTCACGGTTCGTTCCCAGTCGTCGCCGGAGGCCGAAGAGAGCCAACCCGAGCAGCCAGAAGGAGCCTCCTGGGCCGGCGGTGTTGCAGCCCTCTCCTTGCTTTTTGGCGGACACGACGATCGACAGCTCGGGGCGCTCTTCGTCGTCGCTGTGCACGACGAACTCCGCCTCCATGTAGCCCTCGACGGACTTGGCGGCGTCGTAGGTGGAGCGGATCTCGCAGTCCTCTCCAGGCGCGAGGTCGACGGCGGCCCCGCAAGAGTCGAAGTCCCAGTCGAGGCCTCCGTCCGTCCAGGTCTCGAACAGGCTGATGACGAGGTCCTCGTCGCCCTCGTTGCGCAGGCGAAAGGACTGCCACACCTCGCCCTCGATGGTGTCGTCGTAGCGGAAGAAGCCGTCGTGGGCGGCGTCACCTGCGCCATCCCAGGTGCCGATCGGCTCCTCACCCACCGAGTTGGTCGCCAGGATGACGACCAGGGTCGCCGCGGCCGGGATCACGCTGCCTCGGTCAGCAGCCAGACGGTGAAGGTGGCGCCGTGGCCCTCCTGGGAGTCGAGCATGATCTCTCCGCCGAGGCTCGTCACGATGCCGTGGCAGATCGCCAGGCCCAGGCCGGTGCCCTGGCCGACCGGCTTGGTCGTGTAGAAGGGGTTGAAGATCTCGGCGCGGACCTCTGGGGGAACCCCGGGACCGCTGTCGCTGACGCTCACGACTACGCGGCCGTCCTCTGCCAAGCCGGTCTTCAGTCGGATCTCGTGTTCCGGGGCGCGGCCGGCGGGCAAGGCCTCCGCGGCGTTGACGAGGAGGTTCAGGAAGACCTGCCCGAGCTTCGAGGGGTTCCCGTGGACCGGCGGCACCTCGCCGTAGTCGCGCACGAGCTGGGCCTTGTGGCGGATGTTGTTCTTGGCCAGGGACAGCGTCTTCTCCAGCACCTCGTGGACGTCGACAGGCCCGACCTCGTCTTCGTCTCCACGGGCGAAGGCCTTCAGCTCGCGCACGATGCGCCGGACACGGTCGCTGCCCTCCAGCGCCTCCTTCACGGTCTGCTCGAGCTCCCTGAGCCGCGGGGACGTGTCGACCTGCGCCATCTCGCGCAGCTCGGCGCCGAGGTAGTTCAGGTTCCCCATGATGAAGGTGAGGGGGTTGTTGATCTCGTGGGCGACGCCGGCGGCGAGGGTGCCCATCGAAGCCATGCGATCTGCGACCTGCAGGCGCGCTTCGAGTCGCCTCTGCTCGGTGATGTCTCGGAAGATCGTCAGGTCGCCGGTGACCCGCCCCTCGCCGTCGCGCACCTCTGCCTTGGTGATGTCCGCGACGAACTGGCTCCCCTCCTTGCGGGCGAGGACGGCGGTGGTCCCGCGGTCCTCTGCGTCGAAGCGCGCGACCGGAAGGGCCGACCGCCTGGCGACCAGGACGCCTACCTTCTTTCCGATGACCTCGTCCTGGTCGAAGCCGAAGAGCTGGGAAAACGCCGGGTTCACCCGCTGGATGAGCTCGTCGCCGTCGGTGAAGACGACCGCGTCCGGGATCGACCTGAAGATGATCTCGAACTCCGCCTTGGCCACTGACAGGGCGGTCTCGACCTGACGCCGCCGGTGTCGCTCGCCCACGGTCCGCTCGGCGACGGCCAGGCGGGTCGCGAGGTGGCTCGGTGGGAGCGGCTTGGCGAGGAAGTCCGACGCTCCGGCGGCGAGCACCGTCGCCAGGTCCTCTGCGCTGTCGCGTCCCGTGACCATCAGGATCACGACGTCGACGTTCGCGGCGGCGGTGCGGACCTCCTCGCAGAACTCGACCCCGCTCATTCCGGGCAGCAACCAGTCGACGACCATCAAGGAAAACGGCGTGCGCTCGTGTGCCTCCAGCCCATCCTCGGCGGTCTCGCAGACCACCGCCTCGTGGCCTCGGCTCTCAAGGACCTTTCGAATCAGGGTCGCGCTCGTGAGGTCGTCTTCGATCACGAGCACGCGGAGACGGTGGTTTCGGGGTGCCATGTCCCGTGGGGGGTGCGACAGCCGAGTCTATCAGGGGCTATAGACCTGCCACACCGAGAGGGCTTGTCGAATGATGTGGTTGCTGGCCGGTTTGGCGATGGCCGAAGACGACGAACTCTACATCGGCGACGTAGGGATCACGGCGACGCTGCCCGATGAATGGTCGGTGCCCCGCTGGAGCGACTGGGATCTCGACGCGGTGGACGATCGCAACACGGTCTCGGTCCACGTGGGCTACACGATGTGGCAGGTCGACATCGACGATGACAGCGCCCGGATCTGGGCGGGGCTGGCGGCGGAGCGGCTGCGCGAGGAGGGGCACGACAAGGTCGAGATGGTCTCGACCGGGGTCGTCGACGTCGACGGCACCAAGCGCGCCGAGATCGAGCTCTCCTACCGCTTCAACGGGCAGCAGCAGGCGCTGCTGCTCCAGCGGAGCTTCCCGGTCAGCGGGCGCACGGTGCACGTCTCGGCGATGGCCGTGACCCGCAATCGGTCACGGGCCGAGGACGCCCTCGACACCTGGGACGAGCATCTCGAGATCGGCAAGCCGGCAGAGGACACCTCCACCCTGAACGACTTCGGAGCGCCCGCCGGCTACGAGACCCAGCTCCCGCCGGGCTGGCGGAACCCGCTGAAGACGGAACTCGGCGAGACCCGTCGCCTGGCCAGCGAGCTCCTGAAGCACGAGATCGAACCGGACACCTGCTGGGTCGCGGTCCACCCCTACCCCGACGGTGAGGCCGCGCTGATGCTGAGCTGCGGCGCCTATCCGCTCTACATCGGCGTCATCGACGAGCACAGCTTCGAGGGCCAGGATCTCGGCATCCGCCAGCACTTCTTCGGCGCCAGCGCCGAGACCGTGAAGAGCGCGTCCAGGGTCACGACCGGTGCCGACGAGCGCCTGGCCTTCCTCTACACCCTCCCCGAGATCCAGGATCGCTTCATAGAGATGGCCGTGGCGCCTTATGACCAGGGCCAGGTGCTCACCTGGGCGGTGACGCGCCCCAAGGGCGAGGGCGACGGCGACCTCTCCCAGGTCGACACGGCCATCCGGGGCTCGGTCGACGCCATGCGCTTCGACGGCCCCGACGGCGCGCTGCATCCCATCGGCCTGGCGTTCTGGGTCGACTACCTGGTCAGCTATCGCAAGGCCGACCCCATCGTCTTCGGGCCGGTCCTGGTGGTGCTCGCGCTGCTTGCCTTCGCGGGCGTCAAGCTGCGGGGCCGGAAGACCTCCTACAAGGACATCTGATCCCAGGCGCGCTCCAGGCGCCGTGCTTGGGCCCCCGCCGCGACCCCCAGCAGCGCGCGGTCACGCTCCCAGTTCGGGATCGCCGTGCCCAGGCGCTCGATGTCCCACTCCAGCAGACCGCCGAGGGCGATGTGTACCGAGGGATCGAGGGGATCCTCACGGGTCAGCGCGGCCAGCGCCGTCACCCTGGCGACGACCTCGGCTCGATCGGAGCGCTCCTCGAGGTGGCGAAGGACGAGCCCGCAGAAGGCAATCTGGACGTGCAGATCCTCGATGGTGCGGAAGGGCTTGAGCACGCGCAGGTAGCCGTCCCCGTCGAGGACCTCTGCGGCCTCCACGCCGTCGAGAACGCAGCGCGCGTGACCGATCTCGGGGATCACCGATAGCGGCGGGATCGCCTGCATCTCCACCGCCCCCGCCTCGACGAGCGCGACTCGGATCCGCTTGCGTCCCGCTACGGTGCCCTCGTGGCAGACCACCGCGAGGCGAGTCGCCGCCATGCCGAGGGTGACGAAGCTCTTCTCTCCGTAGAGCCGCCCGGCATCCAGGCGGGTCTCTATGGCTCGGGGGTGGTTGCCGGCGGTCTCCGTGGCACAGAGCGCCCAGAGCTCGGTGGGATCGGCGAAGAGCGCGCGCGCGGCACCCTGGTAGCCGCTGGCGAAGGCGTAGCCCATGCACGCCGAGGACCAGCCGCCGACCAGCGCGAGCTCCCAGGAATCGGACCAGGGGAGCGCGCGATAGCCCTCCCACCATTGCTCCACCGAGCTCGGCGAGTCCGGTGGATCCTGGCTGAGGACGTGCTCGAGGGCTCTCACGCGGGCGCTCCGAGGCAGGCGCGGCGAAGGGATCGGTCCGGTCGGGACACCAATCGGGGTAAGCCCGATGTACACCTCTGTCATGCTGCTGTTGTGTTGCTCCATGGCGTCGGCCATCGACTGGTGGGTCGAGGACATCGACGAGGCGGTCGAGATCACCCGGGCCCTCGAAACGCACTGGCCGGATTCGGACATCCACGTCCTGGTCGGTCCGGTGGGGACTCAGGGCGTCTGGTACGAAGAGGGACAGCTGCACCTGGTGGATGGGGACAGCTCGCGCGTGGAGGTCGTGAGCCCCGATGTGCTCACGCAGGTCCTCCTCGTTCGCAGCTGGACGACCGAGCTCGAGCCCAGCGACAGCGGCTGGCTCCCAGAACCCAGGCCCGACCCTGTTCCCCGCCCGGAGCTGGCCGACACCAGCCCTCCGATACTCCGTGTCGGCCTCACCGGCGGGCCCGGGCTGCCCTGGCACGGCCCCCCCGTGCGGCTGGCCGGGGAGGTGGGCGTGAGGGTACGCTCGCTCAGCGCCTCGGCGGTCGTGCTCGCGGACCTGGCCGAGCAGCTCGAGTCGGCGGACTCACCGACGTGGTTTGGACGTCGCCTCGGAGTCGGGGCCCAGGTCGGCCTGTACCTGCCGCTGCCCGCCGGTGCCATCGAGCCCGCGCTCGCGACCCAGACACGCTTCCTCCACTACGCCGACGAGGCTGGAGACGAGGTGCTCAGCCTGGTCGTCCCCGGCGCGACCGCGCGCCTCCGCTGGTGGGGCGACTCCTTCCAGCCCGGCGCCGTGGCTGTCGGCATCGGCATCGCGGTGACGGTCGAGGGCACCGTGTTCCTCTCGGATCGCGTCTTCCGGGTCGGCTCCAGCGACACCCTCTACTTCGAGCCCGTCACCGCCCAGCTCGAGTTCCACGTCGCTCGCGAAGCGGGGCGCAGCTGATGGACCCGGCGACCTTCTACCGGGAGCACGCCCGCCTCGTCCTTGGCTGGTGCATCCGGCTCGGGGGACCCCACCTCGACCCGGAGGACTGCGCTCAGGAGGTCTTCGAGGTCGCGCTGAAGCGGCTGGGCAGCTTCCGTGGCGAGAGCCGCATCACGACCTGGCTCTATGGCATCACGCGCCGGGTGCTGGCGAACAAGCGGCGCCGCGCTTCCTTCCGCAAGGTCCTTGGTCTCGACCAGATCGCCGAGCCGGTGAGCCCGGTCCAGACCGACGAGGAGGCGGCTCGCCTCCGCCGCCGGCGTGCCGTCCAGTACGCGCTGGAGCGACTGCGGGACGACCACCGCGAGGTCGTCGTGCTCTGCGATCTCGAGGGCCGCACCGCGCCGGAGGTGACGGCGATGCTCGGCATCCCCGTCGGCACGGTCTACTCCCGTCTCCACGCCGCCCGTCGCGCTCTTCGAGACGCGATCGAGGCGGAGGGCATCGGAGTCGACGACGACAACTCCCTGTTGCTCCGGAGCTGCGGATGATCCCCCCGGAGCTGCGCGAGGCCCTCGAGCCCAGCGAAGACGAGCTCGCGCGCCTTGTCGAGCCGCTGTCGCCTGGACTGCTGGCGGGGCTCTCGAGCGCCACCGAGCCGAGCGCGGCGGAGCTGGCCCGACTCCGGCCTCGGGAGGCTCGCCGGAGATCTCCCGTGTGGCTGCTCGCCGTAGCCGCCGTCCTGCTGTCGTTCGTGCTGTTTCCACGGCCTGACGCCCCCCGCCACCTCGCCCCTGGGGTCGAGGTCTACGGCAGCGCTCATGCCGCAATAGTCGACGAGGACGCGCTGGTGATCGAGCTCCGGGATGGCCTCGCCAACTTCCGGGCAGACCGGCGCGTCGTGGTGCGCGCGGGAGAGGTCGACGTCGACTTCGAGAGCGCCAGGGTCAGCATCCTGCTGGATGGGGGCCACGTGCGCATCGAGGTCTTCACCGGGCAGGCAGAGGTGCGCACCGGAGATGGGACCGTGCTCCTGGCAGCCGGCACGTCCTGGCGACGTCCGCTCCCCGCCGAGCCACAGGCCGAAGTGGAGGGTGTGCGCGCACAGCGCGTGGAGGTCGAGGACGTCGACGCTGTGGCCTCCATCCAGCCCTGGGGGCCCCTGCCGAGGCGGCCTCCGAGGGTCGATCCCGCTCCGGACGTGCCGGCCTTCGTGGTCCTGATGAACTCGCGGGATGCGGGACAGCTGATGCTCGCCGACGTCGAGACCTTCCTCTCCGAGTACCCGGAGTCGCCCTTCGCGCACGAGGCCAGCGTGATGCGGCTGGAGCGCCTCGCCGAAGAGGTCGACCCCGAGGACGCGCTGTCGCAGGTCGAGGCCTGGCTCGAGGTCCACGCCCACAGCCCCCGCTTCGCAGAGGTCCACTACCTGCGCGCGACGCTCCTACGTGACCGGCTCGAGGACTGCGGGGCGGCGATGACCAGCTACCGCATCGTCATCGAGCGGGGCCCTCGCCGCCTGGCCGAGCCCGCCCGGGACTACCTCGAGGGCTGCCTCGACTAGCTGATGATGACCTCGGCGACCTTGCCGCGACCGCCAGCCTTCGAGTTGATCGCTCGCCCGACCAGCACGCTCTCGATGTGGAAGTCCCGGTAGAGCTCGCGGACCTCTGCCGTGTCGTGGTTCGAGAGCACGACGTCGACGCCGCGCCGTTTCAGCTCCCAGGCGATGTCGCGGAGGCGCAGCTGATCCACTGGTCCAAAGCCGCCCTTGGTGTAGGCCGTGAAGTTCGAGGTCTTCGACAGCGGCACGTAGGGCGGGTCGAAGTAGACCGCGTCTCCCCGTTGTGCCTCGAAGAACACGTTCGTGAAGTCGGCGTGGCGGACCTCGACGTTCTGCAGCACCCGGTTCACGGCTCGGAGGTTGCCCTCGTCGAGGATCGTCGGGTTGTCGTAACGCCCCAGCGGCACGTTGAACCCGCCGCTCTTGTTGACGCGGTAGAGCCCGTTGAAGCCAGTCCGATTCAGGTAGATCATCCAGGCAGCGACATCGGCGTCCTCTGAGCAAGCGTCGATGTCGTTCCCTCGCGTCGCGTAGTACTGCGTCTCGCAGTGACCGGCCCGGTAGGCGTCGAGGCGCTCGACCACGCCGTCGAAGTCGTTCTTGATGCCCCGGTATGCGCGCACGAGTCGGAGGTTCATGTCGGTGAGCGTCGCCCAGCGCTCTGCCCTGTCCTCCAGCCGCTGGGCGAGCGAGAAGAACAGCGCCCCCCCGCCCACGAAGGGTTCGTGGTAGCGCCCGATCGGGCGCGTGAGTCGCTCGAGCAGCCTCGGCACGATTCTGCGCTTGCCACCAGCCCACTTCAAGAACGGACGGGCGACCACCCTGGGGACGGACTCGTCCGGTCCAACAACAGCAACAACAGCCTGCATATGTCCAACTTCAGCAAGAACAGCTCAAGTAGATTCACATGCATGGACTTGACTTGTCAACACAATCGGTCACGGGACCGAGGTGTAAAAAGTCCTATTACTGGGCCGCGCGGGCTATGATTGATCCCTTCGGAGGGCGAGATGGGCACCTGGACTCTGTTTGCAATCTTCCTGACCAGTGGCTGCGACTGGAAGGACCACGTCCCCGGCGACAGCGAGACGCCTGATTCGAGCGCCCCTGACTCCGAGGCGACAGATGACAGCGAGGAGGGGGGCGAGGTCGAGGCGGAGCTCGGGGGCCACGTCACCGTCCAGCTCTACACGGCTGGCGAGGACGGAGAGCGCGAGACCATCGACTGGGCAGACTCGACCTGCGGGGGGGTCTACTCCTTCGGAAAGGTCTTCGTCGCGGCGTACACGCTCAACGAGGAGGGTGGCCGCCGCTATGTCGGCCAGGACACCGTCGACTCTCCCTCCACCAATGGGGACGACTACAGCGTCGACGTCAAGCTGGAGACGAACTCGGACGTCTACCTCTACGCGGCGGTGGACTACTGGGGCGACCGCGTCATCGGCAGCGACGATCCCGTCGGAACCTACCCGGAGGCCATCTCGCTGAAGGACGGGGACACCCTCGAGGATCTCGACATCAACATCCTCGTCCCCGAGTGCTACGGCGGCGGCGGCAGCTGCGACACCATGGGGATCAGCGGCGACGTGGTCATCACGGTCTCCTACGCTGGTGGTGAGTCGGCGGTCCTGCTCGTCAACGAAGCTGGCGAAGGCCCGATGGGGAACCACGTGACCTGGGACAACCCCGTCTCCACCGGTGGGGGCGCCGAGGCGCCCTACGACCTCACGATCTGCCAGAACTACGGCACGGCCCGGCTCATCGGCTGCTGGGACTCAAACGGCAACGAGCTCGCGGATCCGCTCGACCGCTGGGGCACCTACTACACAGAGCCCGACGTCGACGCGAACCCCGTCATGCTCGGGTCCACGAACCTGACGGGGCACGACATCCAGATCCCGCTCGGCGACGAAGCCGGCATCGCCGTCGTTCCCTTCGTCACGCTCTCCGGCACCGTCGGCATGGCAGAGGGCAGCTTCGATGACCTGGACGCGGGCGCCATGGTCTATGTCACGGCGTTGAAGTACCGCCCCTCGAACGAGATCGCCGTCTCGAGCTTCGACGACATCGCCTACAGCACCCAGTCCTGGACTGCCTCCGAGCTCGCCGGTGCCACCGAGGCACCGTTCGGCTTGGCCGTTCCGGGCAACACCATCACCTACCTCTGGGCCTATGTGGACTCCGAAGGCGACGGCGTCGTCAACGGTCCAGATGAGCCCGTCGGCTCTGCCGCTGGCGAATCCAGCGGTCGCGTCCCCACGGGGACTAGTGACAGCGCGGGTTATGAGCTGTCGCTGGCCGTAGCCGCAGACTGAATCCTGGAGTGATCATGATCCTTATCGCCCTGTCCCTTGGTTGCAATGGCTACCCCGGCTCGGACGACTCGTCGTCTCCGGACGACTCGACCCCCGGCGGCGGGGAGTCGGGCGAGCCTGGTGACGACACTGGCAATAGCGGCGAGGTCCACGGGGAGCTTCGCGGCACGGTCACGGTTCAGCTCTACACCTACGACGACGATGGTGAGCTCGAGTACCTCTCCTGGGAGGACGCCTATGACGACACGTGGCGCTTCGGCGGCATCTGGGTGACCGCCTACGAGGACAACGGCAGCGGCGGTGAGATCTACCATGGGTCCGACGCCATCCTCGGCCCGCAGACCGGTCCCAACGAGTACGAGATCAGCGTCGATCTCGAGACCGCTCGGGAGCTCCGGCTCTACGCCCAGGTCGACTACTGGGGCGACGGCATCCTCGGCTCCGGCGAGCCGATGGGCATCTACCCCGACGCCGTACTGGTCCAGCACGGCGACAGCCACGACGACCTCGACATCAGCATTCTCGCCCCCTACTACGACTTCGACTCGGGCGGCGGAGACGGCAGCGCGTGGTGCGGCATGGACCCCGTCAGCATCAGCGGCGACGTCCTCATTACCGCGGGCTACGCCGGCGGCGTCGCGGTGGCGATGCTGCTAGACCCCAACGGAAACGGCCCCTACCACTGGGACTACACGACCCCGATGACCAACGGCTCCGGGGCCACGGGCGCCTACTCCTTCTCGAGCTGCGCGAGCTACGGCAGCATGAACCTCGTCGGCGCCCACGACCGGGATGGCGACACCCTCATCACCCCCATGGACCGGTGGGGCGCATACATCAGCGAACCGGACGTGGACGGCAACCCGATCACGGTCGGCACCTCCGACCTCACGGGCATGGACATCCAGGTTCCTCTCGGGGACGGCGGCTCGCCCTTCGACATCGTGCCGTTCATCTCCATCAGCGGTGAGGTCTCCGTCACCGGCGGCACCTTCGACGATCTGGACCCGGGCTCCAGTGTCTACGTCACCGCCCTGAAGTACCGGCCCTCGCATGAGATCGCGGTCTCGACGCTCGAAGGCGAGGCCTACGACATGGTGTCCTGGACCGCCGCAGAGATCTCTGGCCAGACCTCGATTCCATACAGCCTGGACGTTCCAGCGAACACGATCGTGTACCTCTGGGCCTACGCCGACAACGACAGCAACGGCATCGTGAACGAGCCCGGCGAGCACGTGGCCTCCGGCGGAGAGAACGACGCCGGCAAGTTCCCGACCGGCGCCACCAGCGCCACCGGGCAGGATCTCGACCTGGCGGCCGCTGACTGAGATGGTCCTGTTCGTGTGGATGGGGGGCTGTTCGAGCGGCCCCGAGCAGATCGACTATGTCGAGCAGGTCACCCTGTATGACCAGCGCGAGGTGCGCCCGGACGCGCCCGCGCGTGATGGTCGGGGGCGCTTGCTGCCCGATCTCGTGGTCGCGCCGGTCGAGAGCTCGGACCCCACCATGGTCGCGGTCGGGGACGCGGGCTTCACGTGCCAGCGGAGCGGTGTGGCCGTCGTGACGCTGCAGGTCCAGGAGTTCCGCAAGCCAGTCGAGGTCGTCTGCCAGCTGGTCGGGCGAATCGAGGTCGAACCGCGCAACCTCCAGGTCGTCTTGGAGCTCGTCGAGGGTGTGCAGGAGCCGGTCGAGCTGGACCCTCTCCTGATCCAGGTCTTCGACGAGGTCGACAACACCATCGACGTGCCGGTGCACGTCCGGTCGGAGAACGATCACGTCGTCGCCGTCGGGCCTGGCGGTGTCCTGGAGATTCGGGCCCCGGGCAGGACGACCCTCCGCGTGCGTGCTGGAGAGCAAGAGGTCGAGATCCCTGTCGTCGTGGGCGCGGTCGTCTCGGTGGAGGCTGTGGCCGTCGCAGAGGGCAGCATCGCCTCCGTGCCGATCCGCCCCGGTGTCTGGGCCTGGACGCTGCGCTCGGACGCCCCCGTCACCGTCGAAGTCGACAGCTGTGGGACCTGGGTGGAGACCGACATCGTCGAGGGGGGCTGCGCTCTGCCGGGCGGCAGCGAGATGCGCATCGTCAACCGCGCCGATGGACTGCGGCGCGTCGCTCTGCGGCTCATTCGGATGCCCGACTAGATTGCCCCGGCTCCCCCCGCGGCCTCTTTCGCGCGCCGTAGTTCCCATCGGCAGGCTTCCGACCGCGTCGGTACCTGTGCCGCAAGAACTGGCCCGCAGGAGCGACCGGGGCGGGCTTGTCAGTGGGTCTGCTGCTTGTAGTTGTCCATCGAGCGGCGGCTGAACCACACGCCGTCGGCGGTGTCCGCGGCACCCGCACCTTGCTCTTCATCGTCCGCGTCCCATCCCATGGACATGGGCTCGGCGTTGGACTCCGCAGGAGCCAGCACGTCCCGGTAGTAGTGACTGTCGCTCCAGTTCTCCCGCTCCAGGCTGACGAGGACGTCCAGTCCGACCTCGACCTCGTCCGGTCCCATCGGCATCGCGAAGTTGATGGCGTCGTGAACGAGCGGGCCTTGCAGCACGGTGCCGCTGATGAGCTCGACTCGCCACTCGCCCTCGGATCCGGGGATGGGGGCGACGCTCACGCATTCGCTCAAAAACGGCGCGAAGCGACCGAGCTCGTTCTCGATCTCGATCTGGGTCAGCACGGGATCGACGAGGAAGTCGTCGCCGTGGCTGGTCTTGACGCGGTAGACGAGGCCCTCTGGCCAGACCTGCCCTTCGAGCATCTGGAAGCGGAGGAGCTCGTCGGTCGGCAGGTCGACTGGGACGACCACGCCCCCCGCCTCGACGCCGATCTCGAGCTCCGGCTCGGCCCAGCGCCCCTTGAGCTCCGAGCCGTTGCGAAGCCAGACGTTCACGTGCCCGCCGGATCCGCTGAGGTCACCACCTTCGACGGGCACGACCTCGCCGATGTCGTAGATCGGGATCTCGATCGTGCCGAGTCCCCCCTCGAGAAGCAGGGTCGGTGTGCCGAGCGTGCCGGAGAGGATCTGCCCGTCGTCGAGGGTGGCGCGAACGGGGATCGCGAGCTCACTGCAGGCGGGGAGTGCGAGGAGGATGAACATGATGACTCCAGGTTTCCTGGAAACAACGAGGCTCGGGTCGGTCGCTTACACTTCGACCGATGCTTCTTTTCTGGGTCGGGTGCGCGAGCGACGAACCGCAGCCGTCCAAGCCGGCAGACGAGCCAGAGGTGCCCGAGCGCTGCGCCGGATTCGAGGACCTCGAGGGCGAGCGTCTCCAGCGACGAGGAGCTCTCTGCTGCGCTGGCGGCAGGGACGACGCCGATCCTCGTCGAGGCTGGGACCTACTCGGCGGGCCTGGATGTCCCCGGGGCCATCATCGGAGCGTGCCCCGAGTGGGTGGTCTTCGAGGGGACCCCCGAGGGCTTGGGCTTTTCTGTCTCTGGCGCGCTGTCGGGAGTGACCGTACGGGGCGCGGGGCTCGGCGGCATCTCGCTCGCCGGAACGCTGGAATCAGTGGTGGCAGAGGACTGTGAGCTCTTCGGGGTGCTGGTCGAGGGCGGAGCAGCGACGCTGACCGACGTGGAGGTCCTCGGCACTCGTCGGAGCGGCGCCACCGGAGGCTATGGGCTGGACATCTCGGGTGGCGCGGTAGTCGAGGTCATCGACTCCGACCTGCACGGAAACTGGAACCGCAACGTGCAGACCGAGGAGTCGACCGTCACCTTCGTCGGCACCAGCATCCGCGACGGCGTGTCGACCACCAACGGCACTGGCGGCTACGGGATCTTCGCGACCGTCTCGAGCGTGTTCATGGAGGACAGCCTCGTCGACAACAACGAGAACGTCGGCATCTACGTGACGGGTGAGTCCGATGTCACCCTGGTCGACTCCGTGATCTCGAACACCTACAGCGAGACCGATGCGCCAGCGATGGGCGTGGACGGGCGCAGCGGGTCCTTCGTCATGACCGGCGGAGCGCTGTTGGCGAACAACGGCGGCGGTGTCATCACCTCGAATGGCTTCTCCGTCGAGGTGGACGGCGTGGAGATAGCTGACCACGAGGTCACCCGCGCCCAGCTAGTCGGCGGGTACGGCTTGGACGCGCTGTCGAACACCACGCTCGTGATTCGGAACTGCTGGATTCACGACAACATGGCGACCGGGTTCCTGGCGGATGGGGCGACGAGTATCGTCGTCGAGGACATCGTTCCGGCAGCGCTCAGCGACACCGGTCACGGCATCGAGGTCGCGCAGGGTGGTCGGTTCGTGCTCACCGATGCGACCGTCGCCCGGGTGGCCGAGGCCGGGGTCCTGTGCGACGGCGAGGGCTCGACTGCGGTCTTCGAGCGCGTGGACATCACGGACATCACCGGGTCCAGCAGCCGGGACATAGGTCTTGGCATCCACGCCCAGAACGGCTGTGCGGTGAGCGCTACGAGCGTGAAAGTGGAGAGGCCCTTGTTCATCGGGCTTGGCGCGTTCCAGGGGGGCGCCTCGCTGAACCTCGACGATGTCGACGTCCTGGACGTCCAGGTCACGGAAGACGGAGAGTTCGGTTGGGGAGCTGCCATCAGCTACGACGCGAACCTGGTGGCCCGGGATCTCCTCATCGACGGGTCGGTGGGCGCTGGGATCCAGGTCGCTCAGGAGTCATACGCGCTGATCGAGGACTCGACGATCCGCAACGTGACACGACCCGCCGAGCACTCCAGCGCCTTTGGCATCGGGGTCCAGCAGGACGTCACGGTGGAGATCGATGGCCTGGTGGTCGAGGCGATAGAGGGTCCCGGGATCAGCTGCGCCATCGCCGACATCTCCTGCACGGACTGCTCCGTGAGCGACGTGGCTTTCGCCGGCCTGGCGCTGGAGGCCTGCAACGCGTCGATCGTGTCGAGTTCTGTAGAGAATGTGGTCGAGGACGCGAGCGAGGGGGGAGGGGTCGGGGTCTTCATCGAGGAGGCCAGCTACGGGCCGTCGGTCGTGACGATGGAGAGCTCATCTGTAACGGATGTCGAGCTCGCTGCGGTCTGGGTGCAGGGCCCGAGCGCCGTGCCTCTCATCGACAACACGCTCGTCGCTGGCTCCGCCCGGGACATCGGGGGTGGTACAGAGGTGCACGGGGACGTCATCGTGGCCCGGGACGAGGTCTCAGAGCTCCGGCTCGAGGGCAACACGATCTCAGGGGCCGTTGAGGCCGGGGTGTTGCTGCACGGCTCTACCGCGGAGTTGGCGGGGAACACATGGACCGGCAACGCCGTCGACGTGCTACAGCAAAACTGTGATGAGTCCCCAGGTGACGTGGTCGGCCTCGAGGAGGTGGGTACAGCTGACATCTGCCCTGAGTACGACGAGCTCGTCCTTGATCTGCACTTCGACGCGTACCTGACCGAGTCACTGCCCAACTAGCGAGTCAGAAGTCGACGAGCCGAAGCCGTCCGTCTTCGATCTGGAAGCCACCGGCCAGCAGGGTCTCGACAAGTGGGGTCTCTGTGGCGGGGGCGCCGTCAACCTGCGCGACGACGAGGCTCCTGTCGAAGAACCGGCTCAGGCGGGCCTTCAACAGGAGCAGTCCCTGTGCGAGGCGCTCGGATTCCCTGGCCGCTGGGAAGGTGACCATCGACTTTCCGGAGCGTGGCAGCCACAACAGCGGCTCGCCGCCATGGAGGACCACCACCGATCCCGTCGCCCGGCGGGGGGAGGCGGTTCCGGGGCTCTCTGGCCAGGGCAGCAGCGCGCCCCAGGCGTTGGCCGGGTCCAGCGCCGAGAGGACCAGCGGCTCCTCGGCGGTCGCGGCGCGCAACCCGTCGACCCCGCCGGGCATCGCGAACTGAGCTCCGCTGAGTCCTTCGACGAACCAACCACGGCGCACCTTTCCAGACTCCTCCCGACTCCATGTCCGGCTCGTCCGGCCCGCTGGAGTCCGCGAGCGACGCTGCCGGGGGACTCGACCTGGATCACGAGATCGACGCTGCCCATGTCGATGCCGAGCTCCAAGCTCGAGGTCGCCACCAGGGCCTTGAGCTGGCCGGTCTTGAGCAGCTCCTCGACGTGGGCTCGGCGATGGTGGGCGATGCTGCCGTGGTGAGCGAGGACCAGCTCCTCTCCTGCGAGCTCGTTCAGGCGCTGGCTCAGCTTCTCGCACAAGAGCCGGCTGTTCGTGAAGAGGATCGTCGTGCGGTGAGCCCGGATGAGCTCCAGGAGCCGTGGGTGGATGGTCGGCCAGATGCTCTTGTCGTCCTTGCCCTCGTAAGTAAGGTTTATCGTTTCGGTTATCGGACTCTGGCGGGACTCTGGAGGGCGCAGTCAGGGGCGCTCCATGTCGTGGACCGGGACAACGATGCGCAGGTCGAGGTGCGGATCCTCTGAGGCGTCGACGATCGCCACGTCCCGGTCCCCGCCGAGGTAGCCGGCGATGGTCTCCAAGGGCCGCTGGGTCGCGGAGAGACCGATGCGGCGGGGCTCTACGTTCGTGATCTCGGACAGGCGCTCCAGCGACAGCGCGAGGTGGGCCCCGCGCTTGGTGCCGGCCATCGTATGGATCTCGTCGACGATGACGGTGTCGACTGTACGGAGAGCCTCTCTCGCCTCACTCGTGAGGACCAGGAAGAGCGACTCGGGGGTCGTGATGAAGATCTCCGGCGGGTGCTTCTTGAAGTCCCGCCGCGCCTTCTGGGGAGTGTCCCCGGTCCGAACCGAGTGGGTGACGTGACGAAGCGGAAGGCCCATGCCCTCCGCCGCCAGCTGGATCCCGCCGAGGGGAGCCCGGAGGTTGCGCTCGATGTCATAGACGAGCGCCTTGAGCGGGCTGATGTAGAGCACCCGCACGCCGGGCTCCGCGTCTTCCGGCAGGCGCAGCAGGCGGTCGATCGACCAGAGGAAGGCAGCCAGGGTCTTGCCGCTTCCGGTCGGCGCCAACAAGAGCGCGTGTTTGTCCGCCTGGATGCGCGCCCAACCCTCCTGCTGCACCCGCGTCGGCGCAGCAAAAGCGGACTCGAACCAGGCTCGGGTGGGCTCGGAGAAAGAGGAGAGCGCGTTCACCCCGTCGGGGTAACGCCGCGACCTGCCAGATTCTGTCCGCCCGATCAGACCTCGAAGCGGGTGATGAAGGGCCTCATCCAGTCCACCTGGCCGCGCACGCCACGCAGGTAGATGTCCTGTATCTGCAGCGTGAGCGCGCCCGGGCTGCCCTCGCCGAGCTCGTTGGGAGCGCCGACGACGCGGTGATCGACCTCGATGACCGGGGTGATCTCGGCGGCGGTTCCGGTCATGAAGACCTCGTCCGCGACATACAGCAGGTCCCGACCGAACTGGGTCTCGATGACGGGGTAGCCCAGCTCATGCAGGATCTGGATGGCGGTCTTGCGGGTGATGCCGCCCAGGATGTTCGTGATGCTGGGGGTCTTGATCTTCCCCCGCCGCATGGCGAAGAGGTTCTCGCCCGTGCCCTCGGCGACGTAGCCGTTGTGGTCGAGCATGATCGCCTCGTCGTAGCCGTTTTTGTTGGCTTCGTAGCGGGCGAGGATGCTGTTGACGTAGTGACCGGTGACCTTCGCGCGCTGCAGGTTCGAGTTCACGGCGTGACGGGTGAAGCTGCTCGTTCCGGCCCGGATGCCCTTGGTCAGGCCCTCTCCGAGGTAGGCCCCCCACTTCCAGACCGCGATGCCCACGTGGACCTGGTTTCCGCGAGCTCCGAGCCCCATCTGTCCGCTCCCCAGCCAGATCAGCGGGCGGATGTAGCCCTCTGTCAGCCTGTTGATGCGCAGGGTCTCCAGGCAGGCGTCGCGAAGCTGGTCGTAGGAGAAGGGCACCTTGATCATGCACATCTTCGCGGAGTCGAAGAGGCGCTCGAGGTGGTCGTCGAGCTTGAACACGCCCCCGACGCCCGGCGCCTGTTCGTAGGCGCGGATACCCTCGAAGACGCCGAGCCCGTAGTGCAGCGTGTGGCTGAGGACGTGCACCGTGGCCTGGTCGAAGGGGACCAGATCCCCGTCCATCCAGATGAAATCACTCTTGATGGACACGACTCACTCCTTGGAGATGGGGTCTCCCTCTACATCGAGCTCCACCATCGGAAGGCCGAGGGCGGCGAGCGCCTCCCGGTTCTTCTCGAGGTCGCCGACGACGAGGATCGACAGTGCCTGTGTACTCACGTACTCGGAGAACGCACTCTGCGCCCCCTCTGGGGTGACAGCTTCCATCCGAGAGAGGTAGGTGTCGGCGAAGTCGTCCGGCAGGCCGTAGAGCCAGGTGTCGCTCTCCGAGCCGAGGGTGGAGCCAACGTTCTCGAAGCGCGCTGGGTAGCCGTGGATGCGGCTCGACTTCATGTAGGCGACCTCGTCCGGGGACAGGGGCGACTCAGCACCGACACCAGCGAGCTCGGCGAGGATCTCACTCACCGAAGGTGCTGTCTGCTCGGACACCACCGAGGTGTAGGCCATCCACCCGGATGCCCCGTAACCATGCCAGATCGTTGATCTGGCTCCGTAAGTCCAGCCCTTGTCCTCGCGTAGGTTCATGTTCAGGCGCGCGGTGAACATGCCTCCGAAGACGGTGTTGCCGAGGTAGAGGTCGTTCCAGCTGTCGCTGCCGCGATCGGGCACGAAGCGTCCGGCCCGGATCACCGACTGGGCGGCGTCCGCCTTGTGGACGACGTAGAGGGTCGTAATCGCTGGTTGTGTGGTCTCGAAGCTCGGCGCCTCGAGGGCATCGCCGGCTTCCCAGCTTCCGATGCGGGATTCGAGCAGAGGTGTGATCTCCGACAGGGTCGTGTCGCCGCCGACGAGCACGATGCTGTTGGCGGGTACGAAGTGCGCCGTGTACCAGGCCTTCATCTGCTCGACGTCGAGGCTCCCGACGCTCTCCGGTGTGCGGAAGCGGCCGTCGTAGACCTCGCCGTAGAGCACTCGATCGAAGACCCGCCCCGCGATGTCGTTGGGGTCCTTTCGCGAGGCCTCGATGGCCTGCAGGCTCTGCTTCTCGATGCGCTCCCACTCGCTCTCGGGGAAGGTCGGCTGCAGGAGCACTTCGGCCCAGAGATCCAGGGTCGGCTCGAGGTTCTTCTTCAAGCCGGAGGCGGAGACGCTGGAGGAGTCGAGGCCTGCCGAAGAGCCGACCGAGGAGCCGAGGGCCCGCAGCGCCGCGGACAGGCTGATGGCGTCGTGCTCTCGGGTGCCCTCGTTGAGCATGTCCATCGTTGCGTTGGCCAGGCCCTCTCGACCCTCCGGATCCGTCCACGTGCCTGCTCGGCTGACCATGCGGAGCTCGAACAGTGGCAACTCGTGGTTCTCCACCACGATGACAGTGAGGCCGTTGGAGAGAGCGCCGGTGTGGGCCTCTGGCAAAGCGAACTCGCCTCGGTCCAGTGGCGCGGGGCGGACGCTGCGGTCGAAGGGCGGGGCCTCGACGGGGACGACATCTGGAGTCTTCTTGGGGCAGCCGACCATGATGGCGAAGAGCAGCATCACTCCACCTCCCCGGGGCCGATGTGGAGTACGAGGCGGCCAGGGCTGCCGAGGGTCTCCTGGAGGGCGGCCTTGACGCTCTCGTCCGAGGCGTCGAGGTAGCGCTGGAGGTCCTCTTCCACCCAGTCCGGGTCACCCGTGAAGTAGTAGTAGCTGTTCAGCTTGTTGGACTTGGCATGCACCGTGCCGAGGCCCTTGATGAAGCGGACTTCGTAGGCGGTCTGGCCGACGGCGATCTCCTCTGCCGTGGGCCCCTGCTCGATGAAGTCGGCGACGATCTCATCGATGCGCTTCACGAGCTCGTCCGTGGTGTGTCCCTTCGCCGCGGTGGCCTCGATGACGTACATCGAGCCCAGCCCAAAGCTGGCCTGGTATGCATCGACGCTCTTGGCGATCTGCTCTTCCATCACCAGCGCCCTGGTTAGGCGGCCTTCCTTCCCGTCGGTCAGCGCCGCGCTGGCGAGGTCGAGTTCGGCGTCTCCGGGGGCATAGAGCGCTGGAGAGGGCCAGGCGATCCAGACCCGGTCGTGGGGGACGCCTTCTTCGACCTGGCGGACGACGATCTCCTCGTCGAGGCTGTACTCCGGAGCGACTGCGTGGGTCGGCTCGGTGGAGGCGGGGATCTCGCCGAAGTAGAGCTCGACGAGCTCCTTGGCCGTGCCGGGCTCGAAGTCGCCGCAGATCACGAGCGAGGCGTTGTTGGGCACGTACCAGGTGTCGAAGAAGGCCTGGACGTCCTCGAGGGTCGCGGCCTCCAGGTCCTCGTGGTTGCCGATCGTCGGGTGGTGGTAGGGGTGGCCCTCTGGGAAGACGTTCTCCAGGAGGCTGATCCAGCTCGTCCCGTAGGGTCGATTCTCGTAGCGCTGACGGCGCTCGTTGCGGACGACGTCCTGCTGGTTGGCGAGACGCTCCTGGTCGACGATGAGCCAGCCCATGCGGTCTGCTTCGGACCACAGAGCGAGCGGGAGGTATTCGGCGGGGACGCCCTCGAAGTAGTTCGTCCGGTCGAGGTTCGTCGTGCCGTTGACGCGTCCCCCGACCTCTTGGAGGTGGGTGAAGTAGTCCTGCTCGTTGTTGTCCGAGCCCTGGAACATCAGGTGCTCGAAGAGGTGGGCGAAGCCGGTGCGGCCCTCGACCTCGTCCTTGCTGCCGACGTGGTACCAGAGGTTGACCTGCACGATGGGGACGTCGTGATCCTCTGCCAGGATGACCGTGAGCCCGTTGTCCAGTTCGTAGATCTCGTGAGGAATCGTCAGCTCCGACGCGATCGCCGAGCCCAGCATCAACAGTGTCATCAACACCTCGGTGGACCTCGGGACTAACCGGCTAAGGTCGCTTCATGCCGATGCTCTGGACCCTTCTCGCGTGCGATTCCGTCTTCGTGGGCCGCCAAGGCGGAGACGACAGCCTGATCGTCGAGTCGGGGAGCCCCGACAGTGACGACACGGTCGAGCCGGACTGCTCGGGAGGCGCTGGAGGTGGGGTCGGCTATGACTTCTTCGAGGCTGACGGCCAGAGCTACTGGCTCTATGTGCCTCTGGCGTCCACCGAGTGTGCTCCGCTGTTGCTCTTCGGGCACGGCGGCAACCAGGCCGGCTCCGTGCGGGACGGCTTCTGGATGGATCCGATGGGCTCGATGCTGCCCTACGAGGCAGAGGAGCGCGGCTACGTCCTGATGGTGCCCTTCCTGGAGGACGCCGAGGGCCCCCAGGAGCACGGATGGTCCCTCGAGCTCGTGCCCCAGATGGAGGCGATGATCGCAGACGCCGCGAGCCGCTACGACATCGACCTGGCGCGAGTCACCTTCGCGGGCACCTCCGCCGGTGGGCACATGGCTTGCTACTGGGGGCTCTACGAGCCGCGCGGGATCACCTCTGCGGTGGTGATGTCCGCTGGCATCGGGGGCTACTTCGACTACCCGGACCCGGAGCCGGACCCGAAGCTGCCCTTCGTCGTCGTGCACGACCCGGACGACGAGGTCGTGCCGTACCGCTACTCCGAGCAGCTCGTCGAGGACCTCGAAGAGCACGGCCACGAGTACGTCTTCCACAGCATCGAGCTGGGTGGAAACGGTCACGGCTGGAGCCCGGAGGCCACTACCCTGGTCCTGGACTCCTGGCTCGGGGAGTAGCTCGGAGCTTCACTCTCGAGGACTGAGCACGTCCACCGACAACAGCGGGTGGGGGTCTGTGCAGTGGTACATGTCCATGTACACGTCGACTCGCGACCCATCAGCGCAGAGCACCTCGTAGAGGTCGATGATGTGTCCGTCGATCTGTCCCTCTGGCAGCACGTAGTAGGGGTCGATCATCGCCATCATCTGGTCGTCGGGCACCGAGTTCCTGGGGCCGACGTTGCCGGCGCGCGCGAAGCTCGGCGGAGAGCCATCAGGGCACTGCAGGCTGGCCAGGTAGAGCTGCTCGCCGTCAGGCAGGCAGACGTGGACCGGCACCTCCTTCGACAGGCCGAATCCCTCGACGGGGGCTGCGATGGCGACGGGAGGCGGCTTCTTCGGGCCGCAGGACAGTACGAATAGGAGCATGGGGCCTTGGACGCGATCCTACCTGGGAAGTTCCTTCAGGCGGTGGCTGGGCGAACCAGCCTCACGAGGGGCGCGGAGATGGCGGCGGCGGCTCCTGCAGCGAGCAGCGCGGTTCCCCCGAGGGGCAGGCAGGTCAGGGCCGCCAGGCCACCCGCCACGGCCAGGCCCCACAGCAGGGCCTGGAAGCGTCCCCTGGAGATCAGGGCGACCAGCACGCCAGCGCCCACGCCTCCAGCGATGGCAGCGGTCAGGCAGCTGGGAGTGGCGCCGCAGCCGAGGGACACGAAGCCGCCGAGCCGGGCCAGCAGTGGGGCGCCGAATGCCAGCGAGCCCCCGAGCAGTCCTGGGACGACGGCCCTTCCCGGGGCGCGGCCGTACCAGGCCATCCACCAGACCACGAGGGCGAGGGTGAGTCCGACATCTCCAGTAGGCGCGCCAGACGGAAGCGTGACCGTTATCGTTTTCACCGTGGTCCTGTTTCTCACAGCTTGTACTGGAGAGCCCGCCGACACGGGCGAGGGCGCTCACGAGACGCTTGCCCTGGCCGCCGCGCTGGCCGAGCGTGGCGCCCAGACCTGGCCGGTCGAGGACCTGCCCTTCGACTGGATGCAGACGGTCTGGGGCTACGGACTCCTTCGCCTGCACCTGGCCTCCGGCGATGACGCCTGGCTGGGCCTCGACGCTGCGTGGATGGAGGACCACGTGGATGGATTCACCGGCGACGACCCCAGGACCTTCCACTCCAGCGACTCGATGTCCCCGGCTCTGCTCGCCTCCAGCGTGATGGTCGAGGAGCCCAGCCTCGAGCTCGAGCCGATCACGGAGGCCGCGCATGCCTACCTGGATGCGGCCCCGCGCACGGACAGCGGTGCGATCGAACACTGGGCGGAGGGCTCGGCCTTCGGGGAGATAGGCCAGGTCTGGGTGGACTCCCAGTTCATGTTCGGCGTCTTCCTCCTCTCCGAGTACCAGCGCACCGGCGACCGCGCCCACCTCGAGGCCTGGGTCGAGCAGTACCTGCTGTTCTCCGAGCTCTGCCGTGGCGAGGACGGCCTCTACCGCCACGCCTGGGACGATGTCGCCGGAGAGAACATCCCCCTCGACGCGGTCTACTGGAACCGCGGCAACTCGTGGGTGCTGGTCTCCGCTGCAGAGATGCTGCGCATCGTCGGGCCAGACGACCCGGCCTGGGACACGATCCAGCCGCTGTTTCTCGAGCACGCGGAGGCGACTCGGAGTCTTCAGGCCGATGACGGCCTCTGGTACACGGTGCTCAACCGGCCGACTGGCGCTGGCAACTACACCGAGACCTCGGGCTCTGCCCTCATCGCCTACGCCTTCGAGGTGGGCCTCGACAGCGGAGCCCTGGAGGGAGAGGCCTGGCGGGTCTCCGTCACCGCCGCGGTCGACGGGGTCGGCGATCGCGTCACAGAGGACCTGGTCGTCGAGGGCACCAGCTTCGGCACCAACCCCGGCGACTACGACTACTACGTGTCGGTGGCCCAGCTGGACGACATCATCCTGGGGGTCGGCAGCGTCGTGATGCTGTTGTCCGAGGTCGACGGGAGCGCTCGATGATGATCCTGTTGCTGGCGTGTACCGAGTCAGAGCCGCAACCGGTGGAGATCGTTCATCCTTGCCTGATGGTGCGCGCCTCTCAGAAGGCCGAGATCCTGGAGCGGGTCGAGTCAGAGCCCTATGCCAGCCTGCTGGTTGTCGTCGAGGCCCGGGCGGCAGAGGACTACAGGGAGACCTCTCTTTTCGGCTGGTCATCTTCCGATCACGGACACAACGCCGCCGTGGCCCAGGCCAACGCCTTCCTCGCCTGGCTGAACGATGACGCTGATGCGGCGGCGCGCGCCATCGAGGGCATCCACCATCTCGACGACGACTGGGAAGACAACGGCGACTGGGACGTCAACATCCGCATGCCCTACCCCCTGATGGGCTACGGCAACACACACGATCTGCTGCTGGCGACCGACTGGTATCCCGATGAGGACGCGGCCTATCTGGAGGAGACGCTAGGCTCGATCAACGAACAGTTCTACGAGATGTACGTACAGAACGAGACGATGCGCCAGATCTCCCTGGGCTTCTCGCAGAACAACCATCCGATACGAACTTCCAGCGCCATCGGCTACGTGGGGCTGGCGCTGCCAGAGCACCCGGACGCGCAGGAGTGGCTCGACTTCGCGGTCTCCGAGTTGGACTACCTCTGGGGGCCCGATGGCCAGTACGTCCAGGCCGACGGGGGCATCAGCGAAGGGCCGATGTACTACCACTTCGGCCTGGGCGCGGCGCTGGCCTTCTTCATCGCTCATGAGGGGGCGCGGCCAGAGGCGACCTACACCCGCACCTGCATCAACCGGCAGGACGTGGACCCCTGGGCGGACCACGGCTGTGTGGAGGGCCAGTCCTTCGAGTTCGACAACCCGCTGTTCTCGCAGAGCTTCTCTGACGCCTTTTCCTGGTCGGTCGCCCTGCGGCTTCCCTGGGGTGAGCGGCCGCCGCTGGCGGACGGGCGCTTCGGCTCCCCGAACGGAGGGCCGCTGATTGAGGCCTTCGCCGACGGCAGCTTCGGCACCTGGGACTGGTCCACCAACGCCACCGATTCGCTCAAGACGACGGGGAGCATGGAACTCACGCCCTACCACCTGGCCTGGATGCCCGAGGACGCTGGGAGCGAGGCGCCTCCTTGGACCTCTCGCGTGATGCCCTCCGCCGGAAACGCGGTGTTCCGATCGAGCTGGGACGAGGACGCCATCTACGCCCTGGTGGTCGCGGAGCACGGCTCGGCGAGGAAGACCCTGCACGATCACGTCGACGGGACCAGCTTCCAGGTGGCGGCCTACGGCGAGTACCTGCTCATCGATCCCGGGTACTACAAACCCAATGAGCTGAACAACGCGGTCACTGCCCAAGGAGACGCCCACAACCTCATCCTCATCGAAGGTCAGGGGCCTCCGGACAAGGGGCTCTTGTCGGACTTCGGTGACACGGACGCCTACCTGGAGAACGAGCTCCTGTCGGCGGATCTGGACTACGTCGAGGCCCGCATCGTGTACGAGGACACGGAGATCGTAAGGTCCTTTGCAATGGTGCGAGATCGTTGGTTCTTCGTCGCCGATCGACTGGACAGCGAGGCCGCGTCGAGGGAGCATCGCTGGCGCCTCGGGGGCTGGGCTGGTCACGAGAGCATCGGAGGCAGCTTCGAGCTGGAGGGCAGCAAGGCGGCCTGGGAGCGGGACCTGGCAGGGGTCGAGGTCTTCCTCGCCTCCACCGAGGCGGGGCTGGTCCTCGAGGAGCCGGAGTTCGTCGAGTACGAGCGCCCACACGTGCACGAGATCGACGGGGAGCAGGACGCCCGCCACCACCGTGTCATCGACGGCGTCGTGACCGCTGTGGAGCCGGGATTCGTCGCGATAATCGCACCTTACGAGATCAGTGGTGAGCGTCTGTCGGTCGAGTCGGTCGGCCAGGGGGCCTGGCTCGTCGATGGGCGGGACCTGGTGTGGCTGACCGGTGGAGCGACGGAGCTGGAGCTGGAGGGGTGGACGGTCGAGACCGACGCTGAGCTCGTCTTCGTCTCCCTCGACGGGGACCTGGAGCACACGGTCGGTGGGTCGGTGGACCTGACGGAGCGCTGAGACCGGTCTCGGGCCTTTGTCTCAGTCGGCGGCGATGGTGACCTGGACGAGCTGGGGCTCGCCGTAGTCGATGCTGTCGAAGGCGTTGACCTGGCAGGCCAACGTCTGGCCCGGGTAGGTCTGGTCGGGATCGAGGGTGCTCTCGACGAAGCCGGGATCCAGCTCGTCCTTCTCCTCGATCCAGAAGTAGACGTAGGTCAGGGGGTGATCGTCTGGGTCCGATGCCTCGGTCACGATCACGCAGGTGAGGGTGTCGCTGGTCGTGGGCTCCGCCGGCTCGATGGCGATCTCCGCGAGCCCCGGAGGAGCGTTGTAGATGCTGATGCTGGCCGAGCCAGGCTCGGAGGCCAGACCAGCCTCGTCGGTCGCCACGACCGCACAGGTCAGCTGCTGCGACACGCTGGTGAGCTCGGAGGAGAGGTCCTGCTCCGTGCCGAGCACGTCGTCGTAGTAGGTCCAGGTGTAGCTGTAGGTGATGTCCCCGCCCTCGGGGTCCTCTGATGCGCCGACGCAGGTGATGTCGTCCGTGGTGTCCGGCTTGTCGGGTCCGAAGGTCACGGTGGGGATCGATGGAGCCTCGTTCTCCGTCGACTCGGAGTCCGGCGGCGAGGACTCGGTGACCTCGCCAGAGGTGCAGGCGAACAACAGCAGCATCAGGACCCCATGAGAGGGAGGTATTCGACGAGCACTTCCATGCCCGGGCGCGGCACGGCTCGACCGTGGAAGAGGATGGCGTTGTCTCCCGGCGCGTAGGTCCAGCCATCGACTGCGCGCTGGGGCATCGCGACGGTGTCGACCCAGACCTTCAGCGTCTCCGGATCCGGCAGCCTGGCCAGCGCGAAGGTGTCGTTCCAGCCGATCACCTGGAGGGCGATGCGCTGGAGGATGTCGCTGTAGTCGTCCGCGCAGATCGAGTCGCGGTAGCCCTCTGTGAGCTCGATCGCCTCCACGTAGCGGGCCCCGGCGGAGGCAGCCGAGCGACCTGAGGCGCATCCGTAGGGGAGGTCGCCGACGATGCCGTGGGCCCGGAAGTCGGCCTCGCCGTACCAGGTGAGGCTCTCGACGAAGTCCTCGACGGGCTCGACGCTGTGGTCGTCCTCGTCGGAGAGGAAGATGACGTGGACCCGTGAGTACTGCCGGACGAGCTCCGGGTTCTGCTCTAGCGCTGCGATGGCCGCTCGGAAGCCCCGCTCGTCCCTGTTGCCGTCTGTGCCGACCGTCACCGCGGCCGAGAAGGCCTCTTCGAGGTCCGGCGTGTCGCTGGTGAGGATCGGACCGGAGAGCTCGCCGAGGTGGTCGGGATCGGTCGTGGTCACGCCGATCTGGAAGTCCGCATAGGAGTCGGCCAGGGCGGTGGCGAAGACGTCGAAGTTGGAGGCCAGGCGGTCCTGCTCTTCGGCCATGGAGGCCGAGTCGTCCACGACGAACAGCACGTCCGCATGGTCCGAGACCTCTGGCTGGTGGAACCACTCCGTGTACCCGATCTCGGAGTACTCGTAGTCGCTGCAGGCAAGTGTGAGCGCCAGGAACATCACCGATCCGGGGTGCCGTGGAGCATGATACAACCTTCGCTCCGCACCGACGCGCCCATGTTTCTCTACGCACTCGCGTGCAAGCCCGCTACGGGACCGCAACAGGTCGAGCCCCCGGCGCTCGTAGCGATCGATGTCGAGCCGGATCTCGTCGAGCTGAGCACCGGTCTCGAGGTGCCGGAGGTGGTCCAGTACGTGGCGACCGGGGAGTACGAAGACGGCGAGATCGCAGCGCTGGACACGGTCGAGTGGAGCCTGTCGAATCGCTCAGTCGGCACGCTGGATTCCTTCGGCCTGTTCACGCCGAGCCCGGACAACGGCGGCTTCAGCTACGTGACCGCGCGCCTGGCCGGCATCGAGGGAGACTCCGAGATCATCCTGACCTGGCTCGACGAGCGGGACGAAGAGGGCATCGACCACACCCTGTTCGACTCCTCCGTCGTCACCGAGCAGGAGTTCTGGCTCTACCCGGAGGACGGGGTCAACTTCCCGCGCAACACCCCCAGCATCCGCTTCATGTGGTCCGATCTCGGCGCGACCGCCTACCGGCTCCGGCTGCGCTCCCAGGTCACGGACCTGTCCGTCTACACCACCTCCACCAGCTGGACCGCCGACGTGGCGACCTGGCAGCAGATCGTCGCCACCAACGCAGGAGGGAGCGTCGAGGTCGAGCTCGAGGCGAGCCTCGCTGGCACCGTCGTCGCCGCTCCTGTGCGCAGCCTCAGCGTGAACCGGATGGATGCGGAGGGCTCCATCGTCTACTGGACCACCACTGGCTCCGGACTCATGGAGATCCCCTATGGCGGAGAGGCCAGCGAGTACCTCACCGCCAACCAGACCGGCCGCTGCGTGGGCTGCCACGTCATCTCGGCGAACGAGCACATCGCCTTCACCTACGACGGCGGCAACGGTCCGCTCGGCGTGAAGAACGTCGGCGATCTCAGTGACATCGAGGCCAGCAACACGGTCTACGGGAACTTCAAGGCCTACTCGCCAGACGGTGAGTGGCTCGTGACGACCCTCGCCGGCGCGCTCCTGCTGTACGACGGCGTGACCGCCGAGTACCTCGGCGATGTCCCCCTGTCTTCACCCGTGACGATGCCGACGTGGTCCCCCAACGATGACCAGATCTTCGTCGTGACGACAGCCGGCCACGAATACGACTGGTCGTTCTCGGGCGGTCGCCTTGGCGTCATCGACGTCTATGGGGATGGCACCTTCTCCGATGTCGTAGAGGTCTACGCGCCGCCAGAGGGCAACGTCTGCTACCCGGAGTACTCCCCCGACGGGCGCTGGATCGCCTTCAACCGCTCCACCCAGGACTGCTACGACGACTCCGACGCGACGGTCTACGTGATGCGGGCGACAGGGGGCGATCCGATCGCGCTGGATGCTGCGAACCAGACCGTGAACCTGACGAACAGCTGGCCGCGCTGGGGGCCGCTGCCTGACGACGACGTGCTCTGGCTGACCTTCAGCAGCAGGCGCGCGTATGGAGACGTGGTCTCGGGCCAGCCCCAGATCTGGGTCGCCGGTTTCGACCCGGAGCGAGCCCTGGAGGGAGAGGATCCCAGCTGGCCTGCCTTCTGGCTTCCGGGACAGGCCACGAGCGACAACAACCACATCCCGGTCTGGGCGCCATGATCTGGCTCCTGGCCTGCACCGGCTCCGAGGTGCCGGGGGGCGCGGGTCTCCTCGCAGAGGACTACGTGGGGCCTGGCGAGCTCACGATGGAGTTCGTCTCGGACTCGACGGACACAGGAGAGTCCAACGATGTCCTTCACCTACGCTCCGAGGATGGACTCTGGACCTTTCGTCGCGGCGAGCGCTGGAGCGACGCGACCGTGGTTGGCGAGTACGCCACCGAGCTGAACGACGAGGGCTTCTTCGTGGGCGAGGACCAGGTGCTGCCTCACCGCCTGGAGGAGGGAGAGACCAGCGAGCATGGCGTCACGGTGGTCGCCCTCGGCGAGCTGGAGGTCTGGTACGGGACCTTCCCGATGGTGGTTCGGGTGGAGGTCACAGAGGGGCTGCCCGGAGAGCACGCCTTTGGCGAGGGTGTCGGACCAGTTCGTCTGGAACTGGTGGATATGGTTTGGGAACTGGCCTACTACGAGTAGTCAGCGGATGGACCGCCTCAGCCAGGCGTCCACCGGCAACAGCAAGAGCGCCAGGACGGCGAAGACGGGCCACAGGGGCACTCCGCGCTCGAAGGGGGCGCCCTCGACGGAGGCTGTCCAACCCGCGGCCTTCACGCCGCCGCTGTCGGTGGCCACGCGCTGCAGCAGCTCGGGCTTCGCCTCGCCGAACTCCAGGGGTGTCGGCCGGGCGATGGTCCTCTCTGTGACCACCTCGCCGTCGATGACGAGCTGGAGCTGGCCGAGGTCGTCCGGCCAGGGCACCCGGGTCGAGTAGAGCCCGGGCTCCGACAGGGACAGCACCACCTCCTCGCCGTCGAGGAGCAGGGCCACCTGGCCGTCGTCGCGGGCGAGACCGTCGTGGTCCCTGCGCATGAGCTGGAGCTCCACCTCGGCGCCAAGGTCCTCGACGACCAGCGCGGTGGTGCCGCTGACCTCGTCCCGGACGCTGTGGCGGGCGATCTGGGCCTGGAGCTGGGGCCACTGGTCCCAGGTCGAGAAGTCCTCGCTCCAGGTCGTGCCCGCGTCGCTGGCGACGGCGACGACATGCCCCAGTCCATAGCGCCAGGTGATCATCCAGGGGTCACGGTCGGGACCCTTCGCGATGACCTGGGCGCCAGCGCGCGGCTTCAACTTCACGTAGCCGGCGAGGTGGGGAGCCCCATCGAAGTCGAGGCCCTCGATGATTGGATGCTCCAACACGGCGGTGGGTCTGTAGGCCTTCTCGCGGACGGCGCTCCCGACCAGTCGGCGGGTCTCCTTCATGAACAGGGCGCGGAGCTCCGTCGCGTCGTTGGTGAGGTAGAAGCGGCCGCCGCCCTCCGCGGCGAGGATCTTCAGGAACTCGGCGTCCTGCTCCGCCTCCGTGCCGACGCCGATGACCGAGGTCGTCACTCCGCGCAGCCACTGGTCATGAGCGAGGGCGTAGGAGCTGTGACCTGCCCCCCAGCCGAAGATGGTGCCGGCGGTCTGCTCCTCGGAGTCTCCGGCGTCGCTGAAGAGGATGACGTGGCGGAGCGGGGCGTCCTCGTCGGCGAGGACGTCGTAGGCCAGCGCCAGGGAGCTGTAGACATAGATTCCACCGCCGCCCACCGACACGCTCTTGATGCGCGCCGCCTGGTTGCCGCGGTCGTCGACGTTCTCTGGCCGCAGGAACCAGTGGGGGGCGTCGTCGAAGGACACGACGGCGATGCGGTCGAAGCTGCGCAGGAGCTCGCGGGCGGCCAGCGTGCCCTCGACGGCCAGGTCGAGCTTGTTGGTGCCGTCCTCCATGACGACGTGGCCCATGGACCCGCTGTTGTCGAGCACGACCACGACGCTGACCGGGCCGCCCATGCGCCCGTCGCTCTGGTTCGTCTTCACCGGGAGCACGGGGCCGAGCTCGGACTCCCCCCAGCCGCCCAGGTCATAGGAGCGCGTCCCGCCGAAGACGACAAGGCCGAGGCCGCCGCTGACCTCGCGCCGCAGGTCGTGGAGGAAGGCCGGATCGATGGTGGTGTCGCCGCCGACGTGATCGTAGGCGGGCACGTCGGCGAGCACGACGAGGTCGTAGTTGGCTGGATCCGGGGTCTCCAGTCGGGCCTGGGCCGGGGTGCTGACGTCGACCTCGAAGTGCTCGGTCCGGAGCGCCTCTGCGAGGGGGACGCTCGCCTCCGTCTCCGGCACGAGGAGCAGCACGCGGGGCGCGTCTCGGACGTGGAGGCGAGCCGAGCGCCTGGTCTCGCCGTAGCTCAGGACGAGCTCGTGCAGGCCGGGGGCGAGCTCCGGATCGACGCGGAGAACCGGCTGGCCCAGGTCGTCGACGGAGGTGTCCACAGGGATCGGCGAGGCCCCGAGGGTGGCCGCGTCCGGCGGGCCGGAGATCGCGACCTCGAGGCTCTCTCCGGGGGCGACCTCAGAGGGGACCCCGGGAGTGGCCGGCCCCTCGACGGTGGGCACTTCGACGGTGTCCACCCGCAACGGCAGGTCTCCGAGCTCGTCGGTGGCGCGGCCGTCGGACACCAGGACGATGCGCCCGGCGCCCCCCACCGGGACGAGCCCGGCGGCCTCTCGAAGCGCGGCGCCGAGGTCGGACCCGACCCCGATGCGGTGGGTGACGGCGCCACTGGGCAGGTCCCGGTCCAGCACGTCGAGACCGTGCTCGGCGACCGAGGGGCTGCGGTCCTCGACCACGATGACGTCGACCCGGTCTTCTTCGAGGGTCCAGGTCGGTGCGATCACCGCCAGGGCCAGCAGGCCGAGCACCGCCGCTCGGCTGCAGTGGGCGAGGGTCCGGGGGTCAACCTGCAAGGCGGGCCTCGTCATCGGGGGCCCGGGTGCCGAGACGCTGGCGCTGTCGTCGCTCCGCGAGTCGGCGGAGATACGGCAGGGCGGTCTCCAGCCCGAGCAGCAGCAGCGCAGCCGAGAGCAGCCTGCGTGTCCAGTGCGCTCCGGCCGGGCTCGGGCTCGCCTCCGAGAGCTCGACGGGCTGGAGCAGCGACTCGCGTGCGTCCATCAGGCCAGCGGGCTCGATCGGCGAGGTGGGGGCTGACATCTCGACGAGGTTGGCGACCATGTTCAAGAAAGCCATGCGCACCGGCAGGTCGGACTTCTCGAGGTCGAAGCCAAAGCGCAGGACGCGACCGTCCTGGGCGGCGATGGCGCCCTCCTCTGTCTCGATCAGCGGCACACCCTCCACCAGGGTGGCCTCTGAGAGGCCAAGGCGAGACAGGTCGACGAAGTGGAAGATCGGGTCCTCGAAGGCCCAGCGCAGCACCCGGGGCTCGGAGAGGCTGGCCCCGCTGCCGTCGAAGACGACGATCCGGTCCGCCTCTGGCAGCTCGAGGTCCCCCTCTACGAAGGCCAAGGTGGCGTCATCGCAAGCTGTCTCCGGTTCGCAGCGGTGCAGGCTCACCCGCGGGTGGACAGACAGCGCCTCTGCCAGGAAGCTGCGCGGTCGGTCGCTGCGGAGCACGACGTCGAGGGGCGCCGGTTCCTCCAGGGTCAGCTGCACGTGGTCGTCCGCGGCGAGTCCGTCCCCTCCGGGCAGGTGGACATCGAGGACCTTGCCCTGCCAGGCGCCGCGGATGACCCGGCTCCCCTCTCCGCGGGCGGGGACCTCGAGGCCCACGACCTCGACGAGGAGACCGTCTACTTCCACGGCCACGTCGATGGCGCGGGGCTCGTCCGTGCCGTTGGCCACGACGATCTGGAGCTCGAGGGTGCCCAGCCCGTCGACGGGCCTGAGGGCGACGTCGGCGATCCCGAGGTTGTCGATCGGGGCTCCTACCCGGACCACCCGGACACCCTCTGGGACCTCTGTCGTTCCGACGCCGTCGGTGATCCAGACGATCTCGTCCGGAAGCAGGTCCTTCGCGATCGAGAGGTCGGCGGCGCTCTCTTCGCTTCCTTCGGGGACCCAGGCGCCAGCTCGCTCATCGAGGCGGCGTCCGTCTCGTCCGTAGGGCTCGACCAGGCCGTCGCTGACCAGCGCGACGCGGTCTCCAGGGCCGATGTCGGCCTCGTCGGACAGCGCCCCCAGGGCCTCTTCCCAGCGTCCGTCGGCGGCACCCATGCTCGCAGAGCGGTCGAGCACGACGACGACGTCACGGTCATCTCCTCCGATACCTGCCAGCGCGAGGGTGGCCGCGATCAGCGCGGCGAGCGTGAGCAGCAGAGCCAGGAGATGGTGCGGCACGGCGAAGCGGCGGCGGGGCTCGACCTCTGCCGTGAGCACCTCGAAGATGGCGAGGCTCGACACGACGTCCTTGCGCGTCGCCCGTCGGGTCAGGAAGGCCACGAAGATCGGGACGGCCAGGCCCAGCAGCAGCCAGCTCACGAGGCGCCCGTCGAGGACTCGAGGGCGCGCCCGCGCACGAGGCGGTCGGAGAGCAGGGTCTCCAGGGGCATGTCCGTGAAGGCCGAGAGGTAGCGGATGCCCAGGCGCGCGCAGCGCTCGGAGACGCTCTCCAGCCAGCGGTCGAGTGCCTCTGCGTAGTCCTGGCGTGCCTTCCGCCCGCCGCGGACGAGCAGCTCTTTCCCGGTCTCGGCGTCGACGAGCCTGGCCGGCTGATCCAGCCGCGGCTCGCGCTCCGCGGGGGCGAGGACGTGGACGAGCATCGGGGCCCTGGAGGAGCTCGCCAGCGCGCGGAGGATGGCTTCGCGGTCCCCTGGAGGGACGAGCAGATCGCTCACGAGCATGACGCGGTCCAGGCCTCTGACCCGACCGATGGTCCCGGCGAGCCGGGCGTGGCCCCTGCATGTCGAGGTCTCCAGCAGGCGGAGCATGCCCCCGAGGGCTCGTATGTCCTTGCCCGTGGGCTCCAGCGCCGGCGCGCCCTCGCCGACGAGACAGAGGCGCACGGTGTCTCCGGCCGAGAGTCCGGCGAAGGCCAGGAGCGCGGCGATGTTCGCTGCGTGGTCGTCTTTTCCGTGGAAGCCCATCGACGCGGAGGCGTCGAGCACGACCCGGAGTCCCAGGTCGCGGTCCTCGTGGAAGAGCTTCACCAGGGTCTGCCGCAGCCGGGCGTAGACCTTCCAGTCCACCCGTCGGAGGTCGTCTCCGGGCTGGTAGGGACGGAAGTCGGCGAACTCCAGGCCACGACCGATGTGGCGCGAGCGACGCTCACCAGCCCGCCTTCCGAGGGCCGGCCCGAGGCTGGCCACCCGCAGGCGCGCTGCGCGACGGAGGAGCTGCCTGTCGACCCTCACTCCTCTGGCACCGTCTCGAGCAGCTTGGCGACGATGACGTCCGTCCTCAGGCCGTCGAGGTCGGCTTCGAAGCCCAGGAGGATCCGGTGACGCAGGATGGCTGGGGCGATGCGCCGAAGGTCTTCCGTCGAGGCCCAGGCCTTTCCGCGGACCAGGGCCTGGGCGCGGCCGGCCTGAAGGAGCGCCTGGACCGCCCGCGGCGAGGCGCCATAGCGGACGAACTTGCGAACGATCTCTGGTGCTTTCGGGCACGCCGGGTGGCTCGCCATGACCAGCCTGGCGGCGTAGTCGGCGAGGTAGGGCGCGACGACGATCTGCGAGGCGAGGACTTGGAGATCGAGCAGCCCCTGGCGGTCCAGCACCGGCTCCAGGGTCGGCATCTCCAGACCGCTCGTGCGCACACCGATCTCCCTGAGCTCGGCGAGGCTCGGGAAGGGCACGTCGAGCTTGAAGAGGAAGCGGTCGAGCTGGGCCTCTGGGAGGGGGTAGGTGCCCTCCATCTCGACCGGGTTCTGCGTGGCGATGACGAAGAAGGGGGCCTCGAGCTCCCGGCGCACGCCGCCCGCGGTGACAGCCTGCTCCTGCATGGCCTCCAGGAGCGCCGCCTGGGTCTTTGGCGTAGCCCGGTTGATCTCGTCGGCGAGGACCACGTGGGCGAACAGCGGCCCCGGACGGAAGCGGATCTGCTGGCCCTGATCCGTGTCGACGAGGGCCTCTGCGCCGGTGACGTCCGCGGGCATCAGGTCCGGAGTGAACTGGATGCGCGAGAAGTCCAGCGAGAGAGCCTCTGCCAGGCTCTTCACCAGCCAGGTCTTGCCCAGGCCGGGAAGGCCCTCCAACAGCAGGTTGCCCCGCGCCAGGAGCCCGACCAGGACCCCCTCCACGAGCTTGTCCTGACCGATGAAGGCCTTCCGGATCTCGTCATCCAGGCGCTGCAGTGCCTCGAGGGCGTCGTCGATGCGTGCCCCTTCGGGCTCGAGTTCGAGTGCTGGTTCCATGGTTCCTCAGCGGGGTGCGATGGCGTGGAAGTAGTCGCGGACGTAGTCGCGGCGGGACAGGGGGAGCTGCTCGCGCTCGGCGACCTCTTCGGCGACGGCGGAGTAGCTGCGGTGGACCTCTGTCCAGGTCTCGGGGTCGTCGTAGCCGCGGGCCCGGCCCTCGAGTGAGCCGAGCAGCACCTGGGGACCCTGCTCCCACTGACCCGTGATCCAGCTCTTCGCGGCGGAGGCGCCTCGCACGCCGGCGTCCCCTTCGCCGCTCTGCTCGGCGTGGCCGGGACCGGGGCTGGTGCCCGGGGATCCGGGGTCGAAGGCCATGCTGGCGAAGAGCATCCCGGGGGAGTCACCTGGGGCCGGTTGGCCAGGACCGGCGCCCTCGCCGTCTCCCTCCTTCGCCAGGCCCATGCGGCCATCCTTGCCCTCTGATGGCTCGGCCCCGTCACCGGACTCGCCGGGGCGGCCTGCCCGTGCGAGCCTCCGCTCGGTGTCCATGGAGTCAGCCCGGGCCTCTCGCAGCTCGCTCAGCATCTCCCGCACGAGCGCGTCGCTCGGGCGTTTGTCCAGCTTGCCGAGGCGCGTGGTCAGCTCCCTGGCGTCAGCGGAGCCGGTCTGTTTCATCGCCTCGTCCAGCGCGTCGCCAAGCTCGCCGAGGTCCTGGCCCTTCGGGACCTCGCCCATCCTGCGCATCGCCTCGTCGACCAGCTGCTTGGCGAGCTCGGAGTCGCCTCGCTCCATGGCCTCTGAGAGGGCCGCTGAGAGGGCCTCGCTGGGGGCCTCCTGGAGAGCCTCTGGCTCGTAGAGGCGCGAGCTCTGATCGCTGAGGCGGGAGAGGCTGCGCTCCGCTCGAGACATCGCTCCCTGGGCTTCTCGAGCGTCGGTGCTCGCCCTGGCATGCCCGAGCTGCTCCTTGGCCCGCTCCAGCTCTTCGCGAGCCTCCTCCGAGAGGTGAGGGATGCGCTGCAGCTCCTCGATGCGCTCGGCCTGCCTGGCGAGGGCTTCGCGGGTCTCGGCGTCCAGGGCTGGCGGCGGAGGTCCGGCGTAGGCTTCGTCGATGGGGTTGCCAGAGAGCTGGAGGACCGCCCCGAGGATCAGGATCGCCAGGGCCGCGACGAGTCCCTTCCGGGGGATGCGCCAGGGCATCTCCAGGTGCACAGGGATCGACCCGGCCCGGTCGTGTACCAACAGGGCGAGGCCCTCGTGGATCCCTTGTTCCTCCAGGGCACATGCCGCGAGCAGACACTCGGAAGGATCGATGCGGCGCAGCAGGGTCGAGGGGCTCGGACGCCGGATGCGCGTGATGCATGCGGTGCCCAGGGCGACCACGGCGAGCGAGATCGGGATCGCCGCGGTCTGGTCGATGGAGTCCAGGACGAAGGCCGCTGCCAGGGCGGCTGGAGCTAGCGCCAGGGCGGTCTGGAGGAAGGAGACGACCTGGTGGCGGCGGAGCTCGCGCGCGGTGACCCGGCGGATGGACATGCCCCCTTCGGACACAGGAGGGGTCGCTCGGTTCCGGCGGCGATACACCTTGGCCATGAAGATCGCCCGGATCGACCTCTTCCACGTCGCAGTTCCGCTGCCGGCAGCCTTCCATCCGAGCTGGATTCCCGGCTTCAGGCAGGTCGAGAATCGCTTCGACCTGCTGCGGCTCGAGAGCGACGACGGTGTCGTCGGCTACAGCGCGGCGCCCAGCATGGGTGTCGAGCGGGAGGGCTGGTCCCAGCTCCTCGGCAGCTACTTCCTGGGAGAGCGGGCCGACGACCTCGCCAACATCCGCCAGCGGGTGCGCGAGATGTGCTACCTCGGCCATCGAGGCGGGGGCTTCATCGAGCCTGCCTGCTGGGACATGGTCGGCAAGGCCCGGAACAAGCCGGTCTACGAGCTCCTCGGCGGCACCGGCGGCGAGGTCAAGCTCTACGCCTCGACCGGCGAGATGAGGACCGGCGCCGAGCGTGTCGAGGAGGTCACCAAGCGCATGGAGGAGGGCTTCGGCGCGGTGAAGCTGCGCGTCCACGCCGACACCCTGGAAGAGGACCTCGCCCAAATCCGCGAGACCCGCCGTGGCTGTCCCGACGTCGTCCTTGGCGTCGACGCGAACCAGGCGTGGCGAGTCGCGGCCATCGCCGAGTGCGCGAAGTGGGACTACGACCGCGCGCTGGCCTTCTGCAAGGAGGCCGAGGAGCTCGACTTCTCCTGGGTCGAGGAGCCCCTGCCCCAGGACGACTACGAGGCCATCGCTCGCCTCAACGCCGCCACCGGCGTGACCCTGGCGGGTGGTGAGCTCAACGCCCAGGGGCTGCCGGAGTTCAAGCACATGGTGTCGCGTGGCTGCTACGACTGGTACCAGCCCGACGCCATCATGGTCGGGGGCATCGCCGAGACCTGGGCCATCGTGCAGCACGTGCTGCGGTCCGGCGCCGCCTACTCGCCCCACACCTGGACCAACGGCATCGGCTTCGCCGTGAACCTGCAGATCTTCGCGGCCACCCCAGGCCGGGAGAAGAAGTTCCTCGAGTATCCGCTCGATCCGCCCGGCTGGGTCCCAGAGGGGCGGGACGGTCTGCTCATGGAGCCCTGGACCCACGAGCGCGGCATGCTGAAGCTGCCGACGGGGCCGGGCCTCGGCTTCGAGATCGACGAGTCCCAGCTCCGTCGCTACGGGCGCAAGTGGTACACGGCGACGAAGACGCGCGTCGCCATCTCGACGGTCTGGGACCGGGGCCTGGGCGAGGCCAAGAAGCTGGGTGCCGTGCGCCAGGCTCGCCTCGACGCCCGCCAGGCAGAGCTCGCTAGCCAAGGGGGAGACTGCTTCCTCGACCCGCTCAGCACCCTGTGATCCTGGTCCTCGTCCGACAGCGGCGAGGAGCCCCTCCGCCTCCGGAGAGCATGCCTGTCTCTCGGGCGGCCCTGAAGCTGGCCGATGAGGGGCTGGACATCGCCTTCGGCACCTCTGTCATGGCTTTACGTGCGATCTGCGGAACTTGGCAGCGCGTCGAGGCGGAGCCGACCGCCGTGCACGACCGATTTCCGTCCTGGACATGGCCAGACACCTTCGCGGCGGCGACGGCGCCCCTGGAGGGGCTGCCCTTTGGAAACCCCATCGCTTTCAGGGACCTGTGCCGTGACAAGGTGCTCTTCCAGGAGCACCTCGAGCTGCCGATGCCGGAGATCGTCACGGACCCGGGGCAGTTCGAAGCGGCGCTGGAGGACTGGGGGGCCGCCTTCCTGAAGCCCCGCTTCGGGGGGCTCGGTCGGGGGGTTCGGAGGGTGGTCCCGGGAGACCCTCTTCCCGTGGCGGTGGATGGGGCTGTCGCCGGAGTCCGCGAGCCGAGCTTCCTCCAGCGAGCCGTGCCCCCGCCGCGGGGACTGGCGGGGCTCTCGTCGCGCTGGCTCTGGCAGCGAGAGCCCTGTGGCGCATGGACCTTTGCCGGGGGTGTCGCGCGGATCAGCAAGGACGACCCGGTCACCAACGTGGACAGGGGCGCGCGGGTGGAGCCCGTCGACGAGGCCCTTGGCCCAGCGACCCTCGACGAGGCCGACGCCGTCTGCCGGGCGGTCTGCGCTCAGTTGGAGGATCCCTGCATCGTCGAGGTGGGCCTGGACCTCGTCGTGGACTGCGGCGGCCACGTCCACGTCATCGAGGCGAACTCACGCCCCGGTGGTCGTCTCCGAGCCCTCGGCCCCCGCTTTCACGAGCAGCACGTCGAGGCCTGCGCCCGCCCGCTGCGAGCCCTCCATGCGCTCAGCGGTGCCACCTCGGACCGCCCTGGCCAGATGGCGGTGTCTTGATAGTTCCTGGAACGATCTCACGTAGATAGCTGTCGATTCCCCTCTCCACCTTCCAGTGGCGCGGGTAGCCGATGGCGACCTCTTCGAAGCGGACATGGTCCCGCCAGTCCGTGGCGCGCATGTGGAGGTGGCCGTTTACGACCACCCGCGCCCGGTAGCGCAGGTGCCAGTCCTCTGTGGCTCGCGTACCGCACCAGGGGGAGAAGCGGGGGACGCTGGGAAGCCGGACGAGGTCGGCGCGCAGGGGCCAGTGATGGATGAGGACCGTGTCGATGTGCCCTGGGAGCTCGTCGAGCCGGCGCCGTGTCGTCTCGACCCGGTCCCTGCACCAGGCGTCGAGGGATGGGTGGGGTTCCGGGTCCAGGAAGCGCTCGTCAGCCGAGACGATGCCGTGCTCCGCGGCCCACGCTCGGGCCTGTGCCGGGCTCATGCCGTCCGGGCAGAAGGAGTAGTCGAAGCCAACGAAGAGCGGGCAGATGGCGAGCTGATCGTCCCCTGGCCACAGCGGCCACGGGTCCTCTGGCGTGAGCACGCCGTGGGTCCGGCAGAGCTCGACGAGCGCCAGGTAGCGCCGCACCCCTCGGGCCTTGTTGTCGCAGCTCGGGTGGCTCCAGAGCTCGTGGTTGCCGGGGACCCAGACGAGCTTCGCGAAGCGCTCGCCGAGCAGCCCGAAGACCTCGCCCAGCTGGCTGAAGGTCTCCCCCACGTCGCCTGCGATGATGAGCCAGTCCCGTGGTCGGGGGGTGATGCGCTGCAGCGCCGCCCGGTTCTCCGGGTAGCCGACGTGCAGATCGCTGATGGCCCAGAGCTTCATCGGCGCCTGCGGCGGACCAACAGCAAGAGCCCGAGCCAGGAGAAGCTCGCGCCGGTCGCGCTGCAGCCTTCGCAGTCCTCTGGAGGCGGCCCCGGCTCCTCGCCAGTGTCACCCGTGTCGGAGACTTCGCTCACGACCACGACCGCGCTCGACCAGCCGGCGATCTCGGGGTTTGCGGTGACGACACCAGCTGGCCAGTCCGTCGTTCCCACCTCCACCGGCCCCGAGCGGGCCACTGCGTAGAGCTCGACCTCTGTGCCGATGGACTCGTCGAGCTCGACCTCCACGGTCTCTCCGTCGCCCTCGGTGATGCGCACTCCGTCCCGGTAGACCGTCAGCCCGGAGATGCCGTCGGGGTGTTCGCCGACGACGGTCACGACACCCCCGGCTTCGCTCATCGACACCGTGGGGCGCTCGCCGTAGGGCACTGTCAGCGGGTCGCCGAGCAGGAGGTTCTGCCAGTAGGTGGCTGGCTGACTGAAGAGGAGGCTCTCTCCCAGGGTGTAGCCGTGGCTGTACAACAGCAGCGCCGATGCGTGGGGGAAGACGTTGTTCAGCGGCTCGGCGACGGTGCCGTGGACCCCGGTCGCGCCCGCTCGGACGAAGCGCGCGATCGAGGTCTGCTGCTCGCTCTCGGGACAGTCACCCTCGTCGCTGCAGGCGAAGTTGTTCGGATGAGCGCCGTAGCTCGTGACGTTGTCGACGATGGCTCCGGGCGCGTAGGTCTGGCCGTCGATGGCGCCTGTGAGGGAGGCGGCGCCCGTGAAGTACGCGGCGACCTCGTGGCCCTCCAGCGCGCTGTCGAAGGTGTCGAGCCAGGTCGCCTCGAAGCCCTCTTCGCTGAGCATGCGCGTGACGAACTCGCACTCGTCGTCCCGAGCGCCGCGGGCCTCGTCGGCTCCGTACATGCAGAGGATCTCGGCGGTTGGGAAGGTCTCGTCCGCCGAGAGCCCGCGCTCCACGAGGGACAGCGCGTCGTCGTGATCGAAGCCATCGAGGCGGGAGACGAGGAAGAGCTCGCCGTTGAAGTTCCAGACATCGGCGCGGCCGGCCTCGGCCCGGGTGAAGCCCACTGGCCAGCTCTCTTCGTTCACGAGCGTGAGGCTGGCGGTGTAGATCTCCCGGTAGCTTCGTCCGACGTCGAACTGTGCGAGCGCGCCGTCCCAGTCACCGATGAAGGTGGGGTTGGAGATGCTCGCGTAGGACGTGCCCTGGTAGTTGGCGGCCTGGCCCTGGCCGGCGAGCTCCTCGCCGAAGGACTGGACGTGCCCCACCTGAAGCACGGCCTCCAAGCTGGCGACGAAGGTCGGCAGGGTGACGCGGTAGGGCAGGCCCCGGACGAGCACCAGCACGTCTATGTCGTCCGGGTCCGGCTGGGCGGCCAGGCAGGTCTCGAAGGGATCGCGGATGCCGGAGACGAAGTCTTCCCAGGAGACGCTCGCGGCGCTGGGGTCGAGGCCCTCGCCCACGGCGCAGAGCTGGCGGTCCTCCAGCTCGCGGGAGGCGGCGTAGGCCCGGGCCACCTCCAGAGCGACGACGTCCTCGCTGCTGTAGAGCACGAGGACATCGGGCGGGGCGAGGCCGGCGACAGCCGTGGCGATCAGTGCGAGCACCGCGGCAACGTATCGTCGGCTACTTCACGACGCTGACGCTCTGGGCCATCTCCTCGTCGAAGTTGAGGCGCAGGGTGATCATCGGGGTGATCTCGGGCTTCGGTCGCTCGGAGACGAGGACGCCGTCGGGGCCGACGAGCTTGCCGTCGACGCGGGTGTAGCCGAACTCGATGTTGGTCACCGGCGCGTAGCGCACGTCGCCTGGGTCCACGACCGGTGGGTCCTGGGCGAGACTGAGGCTGATCAGGGAGAGAAACACTCGGGGCTCCGGGGTGCGGGTCTGCCGCATCGGACAGTGTCCCGTCGCCAGGGTTCCCTTCGTCTCAGCGCCAGCCGTCGAAGCCAGTCCGCGCCGCGGCGGGCCCCTTTCGGGCGGTGACCTTGGGGGCCGCGATGCCCTCTTCCTTGATGGCGAGGGTCATCCTCGCGGGGGGGACTCATCGACAACAGCGCCCCGAAGGTAGCGGTCATCGCCGCGTCACCGACGATGCAGCCGTGCACCGTGCCGTCGTCCCGCCTCAGCACGCAGGCCACCGTCGGGGCCCGCAGGGTCTCGCCGCGCTCGAAGTCGACCTTCTTGTCGAAGAGCATCTCGAGCACGCCCTTGATCTTCGCGTCATGCGGGAAGGGCAGAGGCGCGCTCATGTCGTCACGCGGGCCGCGCACAGCGCCTGGTCCAGCTTGTCCGGCGTGAAGGGCTTGTTGATCAGGAAGGTGGCGCCTGCCTCCTTCGCCCTGTCGCGCATCTCCGGAGTGTGCTCGGAGGTGACGAAGCCGAAGGGCACGCGGCTGCCGCTGTCTCGGATGGCCTTGCAGAACTCCAGGCCGTCCATCACGGGCATGTTCCAGTCCGACAGGATCAGACCCGGGGCCTCGCTCTCGAAGACCTCCAGCGCCTCGCGGCCATCGCTGGCCTCGATGGTGGGGTGACGGCCGTAGCCGGCGCGACGCAGCGCGCGCTTGAGGATGAGGCGCATGGTGCGGCTGTCGTCCACGATGAGGATCTTCATTGCCCGTCTCCTACCCCTGGTTGCATCCGGAGAAACGGAACAATCGGCGGTGGGCATTGGGGCGAGATCCACTCCGTCACGCGGCGCCGGAGCACGGGAAGGGGCATCGGGCCGGCCTCCAGGACCAGGGCGTGGAAGGCCTTCAGATCGAAGTCGTCACCCAGGGCTTCCTGGGCTTCGAGCCGCAGGGTCAGCATCTCGAGCTGGCCCAGCTTGTAGGCCAGGGCCTGGCCCGGCCAGGTGATGTAGCGGTCGACCTCGTTGTCGATGTTGTTCTCTGCGAGGACGGTGTTGTCCGCCAGGAAGGCGACGGCTTCCTCGCGGCTCCAGCCGTAGTGGTGGATGCCGGTGTCGACGACCAGCCGTGATGCCCTCCAGGCGTCGAAGCCGAGCATGCCGAGGCGGTCCAGGTCCCCGGAGTAGAGGCCGAGCTCGTCCGCCAGGCGCTCCGTGTAGAGCGCCCAGCCCTCGGCGTAGGCCGTGTCGTAGCTGTGGCGGCGAAAGGCCGGGATCTCGAGCTCGTAGCTCATGGCGAACTGGAAGTGATGGCCCGGCACGGCCTCGTGGAAGGCGAGGGCCTCTGCGCTCCAGCGCGGGCGCGTGGTCGGCTCCCAGGAGTTCACGTAGTAGGTGCCGATCCCCTCGGCGCCGACGGGCTCGTAGTAGGCGATGTAGGTGTAGGGGGCGATGTGGTCCGGGACCGCCCGGACCTCGCAGGGGGCCTCTGGGATCCTCGAGAAGACCGCCGGCACCGCAGCCTCGGCCGCGGCGAGGGCCTCTCGCGCCTTGTCCTCGACCTCCTCCGAGGTGGAGAAGTGGAGCTCCGGGCTGCCGCGCAGGTGTGCACCGATCTCGGTGATTTCGGTGAGCCCGAAGAGCTGCTCGCCGAGCACCGCCATCTCCCGGTGGATGCGCGCGAGTTCCGACAGCCCGACGGCGTGGATGGTCTCGGGGTCGTGTCGCAGCCCCGTGTGCTCGAAGATGCGAGCCCGGTAGCAGGCCGCTCCTCCTTCCATGTGGGACAGACCCGGAGGCAGGGCCCGCACGAGCAGCTCGTCGGAGAGGAAATCGCGGTATGCCCGCAGGGCTGGATCGATGCGTCCATGAACGATCTCGGCCACTTCGGACGATGTGATGATGCTGCGCTCGTCATCAGGACGGTCCAGCTCGGTCTCGACGAGCTCGATGACACGGCGGGTGGACTCGGCGTTGGAGACGCGACCGCTGTCCAGCCCGACGCGCAGGTTCGTGATCTCGTGCTCGATGTGTGTGGGCACCTGCTCCAACCGGGCCGCGTAGTCCGCGCGCCCCTGCTCTGTGTCGAGGTCATGGAGCTCGTGGAGCTGCGCGAAGGCGCTGACGGGGTTGTCCCCGGCGCCGAAGGACCACGTCCAGCTCTTGCAGGCTGCCTCCTCCTCGATTCCGACCCGCAGACCGTGGACGAAGAGCTCCTGGGTCAGCTCGTCCTCTTCGCCGACGGACAGGCGCTCGGCCCGCTCCAGCAGCAGCTCGGCGTGCCTCGCGGCGGACCTGTGGGCTTCGGCGCTGTTGTCCCCGATCCGGTCGTCGTAGCGGTGATCCCCGAGCCGGCTGGCCCAGACGGGGTGGCGCTGCATCCGGGCTTCCCAGGACTCGTGGAGGAGGGCGCGAAGCCCCGGATCGACGACACCCGTGACGGCGTCGGTGTCGGGAAGGTCCGCGGGCATGACAGGAGGCTCCGGGGTCTTGAGGATGCAGGACAACAGCAAGGCCATGCATCCCAGGCTATCCTTCGCCGAGCATGCTCGGTCTCGTCCTGGTGCTGGCCTGTGAGCCGCCCTCTGTGGCGACGACTGGCACGGATGACTCCGACGACAGCTCGATCGCCGAGTCCTTCGGCTGGCGCCTCGACGACGAGATCGAGTCACTGATCTGGGTGAGCTGGGATCAGCCGAGGCCTGCGACGGTGCATGTCGAGTACGAGGTGGACGGGCTGTGGCGGAGCACTCCGCCCAGAGAGGTCGAGGCTGGGGAGGTCGAGCAGCTGGTGCTGGGGGTGCCCTATGACGACAGCGTCGAAGTGCGCGTCGTGCGGGACGACGGCAGCGGACCCGAGACGAGCGAGACCCAGCGGGCGCGAACCGGGGACCTGCCCGCGGGCTTCCCGCGACCGGAGCTGTTGAGCTCCACCGAGGCGCTGCAGGAGCCCACCGGCAACTGGCTGCTCGGGAGCGTGAACTCGCGCGGGGGCGGCTGGAACGACGGCGAGTACTGGATGTGGATCATCGACCGCGAGGGCCGGGTGGTGTGGGCGATGCCCGGGGACTCGCACCACTTCACCATCTACCTGCAGACATCGCTGGACGACGACATCCTCTGGGACGTCTCGACCTACTGGTCGAACTGGGACGACGGGGCCGCCTCCCAGATCCACCGGATGAAGCTCGACGGGGTGGTCACCGAGACCATCGACGCGCCCGGCATGCACCACGCCTTCATCGAGATGCCGGACCGCTCGATCCTGTGGGGCAGCGCCCTGACCGGCAACGAGAAGCTCCTGCGCCAGGACACCGACGGCAGCCAGAGCACCGTCTGGGACTGCGCGGGCTTCTACGCCGAGCAGGGGCTGGACGACTGGTGTCACACGAACTCGATCTGGCTCGATGGCTCCAGGGACACCCTGGTCTTGTCTTTTCCAACCACTCGCACCTTCGTGCTCGAGGTGGACGTGGAGACCGGCGAGGAGCTTCGGTGGTTCGGCTACGTCCCCGGCTCCTGGAGCTTCGAGCCTCCGGAGTCCGCCTTCGTCTACCAGCACGGCGTGACCTACACCCCCGAGGGCACGCTCCTGGTCTCGTCGCAGGTGGACCGCTCCAGCTACGAAGGTGTCGTCCGGGAGTACGCCGTCGACGAGGACGACCAGGTCCTTCGCGAGGTCTGGAGTCACGGCGAGGGTGACGGCATCACGGCGCGCTACGCGGGAGAGGCCCATCGCCTCCCTGGTGGCAACACCCTGCACAACACGGGCACGACCCCGCGGGTGCGGGAGATCACGCCGGAGGGGGAGGTGGCCTGGGACCTGTCCTTCGACGGGGACAAGCTGATCGGGCGGACGACCTGGCTCGAGGACCTCTACACCTACGCTCCGTGATCGCCCCTCCAGGCGCTCACCCCTGCCTCGAGGCGCTGCTGGGCGATGGTCCACGCCTGTCCCATCCGGGGATCCGTCCGGGCGCTGCCGCTGCCGATGCGGATGCGCGGCTCGAAGACGTGCGTGCGCTCGTCGAGCTCTCGCAGGTGCGCGGTGGCAAGGCGCCTCGCGAGGGCGTCTCGTGGTGTCTCCGAGAGGCACTTGAGCAAGGCGACCGCCAGCTCCTCGCCGAGGGGTTCGTCCGGTGGGACCCGGTCGAGGACCTCGTCCAGCCAGCGCGATGGATCCGGGCGCAGCTCGTCCGGCACCAGCACGTAGAGGGCCGCGTCCTCTCTCGCGATCAGCGCGCCGGCTTCGACGACCTCTTCTGGCTTCACGCAGAGCTCGGCTCCGGGGCGGAGCTCCCAGCGGCGCTCCCAGAGACGCACCGCGCCACCCTTCGGAAAGCGCACGATCGGAATCCCGACGAGCGGGTCGAGGCGCTCTTCGGTGTCGCCGTCGATCCGCACGCGACCTGGCTCCGGAGCCAGGATCTGCCGGTACCAGGGGATCCACTCGGCCAAGAGCGCCCCCTCTTCGATGGTGTCGCCGTCCTCGACCAACAGCAGCGCGCCAGCGGGGACGCCGTAGACGTGCCCTCCGACCTCCAGCAACCCTTCGAGCAGCGCTCTCTGGCCGTGGACGCGCTGGGCTGCGACGACGCTCCAGCCACGGCTCGGGGCGGTGGGGTTCAGGCCGCTGAAGTCGACCACGCCGCCGGTTCGCGCGCGATGCCAGGGGCGAGGCGCGGAGTCCAGATCGAAGCGGTCGACCTCGACGAGCACGTCTACTTCGCGGGAAGGTAGAGCGTCCCCCCGGACTCCTTGAAGGTCTCGGACATCTGGGCCATTCCGGCCTCGCGCTCGGCGGCGTCGCGGATGTCCCTGCTTATGCGCATCGAGCAGAACCTGGGCCCGCACATCGAGCAGAAGTGAGCGCTCTTCGCGGCGGGCGCCGGCAGGGTCTGGTCGTGGTAGGCCCGCGCGGTCTCCGGGTCCAGCGAGAGGTCGAACTGGTCCTCCCACCGGAACTCGAAGCGGGCCCTCGACAGGGCATCGTCCCGGTCGGAGGCGCCCGGGTGACCCTTCGCGACGTCCGCCGCGTGGGCCGCGATCTTGTAGGCGATCATGCCCTGCTTCACGTCGTCCTTGTCCGGGAGGCCGAGGTGCTCCTTGGGCGTGACGTAGCAGAGCATCGAGCAGCCCTGGCTCGCGATGACGGCGGCGCCGATGGCCGAGGCCATGTGGTCGTAGCCGGGAGCGATGTCGATCACGAGCGGTCCGAGGGTGTAGAAGGGCGCTTCGAAGCAGGCCGCGAGCTGTCGGTCCATGTTCTCGCGGATCTTCTGCAAGGGCACGTGGCCCGGCCCCTCGATCAGGACCTGGACGTCGTGCTTCCAGGCCAGCTGCGTGAGTTCCCCGAGGGTTTCGAGCTCGGCGAACTGCGCGGCGTCGTTGGCGTCGGCGATGCATCCGGGGCGCAGGCCGTCGCCGAGGGAGAAGGAGACGTCGTACTCCTTCATCAGCTCGCAGATGCGCTCGAAGTGCTCGTAGATGAAGTTCTCGCGGTGGTGGGACAGGCACCACCTGGCCATGATCGCCCCCCCGCGGGAGACGATGCCCGTGACTCGCTCGGCGGTGAGCGGGATGTGGGCGAGGCGCACGCCGGCGTGGATGGTGAAGTAGTCCACGCCTTGCTCGGCCTGCTCGCGGAGCACGTCGAGGAAGAGCTCGATGTCGAGATCCTCGACCACGCCGCCGACACGCTCCAGCGCCTGGTAGAGGGGCACCGTGCCGATGGGGACCGGGCTGTTGCGCAGGATCCACTCGCGGGTCTCGTGGATGTCGCTGCCCGTGGACAGGTCCATCACCGTGTCAGCGCCCCAGCGCAGGCTCCAGCGGAGCTTCTCCACCTCTTCTTCGATCGAGGAGCTCACGGCGGAGTTGCCGATGTTGGCGTTGACCTTCACCAGGAAGGCCCGGCCGATGATCATCGGCTCCAGCTCCGGGTGGTTCTTGTTGGCCGGGATGATGGCGCGGCCCGCGGCGACCTCGCTGCGGACGAACTCCGGGTCGACGTTCTCGCGGATGGCGACGAAGCGCATCTCCTCCGTGATCACACCGGAGCGCGCGTAGTGCAGCTGGGTGATGTCGGGGTGACCCTCTCGAGCACGGATCCAGTCGCGGCGTCGCGCGGGGAGCCCCTGGCGAGGGTCGCAGCCCTGAGGACCGCTGACGTCGTAGAGGTGGTGGACATCGCCGTTGGACAGGCGCAGCTCGCGCGCGGGCACAGCGAGCTCGTCCACCTCGATCTTCCGGGCGCTCCGGGCGCCGTTGTTGAAGGTGCCGTTGTCGGACATTCCGCTTTCCTCCGCCTTCTCGAGCCGGATCAGGTTCTGCGGTGTGTTTGCAGGCCTCTGGGCCAGCCGCAGCGGTCCGAAGGCTTATCGCGGCCGATCAGAGGGCGGGGAACTCGACCCGGCCTTCGATGAGGATGTAGCCGTCGTAGAGGTCGTAGTCGTAGTCGATCGACCAGCCGTCGAAGGCTGCGTTGGAGTCCAGCGCGCGGGGTTCACCCGGGTAGAAGGTCCAGACCTCTGCGGAGTCCTCGTCGAAGACCACACCGCGGATCACCTCGTTGGCGACGGAGACCTCGCAGACCACCTCCGGGCTGACCTCGGCGTAGTAGAAGTGCTGGCACTCGGGGCAGTAGTCGACGACCTCGTCGTAGTACTCCCAGTCCGACTCGAGCTCGAAGCCGTCCTCGTAGAGTGTCTCGAAGCAGCCGTCCTCGGTCTGGATCTCGCGCTCGCCGGACCAGACGCTGTAGTCCGGGTCCCCGTCGGGTCCGGTGTCGCCGGTGTCGCCGCTGTCGCCTACTCCGGTGTCGTCGCCGATCGGCTCGCCGTCGGCGTTGGTGAGCACGATCTTCCCGGGCGAGCAGGCCAGGGCGAAGAGCAGCACGGGGACCTCCGTGGCAGGAGGGTAGCCCCGAAAGGAGAAGACCGCCCCGGGGAGGGGGCGGCTTCGATGGTGCGGAAGGGGGGAGTCGAACCCCCACGAGGTTTACCCTCACTAGGTCCTGAGCCTAGCGCGTCTGCCATTCCGCCACTTCCGCGCGCCCGATTGGTATTCGCCCTCCGCAGCGGCGTCAACTGTCGGTTCTCGTGGCTCGTGGCTCGCTGCTCGTGGCTCGTCTCTCGTTCTCGTCACTCGTCACCGTCGCCGTCGCCGTCGCCGTCGCCATCTGACGTCCTACGTCCCGACTGGAGCTCCGGAACCATGTGCTTCTCTCGGCGTCGACGCCCGTATGGCCCAACGTCTTCCCGATGACCCCCCCGAGGTCGATCGCTCTGCCTTCGTCGATCTGTCCACCGGCTTCGAGATCTTCCTCGGTTCGGCCTTCGTCTCGCTGATTGCAGTGGTGTGGGTGGCCCAGCCCGACGACTACGCGGCTCGGCTGTCGGACTTCTTGATCGAGCAGCCCCCGGAGCGGGTCGCGGAGTTCCAGGTGACCAGCGAGTCTTGGCTGGGCTGCAGCTCGGGTCCCAGGCCGAGGCCGCAGCCGGGCGTCCACATCGACAGCGCCACGGGTCCTGGCACGGCGAAGCTGCGGGAGCTGCTCGACGACAGCCGGCAGGAGCTGTCGGACTGCGCCGGTGGTGGCACTACCGATGTGTGGGTCCGCTTCGATGGTCATGCGACGGTGCGATCCCGTCACGAGGCGGTCGGCCGCTGTGTCAGCGAGATCGTCGGCGACTGGCCGATCGAAGAAGGCACGGACGCCGAGCTGCGCCTGATCGGCGAGCGCGCGCTCGACTCCGAGAAGGCAATTCGCGTCGACGCCTACGAGCCCCACTACCACAAGCCGATCGTCGGAACCCAGACCTCTGTCGTGCTGTCAAGGACGAGGTGGCACGACCTGTTCGATACGACTCGCTGAAGGCGCCCGTCGATCGGCGGGGCTTCCGCAGCCTGCGGCACATCGTCGATGAGCTCGTCTTCGGCGGGATCGGCGTGCTTGCGGCATTGACGGCCTTCGTCGCGACCCCGGGCCTCGCCTCCAGCGTGGAGCAGCCCGAGTTGGCGGCCGTCGCGGATCTCTCTGTCTTCACGAGCTGGAACACCTCCCCGGGCAGCCGCGCCCGTGTCCTCGTCGTCACGGGTCCTGCTCGGGCCGACATGGTGCGAGAGGCCGAGGAGCACCGCCACGCCCTCGCCGCCTGCAGCGTCTTCCTCGATACGCCCGGCACCGTGCGCCTGAAGCTCGTCATCAACGAAGAGGGCCGCTGGGTCGAGAACGGGGGTGGCGCCGGGGGCTGTCTCCAGAGCGAGATCACCCACTGGGAGGTCGACGGTGTGGCGGTCGCCCGCGTGGACCTGAGTCGATGAGGTTCTGGGCCTTCTTCGGTGTCTGTGCTGCGGTGGTCGGCGCCTTCGTCGTCTACGCCTTCACCTGGGCCGAGCAGCCCGGCGACCCCAGGATCGAGCTGCCACCGCACGTCACGCGCATCGCCTTCGGACTCGAGCAGTGGCCGGTCCGGGAGGAGGAGGGCTGCGAGTGGCCGCTGCTCATCGAGTCCGAGCCCGCCAGCGGTCGCAGCATCCAGCTCGTCGATCTCACCTTCGTGGGCGAGGGGGACTGGGACATCGGGGCGACCCTGCTGCGGCGTCGCGTCCGCGAGCTCCACGTCTGCTACGGCGCCGACGCGGACGAGACGGTGGAGGTCCGCCTGCGAGACTGGGCCGGCCCGGAGGTGCTCGCAGATGACAGCACCCGAGCTGCCTGCATCCAGGAGAAGCTCGAGGACTGGCCGTGGCCCCAGGACCTCCAGGGACGAGTGAGGCTGCAGGTTCGCGCAGGACACATGATCTGACCGGTTAGCCCCGAAACATGGACCGCCTTCCAGTCTTCAAGGGCCGCGTCGTCGACCTCGGCATCGAGACAGCGACGATGCCCAACGGAAAGGTGGTCGAGCTCGAGATCGTCCGCCACCCTGGGGCCGCCGCCATCGTGCCGCTGCACGAAGACGGCACCGTCACGCTCGTCTACCAGTTCCGCCACGCAGGCGGCGGCATGATCTACGAGATCCCCGCCGGCGTCCTCGAGGAGGGGGAGATCCCGGACCTCGCGGCCCGACGGGAGCTCAAGGAAGAGGTCGGCTTGTCCGCCGGGTCCATCAAGCGCCTCGGCATCATCCACACGACCCCCGGCTTCACGGACGAGCGCATCTACATCTTCCTCGCCACCGAGCTCGAGGAGGGGGACAGCGCGCTGGAGGAGGACGAGTACCTCCGACCAGTGCGCATGCCGCTGGAGCAGGCGCTGCAGATGGTCGTCGACGGCGACATCACCGACGCCAAGACCATCTGTGGGCTCATGCTCGCCGAGCGAGCAGTCGCGGCAGCGGACTGAGGCAAGCCACCAGCGGCACGACCAGCGGTGCCCAGGCAGAGAACACGAAGAAGATGTCCTCGTCCCCGCCGTCGTAGAGCGCCAGCGCGCTGCCGACGGGGAGACTGAGGGCGAGCGCGAGGTACAGGCGCGATGGCGGCCACTGTGATCCAGAACGGCCGGGTGGCCTCCAGCATCCGCCAGACCGTGAAGGCACACGCGAAGAGCCCGCCAGCGACCACGAGCTCGACGAAGAAGGCGGGCCCCGAGCCCGTGACGGCTGCCATCACGGTCAGCACCACGACGTTGGCGACCATGCCTGTGCCCCAGGCGCGCAGGGCGAGGCGGTGCTTCGGGATGGGCAGGAGCTCCAGCGCTCCGGCGTAGGGGGGCCTTCGGAGGCCGGGGGCAGACCCGCTGGGCGTAGGTGGGGTCCCGCGACCACGGCGACCAGGACGAGGACGAGGAGACCTGGCAGGGCCATGGCGAGGTCGATGGCAACGACCACCGCGTAGACCGGGCTGAGCACGACGAGGGTGAAGCCCGCGCCCCGGAACCAGCCGCTCACGAGCTCGTCGAGCGGGCCGGACAGGGCTCTGTGGCGAGGGCCGGCGCGGACCGGGAGACGCAGGCCCTCGGTCCGCCGCACGAGCGGGCGTCCGAGGGTGTGGACCAGGACGATCGCCGCGACTCCGACCAGGGGACCCCACGGTGCGAGCAGGGCCAGCAGCAGGGCCAGGGCTGGCACCAGGGCGATGGACAAGCTGGACAGCGAGCGCACCAGGTGCCGCAGCAGGGTGATCGCGAACACGCTGGGCAACAGCGGCAGGAGCACCCCCAGGTACTCCGGCTCCCGCCAGGCGAGGAAGCCGACCGCCACGGACACGGGAAGCAGCAGGCCACCAGCGGCTTCACCCAGGGCACGACTCCTCGGCGACAGGGGCAGCGCGGGCACCGCCTGGAGACGGTCTCGCCAGAGGGTGCCGAGGGCGTTCGTGGTCGCGATGATGCTGAAGCACACGACCATCCAGCCAGTCGCTTGCAGTGGTTCGAGCTCCGCCACCGCACACAGGCAGAGGACGAGGACTGCCTGGATGATCGCCAGCAGGGGCCATGGCCAGTGGCGGAAGGTGATGCGGAGGGTCGTCCAGGCGTGACGGATCATGCGGCCCCCCAGGCGACGAGGGCCTCTTCGAGGGTGCGACCGTCGCCGACGAGATCGTCCGTCGGGCCCCACTGGACGACCTCGCCTTCTGACAGGACGAGGAGCTCGTCGGCGATGCGCTCGAGGTCGACCAGCTGGTGGCTGGACACGATGACGCTGCGCTCGGGGTCACCGACGACCTCGAGCACGGTCTCGACGAGCTCGGCGTCTCAGGAGGGGTAGTAGCCGGACAGCGTCCTCAACAGTGCGTCCACGCGGAGACGGAACAGGGGGGTCTCGTCGCTCATGAAGCCCAGGCGCTGGCGCACGCTCGCCGGGTCCCGGCGCGGGTCGAAGCCAAGGACCTCGAGGCTGCCCGTGCTGTCGTCGTCCAGACCGGCCAGGGCTCGCAAGAGCGTGGTCTTGCCGGCGCCGTTGGGGCCCACCACGCCCACGACGCGACCGGGCTCGAGCGACCAGGTGGGGACTCGCAGATCGAAGCTGCCGCGGGAGACGTGGAGGTCGGTGACGCGGATCATTGCTTCGGCTCCTGGAGCAGGGTGTTGACGACCTCGACGATCTCGTCGGGTTCCAGCCCGGCGCGGCGGGCTCTGGCGATTGCCTGGCCGAGGGCCTCGATCGCCTCGGCCCGGACAGCCTGTGCGCGGGCGGCACCGTTGTCGTTGTAGGCGACGAAGGTCCCCTGACCCTGCCGCCGTACGATCAGTCCGGCGGTGGCGAGATCGGCGTAGGCACGACGGATGGTGATGAGCGACACGAGCAGCTGCTTCGCCAGCTCGCGCACCGAAGGGAGGCGCTGCCCCGGGACGAGCGCTCCGCTCTCTACGAGCTCTGTGACCTGGTCGCTGACCTGCCGGTAGAAGGGGACGCCGCTGGCCTGACTGAGTGTGATGTGCATGTGTGTATGTGGATATACACACCATGACAGCACAGTGTCAACCTCGAATCGGCTTCCAGCGGCGAGAGGCGATCCACACGGCGACTCCGATGACCACCAGCGCCAGCGTGAAGTACTGGGCCGGCGTCAGGCCCAGCCACCGGTCGTCGGTGTCCGGGTGGCGGAGGAAGTCGCCGGCGAAGCGGAAGGGCGCGTAGCTCAAGCAGAGGAGCGAGACGAAGAAGCCCGGGCGGCGTGGGGTGCGGTTCAGGACCCAGAAGACCGCGGCGGTGGCCATCGCCCACAGGGCCTCGTAGAGCCCGAGGTCGTGGCAGGCGACGGAGAGGTCACCGCTGGGGCAGATGCCGTAGACGCCCAGGTAGAAGCTGGTCTCCATGCCGGGGTGGTCGTGGGCCACGAAGCAGCCGAGGCGCCCCAGGGCCCAGCCGAAGATGAGGCCGTAGGCGATGGTGTCCGCGTGGGGGAAGTAGGCCACCTTCTTGTGGAGCTTGAAGAACCAGATCGTCGCGAGGACCGAGGCGATGAAGCCCCCGGTCGAGGACAGCCCGTCCCACAGTCGCAGCAGGTACATGGGGTCGGCGATGGTCCTCTCCCAGTCGTAGAACAGGGCGTGGAAGAGGTGGCCGCCGACGAAGAGCGAGATGATGATCCAGCCGACGAGCTGACCCGGGAGGTCGCTGTCGAGTCCGTCCTGCCGGGCCTTGCGGCCGGCCAGCCAGGTCCCGAGCCAGAAGCCGATGGCGACGAGGACGCCGAAGCCGTGGATGCCGAGGTTGGGGAACCAGGGGTTCGGGATCGGGATCGAAGGGGTCTCGAACCAGGGGATGAGCGGCTGCACCGAGTCCCCCTAATCAATCCTGGACCGCGTACCTCGGGTCTTCGGGCGTGAGGTCCAGGGACGAGGTCATGCGCTCCAGCAGCATGGCGACCTCGACCGGGTCCGCGGCGTAGCGCTCGCAGAGGGGGTGGAGGGCGCAGGGCCTGCCGTTGGCGTACTCGTAGGCCGCGTGAGAGGCGGCGGCGACCACGCCTGCGTCCTCGACGAGGTTCGCGTCGCGGCAGATGAGCACGGCGGCGGCGATCTCGTCCAGGCGGCAGCCCTCGTCGAGGAGGCCGGCGCAGAGCTCCTGCTCGGCTTCGGAGAGCGCGTCGAAGTCGCGGAAGGGCAGGGGTCGGATGTTGCTCAGACGGTCCCAGATGGGGCCATACATGCGGTCCTCTGGGCCGATGCCGGTGGCGACGATGTCTCGAATGAGCCAGCCGTCCGAGCTCTGTACGAGGTGCAGGCGGGTGCTCGTGAGCACGACGCCGGCGTCCGTGCGTCCGGTGACGATGGCCTCTGCCGTCTGGCGGCCGATCTGCTCCATCGAGACGTCGAGGCGGCCGACGCCCACTCGCAGACCCAGGGTGTGCTTCAGGTAGCGGGTGCCGAAGAGGTCGAGGAGGGTGTCGGCTTTCGTGCTGGGAGCGACGAGCTGGACGAGCAGCTCCTCTTCGCCGCGGGTCAGCACGCGGGCGAAGCGGTCGACGAGGACACGCGCTTGGAGCTCGCCGATGACGAAGCCGTCGGTGTTTCCGGCGGCGCCGAAGAGGCGCTCCTCGACGATGTGACCCAGCGACAGCCAGGCCTGGGAGGGTGTCGTCTCCCCGAGGCGAGCGATCGCGGCGGCGACGATGGCTCGGCAGCCGTCGGCGCCCTGGGGTTCACGGCGCTCGGGACGGCGCGCAGCGAGGACCTCGTTCAGCTCGCGCTCAGAGGTCACGGGCCGCACGACGAGGTCTTCGATGCCGACACCGACCTGCATCGCGAAGACGATGAAGACGCCTGGGTACTCGCGGTAGATCAGCACCAGCACGTCACCGTCGATGAAGGCGTCGTGAAAGGCCGAGTCCCGGCGGTTCAGCAGGAAGGGGGGCTCGACGCTGCAGCCGTTGCGCCGCATGCGGATGAGCTGGCCTTCGAGGAGCCGGCGCTGTTGCCCGTGGTGGGCGACAGCGTGGAGGGCCGCGACGAGCTGCGCGGCGTGGGGGTGATGGCAGAGGGCCGTGACGGCGGCCGGGAGGCCCTCTGTCTCGCCGATGAGCAGGGTCGCGGCGAGTCGGAGTCGCTCCGAGCTGTCGCATGCGCGAGCATCGAGGGCGGTGATGCGCTCCACGACCTCGCTCCAGGGATCCGGATCCAGGCCCAGGCTGGTGCGCAGGCGGGAGACCGACTCGGGCCTGCCGATGCGCTCGTCCTCGAGGATCGCGTCGACGAGGCTGGGCTGCAGGGCCAGGAGTGGACCGATGTGGAGCTGGGGATCGGCCTTGTTCTCTACGGCCTCCAGCGCGTCGCGGATGGCCATGCGGACGACGAGGCGCGGATCGAGCGTCGCCGGTCGCGGCGAGGGTCCTTCGCTGGTCGGAACGAGTCGGATCACACAAACTCCATGGGACACGATCGGTCGAGATGCTCCGAGTTGAAGGAAAAACATCGCTCCGGGGGATCACCTGGAGCGCCGCAGAGCCCGATGAAGACGTGCTCTCCAGCCTCTCCGAGTATCCCCCGGTGGTGCGCAGGATCCTTGCGATCCGGGGGATCCGATCGCCTGTGCCCACCTTCCTGGACCCGGCGGTGTCGTCCCTGCCCGAGCCGGACCTCGAGTCCGCAGCTCGGTGGCGGGGGGGGCCTGGCGTGGTGGCGCTCTCGGAGTGGAGCGCGGCTGGGATCGCGCTGGCCTGCATGGTGGTCGAGGCCCTTCGGCTGGGTGGGGTCGTCCACGCGCGCCTGGATCCGGAGGGGTGGCCGGCGCCGGGGTTGGTGGACAGCCTGGCGCTCTGTCGCGGGCTGGTGGCGGAGCATCCTGGCTCTGCGGTGTTCTTGCGCGGTCTCTCGAAGCTCGCGGCGATCGCAGCCATCGGCGACCTGGTGGTGGAGCCGGCGCCGCGGACCTGTGTCGCCCTGGGGCTCGCCGAGCTCGACAAGGGTCCCCACAGCCCCGGGCTGGCCTCTGCGATGACCGCGGCCATGTTGTTCTCGGGGGGGCTTCGGGCCGCTGACCTCCGCCGGCTGGCGGAGCGCATCGAGCTTGGTGGCCTCACGGGCCTGCGGCTGTTGGGCGAGACCCGCCCGCCAGAGGCCCGCGAGCTCGGGGCTCGGCTGGCTCGGCTGCGGGACCCTCGTCCACCGGCGTGGGAGGCGCTGCCTTCTGGCTGCTACGAGCTGGAGGTGGAGGCTCTGACCCGGGACCTGG
>DASCPX010000039.1:0-18069 GCA_036012755.1 Myxococcota bacterium | reverse complement strand
GATGGCCTCGCCCACGTTGACCATCTCACCCCTGGCGAGGTCCCGGCCGTAGCACATCGAGCACACGCCCCAGCGCATGTCACAGGTGAGCACGGAGCGAATCCGGACCTTCTCGACGCCAGCCTGGACGACCTTGTCGACCGCGGCCTCGTCGAGGTCGGTGTTGCGCGCGACGATGACCTCGTCGCTGTAGGGATCCACGATGTCCTCTGCCGCGACACGACCCAGGACGCGCTCGCCGAGGTGCTCGATGACCTCGCCACCCTCGATGAGGCTGGTGACCCACATGCCTTCGTGCGTGCCACAGTTCTTGGCAGTGATGATCGTGTCCTGGACCACGTCGACGAGCCGACGGGTCAGGTACCCCGAGTTCGCGGTCTTGAGCGCCGTGTCGGCCAGTCCCTTGCGGGCGCCATGCGTCGAGATGAAGTACTGCAGCACCGTGAGCCCCTCGCGGAAGTTCGCGGTGATCGGGGTCTCGATGATCTCGCCCGACGGCTTCGCCATCAGGCCGCGCATTCCAGCCAGCTGGCGGACCTGCGTGGGTGAACCACGGGCGCCGGAGTCGACCATCATGTAGACCGAGTTCATCGAGACCTGCTCGGTCTCGTTGCCGTCGGCGTCCACGACGATCTCAGTGCCGATCTCGCGGATCAGCTCCTTGGAGATCTCGTCCGTGACCTTCGACCAGATGTCGACGACCTTGTTGTACTTCTCTCCCATCGTGATGAGACCGTCGTTGTACTGGGTCTCGATCTCCGCGACCTCGCCCTGCGCCGAGCCGAGCATCTCGCCCTTGCGGGACGGGATGGTCATGTCGTCGATGCAGATGCTGACTCCGGCGTAGGTCGACATCGTGAAGCCGAGCTTCATGACCGCGTCGGCCATCAGCACGGTCGCCTTGGGCCCGCAGAGGCGGTAGCAGCGGTCGATCAGCTCGCCCAGGGCCTTCTTGCTCATGGTCCGGTTGACCAGGCCAAAGGGAAGCGAGTCGGGCACGATGTCATAGAACAGCACGCGACCGACGGTGGTGTCGACCAGCTCTCCGCGGGCCTCGACACCCTCCCTGCCGCCGTCTTCGGTGAACAGCGGGACCTGTCCCTGGAAGCCGAAGAAGCCGGCGGGGGCCGCCAACATGACGAGATCGTCGCCGTATGTGGTCCGCGCCCAGCGAACCGCCGCGCCGAGCGCCTGGAGCCGCCGCGTCGTGTTGAAGCGAGCGTCGACGACCGCCTCGACCTTCTGGTTCACGACGACGACGACGCTGGAGGTGTCCTTGCGCTTCGGCAGCCGGAACGACCAGACGACGAGGTCGTCCATCTCGACGACCTCGATGGCCTCGAACTTGCCGCCCTTGTAGCCCTTGGCGAGCTTCTTCTGGAGGCCCTTGACCGACTTGGAGAAGTGCTGCGCACAGAAGCTCAGCTTCTTGTGGCCCGTCGCTGGAGAGGTCTTGGTAGCCGAGTGGCGCAGGTCCAGCACCGCGGCGACGGAGTCGGGCACGTCGACCTCTTCGCCGTCGAGGGCGACCAGGACATCGCCACCGACCGTGGGCATCTCCTGGATGAGGGTGCCGACACCCTTCTTCCGGTACGAGCCGCGGTGGTAGTGCCAGATCTCGGAGCTGTCCGGAGCCGTGTCGACGCCCACGACGAGGTGGCAGTCCGCCAGTTCGGGGATGTAGTCGACGACACGCTGCTCCAGCGGGCGCGCGGGGATGCGGACCTGGACCTCGGCGTGCAACTCGACGTCACCGGACTCGTAGGCGATGAGGACCTCTGAGGGGTTCGCGAACTCGCGTCCGGCACCCCGGGCGCCCTTGCGCTCGCGAGTCATGTAGTAGCAACCGAGGACGATGTCCTGGGAGGGCTGGATGATCGGCTTGCCGTGGGCGGGGCTGAGGATGTTGTTCGTGGACATCATCAGCACGCGGGCCTCGATCTGGGCCTCGATCGACAGCGGGAGGTGGACAGCCATCTGGTCGCCGTCGAAGTCGGCGTTGAAGGCCGTACAGACGAGCGGGTGGAGGCGGATGGCCTTGCCTTCGATCAGCACGGGCTCGAAGGCCTGGATGCCGAGGCGGTGCAGCGTCGGAGCCCGGTTCAGCATGACCGGGTGCTCCTGGATGACCTCTTCGAGGATGTCCCAGACCTCCTCCGGCTCCTTCTCGACCATCTTCTTTGCGGCCTTGATCGTCGTGACGTAGCCGCGCTCTTCGAGCTTGTTGTAGATGAAGGGCTTGAAGAGCTCGAGCGCCATCTTCTTCGGGAGACCGCACTGGTGGAGGCGGAGCTCGGGGCCGACGACGATGACGGAGCGACCGGAGTAGTCGACCCGCTTGCCGAGCAGGTTCTGGCGGAACCGACCCTGCTTGCCCTTGAGCATGTCGCTGAGGCTGCGGAGCGGGCGCTTGTTGGGGCCGGTGAAGATCTTGCCGCGACGCCCGTTGTCGAAGAGCGCGTCGACCGCCTCCTGCAGCATCCGCTTCTCGTTGCGGATGATGATCTCCGGGGCGTTCAGATCCTGGAGCCGCTTGAGGCGGTTGTTCCGGTTGATGACGCGGCGGTAGAGGTCGTTCAGATCGCTCGTGGCGAAGCGACCGCCATCGAGGGGAACCAGCGGGCGCAGGTCAGGCGGCAGGACGGGGATGACCGTCAGCATCATCCACTGGGGCCGGTTGCCCGAGTCCCGGAAGGCCTCGACGATCTTCAGCCGCTTGGCGATCTTGCGGCGCTGCGGCTCGGAGCTGGTCTCCTTCATCTCCGACCGGAGCTGGCTTCCGAGGGCCGCGACGTCGATGCGCTTGAGCATCTCGCGGACGACCTCGCCGCCCATTCCGACCTCGAAGGCACCGTAGCCGAAAGAGGTGATCATCTCCTGGTAGTCGTCCTCGCTGAGGATCTCGCCTTCCTTCAGCGTGGTCTCACCAGGATCCGTGACGAGGTAGCTCTCGCAGTACAGGACCTTCTCGAGCTCCTTCAAGGACACGTCGAGGAGGTTGGCGATGCGGCTCGGCAGGCTCTTGAGGAACCAGATGTGTGCGACCGGCGTGGCCAGATCGATGTGACCCAGGCGCTCGCGGCGGACCTTGCTCTGGATGACCTCGACCCCGCACTTCTCACAGGTGATCCCGCGGTACTTCATCCGCTTGTACTTGCCGCAGAGGCACTCGTAGTCCTTCACGGGGCCGAAGATCTTGGCGCAGAACAGCCCGTCCTTCTCCGGCTTGAAGGTGCGGTAGTTGATGGTCTCGGGCTTCTTGACCTCACCATGGGACCAAGCCCGGACCTTCTCCGGGGAAGCCAGGCTGATCCGCACCGCCACGTAGTTGAGCGGGTTCTTCGGCTTGTCGAAGAGGCTGTAGATGTCCTTCACGGGGACTCCTCGGGGATGTCGCCCCCCTCGAGGGGGGCAAAGCGGGGTGCAGAAGGGGGGGGATGCGGGTTCAGCTGCGCAGGATCTCGCGGTCCTCGATGAGGTCCACGTCCAGAGCGAGGGCCTGGAGTTCCTTCACGAGCACGTTGAAGGACTCTGGGAGGCCGGCTTCCAGGATGTTCTCGCCCTTGACGATGGACTCGTACATCCGGGTCCGGCCGGTCACGTCGTCCGACTTGACCGTGAGGAACTCCTGGAGGTTGTAGGCGGCGCCGTAGGCCTCCAGCGCCCAGACCTCCATCTCTCCGAGGCGCTGGCCACCGAACTGGGCCTTTCCGCCGAGAGGCTGCTGCGTGACCAGCGAGTAGGGTCCGATGGACCGCGCGTGGATCTTGTCGTCCACGAGGTGGTGCAGCTTCAGCATGTACATGATGCCGACGGTGACGCGACGGTCGAAGCTCTCGCCCGTGCGGCCGTCGAAGAGCAGGGTCTGGCCATCGTCGGCGGCACCCGCGAGATGCAGGGCAGCCTTGATCTCGGCCTCTGTGGCGCCGGAGAAGACCGGCGAAGCCGTGGTCACGCCGCGCGTGTACTTCGCAGCGAAGTCACGGATCGCCTCGTCCGTGGCGTTCTTGGCGAACTCGGCGACCTCTTCACTCTCGGCGAAGACCTTCGCGATGTACTCCCGGAGCTCGCCGATGCTGTCGTCGGCCTCGAGGAGCTGACCGATGACCTGCCCCATGCCGCGAGCAGCCCACCCGAGGTGGACCTCCAGGATCTGGCCGACGTTCATGCGGCTCGGAACACCCAGCGGGTTGAGGACGACGTCGACGGGCGTGCCGTCCTCGAGGTAGGGCATGTCCTCGATGGGGAGGACCTTGGAGACGACGCCCTTGTTGCCGTGGCGCCCGGCCATCTTGTCGCCGACGCTGATCTTGCGCTTGATCGCGACGTAGATCTTCACCAGCCTGATGACGCCCGGGGGCAGCTCGTCACCCTTCGTGAGGCGATCGATCTTGTCCTTGAAGCGCTCGCGGATGCGGTCTTCCTTCTCGCGGACCTTGTCGACGAGAGCCCAGATCTGATCCTCGACCTCACCGTCCTCGACGGTGATCTTCTCGAAGTGCTCGAAGGAGATGCGGGAGAGGCTGGCCTCGTCGAAGGCCTCGCCCTTGGCGATGATCTCCTCGCCGGTCACGTCGTCGAGGATCTTGTTGGCCGCGGCCTGATCCTCGAGGATGGCGCTGAGCTTGCGGTGGGCCGAGTCGCGGAGGACGGCGATCTTGGCGTCACGGTCGCGCTCGATGCGGATGCTGGCCTCGCGCTCGATCTCGACCGCCCGCTCGTCCTTTTCGACTCCCTCGCGGGCAAAGACCTGGGCGCCGATGACGGTCCCTTCCACCCCGGGCGGGACGCGCAGGGAGGTGTCGCGGACGTCACCGGCCTTCTCGCCGAAGATCGCGCGCAGCAGCTTCTCCTCGGGGGAGAGCTGGGTCTCGCCCTTCGGCGTGATCTTGCCGACGAGGATGTCGCCCTGCTTGACCTCGGCGCCGACCTTCACGATGCCGGAGCCGTCCAGGCTGCGGAGGGCCTCGTCGCCCACGTTCGGGATGTCGCGGGTGATCTCCTCCTTGCCGAGCTTGGTGTCGCGAGCGGCGACCTCGAACTCCTCGATGTGGATGGTCGTGTAGTAGTCCTCACGAACCAGCCGCTCGGAGAGCAGGATGGAGTCCTCGAAGTTGTAGCCCTGCCATGGCATGAACGCGACGATGACGTTCTGGCCCAGGGCCAGCTCGCCACGGTCGGTCGCGGGGCCGTCAGCGATGACGGCGTTGGCCTCGACGTGCTCGCCGAGCTTCACGACCGGGCGCTGGTTGATGCAGGTGTTCTGGTTGCTGCGGACGAACTTCGTCAGGTTGTAGATGTCGACGTCGCCCCCGACATCGGCGCCCTTGTCCATCTCGTCGCACTTGATGACGATGCGGCTGGCGTCGACGCCGGTCACGATGCCGCGTCGCCGGGCAGTCGTGGTCACGCCTGAGTCGCGAGCGACCACCCGCTCCATGCCGGTGCCGACGAAGGGCGCCTCGACCTTCACGACCGGAACCGCCTGGCGCTGCATGTTGGAGCCCATCAGCGCTCGGTTGGCGTCGTCGTTCTCGAGGAAGGGAATCAGGGAGGCGGCGACGGACACCAGCTGGTTGGGGCTGACGTCCATCAGGGTGACGCCGTCACCGGCCACCATCCCGAACTCGCCCTTGATGCGCGCAGCGAGCGGGCCCACGGAGAGCACACCGTCAGCGTCCGGCCGGCTGGCCTGGGCGATGACGTGGCCCTCCTCCTGGAGCGCCGTGTGGTACCGGACCTCGCCCGTGACCGAGCCCCCCTTGACGAGCTGGTAGGGGGTCTCGATGAAGCCGAAGCTGTTGACGCGAGCGTAGGTCGACAGCGAGGCGATGAGGCCGATGTTCGGACCTTCCGGAGTCTCGATCGGGCAGATGCGGCCGTAGTGTGTCGGGTGGACGTCCCGGACGTCGAAGCCAGCGCGCTCGCGGGTCAGACCGCCCGGGCCGAGCGCCGACAGGCGGCGCTTGTGGGTGACCTCGGACAGCGGGTTGGTCTGGTCCATGAACTGCGAGAGCTGGCTGGACCCGAAGAACTCCTTCACCACCGCGCTGACGGGCTTCGCGTTGATGAGGTCGTGGGGCATCAGCGCCTCGATCTCGCTGAGGCTCATCCGCTCCTTGATGGCCTTCTCCATGCGGACGAGGCCGATGCGGTACTGGTTCTCGAGCAGCTCACCGACCGCGCGGATCCGGCGGTTTCCGAGGTGGTCGATGTCGTCGATCTGGCCCTTGTTGTTCTTCAGGTCGATCAGGTACTTGACCACCCGGAGGATGTCCTCGCGGGTGAGAGTCTTCTGCTCCAGGGGCAGGTCGAGGCCGAGCTTGTGGTTCAGCTTGAGGCGACCGACCTCTGAGAGATCGTAGCGCTCGGCGTCGAAGAAGAGCTTCTCGAAGTGCTTGACCGCGGCATCGTAGGTCGGGGGGTCACCGGGCCGCAGGCGGCGGTAGATCTCGACGACCGCCTCCTCGGGGCTCGAGATCTTGTCGACAGCCAGGGTGTCCCGCAGGAAGCTGCCGACCATCACGTTGTCGATGAACAGGACCTCGAAGGAGGTGACGCCCGCCTCGACCGCGCGCTGGACGTTCTCTTCGCCGAGCACCTCGTTGCACTCGATGAGGATCAGGCCCGTGTCCATGTCGACGACGTCGTAGGCGGAGACCGCGCCGTAGACGAGTTCGTCCGCGATGGGGATGCTCGCCATCTCGACCGTCATCTCCTCGCCGTCGACCTCCACGGTCCTCTCGGCGAGGATTCCAGCCTTGCGGAGCTTGCGAAGGGAGGGCTTGAGGAACTTCTTGCCCTCCTTGACGAGCACGTCGCCCTTGTCGCCGACGATCTCGGCCGTCGCGCTCTGGATCGACAGCAGCGCCGCGGTCGTCTCCTTCTGCCAGCGATCGTCCGTCCAGTGGAGGGTCTCACGGTCGTAGAAGTAGTTGAGCAGCTCCTCGGAGTCGTAGCCGAGGGCGCGCAACAGGACCGTCGCCGGCAGCTTCCGCCGTCGGTCGATGCGCACGTAGAGGATGTCCTTCGTGTCGAACTCGAAGTCGATCCAGGAACCGCGGTTTGGAATGACCCGCGCGGAGAAGATGAGCTTGCCACCGCCGGTCTTGGCGGCCTGCTGGTCGAAGAAGATGCCAGGGCTCCGGTGGAGCTGTGACACGACGACCCGCTCGGTGCCGTTGATGATGAAGGTCCCGTTCTCCGTCATCAGGGGGATCTCGCCGAAGAAGACCTCCTGCTCCTTGATGTTGGAGACGCTGCGTGTGTCGGAGGCCTGGTCGACCTCCCACACGACGAGGCGGACCGTGACCTTGAGCGGAGCGCTGAAGGTCATGCCCCGCTCGCGGCACTCGTCGACGTCGTACTTGGGCGAGTCCAGGTCGTAGGACACGAACTGCAGCGAGGCCTTGTTCGAGAAGTCCTGGATCGGGAAGACACTCTTGAAGACGGCCTGGAGACCAACGGTCCGGCGGTCCTCTGCGTCCATCTGACTCTGGAGGAAGCCCTCGTAGGACTCCCGCTGGATCTCGATCAGGTTGCCGATCTCGACGACCGGGAGGGTCTTCGCGAAAGTGCGACGGTACTTGAAGTTGTTCGCGAGCAGATCGGGCATGGAGACCTCAGCAGATGGCGAACGCGAGGAGCGCGCTCAGAGCCGTCGGCGATGTGCGCAACAGGAGGGTCAGAGGGCCCGAACGCAACGATCCGTTGCGCGATGAGCGGCGAGGCTCACCGGCAACGTCGGTGCGATGCGGGACGATCTAGGACCTTCAAGCGGCGACGGTCGGGGGGAGGAGTGAGACCCGTGAGGGCCGGGACGGCGCGAGCCGGGTACGGGCCGAGGCCCGAGAGGAATGTGGGGGTGAGGGCCCACCGGTCCCCTCGCCGAAGCGATGGGACCCAAAAGAGCCTCAGCGGCCCTTGATCTCGACAGCAGCGCCGGCGTCTTCGAGGGTCTTCTTGAGCTCCTCTGCAGCGGCTTTGTCGGTGGACTCCTTGACGGGGGTCGGAGCGCTCTCGACGAGGTCCTTGGCCTCCTTGAGACCGAGACCGGTCGCCGCGCGGACAGCCTTGATGACGTTGATCTTCTTGGCGCCGAAGTCCTTGAGGATGACGTCGAACTCGGTCGGCTCCTCCTCGGCCTCGACCGCGGCGGCGGGGCCAGCGGCGACGGCCATCATGGGGGCGGAGGCCTCAACGCCGAGCTCCTCTTCGAGCACGGAGATGAGATCCTTCACCTCGGAGAGCTTCAGGTTCTTGACGTAGTCGACGAAGTCGGCCTGGGTAGTAGCCATGGCGTTGTTTTCCTCGGGTAGAAAGGGGGGTAGGGGTCTGAAAAGGACCGGGCCAAGAAGTCGGGAGACACTCGCGGAACGCGCGTGTCTATTCCCCGTCCTCTGCCTCGGCAAGCTTGGTTTCGTAGTTCTTGAGCAGGTAGAGCAGGTCGCGAGCGGGGGCGCGGATGACACCCATGACCTGGCGCGGGCCTTCCTGGAGGGTCCTGAGCAGCATGACCAGCAGGTCTTCGCGGCTCGGGAGGGCGGCGACCAGCTTGACGCCGCGGGCTCCCTCGTGCACCTCGCCCTCGAAGTACGAGGCCTTGATGGTGATCGGGTCCTTCTTCTCGAGCGCGCCCTGGATCGCCTTGGCCGTAGCCGTGGCATCTTCGCCAGAGACGATGACGCCGGTCATGCCGACGAAGTGCGCGGAGAGCGGCTCCTTCTCGGTGCCGTCGAGCGCCCGCTTCGCGAGCGTGTTCTTGACGACCCGCATCCGGAGGCCGGCAGCCTCGAGCTTCCGGCGGAACGCGTTGGTGTGGTTCGCGGGGGAGTCGCGGTAGTCGGTGAGCACCACCAGGGGCGCGTCACCGATCTGGGCCGTGAAGTCCTCGACGAACTGGGCCTTCTGGGTCCGGTCCATGGTGCCTCCTATCGGCCCGCTGCGCGCAGCAGGTCAGTGGTGTCGAGTCGAACGCCAACGCCCATCGTGCTGCTGACGGCGACGCCGCGGACATAGGTGCCCTTGGCGCTCGCAGGCCTCAGCCGGATGAGCTCGTTGACGAGCGCGACGATGTTGTCTCTGAGTGCCTCAGCGGTCATGGACGCCTTGCCCACCGGAGCGTGGACGATGCCGGACTTCTCGACGCGGAAGTCGATCCGGCCGCCCTTGAGCTCCTTCACGGTCCGGGCGATGTGCTCGGGAGCCACGACCGTGCCGACCTTCGGGTTCGGCATCAGGCCTCGGGGTCCGAGGATGCGTCCGATGCGACCGACCTTGCCCATCAGGTCACGGGTGGCGACCGCCTTGTCGAAGTCCAGCCAGTTCTCCTTCTGGATCTTCTGGATGAGCTCGTCGGAGCCGACGAAGTCCGCCCCCGCCTCTTCGGCGTGCTTGGCGGCCTCGCCCTGGGCAAAGACCAGGATGCGCACCGTCTTGCCGGTGCCATGCGGGAGGCTGGTCGCGCCGCGGATCATCTGGTCGGAGTGCCGGGGGTTGACCCCGAGACGAACCGCCAGATCCACGCTCTCGTCGAAGCCGGCGTTCGCCGTGTCCTTGAGGAGATCGACCGCTTCATCGAGCGAGTATTTGCGTGTGGAGTCGACCTTGTCCTTGGCCTCTCTCCAGCGCTTGCTTGCTTTTCCCATTCTCTCCTCTTCCTCACGCGCGGATGCGCAAGTTCCCGACCGGGGTGCTGGCGGGGATCGCTCCCCTCCCCCTGCATGCGGGGCTAAGGGTTGTTGCTACGTGACGACGATGCCCATGGAGCGGGCCGTCCCGGCGATGATTCGCTTGGCCGCCTCGATGTCGGTGGTGTTGAGATCCACGAACTTCCTGCGGGCGATCTCCTCGACCTGGGCCCAGGTGACCTTCCCGACCTTTTCCTTGTTCGGCTCGCCCGACCCCTTCTCGAGGCCCGCAGCCTTCAGGAGAAGGCCCGACGCGGGAGGGGTCTTGCAGAGGAAGGTGAAGGTCCGGTCGGAGTAGACGGTGATCTCCGTGGGGATCACGAGCCCTTCACCCGCCATGGACTGCGTCCTGGCGTTGAACTCCTTGCAGAACATCGGAATGTTCACGCCGGCCTGGCCGAGCGCGGGACCGACCGGCGGCGAGGGGTTCGCCTGACCCGCCATGATCTGCAGCTTGATTGCGTTGACGACTTTCTTCGCCATGATTCAAAGGCTCCTGTCGAAGGCTACGAGAGCTTCTCGACCTGGGTGAAGTCGAGCTCGACGCTCGTGGGGCGGCCAAAGATGGCCACGATCACGCGGAGCTTGCCGCGTGCGCTGTTGACCTCTTCCACCGCGCCGTTCATGGAAGCGAAGGGCCCGTCGGTGATGCGGACCTCTTCCCCTCTCTCGAAGTTCAGCTTCGGCTTGGGCTTGGCGTCCTCGCCGATGCCCATGCGCCGGGTGATGCGGCGGACCTCGGCGTCGGGGACGGGAGGTGGCCGACGGTTGTTGCCGCCGACGAAGCCAGTGATCTTCGGGGTGTTCCGGACAACGTGCCAGGTCTCGTTGTCGAGCTCCATCTGCACGAGGATGTACCCGGGAAAGAACTTGCGGGTCACGCTTCGCTTCTGGCCACCCTTGACCTCGACGACCTGCTCCGTCGGCACGAGGATCTCGCCGAACCGCTCCCCACATCCGAGCACGTTGATGCGCTCCTCGAGGGCCAGCTTGGCTTTGTTCTCGTACCCGGAGAACGTGTTGACGACGAACCACTGCATTTCGACTAGCTCGCGGAGAAGAGGAAGATCTCGGTGACCTGCGACCACACGTAGTCGAACAGTGCAAGCGAGCCGGCGAAGATGAGGCTGGCCACGATGACCACCATCGAGCTGTTTGTGGTCTCCTCCCGATCGGGCCAGGTGACCTTGACGAGTTCGATGACGCACTCGTTCGTGAAGTCCACCGCCGTGCGCCACTTCAAGAGCCCAAAGAAGCACACGGCACCAAGGCCGATCGCGATGAGGGAGCTCAGCGCGATCACACCACCGACGAGGCTGTCAGCCTTGCCCAGGTGGAGCAGCACGTCCACGGCAGCCGAGCGGGCCAGGATGCCGACCGAAAAGGCGACGCCGATGAACGAGAGTGTGATGTAGCGGGCGTTTTGCACGTTGGACCAGGTCCGTTGGAGGGAGCCCCCCGGCGGGTCGCCAAGGACTGTTCACGCGAGGCAGGCGGTCAAGCCGGGGGCCATTAGCCGAAACGGGGGTCCGCAGCAAGACCCACCGGCAAGATCCGGGCCAGAAAAGCGAATCCCCGAGCCAAACGGCCCGGGGAGCGCTTCGAGATGTCGGGTCGCTACTCGATGATCGCGCTGACGACGCCGGCGCCGACGGTGCGGCCACCCTCGCGAATCGCGAAGCGGAGCTGCTCCTCGATCGCGATCGGGGTGATCAGCTCGACGGTGAACTCGACATCGTCACCGGGCATGACCATCTCGACGCCTTCGTCGAGCTCGATCTTGCCGGTCACGTCCGTCGTCCGGAAGTAGAACTGCGGGCGGTAGCCCTTGAAGAAGGGCTTGTGACGGCCACCCTCGTCCTTCTTCAGGATGTAGGCCTTGCAGCGGAACTTGGTGTGCGGGTGGATGCTGCCGGGCTGGGCGAGCACCTGGCCACGCTCGATCTCGTCGCGCTTGATGCCGCGGAGCAGCGCGCCGACGTTCTCGCCCGCCTCGGCGTAGTCGAGGATCTTGCGGAACATCTCGACGCCGGTGATCACCGTCTTGCTGGTCTCCCGGATCCCGATGATCTCGACGGGGTCACCCATGTTGATCTTGCCGCGCTCGACGCGACCGGTAGCGACGGTGCCGCGACCCTGGATCGTGAAGACGTCCTCGACAGGCATCAGGAAGGGCTTGTCGATGTCCCGCTCCGGAGTCGGGATGAAGGTGTCCACCGCCTCCATGAGCTTGATGACGGAGGGCACTCCGAGCTCGCTGGTGTCGCCTTCGAGCGCCTTGAGCGCCGAGCCCTGGATGATCGGGGTGTCGTCGCCCGGGAAGTTGTACTCGTCGAGGAGCTCGCGGACTTCCATGTCGACGAGCTCGAGGAGCTCCTCGTCCGGGAGGAGGTCGACCTTGTTCAGGTAGACGACGATGTGGGGGACGTTGACCTGGCGGGCGAGGAGGACATGCTCCTTCGTCTGGGGCATCGGGCCATCAGAGGCCGCGACCACCAGGATCGCGCCGTCCATCTGGGCGGCGCCCGTGATCATGTTCTTGATGTAGTCGGCGTGGCCCGGGCAGTCGACGTGGGCGTAGTGCCTCGCCTCGGTCTCGTACTCCACGTGCGCGGTGTTGATGGTGATGCCGCGGGCCTTCTCCTCCGGTGCCTTGTCGATCTGGTCGAAGGTGGTGACCTCCGTCTTGCCGCTTCCGGCCTCTGCGAGGCACTTGGTGATGGCTGCCGTGAGGGTGGTCTTGCCGTGGTCCACGTGACCGATCGTCCCGATGTTCACGTGGGGCTTGGTCCGCTCGAACTTCTGCTTGGCCATTTGGGACTCTCCCGGGTCGTTCCGACCTTGTTCTCGAAATGGAGCCGATGATGGGATTTGAACCCATGGCCTCCTCCTTACCAAGGAGGTGCTCTGCCCCTGAGCTACATCGGCGCTAGTGAAATGGAGCGGGAAACGAGACTCGAACTCGCGACCCTCAGCTTGGAAGGCTGATGCTCTACCAACTGAGCTATTCCCGCGTAGAAACAGATAGATGAGAAGGTGGGGGATGGTGGATTCGAACCACCGTAGGCGAAGCCGACGGGTTTACAGCCCGTTCCCTTTGGCCACTCGGGCAATCCCCCGAATCAGTGCTATCTGCGAGAACGACAACACCCGCGGAAGGGGCCTGGAGCTGACGGTGGGACTCGAACCCGCAACCTGCGGTTTACAAGACCGCTGCTCTACCAATTGAGCTACGCCAGCCTACGGCTCCTCGCTGCCGGGAGACCCGGTGGACGAAGTGGCCCGCTATTTAGTCATCCGGATCCCGGGTGTCAAGATGTGCTCGATCCCGCTTCGCTGCGGCATCTCCGGGGCCCTCAGGGCAACTCCAGAGAGCCCTCCGCGAGCGCGTCCAGAACGCTCAGTTCCTCGACGACGAGGCCCTCGACGAGGACCCCGTCCCGGTGGAGCTCCATCCAGAACGGAAGGACGAGCCCGGTGTCGATCTCGCGCCAGTCGGCGAAGCCGTAGCGGACGGTCCCAGCGTCCGTCGAGTAGCTCACCGAGCGGACGTGCCAGCTCGCCGCCTCGAGAACGACGGTCATGGCCCCACCCACCTCCGGTCCGCCGTACTCGAGCACGTAGACCTCGCCGTCGGTCGAGGCGGTCCGCAGGAGTCGGTACGCGGGGTCGCTCTCGACGAGGACGGCGAACTCCAGCGGGTACGCGAGCAGCTCCTCCGGTCCGAAGTCCGCGAGGACCTCGCGAGTGCGCTCAGGATCCCGCTCGACGGGCTCGCCTCCTGCGACCACCCACGCCCCCTCGGGGTGGACGAGGGTGGTGCTGTCGACCGCGCCGTCGACGCCCTCGATCCGGAGGCGCTCGCCGTCTGGGGAGCGGAGGAGCTCGTGGTGGGCTTCGATGCGACCATCCTCCGAGGCCACGACCCGCACATATGAGAAGCGAATGGCCGGAGCCCTATCGAGAGCGGCGCGCCCCCCCTGTTGGCCCCCGAGCGCGCGAACCGCGTGACGCAAGACCAGCTCGGCCGCGAGGAGGTCCTGCTCCGGGCGCGCAGGATCGACGATGTCGAGCTCCAGCTCGGCAGAGGACGTGCTGACCAGCACCCCCTCGTCTCCCTCGCGGCGGAAGATCGACACGCCCTCCCCGCCGGCCTCGGCCCAGAGCGCCGCAGCCTCCTCTGCCACCTGCTGATCGGGGAGGCCCTCGACCACGACCACGTACTCCCACCCCACCCCGCTGGAATACCGCCGCACGACGCGTGCCTCGAGATCCTGGCCCTCGGCCTGCCGACGCAGGACCTGGGCCGCCGCGCGGGTGTCGAGCGCCGGCGACTCGAGGTAGAGCTCACCGGCCAGCGCGTTCGCGATCAACAGCAACATCGACGCCGGCTATCGCGAGAGTCGATCGCGGGCACGGTCCCGGACGCCACCGTCCCGATCCTCGAGGAGTGCGGCGATGTCGTCTTCGCTCAGCTGCGCCTCGACCACAGCGAGCCGATCCTCCACGGCGCAGACCTCTGGGGCGACAGCGAGCTCGCGCCAGGCATCCAGCGGCGTCTGCTCTCTGATGATCTCGAGGGCGGCCTCGCAGTAGATGTCGTCCTCGGACCCTGCAACCGAGAACAAGACCGAGACACCCCGCGCATCGCCGGAGATCAGCAGGGCACGCGTGGCCGAGCGACGACCCTCCGGAGTGCCCTCCCGCAACACCGACGCGAGGAACTCAATGTCCCGGCCGCGGAGGTGAGCCAGGTCCATGCTGGGATCACTGTCCGTCGCCTCGACCAGATCGACCGGCTCGACCGGAGCGTCTACGGGTTCCGGGCGCACGATCGCCTGCACCCCGATCCCGGCGCCGACGAGCAGACCCACCAGCAGCCCGGCGCGGAGCAGGCGACCGAGGCCTTCAGGGTTGCTCATAAGGAAGAACATCCGGCTCGACAGGCACCGCCATGAAGGTCAGGGCGAAGAGCGCGAGCGCGATGACCGCGATCCATCGAGCGCGGGGGGTCAGGGGTGGCCGGGAGGGGACCTCGACATTCAGGAAGGCCCGGGTGGACCACAGGAGGACAGCCCACACGAGCCAGCCGGACCAGCCGATCACCCCGCCGGCGACGGCCAGGCCGAGGAAGACGCGCGACAGGAGCCTCGCCCGAGAAGGAAAGAGGGCGCCGACGATGTGACCTCCGTCGAGTTGGCCGATGGGCACGAGGTTCAGCGCGGTGAGGAAGCAGCCCACCCACCCGGCGAGGGCCAGCGGAGAGAGCGTGTCGAAGCGCCCGGGCGGCGCTCCCAGCAGCAGGATCCCGAAAAGGTCCATCACCAGCGGGTTGTTGAAGATCAGGACGGGTACGTGCCCCTCGGGCACCGGCTCCGAGACCAGCGCCGCGATCGGGGCCAGCAGCTCGTCCAGCCAGGTGAGCGCCGCGTCGAGCCAGGCCGGGGGGGCTTCGGCGACCCCGGGCACCAGGATCTCGGGTGGTGGGCCGGTGTCGGGGAGCCCGACGGCGATCGCGGCGAAGGCCACGACCGCGCCCGCTATGGGACCCGCAGCCCCCATCTCGAGGAGCGCCGAGCGATTCGCAGGCAGGCTCCTCAAGCGAATCACCGCGCCGAAGGTGCCAAAGAAGAAGGGCACGGGAATGAAGTAGGGCAGCGACAGCTCGAAGCCATGGCGCCGGGCGACCAGGTAGTGACCCATCTCGTGGGCCCCGAGGATCGCCATCAAGGCGAGGGCGAAGGTCGCGGAGGCCACCATCGTCTCGGGGTCCCCGAGGGGGTCGCCCCCGTGCCAGAGATACCCGTACGTGAAGTAGACACAGACGAGCGTCGCGATGAAGAGCCCGAGGCTCTTCGCAGTCTCACTCAATCAGTTCGTCTGCCTGGCACTGAGCTCGTAGACGCCTTCATCGCCGCCGCCAGAGACGACGATGGTGTAGGTCTCGCCGCCCGCGAGGGTGAGGGAGAGGTAGGCCTCCTCACCCGAGCCACCGCTGTCACCGCCGACGTTGCCAACGGGATCGTAGGTCAGCTGATCACCGTCATCTATCTCGTCCTTGTCGATCCAGTCGTTGTTGTAGTACTCGCTGGAGTCGACACCGAGCTCGCACTGACGGACCTGGATCTGGGCGATGAAGCCATCCGGGATGGGCTCCTCGTCATCGGCGACGTTGTCCCCGTCGAAGTCGTCGTTACAAGTGAGATCCCCGCTGTCGACATAGGGGGCGCCACAGGGATCTTCGCTGTCGACCCCCACAGAGCTGCTGAGGAACTCCTGGTAGTACATGTAGGGCAGCACCGACGTCGGGTAGCCGAAGCTCTCCTCGCTCTCCGTGCAGAGGGCCGAGGTCAGCGTGGTGACCGTCGGCGTCGGAACCCAGCTCTGCGGGGCGGCCCCGACCCATGGGTCGAAGGGTGCCGGGTTGCCGTCGGTGTCCTCGAAGCGACGCTCGAGCCAGATGCCGACCTCGATGACCTCGCCCCCGGTCCGGTCGCTCAAATCAAGCGTGAACCGGTCGGTGTCGTCGACGGACACGGGGCTGGAGTCGTCCAGTGTCACCACCTGCGTGCTGGCCGACACGGCGATCTCGCCAACCGCGTAGATCCGCGTACCGTCGCTGGGCAGGGCCTGCAGCTCGACGCTGTTGGAGTCCAGCGGCGAGTAGATGTTGTCCACGACCCAGTCCTGGCTGGTCGGGTCGTTCCAGCGGACGACAGTCGCGGCGAGGGTCAGCGCGCTGTCCCCGAGGATCTCCACCTTGGTCTGGTCGTAGTCGAGACCCGTCAGGCGGATGACGTGGGCGCCGTAGCCTCCGGCGGTGTAGCCGTACATGGCGAAGCCGGGGAGGTGCGAGTGGAAGTCCGGCCCCTCGCCGACGACGCGCAGGTCCTTGATCTCCTCCGGATCGGCCGTGGTGCCGCCGTCCATCCACAGGTTGGCCCCGCGGATGTTGAAGCCGCGCTGGTAGCCGTTGGCGCCGTAGTACACCCCGGGAGTGGGCGGGCTCGGTGCGGTCGTCGGAGCGGAGAGGATCTCGGCCTCCGCGTACTGGGGCCAGACGGCGCTGTCGACGAGGGCGCTGCCGTCCTCCTTGGTGACGGCACTCGTCAACATTGCGACCTGCCACTGGCGAACCAGGGTCGCGAAGTCCTCTTCCGTCGCGGCTTCGACGTTGTCGACGCCCGTGTCCGTGGTCACGGTCAAGGAGCCCAGGATCGACTCGCCGTAGACATCGACGAGCCAGCGGACGAAGAGGTACTGGCCCCCCTTGGGAATACTGCTCCCGAAGCCCTCGAGCTCGTACTCGGTGAGCGTGTAGAGGTAGGGGGCGTCCAGGTGGAGCCAGGCATCCACGAAGTAGTAGGCGCCGAAGCCGCACTGGTCGGCCGCGACGGTGCCGAGGCCCTCGATCAGCCAGTCATCCTCGACGCTGCCGGGGGTCTCGCCCTCTTCCTCTGGGGCGATGAGGCGCTGGTTGTAGAGGACGAGCTTGAGGTAGGACCGGGCGATCTCGGCCTGGAGCGCCATCGAGGTGTACTCCTCGATCGCCACCGGGTGGTAGACGTTCGCGAAGCCGTGGGGATCCGGCGCGAAGACATACATGATCTCCTGCATGTCGGAGCCGGGGTTGTTGGCCTCGTCGAAGTCCTGAAGGTCCACACTCGGGCTGGCGTACGAGCCGACGACGTTGTTCCAGTCGTCCTCGTCCTCAGAGCTCAACGGGAGGCTGTTGAGGACGGGGGAGATGACCACCGTGACCTGCTCGTCGCCGTTGATGTCCGAGGGCTCTCCGAAGGTGGCGTCGATGTTCGTGACGATGTTGGTGTCGACGACGTCGGCGACGGCCTGCAGGTCGCAGTTGTCGAAGCCATAGGCCCCCCGCGAGTCGGCCTCGTCGACGATGCCGTTGCAGTCGTAGTCCCAGTCGATGGCGTGGTCGTTGTCGACCCAGATCGTCACGTTGGTTCCGACCGCCCAGAGCGTCGCCGTCACGACGGTGTAGCTCTTGCGGTCCTCGAAGTCGTTCCGGATGTGGAACTCGGACTCGCTGCCGCCGACATCACTCTCCGAGTAGGGAGGCTGCGGGGGCGGGCTCGCCTTGACGAAGGGCCTGGCCTCCTTGTTCGCGACCGTGGTCGCCTTGGTCGAGACCTGGGAGACCCTCTCGGCCACCGGAGGGGGCCCACCGCTGGAGACGGGGCTGTAGTGCACGCGCCAACCGACGTCCTCTGTCTCTTCGTTGATCACGACCAGGTAGAAGTCCTGGTCCCGGTTGGAGTCGCCGCTGACGTCCGACAGGTCGATCTCCAGGTCCTCGCCCGAGAACACGTTGGCGTAGTCACCCGGTTCGTCGAGGGTGCCCACGTCGGTGTCGGTG
>DASCPX010000038.1:0-1121 GCA_036012755.1 Myxococcota bacterium | reverse complement strand
GCGCCGGCGCACTCGACCCCGTGACTGCCCTCCTGGCAGCGACGGAGATCGCTGATGCAGTGCGCGAGAGCGCCGAGGTCATCCGCCTCGTCCGCGACAGTGTCGCCGACTGATGCCCCCCGGCTACGAGACAGTGATGGCGAGCTCGCCGACGCCTCGTCGGGCCGAAGTTCAAGACATGCTGACCGAGCTGGACGGCGAGATCACCACGGCAAGGCGCCGAGACATCGCCATGCTGATCCGGGTTTACCTGGAGAGGCGGGGCAGCCAGCACACGTTTCAAGAGTTGCTCGAGCGCATCGACCACGCGCTGACCGAGATCCGGGTAGAGGTGACCACGCCGCACGACACCCCGTCGGTCGCGGTGGAGGAGCCGGCACCGTCGATCGTGTGGGGCGAGTGGCTGCGGCGCCAGAATCCGATCGTCGTCCTCATCGCCCTGGGGATGGCCGCGACCGTGGCCGACAACATCGCCGACCGCTTCGGGATCGACCTCGGCGCGGGCGCTGCCGTCCAGGAGATCCCGGTGGAAGCGCTCACCGCTGAACCATCGCCCGAGGTGCTCCCATGACCCCTGTCTATCCTGACGAGTCCGGCTGGCGCGAGCTCGCCGACGCCTGCCTGCGCTCCCTCCAGTGGGAGGAGGATGAGACCCCCGAGGATGAGCCGACCAGCGCAGGCCTCGGGGACGAAGAGGCCCCTACGTCTGAGGCGGTCGAGGGCGAGGAATAGCCCAATCGATCGGCGCGCCCTCGTGGTGGGTCGGCCTCGATCGGATGCAGTCGGGACAGGTGACCCGAGACCAGTGCGGCGAGTCTCGGTCCTGTCGTTGGTCGATCGGGACACCGTCCATGGCCGAGCAGTGCGGCGTCTTGCCTCGGTAGTGGCGGGGCTCAGGCATCGCTACGCTTCAGGTGATAGGGACGAGGCAACGGGCGGAACGTAGTCGCTGGTGGGTGCTTAGGAAAGGGTCTGACCAGACCCCCCCCCCCCCCCGGGGGGTTCGGAACGGCCGCGGGACGTGGGGCAGATGCCGCTCACGACGACATCACCCAGGGGACCTCGATCGGCATGAGGCGGACCCCGAAGCGCAGCCCGCAGAGCTGCGCCCACCGGTCAGC
>DASCPX010000037.1:0-83576 GCA_036012755.1 Myxococcota bacterium | reverse complement strand
ACTCCTCCGACTCCTCCGACTCCTCCGACTCCTCCGACTCCTCCGACTCCTCCGACTCCTCCGACTCCTCCGACTCCTCCGACTCCTCCGACTCCTCCGACTCATCCTCGATGTCGTCATCCGGCATCAACGTCGGGCTGCTGAGGACGGTCGGGCGGATCTCTTCGTCCTCGTCCTCGTCTGCCAGCCCCACGGGCTCGCCGGGCCCCTTCTCGGAGGGGGACGGCGTCAGGCCAAAGACCTTGCTGTCCTCGACGAGCACGGCGTCGGTGAGCGAGCTCGGCTCCGGCTCCCTGGACATCACGCCCTTGATCAGGCCGGGCACGTTCTCCTCTGCCCACTCGGAGAGCGACTCCCCCGTCAGCCGTCGCGCGACGACCCGCGCCTGCTTGACGACCTCGGCTGCGCTCGGGCGGTTGTCGTGGTCGAAGGCGAGGCAGGAGACGAGCAGGCCCTCGATCTCGCTCGCGATCTTGCCTGGGACGGGCAAGCGGGCGCGCATGAAGGACATGCGGTCGGCGAGGAAGCGCGCGTGACGCTCCGGTCGGCCCTTGGCCTTGCCGAGCTTCTCGAGGACCATGACCTCGAAGATCGTCGAACCCAGGCTGTAGACGTCGCTCGCGGGGGTCTCCGGCTCGAAAAACAGCCGCTCCGGCGGCATGTAGTCGACGCTGCCGAACTGGAGCTCACGCGTGTGGCTCTCCCGGGCCTCGAACTCGGCGCGGGCGACGCCGAAGTCGAGCACCTTCACCAGGCCCGACTCGTCCACCATGATGTTGGAGGGCTTGATGTCCCGGTGGATGACGCGCAGCGGCTTCTCCCCGGGGTAGGGAGGGCGGTTGAAGGCCGCGTCGAGCGCCGAGGCCGAGTAGGCCATGACCTCGAGGCACACCCTGGGAGGGAGGAGCTCCACGCCCACCGAGAGCTCGCCGACGATCGTCCTGAGGTCGACCGCCTCGAGGTACTCCATGACCACCGCGGCCCGCCCATCGATGGCGGTGAGATCGACCACGTCCACGATGTTGCGGTGGCGCAGCCAACCCAACAGCCGCGCCTCGTCCCTCATCCGGCGGGCGATCTCCTCGTTCTCCGTCCAGCGCGCGTGCAGCAGCTTCACGGCGGCGAGCCTGGAGAAGCCGTCGTTGTGCATCACCTTGCACAGCCAGACCGCGCCGAATCCGCCCGAGGCGATCAGCCGGATGAAGTGGAACTTGCGCGAGGACTCGCGGTTGGACAACGCCGCTCCAACAGGACGGGGGAGCTTATCACTACGGCACCACCCTCACCCGAGTCCAGGCTCCACCCTCGTCGACCCCCTCGATGCCTATCTGGCCTCGGGCAAGCGCCACGAGCGGGTCCGCGGTGCCACACCAACCGACCTCGCCGTGGTGGAGGAAGGGCCGCACCACCCCTCCGCGACCACCTCCTTCGTCGACGAGCCCCGAGCCCGGCACGACGAGGACCGCCACCGCCGCCTCTCCCGGCCGAGCCGTGATCCCGCGGCGCAGGAGATCCCGCCTCGAGCTGCCGTCGACGTGCGAGTCGGCCACGACGACCAGCGCCGCCGGAGCGCGCCCCTCGTCGACGGCCTGCATGGCGAGGCGGAGCGCGCTGACTCCGGCCGCGGGACCGCCCGCGCAGGTGTCGGCGGGCCCCATGATGCCGAGGTTGATCGAGATGTGCGCCAGCACCATGTTCGGCAGGGTCTTCAGCGGCAACAGCGGCGGGTAGAGGTCCCGTCCCGCCGCGGCGAGCAGCCCGACGTCGAGCTCGCCGTCCCGATGGCTTGCGGCGATGGCGGCGTCGGCCTCGCCGTCGTCGGGGGGCTCGCGCCGGACCCCGACGAAGAGCCCGAGCTCGAGGAGATCGTCCGGGTAGCCGGACACCGCGCGGGCGGCCGCCGGCAGGGCGAGCTTCGCCGGTCGAGACAGCAGCTTCCTGTCCTTCCGGCGGAGCAGGACCTCTCGGAGCCGCGGCTCCTCGCCGAGCCCGCAGACGAACTGCAGGCTTGCGATCGCGCTCACCGAGGCCTCGACAGAACCAGCGACCCGTTGCTGCCGCCGAAGCCGAAGGCGTTGGTGATGGCGTGCTCGATCCGCTGCCGTCGCGCCGTGTGGGGGAGGTGCTCGACGTCGCACTCCGGATCCGGGTCGTCGAGGTTGATCGTAGGTGGCAGGACTCCGTTGACGACGGCCAACAGGGCGACGATGGCCTCTACCGCACCGCAGGCAGCGACGAGGTGACCCATCGAGGACTTCGTAGAGGAGACCGGCACCCGGTGGTCGCCGAAGACACGGCAGACCCCGCGGGACTCGGAGACGTCGTTCATCGGCGTGGAGGTCCCGTGGGCGTTCACGTAGCCGATCTCCCGGGCGTCGAGCCGGGCGTCCTCGAGCGCCAGCGCCATCGCCTGGGCGGCCCCCCGTCCGTCTGGAGGCGAGTCCGTGATGCGGTAGGCGTTGCAGCTGCAGCCATAGCCGCGGAGCTCGCCCAGGATGTCGGCGCCACGCCTGTCCGCCGCGTCCCACTCCTCCAGGATCAGGAAGCCGGCGCCCTCGCCAAGCACGAAGCCGTCACGCCCGCGGTCGAAGGGGCGTGACGCCCGATGGGGCTCGTCGTTCCGCGTGGACAGCGCACCCAAGAGCGAGAAGCCCGTGACCATGACGGGGTTCACCAGGAGGTCCACACCTCCGACCACCATCGCGTCGACCTCGCGGCGGCGGATCCGGAGCACTCCCTCACCCACCGCCTGGGATGACGAGGTGCAGGCCGTACTGATCGTGGTGACCGGACCCGGGACGCCGAGCCGCTCGTGTACGTACCGGGAGGGCGCCTGGGGAGCGGCCCGGCTCAGCTCGGCCACCCCAGGCACCTGGGCCAGGCGATGACGGCGGCCGATGACCCCCAGGCTGGGACGGGCCGCCTCGCTGCCGATGCACACACCGACGCGATCGTAGGGGAGCTCTCCGCTCATCCCGAGGGCCTCGTCGAGGGCATGCCGGGCGAGCTCGAGCTTCAGCTCTCCCTCGTCCGCGTCCTCTGGGCCCTCGAGGTCGACCTGGGCCGCGAAGGTCACCGGAAAACCACGGGCGTCGAAGCGCCGAATCGGACCGACGCCGCCCTCCCCCTCGACGAGGGCTTCCCAGGTGCTGGGGACGTCTCGACCCAGCGGCGTGATCATGCCGACGCCGGTCACCGCCACGCGCCTCATCGGTCCTCGGCTGGGAGCCCCTCCCACAACAACGCCAGCGCCTTGCGCTCGAGCCGCTCGACGCGCTCCGCTTCGCCCGGATCCTCGAGCTTGACGGCGTTGAAGACGAATGTCTCCTCGGCCTGGGCCACCACCTTGCCGTCGAGGGTGGCGCGCACGCGCATGGCCGCGGACTCGTCGCGGAGGGAGATGAACCTGCTGTGGACCTGCACGACCTGGCCGGGCTTGACGAAGCGGCGGAACTTCACCTTCTCGGCCATGGAGAAGATGGGAAAGGGCCAGTCGCCGCGTTGCTTTCGCACGGTGTAGCCGATGAGCTTGCCAGAGAGCTGCGCCATCGACTCCAGGAGCAGCACGCCAGGGACGACCGGAAAACCCGGGAAGTGGTCCTGGAAGTAGGGCTCGCTATAGGTCCAGGCCTTGACGCCGAGGGCGTGCTCGCCGGGGACGAGTTCGTCGATGCGATCGAGGAGGAGCCACCGCATCAGTCGAGGATGGCCTCGAGGCAGGCGACACCGAGGTCCTTGTCCTCGCCACCACAGCTCGCCTTGCGGTGGAACTCGAAGTTGTGGTTCCCGGAGTAGGGCGCGTACCACTCGTCGTAGAACTGCACCATGCCGTCCGACAGCTTGCCCTCGAGTGCCTCCTTGCCCTCGACCGGGCGGTCGTCGAAGTACAGGGCGGCGCTGTAGGTGCACTCCCCGTCGATCGGCTCCGTCCAGCTCGCCACCGGGACGCTCTCGCCCAGGGCGCCGACCGGGTTGATGCCGTTGTCGGAGTCGCGCTCCCTCCTGGCCTTGGCCCAGCTCTTCGCCGCGTCGCCGATGTAGGCGCTGTCGTCGCAGGGTCGGAAGGTGAAGACCTGGCCCTCGGGGAAGGAGAGGTACTCGGTGTAGCCGACACCGACCTGCCGCTCCTTGCCCTCCGCGTCGACGCGGACCTCGACGACGCGAACCGAGCACTTCTTCTTGTTGGGCTGGAAGTACAAGCGGGTCTTGAGGTCCTTGTCTCCGACCTCTGTGAGCATGAGGTCGTCCTTCCGGTACTTGCCCTCCATCCGGGTCTTCTCGAAGCCGCCCCCGACGTACCAGGCGCTGCCGTCGGGGTGGATGCGCACCCGGTGGGTGTGGTCCCCGGCGCTTCCCTGCACCTTGATCCAGTCTCCAGCCATCTCCATGGAGATCTCGGGACAGGGGTCCTCGACAGGTGCCGGTGCCTGCTGCGCGCCATCGCACGCCAGCAGGAGCCCAAGGATCGGCGACAGTGGCATCGAACGCCTCCGGATGGGGCGTCGGAACTTAACAGAAGGGCCCGATTCGCTCTTGTCACTTCTCAGCTGGATCCATGGCGTCTATCGTCATGAGGATGCCGAACGTGAGCGCAACGGGAGTCACAGTCCGCCACGCGGTGAGCCGTGCTCTGGCCACCGCGAACCTCGCCCCGCGAGAAGCGACCTACAAGGTCCTCTCTGCCCGGGCCTGGGCCGGCAGGGACCGCTCGATCGGTCGCGCGGAGGTCTTCCTCAGCGTCGACAAGCCCAGACCTCTGCCCCGCTGGGAGCTCCACGAGATCGAGGGCTGGGTGAACCCGGACGGAGAGCACCCGCTGATGACCCTGGTGCGTCTCGACGATCCCTTGTTCGTGGACGTCGTCCCGGTCACCTGGGACCGCTGGCTGCAGCACCGGGACGAGCGCCTGCCCGACAACGTCGATCCTCTCTGCCCGGTCACGGGGCTCGACCGCGACCGGGCGGGGCGCTTCGCCGAAGAGCTCGGCATGCGACTCCCGACAGCCAGTGAATACCAGGCGATCTGGGGCGCGGAGCGCTTCCCCTGGGGCGACCGGCGGGACCTGGCGCTGGGCCGGCACGCACCACCGCGCTTCGGAGCGGTGCACGAGGTCGGCGCGCATCCGCCCGTGCGCGGCCTGTCCGACATCGGGGCCTGGCTGTGGCACCACCTGGCCGACGGAGGCTACGCCGGGGCGCTGCACCAGGGTCACCCGGGCTTCGGCGTAGAGGACGTGGAAGGCCCCATCGGCTTCCGCTGCGTCCTCGACGCCGGGTAGTCTTGTCCAATGCTGCTGCTCTCCCTGGCCTGCTGGAAGACCCCCGATCCCATCGACTTCACGGTCGTTCCCTTCGACAACGACCTCTCGGGAACCACGACCGGCGTGGTGGAGACGATCGAGACCGACCTGGACTGCCCCGACGGCGAGGGCGCGAAGATCTACGTCGTGTGGGACGAGACCTGGGAAGAGCAACGCCCCGTGGCGATCGTCCTGCACTCATCTGCCTTCGACTACGTCATCGAACCCCAGTCCGACGCTCCCCTGATCGGCGAGCACTGGGCCGCGACCGGCGAGGACGGGACCACCCGGATGACGCGACGCTGGGGCGTCCAGAAGGTCTGGGAGACCCTCGGCATGCACCCCCAAGTCGAGCCCGCCGAAGAGAACTACGGCACCATCCCGGCCAGCCTGCTCGACGCTGGCGTGGTCGGGGTCTACCCCACCAACTGTTGGGGGGACCTCTGGCACGACGAGAGCCCGGACCAGGTCAACGACAAGGCCACCGAGTACCTCGATCGCGAGGGCGGCACCTTCGCTTGGTGGCAGCTGCGCTGGATGGTCGACGCGACCTTCGCGGCCAGCCAGGGGATCACGCCCAGTGCGCTCATCGACAGCGGAGAGATCTACCTGGTCGGGCTGGGCGATGGCGCCCTCGGCGTCGCCGACCTGATCCGGCACGAGGAGCGACCGGCGCTAGCAGGGGTGCTGCTCGACTCGCCGGTGGACGACCTGGATGACTGGGCCGAGACCCCCGGGGTCGGAGATGGTCTCGCGCGGATCTACTTCGAGCCGGGCGCGGACGACACCGGCGGGGAGAGCTCGCTGGCGGAGTGGTCCATCAAGCGCCTCGTGGCAGACGGCGGCTTCGATGAGATCCCGACGATGCTGGTGCACTCATCGGTCGACCCCCGCGTGCCGAGCGGCAACGTCGACGGGCTCGTGACAAAGCTCGAGGAACGCGGCCAGGTGCCGAGCTGCGTGGTCGACACCGGAGAGGCGGCCCACGTGCAGACCAACGCCGACATCGCGCTGGCCCGCGACGTCGTCAACTGGCTCACGACGGGGGAGTCGTCTCGCTGTCCGGAGGAGTAGGACCCTCGGGGCCCTCGCCGAGCACGTAGCTGCGGCCGCGCCAGGACACACCCGAGCCTCGGGACTTCAGGCCGCTGTTGATGATGATCGCCATCACGACCAGCGTCGCTGGGGCGTGGGTCAGCCCCCAGATCATCTCGTGGCCCCAGATGCGATCGAGCCAGGCGCGAACGGCCTGCATCACCAGGACCTGCGCGAGCCCCCACCAGAGCCACTCCCGGGAGATCATCCCAGATGCCCCGAGCACGACCAGGGTCGGCCCAAGGAGCACCGTGACGAAGAGGTAGAGCTGCACGATGAGGGTGACGACCCAGCTGTAGTGCAGGCCCGCGAAGAGGTTCTTGGACCAGCCGTGCCAGATCTCCGAGAGCGTGGTGTACATGCGGACCGTGTAGAGCTCGCGCATGAAAAGGCAGTGGTATGGCTGCCCCGCGGCGACGCAGGCACGGGCAAGGCCGACGTCGTCGAGGATGTCGTTGGCGACGGCCCGGTGCTGACCGACGGCGTCATATGCGCTCCGCCGGAAGGCGAGCAGCTGCCCCGACGCCATGTTCTTGTCGGTCTTGTCCGGGTTGTTCACGTCGTCGAGGTCGTTGCCCATGAGGATGAGCCCCGCGACCGCCGGCTGAAGGGTCTTCTCCCAGAAGGTCTCCATCGTCAGCGTGCCCATGCCCGTGACCATGCCGAGGTCGTTGTCCATGCCGTAGCGGACGACCCTGGAGACCGCCTCTGGGGCCAGCCGCACGTCGGCGTCGATGAAGACGAGCCAGTCGCCCCGGGCGTGCTCCTGGGCCCGCTGGAGCGCCCAGGGCTTGCCGAACCAGCCCTCCGGGAGGGGCCCGCCCTCCCCGTCTACGACGACCACGGACTGGGCGTAGTCCGCCAGCAGCTCGCTCGTCGAGTCCGAGGAGCCGTCGTCGAGCACGACCACCTCGACGTCGTCGTGATCCTGTGCGAGCACCGCGTCGAGGCAGCCGCGCACGTTGGATTCCTCGTCCCGCATCGGCACGACGACGCTGATCCGCACCTCCGGATCGACGGCCAGCGCGCCGGGCCCGAGCACGAAGCGCGGGTCCTGGCGCCGCCGCCAGACCTTCAGCGCTGCCGCGAGCCAGCCGAGCACGACCAGCCCGACGAGGATTCGAAGAGCCCACGCCACAGGAGCCCGTATCCCGGGCTCTGGTAGATTCGTTGCGAAAGATGGACTGGACACGCCTCAAGAGCTGGAGCGCCGTCTGGCTACTCCTCGGGCTTCTGGTCCCGGCGCTCTTCCTGCTCGACTACGTCGTCAAGCGCTCGGGCTCCCGGCAGGTCTGGTTGACGACCGAGCTGAAGGTACAGGCCGACGGACAGGATCCACTCCTGCTCGCCGCCGACCTCGAGGGCCGCATCGAGCGTGGCGGACTCGAGGTCATCGGCGCCGACGTGCTCCGAGAGAACCGCTATCCGTGGCGCCCGATCGCGATCGAAGGCACCTTCATGCTCCGCCTCGACCGCGAGTTCCTCTCCTCCACGGCGCCGGGGGAGCGACGGACCGGCTTCGCCGCGAGCTACCGGGTCCGCATGGTCGATCGGGCGGATGGCTTCGGAACGCCCGCCGCGCCGTGCATGGGCGAGATCCACGTCCTACAGCTGGAGCTGGAACCGAACGCAAAGACGATGGAAGGCCTCCGCAGCGCCGAGCTGGAGGTGGACCTGGTCTGCACCTCGCCTGGTAGAGACCTCCTCTGGCGCACGAGCGACGACCGCGGCTGGATCATCCAGGGTCCCCTGAACCTGGCAGCCGGGCGGCGTCCATGAGCCGCTCCCAGTCCTCTTCGGAGACCGCCAGGACCAGGTCCTTCACCTGCCCCTCCGGCGCGCCACCAGCCACCCTGGCGGCGCGGTAGCGCGCGTAGCTCCCGGGGGGCAGGGCGAGGACCTCGGCGGGGGCCAGTCGCTGGGTGTCGCGCTTGTTGTCGTACTCCACGTTCGCCTGGCGCAGCGCTCCGTCCAGTCGACGGCCGAGGCCCTCGTGTGGGCCCTCCACAGCGAGCACGTAGGTCGGCACCTCCCCCATGCGGACGCCGAGCGTGAACCCCTCCAGCCCGGGGGCAAGGCGCGAGACGACGGCGACGACCTGCTCCTCGGCCACCTTCTCGCCGGTGACGTTCAGCACGTTCCGCCCCTTGCGCACGAAGCGCAACAGCGGCGCGCCTCCAGCGAAGCCGGTGACCTCGACGAGGTCGTTGAGGTCGTAGCGATAGAGCCCCCCAGAGGTCGTCACCACCAGACGGTAGCAGCGGCCCACCTCGAGCTCCCAGGCCCAGTGGGGGCCGTCCTCGTCGACGAACTCCAGGACATGCCCGCCCAGCCAGGCGACGCCGCCCTCGTCACCGTCGCTCATCGGGATGGCGAAGTAGCCCTCTGATGCCGTGATCCCGAGCTCCCGGATCGGCACCTCGCCGCCTAGCGCATCACCGAGACGGGCGAGGAAGAAGCGCGCCGGACCACCCTTCCAGCAGTTCACCGTCGCCAGATCCCAGATGCGGGCCGGACGCCAGTCGTCGGGGACCGCCGAGACCCGGAGCCGCAAGCGAGCCGCCAGGCCGAGTCGAGGGGCGGGGCCGTAGCGACAGGTACCCTCGGCGAGGTCTCGAGCGAGGTCCTCCCGGTGCTCCAGGAGCTTCCGGCACAACAGCAGCACGGTCGAGGGGTTGGCGGTCGTGATCGTGCTGATTCTGGCCTGGAGCGCGAAACGGAGGAGCGCATAGATCCGCGCCTCGCTGTCCTCGATCGACGCCACGCCCCGAGGGATCGGGTACCGCAGTCGCACGAGCCAGGGCTGCTCGTCCTGCATGCGGCCGGTGTTCGAGCCGAAGCGGAGTCCGGAAGGCAGCCTCCCTTCGACAGCCGGGGAGACGACAGTCAGCGCCTTGCCCCTGGTCACCGCCTCGTGGTCCCGGATGAGCGCCAGCCGCCACAGGGACTGCCCCTCGCGGACCTCTCGCGCGTAGGTCTCGGTGACCGGCAGCAGCTTGGCCCGCCCCGTCGTGCCAGATGTCTTCAAGAGGCTCCGCACGGGACTCTTCGTCAGAACGCGCCGCTTGCCCTCGTGGACGCGCTCCATCCACTCTCGCAGCCCGTCGTAGTCGCGAACGGGCACGAGCTCACGAAAGCGGCCGAGCCCGACGCCAGGGCGCAGGCCGTGCGCCGCCCCGAAGGCCGTGCCCTCCACCTCGGCCAGGATCGCTTCGAGGCGCCCCAGCTGTGCCTCGCGCGGGTTTCGCAGGCCAGCCTCGAAGCGCTCCACGAGAGAACCCTCGATGCCGCGAAAGAGCCGATACGGCCCATTTCCCTCCTCCGGGAACGAGTAGTCCACGATGCGGGAAATCATAGCGTTGTCTGACCTTTGACACGGGATCCTGCAGTCGATAGCTTCGACTGCGACGCACCCCCGCTGCCGAGGCCTGATGAAGACTGGAGACGTCGTCCTCGACGCACAGGGCCGCAGCTACCAGGTCGGCCCCCTCCTCGGCCGTGGCCTGTGGGGCAAGTCCTACCTGGTTCGGCACGGCGACTCGCGCGCCGAGTTCGTCTTGAAATGCCCCTTGTCCCGCGACGACTTCAGGGGTGACGTGCCGCTCACGGACACCCTGCTGGGAGCCTGCCAGAACGCTTGCGCGGAGCAGGCCCGCATGCTGGGCGAGGGCGCCCACGTCTTCCTCCCGCCGCTGCAGTCGCGCCAGGCCGAGGACGGCTCGCCGCTGTTGATCCTCCCGCGGCTCACCACGACACTCGATCGCCGGATCGCCCAGGGCTGCACGCTCACAGAGGTCCTCACGGTGCTGGTCGCCGTCTGTGGTCACCTGGCGGAGATGCAGCAGGACGTTGGCCTGCACGGCAACCTGCGGCCCTCCAACATCCTTCTGAACGATCGCGGCGACGTCCTGCTCACCGACATGGCGACCCCGAGCGCCATCGACGCGCTCGGCCAGCTGCACGCCATCAGCCCCGAGCCCAACCGCTACCTCCCGCCAGAGGTCCTGCGCGGCGAGGAGCTCGAGGAGACCGCGGACACCTACGCGATCGCGATGATCCTGTACCGCGCCGTCATGACGCCGCCGGACGGAGACGACTCGCCGCAGGTGCTCCCGGTGACCGGCCTCGACAAGGGCGACAGGGTGGTCTTGAAGGACCGCGCGATCGAGCGACTGAAGTCCGAAGACAGCAACAACCGCTTCCACGCGCGCTTCGCCGAGAAGCTCTCGAGCGTGCTGGGCCGGGCGCTGTCACAGCAGATCGCGCCCTCGCCGCCCTACCGCTTCGCGCGGGTCCGGGAGCTCGCGCCCCGCCTCGACGAGCTGCGATCCCTGATCCGTCCACGGGTCGCGATGGTCGGGAAGGTCATGCTCGACCGCCCGCCCGGCTCATCGACCTTCGAGTCGGACGAAGAGGTCAGCTTCGGCGTCAGCGTCGCCGTGTCCGCGGGGGTGGACAGCCACGACGAGATCGCATGCGGCGTCGCCGTCTTCGATGACGAGTCCGGCGACCGCATCCGAGACGTCGAGTGCGCCTACACGGTCGACCGGCACCCCTCGGGGCGCTTCCGCTTCAGCTTCAGGGTCATGGACCTGGGACCGGGCCGCTACCGAACCCGCGTGGCCTTCGCCATCCGTGACTCCGGCCACCCGCCGGAGACCGCCGAGGCCCAGTACGAGCTCAGGGCGGCGGCTGGCTACGTGCCTCCGGCGAGCCCCAGGCCAGGAGCCCAGGCGATCCCTTTCTTGGAGCCGGACGAGGACGTGCCGGAGACGCAGCCCTCGATCCCGCCCCCGGCACCCCCGGCGGACAAGGCGGCGCTCGAGTCCGCGCTCGATGACGCCATCGCAGATCCCGACTTCGGAAACAAGCCGGAGGAGACCCTCAACTTCATGCTGGACGGCGAAGGCAAGCCCTCACCGATCCCCCCCCCGGCACCCGCCGCACCGCCACCCCCACCCCCACCGGAGGCCGAGCACACCGAGCCCGCGGTGCAGGTCCAGAGCCAGCTGCCGGAGCCGGACCCGCTGACGGACATCGTCGGCGCCCGCTCGTGGACGGACGTCCCGCTCCCGGGTGACGAGGGGCGTGACCTCGCCCCCCCAGAGCCCGATGACATCGATCTCCCAGTCGCCGACGGACCGATCGGCCGTCTCGTCGAGCTCTTGCGCGGCGACACCTACCTGCAGTTCATGGTCGCCGCTGGCGCCGTCATCCTCGTCTTGATGACGATGTTGCTCGTGCTCCGCGGCTGACCAGGAGACTCCCATGACCTTCGAACTCAGCGGCGTCCTGCTGGCGCCAGCCGACCTCCTCGCCGTGGGCATCGACTCGATCGACGACCTGCCTGACGGGCTCGACCAGGCCTTCGGCGGCTCGCTGTCCGCCGCGCTCACCGACGAGCCCTTCTCGCCGGTGGCGGGCAAGACCTTCCCGGTGCGCGCCATGGGCCGCGTCGAGGCGAAGTGGGTCGTCGTGGTCGGCACCGGGAGCGGCTCGGTCGAGGACATCCGGCGGGCCGCCGGAGCGGTGGGCCACTTCGCGCGGTCCAAGGGCTGCGCGAGTCTGCGCATTGGCCTCACAGGTGGCCCAGAGCACACGACCGCGGCCGTCGAGGCCCTCGTCACCGGCAACTACCGCTACGACCGGAACCTCGCCGAGGCCGATCGCAAGGCCCCCATGGAGAGCGTGGCGCTGGTCGGCTCGATCGCCAACGACGCGGACCTCGAGCGCGGTCGGACCCTCGGTGCTGCCCGCGGCTTCGCCCGCGATCTCGTGAACGGGCCGGCGGCGGAGATCTACCCGGAGACCCTGGCCCAGGCTGCGGTGGACCTCGCCACCGCGCGGCTGTCGGTCGAGGTCTGGGGAGACGAGCGCATCGACAGCGCTGGCATGGGCGGCCTGGGCGCGGTCGGCCAGGGTTCGGACCGCCCGCCCCGCTTCGTGCACATGGTCTACGAGCCCACGGGCGCTCCGACGGCAGAGGTCGCCATCGTCGGAAAGGGCGTCACCTTCGACGCCGGCGGGCTCTCGATCAAGCCGACCAGCGGCATGGAGACGATGCGCTGCGACATGGGCGGAGCGGCGGCCGTCATCGGGGCGATGAGCGCCCTGGGGGCGCTCGACGTCAAGGCCCGCGTGCACGGCATCTTCGGCGCCGCAGAGAACCTCCTGTCCGGCTCCAGCTACAAGCTCGGCGACATCCTGACGATGCACAACGGCAAGACGGTCGAGGTCCTCAACACGGACGCAGAGGGCCGCCTGATCCTGGCTGACTGCCTGTCCTACGCCTCGGCGCTGGAGGACGTCACCCACATCGTGGACCTCGCCACCCTCACCGGCGCCGCGGTCGTGGCGCTCGGCGAGCACTACACGGCGCTCTACGCCAACGACGAGGCCTTCCGCGACACCCTGAACGAGGCGGCCAGGTGCGGCGGCGAGGCCTTCTGGCCCATGCCCCTGGAGCCGCTGTACGACGAGCTCATCAAGGGCAGCTGGGGTCAGATCAAGAACGTCGGTGGCCGCTGGGGGGGCTCGATCACGGCGGCGCTGTTCCTCCAGAACTTCGTCGCCGAGGGCAAGACCTGGTCCCACCTGGACATCGCCGGCCCTGCCTTCATCTCGAAGGCGGAGGGTCACCTGGAGAAGGGCGCGACGGGTGCGGGCGTCCCGGCCTTGCTGGCCTGGTTGTCTTCGCTCTGATCCGGCGCTCCTAGCGCCCCGAGAACCCCGTCCCCACCAGGAAGAACTCCACGCTCCGACTCCGGGTCGCTTCGGGCTTGACCCGCTTGACGCGCTCGAAGCGGTGGCGGACCTCGTCGGTGAACGCCGGGGCGTCCTCGCCGTCGAAGACCTTCACGACGAAGGCCCCGCCAGTTCTCAGCAGGGCGTCGCAGAGCTCCAGCGCTCTCCGAGCCAGCGCGACCTGGCGGACGTGGTCGCCGAAGCGGTCGCCGGTGGTCCGCGGAGCCATGTCGGACAACACGACGTCCGCCTCCCCGTCGAGGGCGTCGCGGAGTCGCTCGGGCGTGACCTTCAGCACCGAGCGAAGCAGGAAGACGCCGGGGATGCCCTTGGTCTCGACGATGTCCACCCCGACGACGCTCGCCCCACACTCGTCGACGTAGCGAGACCACGATCCAGGAGCGCAGCCGAGGTCGAGGACCTTCTGGCCCCTGCGAAGGAGCCCGAAGCGCTGGTCGATCTCCTCGAGCTTGAAGACCGAGCGGGCCGCGTAGCCCTGCTTCTTGGCCGCCTTGGTGAAGCGATCCCCGCGGTAGGGGTTGGCCTTCTTGCGGCTCATCTCTCTGGCTCCAGGTCTCCGGCGGCGGCCGCGTCGAAGGCGCTCCAGGCTGTCTCGAGGCCCATCCCGTCCGCGCTGGAGAAGCCGATGAGCTCGTCGCCACGGAGCTTGAAGCCCCGCCGCAGCGCCGCCCAGTGTCTCTGGCGCTGGCTGCGCTTGAGCTTGTCGGACTTCGTCGCGAGCACTCGGATCGGGATGCGGGCCTGGCGCAGCCCCCAGATGAGCTCGGCGTCGAGGCGCTGCACGTCGTGCCGTGCGTCCACGAGCACCACGACGAGCTTCAGCTGCTCACGACCGCCGAGATAGCCCTCCACGAGCCCCTTCCAGCGCGCCTTGACCTCGAGGGGGACCTTCGCGAAGCCGTAGCCGGGCAGATCGGCGAAGACGACGCGGTCCTCGACCACGAAGAGGTTGATCGCCTGGGTCCGACCAGGGGTGTTGCTCACCCGCGCCACCTTCTTGACGTTCAAGAGCTTGTTGATCGCAGAGGACTTGCCGACGTTCGAGCGGCCCGCGAAGGCGATCTCGGGCAGGGATGTCCGCGGCAGCAGGTGAAACTCCGGGAAGCTGCCGAGGAAGCCGATGCGGCCTCCGGCGAAGGTCTTGACCGGCTGAAGTGGCGTCATCGTCCCGGCACGTAACAATGATGGCGTGGAAGTCTTTGGCTGGGATCACGACGACGGGCAGCGGGACATCGTGCGCATCGACGACGGCGGCGTCGTCTACGTGATCTCGGACACCCACCTCGGGGACGGGAGCTCCTCCGACATCTTCGTCGCGAAGGACAAGCCGCTGTTGCGCTTCCTCGAAGGACTCGAGGCCGAGGAGGCCACCCTGGTCGTCGCCGGGGACGCCATCGACTTCTCCCAGGCCTGGTTCTTCACGAACATCCTCAAGGCCCACGGCAAGGTGCTCGGGGCGTTCTCGAAGCTCGCCTCCCGTGGCCGCTTCTACTACGTGCTCGGCAACCACGACCACGATCTGGGCCTCTACCGGGACGTGCTCCGTCTGCCGGTCGTGCACGGCGTCGAGGTCGGAGACCACACCTGCATCCTCCACGGCTACGAGTTCGACCCCATCATCAGCCTCGACGTCGAGGAGTCCGAGCGCCGGACGCGCGTCCACCACCTCGTCGAGCGAGTCCTGAACACCTGGTTCCGACTGCCGCTCCAGCACTACTACAACCCCTGGAACCGCTTCGGGTTCTGGTGCGTCCACAAGATGATCTGGTTCAGGCGACGCCTGGCCAGGGTGCTCGACACGCTCTTCGACGACACGCGCCACAGCGAGTACGTCAGCCGGACGGCGCGCTACTGGACCCGCTGCCAGATCGGCGACCCGGGGTCGATGTTCCACCCCGCCACTTCTGCCCTCGGCGCCGGGCCGTACAGGACCCTGGTCTGCGGTCACGCCCACCTCCCCGGCATCGTGGAGCTCGGACAGCGGCGCTACGTCAACACCGGCAGCTGGACCTTCGCGTCGGCGACCGTGCTTCGCATCGAGGGCGAGGAGCTTCACCTGTCGGACTTCATCAGCGGCCGCGTCTACGGCGACGACAACTACCGGGCCCTGGTCGCCCGAGAGTTCGAGGGCTTCGACTTCGAGGACTGGTGGCGCGACAACTACATGGGCTGGCTGCGCTATCGGGTAGGCGAGGAGCACAGGCACGGTAAGCTCCCGCCCTGGCCTCCCGAGACCACATGAGCCCACTGTTGTTCAGCATCGCCCTAGCCGGGACCGACATGAGTCGGCTCTCGCCGGAGCAGGTCTACGTGATGACCTGCCAGACCGAGGTCGAGGCGCTCGGCGAGGACTGGCAGCGGGTCATCGACTCCTGGCTCGCGTGCGACGCAGAGGCCCAGCGACGTGAGCTCGACTCGGCCCGGCCGCTGATCCGCGGACGGATCGCGATGGCGGAGACGCTGCGCGACTTCGGTCACCTCCAGGAAGAGGACAGCCTGGAGTTCGCCAAGGTGCTCCTGGCGGTGGCGGCCCAGCGGCGCGACGTCCAGATGCCCTTCGACGATGTCCGAGCAGCCTGGCTCAGCGTGCTCCAGGACCCGGAGTCCCGCGTGAACCACGAGGACGTGCTCAGCGTCACGATCCGCATCCTGCCGAGTCCGGACTTGACCGAAGAGGCGGTCGCCGCCCTGGAAGAGCAGCTCCAGCGCCACATCGGCGACATGGGCTTCAAGGTCCCAGACTCCGACGTCGCCGAGTCCGCCGACAGCAGCATCCTCATCTTCCTCGAGCCCCACTTCCGCGTCGCGCAGGAGGGAAACCTCGCCCGGACGCGCCTCCACGCCACAGAGGTGGAGCTCAAGAGCCAGCCCGTGCGTTACAAGGCGCGGGATACCAAAGGTCCGCCCCTGCGGGCCACCGAGCGCGCTGACTACAGCGATCCCGAAGAAGCCCTCCGCGTGGCCACCGACAACGCGGCCCGCAGCTTCGCGGAGCAGCTGATGGTCCAGGTCGTGCGCGAGGTCTACACCGACTACGAGTTGCCCCCAGCGAGACAGCCTTGAACGTCGACGGAAAGCACTTCCGGACCGTCTGGATGGAAGGTCCGACGGTCCGAATGATCAACCAGCCCATGCTGCCCCACCGCTTCGAGATCGTGGACACCCACGACTACCGGGAGACGGCGAGGTCCATCACGACGATGGTCGTCCGGGGAGCCGGCGCCATCGGCGGGACCGGGGGCTACGCCATGGCCCAGGCCGCCCTGCAGGCCAGGGAGTCCCACTTCCACCAGGACATCGCCGATGCGGCGGAGGTTGTCAGCGCCACGCGTCCGACGGCCCAGAACCTGTTCTACGCGGTGAAGCGCGTGATCGGCGCCATCGAGGCCCAGGGTGACGACATCGCCGCCGCCAGGGAAGCCGCCGTCGCAGAGGCCGTCGACATCGCCGACGACGACGCAGCGTGCTGCGAGGCCATCGGAGTCAACGGTGCCCCCCTGATCGGGGCCGGCTTCCGGCTCAGCACCCACTGCAACGCGGGCTGGCTGGCCTTCGTCGACTGGGGCAGCGCCCTGTCACCGATGTTCGTCGCTCACCGAGAGGGCAAGAGACCCTTCGTCTTCGTCGACGAGACAAAGCCGCGCGCCCAGGGCGCCCGCCTGACGGCCTGGGAGCTCCTCCAGGAGGGCATCGACCACGCGGTCATCTGCGACAACGCCACCGGCCACTTCATGCGCACCGGCCAGATCGACATGGTCATCGTCGGGAGCGACCGGATCGCAGCCAACGGCGACGTGGCCAACAAGATCGGCACCTACTCCTCGGCCGTCGTAGCCAAGGAAAACGGCATCCCCTTCTACGTGGCCGCGCCGACGACGACCATCGATCCTGACTGCCCCTCTGGCGAGGACATCCCCATCGAGGAGCGGGCGCAAGACGAGGTCCGCTGCACATGGGGCTGGTCCGACACGGGAGAGTTCATCCGGGTCCGGACGACCCCCACCGGCTCACCGGCGAGGAACCCCGCCTTCGACGTCACCCCCGCCGAGTACGTCGCGGCCATCATCACCGAGAAGGGCGTCGTCGAAGCCAGCGTAGAGGGCATCGCGAGCGTCGCCCGGGTCTAGGGACCGGAGATACCCCCGTGCCCCTATAGAGACGCCGCCGTGATGTTCCAGGTCAGGACCTGGGAGTCGAGCCTGCCGAGGAGCTGCTTGTCGAAGCCCTTGCGCTCCGCGTTCCACGTGTACATCTTGAGCTCGCGCTGGTCGTCTGCCGCCACGTAGAGCTCGAGCTGGCCGTCGCCTTCGAGGTCGGCGGGGAAGACAGCGTGCTCGAAGCCGGAGCTGGCCTGCTCGAAGCGGGTGCTCGTCCAGCCGTCCTCGCCGGGGGTGAGGTGGTACAGGCCGGTCTTGAAGGCTGCGGCGATGAGCTCGGTGTTTCCGTCACCGTCGAAGTCGCCGGGGACCAGGAAGCGGGTCTGCCGATCGTCGATCGTGGCGATGACAGTGTGGGACCAGGCGCCGTCGGCCAGGGAGTACTGGCGGACCTCGACAGGCTTCAGGATCTTCGTCTTGTCGACCGGATCGATCTCGGCCTCGTTCACGACGAAGACCTCTGAGACGCCGTCGCCGTCGAGGTCGACCACAGTGACCTCCTTGGCGTGGGTGCCCTGGGAGGGCTCCTCGACCCAGCTGCGCACGTAGGTCGTGCCGTCCCAGCTGTACATCGCGACGCCGCCGGACTGGCTCACGTTGGCCTTGTTGCGGTCGCTCGGAGTCACGAAGAACTCGTTGGTGCCGTCGCCGTCGACGTCACCGATCTCGACCTCGTGGACGAAGGTGTCAGCCTTCGCGTCGAGCTGGGTGACCTGGGCCTCGGCCCCCGGCTGCCACTCGACGACGGCGACGACGCCGCCGTCATGGGTCGCGATGACGAGCTCGTCGACGCCGTCACCGTCGACGTCACCGATCTCGATGTCGCGGAGCCGGTTGTACTTGCCGCCCCAGCCCTCCGCGTGGTGCCAGACGACCGTGTCGTTCCAGCTGCCGTCGTCGCCGTTGGTCCAGTGCTTGAGGTAGGGGCCATCGGCGCCGATCGTGAGGATCCCGCCCTGGTACTGGACGGCCTTGTGGAAGACGTTGCTGTCGGGATCCTCGAGCCGGGTCCGCTCCCATCCCTCGGCGCCGGAGCGCCACACGTCGAGGCGAGCCGGACCCGGGTTGGGCATGCCCTTGTCGTCGGTCCAGAACCACGCGTGGGTCAACAACAGCGCGGGCCGCGTCGGACCCGTGAGCAGCTCGACCGTGGGCTCGGGCACCGCAGCAGGTTCCGCGTCGGCCTTGGCCTTTCCGGTCTTGCCGGTCCCGCCGGGCGCGGTCGCATCGCCATCACCCGCACACGCCATCATCAACAGCAGCATGGCTATTCCTCTTCGCCAGGAGCCCCTCGGCCTATCCCGAGCGGTTTGGCGATGCCATCCACTACCCGGTGGGGCCCTGGTCCCTCCTCCCATTTCCTGAGCGCTTCGTGTGCAGGTCCGACGAGCAGGGCGTCGTTGGGGACCTCGCCGCCGTAGCCGACCACCGTGCGCCCCCCCAGCCGAGCGCGGTGCCCGATCGCGGCGCCGAGGAAGTACCAGCCCGAGCTGACGCGCTCGCCGCGCTGCCAGACCTTGATCGGCTTGTCGAAGGAGAGGTCGTAGACCATCGCGCTGTGGGCGAGGAAGGCCTCCTTGCCGACCAGACAGAACTGGTGGCCCCAGCCGGTCGAGACGAAGGCGTTGTCGTAGAGCACCGAGAGGTTGCACATCCCGCGCCGGCCGACTCGGGCCCCGGCGCCGATGATGCTCCCGTTGACGATGGCGTGCTCCTCGACGCGAGCCCCGTCCTTGAGCACCGAGCCCCGCACGACCGCGAAGGCGCCGATGTGCACGTCGTCGCCCAGGACGCAGCCCTCGATGACGGCGCTCGGGTGGATGAGGCAGCGCTTGCCGACCGTCGTGAGCGCCTGGAGCAGGTAGGTCGGCTTCAGTGAGCGGGCGCGCAGCAGGATGCCGAGGATCTTCCAGAGCTTGACGAGGATGAAGGACTCCTCCCAGCGCCGCTTCTCACGCTGGATGGTCGCTCCCATCGCCAGGAGGTTGGCCTTGAGGATGTGGCACCAGTGGTCGATCTGGAGAACGCCGGCCTCGCAGATGGGCTCCGGGACCTCGACCGCGTGGGCCATCGCGGAGTGCACCGGCGTCGGCAGCTCCGGCCAGACGATGCCGATTTCGATCTCTCGGTTCGGGACCGAGGTGAACACCGGTGGCAGCCCCTTCGGGATGTGCGCCAGCTCGTAGACGTCTTCCTCGATGAGCTGCTGGAGCGGCCCGGTCGCCCGTCGCCACTGTCGCTCCTTCACCTTCAGGCGCCCCGGGGCTTCCTTGATGAACTCGAGCGTGGCGCGGGTGAACCACGTCCGGTCGCTGATGAGCAGGTAGGGCTCATCGCGCGGGACCGTATCGACCAGCACGCATCCAGCCTCCTCGATCTCCTCCCGCTGGTAGACCTCGAGCGATCGACCCAGGATCTGGACCTCCAGCGGCGGGTCGGACAGCGGCGGCACCGGGCGCCCTGTAGCGAGACGGAAGACCTTCACGGAGCCACCCTCACAAGAGCTCGGCCTCGATGTCGCGAGCGATCCAGGCCGAGCCCATCTCCCGCGCCGCCTCGAGGGCCTTCTTCAGCACGGCGCGGGCCGCCTGGTCCCGGCCGGCCTCCCGCAGCACCTTGCCCTCCAGCCAGTGGCCTCGAAGCACCGTCTCGGGGTCCTCGAGGCGCTCGGCGGCGGCGGTGGCCTTGCGGAGCTGGGCGAGGCCCGACCCCGTGTCCTCGCGCAGGGCCGCGAGGTAGCCGATGAAGACGTCGTTGAGGGCGACCTGGCGCTCCAAGCCGACCTGCCGCGCGATGTCACGGGACTCGAGGAAGGCGGCGTGAGCTCGACCCAGGCGACCGAGGCGCATGTGGGCGTCCCCGATGTTGTGGAGGTTGATGACCAGCCCGTGGCGGTAGCCGCTCCCGCGCCGGGTATCGAGGGCCTTTCGGAAGTACTCGAGCGCCTTGGCGTAGTCACCGAGCCCATGCCGCGCGGTGCCCAGGTTGTTGTAGATACGGCCCATCAGGATCCGGTCGCCGGAGACCTCTGCGAGGACCCGCGCGTCCTGCAGGTAGCGCCAGGCCTGCTGCGGCCTGTCGTCGCGCAGGTAGCGATTGGCCATGCCGAGCTGAGCGAGCGCCGCGGTGACGGGGTCGTCGCCGGCGAGCTCCATGGCCTCTGCGAGGTAGGCCTCGGCGGTGGCGTAGTCACCGCCCTCGCTGGCGAGGTGGGCCAGAGCGCTGAGGAACTCGGCGCAGAGCCGCGGGTCGTTGCGCATCCTCGTCTCGCTGAGGCCCTGCTCCAGGCTCGCGGAGGCAAGGATGGTCCGACCGGTCGCCGTGAAGACACGACCGAGGGCGAGGTAGCAGGCGACCTCGAGGTCTCCGCTGCCACCCTCGGCGGCCAGCTCCAGTGCGATCTGGAGGTGGCGCTCGGAGGTATCGTGGTCACCGATGAGGTGGCCGATCTCGCCGGCCTTGAGGCGCAGCACCGCCTCGCCCCTGAGCGAGCCGCCGCCGTCTTTGCCCTCGGCCATCTCCAGCCAGGCGACACCTCGCTCGTAGCAGGCCAGCGCACGCTCCAGGAAGGCTCCCGTCCGGTGCTTGTCTCCCGCCAGGTTCACGAAGCGGGCCGCGTCCACCAGGCGTCCGGCGGCGGCACAGTGGCTGGCGAGGGCGTCGTAGTGCGGCTCGAGGTGATCGGCGAAGAGGCGCTCCATGCCCTCCGCGACGAGGCGGTGATGATCTCGCAGCTGGACGCCCAGGATCGAGCGCCGGACGACCTGCCAGACGAGGTGGGAGGCGAAGGTGTGGCGGCGTTCCTCGCCGCCCTCTGGCACGATGAGGCCAGCGTCCACGAGATCCCGGAACAACGGCGCGGCGTCCTCGAGCCCCGCGGCCTCCGCCACCAGCGTAGGCGAGAACGACAGCCCGATGGTCGCAGCGATCTGCAGGGCGCCCTTCGCTGCGGGGTCGAGATCGTCGACCCGGGAGCTCACCAGCCCCTCCAGGGTAGGCGGCAAGAGGACCTCTCCGCCGGTGGGGTCGCTCAGGCGCGCCTTGCGACCCTCGATCTTGATGCCACCCTTCTGCTGGAGCGACTTGACGACCTCCACGACATACAGCGGGTTCTTGGTCGCGTGGCGGTCCACGAAGTCCACCAGGTCGGGACCGATCGCGCGGACCGCCAGGATGTCGGCGGCGAGTTGGCTGCGGGCTTCGTCGTCCAGCGGGCCGAGGCGGATCTCCTCTGAGGGTCGCGGCAGCTCGGACGGCGGCTTGCGGCCACGCCAGGTCAGGATCCACAGCAGGCGCGAGCCGGCGGAGGCGCGGACGAGATGGCCCAGGAGCTGTCGCTCGAAGACCGGCATGTACTGGAGGTCCTCCACCACCGTCAGCGTGGGCCGACTGCGGGCGAGCCCCTTCACGAAGGCCGAACCAGCGCCGTAGATGTCCTCTTTGGTCGGCTGGGCGCGCCGCTGGGACCCCAGGGCGAAGAAGTCGCCGATGGTGGCAATGTCGGGCTCGTCCACGCTGAGCTCCGACAGCCGGGCGAGGCGCTGGCGGATGACCTCTGGGGGGTCGTCGTCCTCGATCCCGAGCACCGCGGCGACGACGTCGCGGAGGGCAGCCAGGGGGTGCTCGTTCCCGTAGGGGTAGCAGCGAGCGACGTAGCAGGGGACCCGCCCCCGAGCCGCCTGCTCGCGCAGCTCTCGTACGAGCCGTGTCTTTCCGCTCCCAGCCTCGCCGGAGATGGCGAGGACGCCACCCCGACCCTCTGCGAGTCCGGTGATGGCGCTGGCGAGCACCTCCAGCTCTCCGGCCCGCCGGATCCACCGTCCACCGGGTCCGCCGCGGACCTTGCGCCGACGCCCCGCGAGCACGAAGGTGGAGAGGTCCTTTCTGCGCCCCTTCATGCGGATGCGAGGCCCGAGGTTGAAGCGCCAGCGGTCGCCGCCCAGGGAAGCCACGAGATCGGAGACCCTGATCTCGCCAGGATCCGCCAGGGCAGCGAGGCGGCGTGCGAGCTTGACGACGTTTCCGCGAGGAACGTAGGACATGTCGTCCGGCGTGCCGCTCAGGGCGACCTCGCCCCGATGGAGGCCTACGGCGAGCTCCACGGGCTGACCCTTCTTCCGCAGCTTTCGCACCGCGCGCAAGAGCTCCAGCGAGCAAGCCAGGGCGCGGTCGAGGTCGTCCTCGAAGGCCCGTGGGATGCCGAAGAGCATGGTGATCGTGTCGTGGCTGGGCGCGTCGAGCCAGCCGTGAAAGCGCCCGGCGACCCGCGCGAGGGCCCGGTTGACGGTCTCCTGCTGACGCAGGACCTCCTCTGGCTCGATGACCTCGCTGGCATCGGTGAGACCGACGACCTCTGCCACGAGCACGGCGACGCTCTTCTTCTCGCCGATTGGCCGCCTGGCGCCAGGCTCCGATGGCGCCGACGACGCGGTCGAGGTCGCGTCGCTCCGCGTCTGGTCCATCGACTCCTCGAGCCGGGTGAGCTCGTGAGCGAGGTTCTGGAGCAGCGCAGCCGAAGGGTCCGGCCCGAGCTCGTCCTCGAAGAGCTCCCGCAGGAAGGAGCCCAGGCTGGCGTCGTCGATCCGATGCCCAGCCTCGAAGAGGAAAGCGCGGAGGTCCTCTTCGAGCAGCCCGGCGTCGGCGTACCGGTCGCCCGGGTCGCGGGAGAGCGCCACCTGGAGGATGTCCCAGAGCCGGTCGGGGATGGCCGGGACCTCCTCGCGCGGGTCGGGGACGATGGCCTCGCGAACCTGCCGCAGCTTCTCCTGCGGATCGGGGTCCTGGAAGAGCCGGTGGTTGACGAGCAGCTCGTAGAGCACGATGCCGCAGCTGAAGATGTCGCTTCGCTGGTCGATGCGCTCACCCCGCGCCTGCTCGGGGCTCATGTAGGCGAACTTGCCGCCCCCGGGTTGACCCGTGGGCTCCCGCTCGAGCTCGTTCAACATGCGAGCGATGCCGAAGTCGGCCAGCTTCACCTCACCCTGGAAACTGAGCAGCACGTTGTGGGGCGACACGTCCCGATGAACGATGGGCGCGGGGTTTCCCTCGGCGTCGACGCGGGAGTGGGCGTATGCCAGGCCCCTGGCCAGGCCCGCAGTGACGTAGACGGCGACGGGCAGTGGCAAGGCGAGGCCCATCGCCCGACGACGACGGACGGAGCGCGTCAGGTCCCGCCCGTGGATCAGCTCCATGGCGATGTAGTGATCCTGGCCGACCTTTCCCAGCTCGTAGACCGACACGATGTTCGGGTGGCTCAAGAGCGCCGAGATCTTCGCCTCGCGGATGAACATCTGGACGAAGTGCTGCGAGTGCGCCAGCTGGGGGAGGATGCGCTTGATGACCAGGCGCTTCTCGAAGCCCTCCACCCCGAAGCTCCGGGCCAGGAACACCTCCGCCATTCCCCCCGTCGCGATGCGCTCGAGGAGTTGGTACTTGCCAAATGGCGCGGGGAGGTCCATGCGGCACGCAGAGTACACTCCCGCCCGGAATGCCCGACCTGCCCCTGGTGGCCCTGCGTGGGCTGGTCCCCTTCCCTGGCGCGCTGACACCGGTCGCCTTGGACGGACCCCGAGCCCTCAACGCCGTGGCCGAGCACCTCGAGCGAGGCGTGGACCTCGTCCTGGCGACTGTCCGCCCCGGAGTCGTCGAGCCCTGCTCGCTGGAGGATCTCCACCCGGTGGCCTGCAGGGGACGGGTCCTGAGGACCCTCGCGATGGGGGACGGCTCAGCGCGCGCGCTCGTCGAGGCCCACGCGCGCTGCCACCTCGGCGGACTCACGCCAGGCGAGCAGCACTGGACCGCCACGGTCACCGCCTTCGACGAGCTCGACGACGACCCGGCGACGCTCGAGGTGCGGCACGACAAGCTCCGGGAGTACCTCACCGAGCTGCTCGCGCGCGACCTGCGTCGTCCTCCCGAGCTCGGCCAGGCGCCACCTCACTCTTCAGAAGGTCCCGCGCGCCTCGCGGACTACGCCGCTGGCATGCTTCAGCTCCCGGTGGAGCTCCAGCAGGCGCTGCTCGCAGAGCCGAGCGTCGCGAGCCGCCTCGAGCTCCTCGTCATGGAAGCGGCCAAGGCCGCGGAGCTCGTGAGCCTGTCGAACCGCATCCACGGACAGGTGCGCGAGGCCATCGATCGCTCCCAGCGCGAGTACTTCCTCAGAGAGCAGATCCGCATCTGCCGCGAAGAGCTCGGCGAGCAGGCCAGCGACGAGCTCTCCCGCCTGGAGCAGCGACTGGTGTCGACGGGCATGCCCCAGACGGTGCTCGCAGAGGCCCTCCGGGAGCTGGACCGCATCCGCCGCATGGGCGCCGACGCCGCAGAGACCTCGGTGGTGCGCAGCTGGCTGGAGCTCCTGGGGGAGATGCCCTGGAACGTGACGACAGTGGACGACGAGTCCCTCGAGCGCGCCAGGGAGATCTTCGACCGCGACCACTTCGGCCTGGCGGAGGCCAAGCAGCGCATGCTGGAGTACCTCGCCGTGCGCAAGCTCAACCCCCACGCGCGCGGCCTGATCCTCTGCTTCGCGGGCCCGCCGGGGACCGGAAAGACCTCTCTCGCCCGTACGGTGGCCCAGGCGCTCGGGCGCTCCTTCCAGGCCGTGTCGCTGGGCGGCGTCAAGGACGAGTCCGAGATTCGGGGTCACCGGCGCACCTACACCGGTGCGATGCCCGGACGGATCCTGCAGGCGGTCCGGCGAGCGCGGACGAGAAACCCCGTCCTGCTGCTCGACGAGCTCGACAAGCTGGGTGCCGGGACAGGCGATCCGGCCTCTGCGCTCCTCGAGGTCCTCGACCCGGGCCAGAACCACGACTTCACGGACCACTACCTCGATGCGCCCTTCGATCTCTCCCAGGTGCTGTTCATCGCGACGGCGAACGTCGCGGACGACATCCCCTCGGCGCTCCTGAATCGCCTCGAGGTCGTCTCGCTGCCCGGCTACGTCGAGGAGGAGAAGATCCAGATCGCCAGGCGTCACCTGCTCCCCGACCTCCACGCCACCCACGGGCTCGACGAGTCCCACATCCGGTTGTCCACGGAGGCGCTGAGCGCGCTCGTCCGCCGCTGGACCCTGGAGCCCGGTGTCCGCGGCCTCGAGCGCGCCCTGCAGCGCGTGTTCCGGGCGATGGCGCTGCAGTGGGTCGAGGGCAGGACGCGCACCCTCGTGATCCGCGAGAAGCACCTGGAGAAGCTGCTCGGCCCGCCTCCGCCGCGGCCCCAGCTGGTCCAACACGCCGGCCGACCAGGCGCCGCCCTCGGTCTCGCCTGGACGGCCGATGGCGGCGAGGTGCTCCTCGTCGAGGCGCTCCGCTTCGACGACGGACAGGGCCGGATCGAGCTCACGGGAAGCCTCGGGGAGTCCCTGCGCGAGTCGGTCAGCGCAGCGCTCTCACTCCTCCGGAGCCGCCATGCGCACTCATCGGTCTTCGTGGACAGCGACTTCCACGTCCACCTGCCCGTCGCGGGAGTCCGAAAGGACGGCCCCTCGGCGGGTCTCACGACCCTGGTCGCCCTGGCTTCGCTCCTGAGCGGCAAGCCAGCCCGTGAGGGCCTCGCCTTCACCGGAGAGATCACACTGCGGGGCCAGGTCCTCCCGGTCGGCGGCGTCAAGGAGAAGCTCCTGGCAGCCCGCCGCGCCGGGCTCGCGGCGGTCGTCCTCCCCGCTGGAAACCAGAGGGACGTCGAGGGACTGCCGAGCACCCTGCGAAGCGCGCTGGAGCTCCACTTCGTCCAGACGGTCGACGAGGCCCTGGCGCTGGCCCAGGTCGATCAATGAGCCCGGCGGATCACTCGCGGGGATCGTAGGGAACGAGGCCGGCCAGGGCTTCGGCTGCGGCCTTGGCGTCGTCGTCCAACAGCGGCGGCGTCACGATCTTCAGCTGGACCACGAGGTCAGTCGGGGCCCCGGAGCCGGTCGGTTCGCCCTTGCCGCGCAGGCGGAAGCGGACTCCGCCAGAGGTACAGGGCGGGAGCGTCAGCAGCACCTCCCCGCGGTAGGTCTGGACGGGCACGCGCCCGCCGAGCAGGGCCTCGTGCACGCTGATGGGCAGGATGCGTACGTTCGGATCCGCCGACGAGGAGGTGGTCGTGCCGGCCGACGGAGGCGACTGCCGGCTGTCCGCCGGCTCCGGGCCCACCAGCCTGATGTCGCAGACGAGATCGCCGTAGGCGCCGCCTCCTTCCCCGGCGTGGCCGTACTTCGGAACGCGCAGGGTCTGACCATGCCCGATCCCTGGCGGGACCTTCAGGTCATGGATCTCGTCGTACTCGACGACTCCACGACGGTCCTCTGTGAGCACGAGTCGGGTGTAGGTGAGGGTCACCGTGCCGCCCTTGGCCGCGATCTCCCGAGGTACGTCGACAGCCATGGAGACGTCGGTCCCGGCCTTGGCCGAGGCGCGCGGTGGAGGGGGAGGAGGAGGAGAGGGTCGCCCAGTGCCCCGCGGCTCCGGCGCTCGATCCTTGCTGAGAGTCGTCTTCGACGAGCGCGGTCGCCGTCCCCCGAAGCCGAAGTCGGCCTCGCCGAAGATGTCGTCGAGGCCGAGATCGTTGGCCGGATCGCTTCCCAATCCAGTCGAGTTCGGATCTGGCTTGGGATCTCCGGACCAGTAGTGGAAGCCTCCAGCCATGCGGCCGGGCGTCCTGCGCATGAAGCTACGGTCGTAGCGACCCCTCGCTGTCGGGTCGGAGAGGATCTCGTAGGCCTCCGCGACCTGCTGAAAACGCTCGACCTTTTCCGTGTCCGTGCCGACGACATCGGGATGAAGCTCACGGGCGAGACGCCGGTAGGCCTTCTTGATCTCCTGCATCGTCGCGTCCGTGGGAACGCCGAGCACCTGATAGAAGTCGCCCGCCATGCTGGCGCATCATAGCGGGAGGGACTTCTCCCGGCGTGGATCGACCCTTCGTTTCCTTCAGGTTCGAATCAGCGGGACCGATGATTGACGGTGTCTCCGGACGGTGGATAAGATCGATCGAGATCCACACGGGATCGACGAGGACTGGATGGGCAAGTACAGCAACCCCGGCGGACTCAGCTGCTCCTTCTGCCACAAGCCGCAGCGGGAAGTCGACAAGATCATCGCGGGGCCGAACGTCTACATCTGCTCCGAGTGCATCAAGCTCTGCATGGACATCATCCGGGAGAACTCCCAGCAGAAGCCCATCGCCTGGGGCAACCAGAAGCTCCCGCCTCCCGCCAAGATCAAGGCCTTCCTCGACCAGTACGTCATCGGCCAGGACCAGGCGAAGCGCCAGATCGCCGTCGCGGTCTACAACCACTACAAGCGGCTCGAGCACAACAAGAAGAACGCGACCTCTGGCGAGGTCGAGATCCAGAAGTCGAACGTGCTGTTGATCGGCCCGACCGGCACCGGCAAGACGCTGCTCGCCCAGACCCTCGCGCGCTTCCTCGACGTGCCCTTCGTCATGGCCGACGCCACGACGCTGACGGAAGCCGGCTACGTCGGCGAGGACGTCGAGAACATCATCCTGAACCTGTACCACGCCTCCAACAACAACCTGGAGCGCACGGTCAAGGGCATCGTCTACATCGACGAGATCGACAAGCTCGCCAAGAAGAACTCCACCTCGAGCGTCTCCCGCGACGTCTCGGGCGAGGGCGTCCAGCAGGCCCTGCTCAAGATCCTCGAGGGCACGATGGCGAACATCCAGGTTCGCGGCAACAAGCGCCTGCCCAACCAGGAGTACCTGCAGGTCGACACGACCAACATCCTCTTCATCTGCGGCGGCAGCTTCGAGGGCCTCGAGCGCGTGATCGAACAGCGCATCGGCGCCAGGACCGTCGGTTTCCTGGCAGACGACCGCGAGCACGTGGCCGCGGACAAGCGCTCGGCGCTCCTGCAGAAGGCCCAGGCAGAGGACCTCGTCAACTTCGGGCTCATCCCCGAGTTCATCGGCCGCCTCCCCGTCTGCGCCGTCCTCGAACCCCTCGAGGCCGAGGACATGGTCCACATCCTCAAGGAGCCCAAGAACTCGCTGGTGCGCCAGTACCAGAAGCTCTTCAAGTTCGAGAAGGTCAAGCTGAGCTTCACGGAAGAGGCCCTGGTCGCGATCGCGGAGGAGGCGGTGACGCGCAAGGCCGGCGCCCGTGGTCTCCGGACGATCATGGAAAAGGTGATGCTGGAGATCATGTACGAGGTGCCCAGTCACGAGGGCCTCAAGGAAGTCGAGATCACCGAAGAGATCGTTCGGGACGGAGGGGCTCCGTTCTTCGGGGCAGAAGAGCTGCCCGCAAGCGGCTAGCTTGAACCGACCCGGCCTCCTGATCGCGAGCCCGCAGATGCGGGATCCCAACTTCGCGGGCACGGTGGTCCTGCTCTGGCACTACGCAGATGACGGCGCCATGGGAGTGGTGATCAACCGCTCGATGGCCATCGCCATCGGAGAGGTCGGCCGGCAGCTCTCCATCGAAGAGGGCGACATCGCCATGCCCGAGCTCCCCGACCGTGTCCTCTGGGGCGGCCCGGTCGAGCCGGGCGCTGGCTTCCTGCTCTTCAAGGGCGAGATCCCGGAAGAGGAGGGCTGGAACGTCGAGAACAAGATCGCGGTGACGACGAGCCAGGAGCGCCTCGAGCACCTGCTCCGGAGCGGCGGCGAGTACCGCCTCTGCCTCGGCTACGCGGGCTGGGCCCCCGGCCAGCTCGACCACGAGATCGAGATCGGCAGCTGGCTCTACACAGACCCGAAGGCGGCCATCGTCTTCGACGAGGAGATCGACGACCGCTACGACCTCGCCCTGGCGTCCTTGGGGCTCCTCGCGTCTGAGGTCTGGATGACGCCCATCGACGAGTGAATCAGTCTCCCTCGGCGAGGGCTACGCCCGTGTCGCGGCCGCCGTCGAGGAAGGGGGTCCAGTGCTCGACCACGATGTCGAAGCGAGGCCGCTCGGACTCGGGCAGGGGCTCGACGCTCGGGAGGTCGACCTTCATCGCGTCCACGGGCTTGCCGTCGAGGCGGAACTCGTAGTGCAGGTGGGGTCCCGTCGACAGACCCGTCGAGCCGACGTAGCCGATGACCTGTCCCTGCTCGACTCGGCTGTTGTTGGCGACCGCGATCTTCGAGAGGTGGCTGTAGCTGGTCGTGTACGGCCCGGCGTGGTCGAGCTTCACGTACTTGCCGTGGCCACCGTTGCTCCCGGCGTACACGACGGTGCCCTTGCCGGTGGCCCGAACCGGCGTGCCGCTGGCCGCGCCGAAGTCGGTCCCGTAGTGGGGCCGTCCCTTCTTGAGCACCGGGTGGAAGCGCTTCAGGTCGAAGCTCGACGTCACCCGGGAGAACTCCAGCGGTGAGCGCAAAAAAGGTCGCTTGCTAGCTGTGCCGTCAGCCTGGAACCACCCGGTCTCGCCGTCTTTCTTCTCGTAGAAGAAGGCCGTGTAGACCTTGCCGTCGTTGTCAAGGCGAACAGCGTTCAGATCGCCGAGCTTGGCGAACTCGCCGTCGCGGTGGAGCTCCTCGCCGACCAGGGTGAAGCGAGCGCCAGCGCGGAGCTCGGTGTTGAAGTCGACCTCCCACTGGAAGACCTCGGCGAGCCGCACGATGTCCGCGGGTCGAAGGCCAGCCTCCGTCGCCGCCGCCCAGAGGCTGCCCTCGACCTCAAGGGTGCGGACGCCGAGCTCCTCGTCGTACTCGACGGTCATGAGCTCGGCCTCCAGCACCTCGCCGAGATGGACCACCAGAGTGTTGTCCTCGTCCAGTGCGTAGCGCAGCGCGATGGCAGCCGGCGTGTCCCGCTCGTAGACGAAGACGAGGTCGCGCCCGGCCCGGATGTTCGTCAGGTCGGTGAAGCTCGAAGCGGCGACCACGACCGCGTCGACGTCACTCACGCCGTGCTCGGCGACGATGGCGCCGAGCGTGTCCCCGCGCCGGATGGCGTGGCTGACTTCGGAGAAGCGAGGGGGCTCCGGCTCCGTGACCACGACCTCTGGGACGACCGCCGGCGTCTCGGGCCCGGAATCGGCCCACAAGATGGCGCCGCCGAGACCCAGGGTGACGACGAAGCTGGTCGCGAGCATGCGCGCGCGGACCACCACTCTCCGCTGGACGTGCTGTGGGTCCGTCAAGACTCAACCCGATTGAAAGGACGAGAGATCTCAGTCCAGTCTATCGGAAATACCAGAGAATCGCCACGAGAACGGACAGCCCAACCAAGCCCAGGCAGCCACCCAGCGCGAGCCCCTTCATCACCATCGCCAGGGTACTGTCTGGCTTGCTGCCCTGGCGCTCGAAGCCGGTTGGCTCCGCTGTCGGGGCCGGCGCTGGAGGAGGCAGGCCGACGGTCATCTCGGCCTCTGGCGCCGTGTGCGACCCCGAGTCCAGGTCGAAACGGCGGCCGGCGAGACCCTCGCCGTCCTCTGGCTCGCCGGAGTCGACCGTGGGAACCACCTTGCTGCACCAGCGCTGGAGCCCCGTGCCGGCCGAGGCGTCGGCGAGCTCCAGGAGCATCTGCTCGCAGTGGGCCCCGTCCGGCCGCTGCCCCGGCTCCCAGGCGAGCATCTGCTCCAAAGCGACCCGCATCGGGCCGTAGTCTCCTGGCAGCTCCGCGAGCCAGGCGCGCAGGCGACCCTCCATCTTGGCTCGCTCGAGGCTCGGCTTGCCGAACTCGCGGCCGATCGCCGCCTCCCCCAGCGTCAACCCGAGACCGTAGATGTCCACGGCCGTGCTGAGCTCCCCGCGCAGGATGTACTCGGGCGCCATGTACAGCAAGGTGCCGAGGACCATGCGCCCCGTCCTCGCCTCGCGCGCGTCGAAGGCCGCCCGGGCGACGCCGAAGTCGAGGAGCTTGATGTGTCCCCTCCCCGTCAGCATGATGTTCGCCGGCTTGACGTCCCGGTGGATCACACCGAGCGAGCAGCCCGTGTCCGGGTGCCGAGCCGTGTGGGCCTTGCCAAGCGCGCCGGCGACGGTCGCGCCGAAGCTCGCCAGGGCCCGCGGCGGCATCCGCCAACCAGCGGCGATGATCCTCGAGAGGTCGACACCATCCACCCACTCCATCACCACGCAGTCACGCCCCTCCAGCTGCAGCAGGTCGAGCACGGCGAGGATGGACTCGTCCTGGAGGAGCCCGAGCAGGCGAGCCTCGTCGCGGACGCGCTTCACGAAGTCGTCCCGTTGTTCGCCGTGGTCTCCGCTGATGACCTTGACCGCGACCTTGCGGCGCATGCCGCGCTCGCCGCTGAGCTCGGCGGCGTAGACCGTCCCGAAGGCTCCGGAGCCGATCGGCTGGTGCAAGGTCAGCTGTCGCATCGCGGCCGATGGTAGCGGGTAGGCTTGGGACCGTGTGGTGCCTGCTGCTCGCGAAGGCCGTCGCCGAGCCCATCGGCGAACCGATCGGTGAGCTGGAGGTCCGGTACGCGAGCCCCGACGACCTCGACGACCGAGGCGCCGCCTTCGCGGAGGGCATCGACGGCGACTGGATCCTCGTCCAGGGCCGCGCTGAAGCGCTGGATGCGCTCGAGGCCGAGTTCGAGACACGGAGTCGCCGCGAGGACCACCGCAGGACGGCGCGGGACGGCGAGCCGACACTGGATTCGCTCGAGGCGGAGCTCAGAGCCCTCGGGGCCGTCGCCATCGGCGAGTCGGTGGAGGGTCGGGACATCCTCGCGCTGCAGCGGGGTGCGGGTCCACGTGTCCGCATCCTGGGCGGCCACCACGGCGACGAGACCGCCGGTGTTGCGCTGGCCATGGAGCTCGCGCGGAGCTTGGAGGTGCCAGGCCGGTCGCTCTGGATCGTACCGATCGTCAACCCGGACGGCTACGCCGCTGGCTCGCGTCAGAACGCCAACGAGGTCGACCTCAACCGGAACTACGACCAGGCCTGGGCCGACAGCGTGTTCTCCGGACCGGAGCCCTTCTCGGAGCCCGAGACCCTGTCGATCCGCACGCTGGCGAGCTTCCACCCGCCGGTGATGGGCTTGAGCCTCCACTCCGGCGCCCTGAACATCGGCTACCCCTGGAACCACACGAGGGACCCGGCCCCCGAAGAGGATGAGCTGATCCTCCTCGGCGCCGTCTACGCCGCCGCCTGCGTGGTCGAGGACTTCAGCCTGGTCAACGGCGCCGACTGGTACGTCACCTACGGCGACAGCAACGACTGGTCCCTGGCCCGCCACGGAGCGTGGGAGTACACCGTCGAGCTGAGCGTGGAAAAATCACCGGCCGACCCCACGTCAGTCGTCGAGGCCCACCTGGCCGCGGTCGAGGCCTTCGTCACAGCAGAGCTCGGCAGCGAGGGGATCGTCCTCGACGCCGAGACCGGACGCCCGGTCTCCGCCCGCCTGAGCGCGGAGGGCACCAGCCCCTTCTGGTCGAGCCCGATCGACGGCACCTGGGCGCATCGATACGCCGGCCCCTTCACGGTCGAGGCCGTCGGCTACGAGCCCGGCACCTCCGACGACGGCTGGCTCGCAGCCACCGCGCGACTGTCGATCGACACCCTCCTCGTCAGCGTCCTGGAGGAGGACTCGAGCCTGGCGCTGGACGCGACCGAGGTGGTCCTGACCCGCCCCGGGCATGATGACGTCCTGCTCGATCAGCGAGATGGATCCTGGAGGATCGACCCCTCCGAGCTCGCCGTGGGCGCATGGGACGTCCTCGCCGACACGGGAGTCAAGAAGCGGGGGGTGCTCGTCACGGACGCCCGCCTGCCCGTGCGCATCGACGACGCCGAGCTCGCCGACGACCTGGTCCTCGGCGGCGCCTTCGCGGCCGGTACCCGCGCCTTCGCGCTCTACGGCGATGACCGCGCCCTGGCGGAGATCGACGTGCTCGACGAGACCGCGACGGAGCTCAGGCTCGGGCTGTCTTCACTTCCCGCTGACGGAACCGTGGACATCCTCGTCGTGTCCAAGGGCGTGGAGGTCGGAATCGCAGACGTCTTCGGCGAGCTCGTCTTCGACACGCACCGGGAGGCGGTCGACACCGGCGATCGTGCCGCCGCCGTCGAAGCGGAGCCCCGCACGGGCTGCTCGGTCCCGGCCACGCACTCATCCCTCCTCGCGATCGCGATAGGTGCCTTGCTCGCACGGAGACGAACGACATGTTCCTGCTCTTGACGCTCGCTGGCTGTGACCGCGACGACCTCTACCAGACCAGCACGTTCAGCGAAAACGTCTACAACGCCTACGAAGACTGCCGCGACACCGAGCTGCGTTTCCTGGCCGGCAAGCACAACATCCAGACCGCCTTCGAGCCCTGCGGATCGAACAACTTCGTCCACTACCGCTGGGCCCCCGACGGCGTGCAGCTCTACTTCCAGCTACCGATGAGCGCCCACATCCTCAACGGCGTCGACAAGACCATCGGCACGGTGCCCACAGAGGTCCCGGTGGGCGACGCCGCCTGGATGGCCAGGGAATACCTCGTCTTCCCCATCGCACCGCCGAAGGGTGGGACGAAGCAGCGCATGCTCCGCTTCGACCGCATGCAGGCGTCCGTCATCGAGCTCGAGCTGGATGTGGAGGACCCTCGGGACCTGATGCCGACGGGATCGGCCGACAGCGTCTACTTCACAGCGGAGTCCGAGGGCGCGCGCCGGATCTTCGTCGCGAACTTCACCGAGATGACCGTCGCTCCGATCTTCCCGTTCGTGACCTCGGCGGACACCTTCACCTACGAGCCCGCGATGCAGCAGCTCGCCGTCGGCGAGGGCGACACGGTGCGGACCTTCACGGCCGATGGGGGCCTGCTCGAGACCTTCCCTGACGCTACGCGCGGCTCGATCCACCCGGCTGGGCGCTACGTGGCGCTGGAGAAGCTGGGCGAGCCCATCTCGCCCTTCGATCAGCGCAGCTGGAACGAGCTCTCAGAGGACGCCAGGGAGCGCGAGCTGCGTCGCATGGAGGAGTGGCTGGCCAAGCAACCCGAGTGGGTCATGACCGAAGTCAGCCCGCCGGTCATCGAGGTCTGGGACCGGGATCAGTCCGAGCGCTGGCGCTTCACGTCCTTCTACGGGAGCAAGTTCCAGTGGTACCCCTACCAGCCGGAGCTGCTCTACGCCTCCTTCGTCCTCTGGGGCCTCGAGGGCAAGGAGATGAACCGGAACGTCGCCATCACGCAGCTCCACGAGCGCCTCCGAATGGCCGGAAACGGCGAGACGCCCATGGGCATGGAGAAGGTCGTGGCGCAAACCGGATACGCCGACACCCCCCAACCGATCGGGGGATGAGTTTTGACTCACCTTCGGAGCTCAAATTCCGGCTAACTACTTGAACTTGCTGACATAACCCCCCTGGCACGGGCCTTGCGTTCCTTTCCGACGACGATGAGTCGACGAGGAGGAACAAATGACAGCTTTTGCCAGGAGAACAGACGACCGCCGCGAGGAACTGATCCTCGCGCATTACCCGATGGTCCGCCAAGTGGCGTACCGCATGGTGAGCCGCTTTCCAAGCTGCGTCGAGGCTGATGACCTCGTCACCATCGGCACCATCGGGCTGATCGACGCGGTCGATCGCTTCGAAGAGGACCGGAGGATTTCATTCTCCGCCTACGCCCGCATACGCGTCCAAGGAGCCATCCTGGACGAACTCCGCAAGGAGGACTGGGTGCCACGCTCGGTCCGGACCCGCCACCACGCCCTCAAGGTCGCTCGCGAAGCGCTGCGTCTCAAGCTGGGCAGGGAGCCCACCCACGTTGAGTGGGCTGCCGGGATGGAGATCACCGTCGAGCGCCTGCGCGACATGATCAAGGACTCCACCCTCCGGGCTCTGGTCTCGATGGAGGAGGAAAACCCGCACAGCGAAGACACGATCGGCGACAGCCTCGTTGGCGACGCCGCCTGCCCGGCGGACGAAGCCACCAGGAGCCACGTGGCGTCGATGGTCCGAGAGGCCGTGACTGGTCTCCCGGAGCGCGAGCGCTACCTGGTCGAGCTCTACTACTTCCAGGACCTGACCTTCAGGGAGATCGGCCAGATCCTGGGAGTGACCGAGAGCCGCGTGAGTCAGCTCCACACCCGGATGAAAGCTCGCCTCTACAGCAAGCTCCAGTCCATCATCGAGCCTGACTAGCCCCCCGGGGGGGGTCACTCCCCCAGGCACACCTCGAGCTGGTCGGCGGGCGTCGTATCGAACCGCACGCCGCCAGCTTCGGGGAGACCGCAGTGCTCGATCCCGTTGATCAGCACACAGGGGGAGACGACCGTACCGTCTGGAGGGTGGGTTCCCGCTGCGCCGAAGCGACAGTGCGTCGGCCCCCGGTAGGTCTCGAGCCCGATGCGGAAGCTGGCGATGCGCAGGTCGAAGCGCGCGGCGAGAGCGTCCCGATAGGTGCCCAGCGCCGTGGTCAGCGGCGCCAGCGTCGCCAGCTCGACGCGCCCCCCCTCCACGGCGGGCAGGGTCCTGAGCTCTCCCGGCGGGATGCGGATGACGATGTCGCCGATGAACTCCTCCGAGTCGTACCGGATGTGGAGCTGCACGGTCTCGGAGAGCCAGGGCGCGAGGTCCCCCGACAGCTGCGTCATCGCCTCGCGGTCCTGAAAGTAGCCCTTGTGCAGCGGGCCGATGCCGTCCCAGGTGATCTCGACCGGAACCAGCTCCTCAGGAGCCTCCGGGGCCTCGATCGGCGCAGGGGCGGGCTGGACTTCGAGCGCCGCGAGGGCCTCTTGTCTCGTGGGCGGCTGAGTAACGGACTCCGCGTCCGGCTCGCCCGGACACGCCAGCAACAACAACCAGCTCAGATGAGCCCCCTCCGCTTCTTCACGTCACGGATGGAGCGCTGGAGCGCGATCTCGTAGTCGACCGTGCCCTCGGAGATGTTCTTGATTGCGGCCTTGGCCTCTTCGCGCAGCGCGTTCTCGTCGACATCGTGGGCGCGGATCAGATCGAGGGTGCGGCGCCAGAGGATGCCGTCCTCTGCGTAGACCTCTTCGACGAAGTTGCTGATCATGAAGTTCTCGATGAACTGGCGGGCCAGGTACTTTGCGACCGCTTCTCCGGTCGGGTGGTTCCACTCTTCCGCGAGCCGCGACCGGAACTTGCCGTACTGGTCGTAGGAGATCCCGCCCGCGGCCATCGACTCCTTCACGTTGTCCCGCAGCTGGTAGTCGCGACGAAGGTACTCCTCCATGATGGAGATCAGGTCCTTCTCCGCCTCGCCCTTGTTCTCGGACAAGACCTCGATGCTGCCATTGGCGTCGAGCGACTCGATGACCGAGTTGGCAATCGCCGGGATCTTGGTGCGATAGAGCCTCATAGTGGCCTCCTTTCGGCATCCGCCGCGAGACCCGCCCCTTAGCCCTAGGAACCTCCGGCGGCCAGAGCTTCCTTCAGGTGCCCGATGTCGACATCGTTCAGGGGCGTACCGTCTGTGAGCACCAACAGCGAGGCGGTCTGTGGGATGAAGCGCTCTTCTGCCTTGTCGTGCACGAAGCTGCGGTACGCGTCGGCGAGCGCCCCCCCCAGTTCGTAGCGGTGGACATCGACGAGACGATCGTCGCCGTAGCGGCGACCGAAGACCAGCGTGCCCTCGTGCTCGAGCCACACGTAGCCCTCGAAGAGGTGCCGGACGTCGTCCGAGCTCACCCCGACGCCGCCGATGTCGACCGGCAGCGAGTCACGCGCGTCGGCCACGGCGAAGGGGTCCGCATCGGCCGCAGAATCGTCCGCCTCCGCGAAGCCAAAGGGGTCCTCTCCCTGGTGTGGGTCGACCGCGGCTGGACCAGAGACCATGAAGCCGGTCTCGGTCAGCCCCAGGTCCCTGTCCTCGGAGGGCTGGTCCAGGACGACCTCCTGGCTGTCGACCAGCTGCTCGAGGGCCTCGTCCAGGTCCCCGGCTCCCTTGCGCGTGAAGCCGAACTCCGAATCGGCCGACTCGATGTTGAGGAGGTTGTCCGCCTCGGCGATGGTCGGATTGAGGCTCACGCGGGCCTCTTCCCGCTCCTCGTCTTCGAAGTCATAGGGGGCGAGGTCATCCGGCACGAGCGTGCCGGCGGCCGCGTCGACGCTCACCTCGGGCACCAGCGTCGCTGGTCTGTCCAGGCTCGCGTCCAGGCTGTCGAGGCTGCGCTCGGGCACCAGCGTGCGAGCGCCTTCGTCTGCCGGAGGCTCCGGCAATGGCTCCAGACCGCGCAAGTCCGCAAGCTTGGGGGGCGTGTCGAGGCGAGCGCCGAGATTCTCGAGCTGCTCCTTCGTCGGCGGCGGCAGGAAGAAGATCCCCGCGGAGTCGGGATCGGCGACGACCTCGGAGTCATCGTCGTCGACGATCTCCATGTCCATGTCCCGGGAGCTCTCGTCGATCGAGTCGACGGTCTCGGAGAAGGGGCCGTCCCTCGTCGCTTCCTCCGCGAGGCCGAGGCTGTCCTCGCCGATGGGCGGGTTGGAGATCAGCGGGTCATCGGAGGGCCCGCCGAGGGCTCCCCGGACCTCCTCGCGCTCGATCCCGGCGAAGGCGTCTTCGTCCGCCTCCGGGCTCGGCGGTAGAGAGGTCTTCGAGGAGAACTGGCCCAGATCCGGCTGCATCGTAGCGAAGGGGTCGTCTGCCCCGGAGTAGGACGGCTGGGGCTCGCCGGGGGCCGAGGAGCTGAAGGGGTCGTCCCCGCCAAAGGACAGGTCCGAGTCCAGGGAGTCGATCGAGGTAGAGAACATGTCGATCGAGGTCTCCTCCGCGAGGGGGCGAGACACAGGGGCCGAGCCGGAGGAAAAGCCGATGTCGGAGGGGCGGCTCTCCTCGACCGGAGGAACCAGGCTGGTGAAGGGGTCCTGGGTCGGCGGGTCCAAGGTGGAGATCGCCGGGCGTGGCTCCTCCGGGGGAGGCGGTGGGGAAGCCGCAGCGGCAGCCTGGCGAGAGAGGGCGTCGCCGAGCGCGCCGAGGTCGGCCCTGCCTCCGGTCTCGGCGCCGAGGGCCTTGTCGACCGCCGCACCCCGGAGCCGCAGGGTCTCGCCGTCCCACCCGCCGACGCAGACACCGCCCTCGATCCGGATGCCGACCGTCGAGTCGAGAGAGACCACCGGCCCGAGGGGCGCCAGGTCCAGCTGCAAGGGAGAACGGAAGCGGCGTTCGACCTGCCTCTCGAATTCCTCGGCGGCCTTTCCCGTGGGGAAGGCCGCGTACCAAGGACCGTCCGCTGGCGAAATGGCCCCATCACCATGGAGCGCAGCCTCTTCGAGCGAGCGCCAGATCGCGGACAGCGCCGCGTAGACGGCCACACCGCGGTCGGCGGCCTTGTTCGCCGCCGCCTCGAAGAGCAGGTCCCTGTTGACGCCGACTACGTAGGTCTCGGCCTGGAACCGCTCCCCCCTCGGCGCCAGCAGGCGATATGGCCTGCCGTGGAGGTCACCCATCGCGCATCGGACCTTCTTCTCGCCCACTTCGATGGGCACGCAGCGGTTGGCGGCGCATGACAGCAGATCCCAGGCCCGAGCGACCCGACACATTCGCGCATAGCCTGCGGCGAGCGCCGGAATGGCCCTTCGGTCCGTGAGGATGCGAAGCTGGCTGCGGCTGACTCCGGCCCCGGTCAACACCCGGCCAGGCGCGATCTCCTCGAGGTCGTTCAGGACCCAGCTGGCGATGGCGGGGTCCAGCGCCAGGCTCGCAGGATCGCTGCGGGTGCCGGCCAGGTCCCGCAGGGCCTTTGCGGAGGCGGTGTCCGTCGAGAAGGCGTGCCGACAGGCCGCCGCGACGCCGGTGTGCACGGCCTCGAGCTGCTCACGTCCCGTCTTGATGCCGGCGACGGCTGCCAACAACGATGCGTCGCGAGGCAGCTCCAGTCGCCCGTGAGCGATGACGAGCGCCACCTTGTTGGCGACCAGGGCCTGGTGGAGGCGAGTGGGGCGCACGACGGGGTTGAGCTTGCCGGCCATGGCCCAGGCGAAGGACAGCCGCGCCGACAGGGACCACGCCACGCAAGCGAGGGCAGCTCCCCGGCGATCCGGCTCCATGCGGGACAACCGCGGCAAGCACCGGGCGAGCTGCGCCTGCACGGCGGGCATGCGCCTCTCGATGCCGGAGAGGTCCCCCGTGCACAGGGCACCGCACTGACGGGCCAGCTCGAGCATGACCAGGGAGGTCGAGCGCTGGCCGAGCTCCCCGGCCTCGACAAGCAGCTCGGCGAGCGCGAGCACCAGGCTGTCACGGCCGAGTCTCTCCGGACAGAGGTCATTGAGCTGCTCCCCGCCCCGGTCCTCGACCTGCTCCGAGATGCGCTTGACGAGGAAGCTGGCCAACGGCTCGCGGATGCGATCCGCGAACGCGACCGGGAAGCCGCGGTACTGGTCCCGTCCCTCGAGCAGGGAGACCTGGGCGGGGGCGTCGACGCCGATGTCCGGGAGCAGCGCCAGCGCCTCCTCCGGGGTCCGCAGCCAGCGGGCCTCGGAGAGGACGTTGTTCAGCCAGTCGAGGACGTCCACGATCGGTCTCCGGGAGCCTGTGACCCTATCACCGTTCCGGGTCCGGCCTGGGCTTCAGGATGTCTACGTACACCGGCTCCTCGGGCAGGTAGAAGAAGAGCAGATCCAGGGGACGCTCCTTCACGTAGACCATCGGAAAAGGCTGGAGCGTCGCGTCCAGCCAGACCATCGGGTAGCCGACGTCGATCCCCGGCTCGTCGTGAGCGCGAAAGTGGAGCCGTCCGGCCGCCTCGAGGAGGCAGGCGTCGAGCTCCGGGAGCCCGCTGCTGGACTCGTGGATGCGCGCGTCGGTCACGCTGCCGTCAGGACGAATGACCCATGTGAGGTAGACATCGCCGAGCTCCGTCCGGGCGCGGGCCTCGGCCGAGTGCTCGTAGCAGCTGCCAAGGACCTCGAGCTGCTCGATCACCAGACCATGGATCTCGACCGGACTCAGGTACCGGCCGGTCGGGGCGTCGTCGTCGGCAGGTGGAGCCGCGAAGGCGACGCTCAGCCACATCATGGGACCTCCACGAGCCTGGCGGAGACGACGAAGTGCTGGGCCTGCTCCAGCTCGACACCGCTGGAGTAGCTAGCGTGGACGGTGCGCGTCCAGTCGAGCTCGTGCCTCACCAATCGGGCATCCGAGGTCCTCATCCAGACCTCTCCGGCGACCTCGCCGCCGATGGTCACCTCGGCCTCCATGCGAGCGTCGGAGCCCTCGCCCTCGAGCTGGCCGGCGTAGCTCAGGTGGGCGCTCCGTCCGAGCTCGACGTCCTCGATGCCCTCGTTCTTCCAGAGCGCCGTGAGGTTGTTCCGCCAGCCGCGCTGGTAGCCCACCTCGAAGGGCCAGGAGGTCCTCCTCCAGGACTCGTCCCCGGGTCTCACCGCCGGGACGACCGGGGACAGCGCGGGGAGGAGGACGTCGAAGACCTCGCCGTGGCGGGGGGCCCCCGCGAGGTGCTCCGCGTCCCGGACCGCGAGGATCTCGCCCGTGTCGAAGACCCTGAGCTCTACAGACATGCCGGAGAGCTCCGAGCGCACCCACGGTCCTTCGGCGCTGGGCGCATGTTCGAGGCTCTCGAAGCGGAGCATGTCTCCCTCGGAGCCGTCTCGAAAGGCCCGGGTGGTGACCAGCAGGAGGTGCCCCCTGAGATGCACCTGCTGGTGCTCGTAGCCACTCAGATCGATGCCCTCGCCCGTGGTGTCGAACTCGGCGAAGACCTCGATCTCGTAGTGTCGTTCGGGCCCGGAGGCCCGGCCCAGCTGCTTGGGTGCGCAGGCAGGCGAGACCGCGGCCAACAGTGGAGCGAAGAGCATGGCCCCCCCCTAACCGTAGACTCGGTGCGTGTTCTCCATCATCCTCGCCGCCGGCGGATCGACGCGCATGGGTCGCCCGAAGGCGCTCCTGGACTGGGCCGGCCGCCCCCTGGTCCGAGCCTGGTGCGAGCGCCTCTTGCCCTTCGGCGAGGTCGTGGTCGTCGACGGAGCACACCCACTGATCTCCACAGTGCCTCCGAGCATCACCCTCGTGAACAACCCCGACTGGGCGACCACCGGAGCATGGGAGTCACTCGTCCGAGGAGCGAAAGGCCGGCGGGGCCCGGTCCTCGTGACTCCGGTCGACACGCCGGTCATCGCGGCAGAGGACATCGCCCGTCTCGCAGCCCGGACTCCTCCGGCGGTGCTCGCGTGGCAGGGAGATCCCGGTCATCCAGTGCTGGTCTCGGCAGAGGACCTCGTCGGGTCCTGCCCTCGCGGAGGTCTGGCGGCGCTGCTGTCGGAGGCCACCTTCGTCGAGGCCACGACGGGGGCCGTGCTCGCCAACATGAACACCCGAGCCGACTACGACCGCTTCAGTCCCTGAGCCACATCGTGACCGTGGCCTCGCCGGTCGCCGTGTCACCATCGACGTCCGTCGCCGTCACGCGCATCACGGCGGTCTCGCCGTCGAGCACCGCTAGGTCGTCCCCGCTCGGGAAGAGGGCCTCGTCGATCGGGGTCGCCGTCCCCCACAACAGGCCGTGACCCTCCTCCTGGCAGTAGACGTACCAGCCCTCGGCGGCGAACTGCCCGATCACCTCGCCGTCGTGCTCCGTCTCCATGTCGAGATCGACGACGTTGTTCGTGACGAGCCCCAGCGTGCGGGCCCGGAAGGTCAGGCCGTAGCCCCCCTGGGGTGGGACCATGATCTCGGCCTCGTCGCCCTCGACATAGGGCTCGAAGGAGTCGCTCTCTCCACCGCCGAGATCGAGGGACTCCGGGCCCTTGCCCGCGCAGAGTTCTTCGGGGGTGTACTCGCAGGCGAGAAGAAGCCAGATCACAGACCCAAGCCTAATGGGACACTCTCTGCCTCGGAGGTCTCATGTTCCTGGCTCTCTCGATCGCCCTAGCGGCGGACCTCACCGTCGATGCCACCACGGTCACCCTCGACGGCACCCAGAGCTACGACAACATCTACGTCATCAACGGCGGCAGCATCGTCATCACGGACTACGACGGGAGCGGGACGACGGGCACGCTGAAGCTGGTGGCGGACTACGTCGAGGTCGACAGCAGCTCGTCGATCGTCGGAGACGGCGCCGGCTACCGGGGCCAGACCGACAGCGACGGCGAGGGGCCCGGCGGTGGCACGGGCGGCAGCTGCTGTCCCGATGGGGGCGGCGGGGGAGCCCACGGCGGCGCGGGGGGAGACGGCAGCAACGACGGGTGTACAGGGACAGGAGGTTCTGGTGGCACGGCCTACGGGACCTCGACCTCGACCGATCTCGACATGGGATCGGCAGGCGGGGCAGCGGGTGCCTCCGACGGTGACGCAGGTGGCACCGGGGGCAACGGTGGGGGCTCCGTGTGGATCGTCGCCGCCGAAGTCGACATCTCCGGGACCATCTCCGTCGACGGCGACGCGGGCAGCACGACCAACAACGACGCCGAAGGCGGCGGCGCCGGGGGCGGCGTGCTCATCGTCGCGGACACCCTGTCCTGCGGTGGGACCATCAGCGCCGCGGGCGGAAGCGGCGGCTCCGTCGACGATGGCGGAGGCGGGGGTGGTGGTGGCGTCGTGAAGCTCTTCTACGACACCAGCGGCACGGCGTGCACCGCCGACGTCAGCGCCGGGAGTGGCGGCTGCGGCGCCCAGTCCGGCAGCAGTGGCAGCTCCGCGTCCACCGAAGAGGACTTCGACGGCGACGGCGTGACGGCGGCCGACGGAGACTGCGAGCCCACGGACTCCAGCATCTACCCGGGAGCCGACGAGTACTGTGACAGCGTCGACAACGACTGCGACGGCGACACCGACGAGGACGACGCCGTCGACGCCGACACCTGGTACGCCGACAGTGACGGCGACTCCTACGGGGGCTCCACCTCGACCGAAGCCTGCAGTCAGCCCACCGCCTACGTGGACAACGACGAGGACTGTGACGACGGCGACGCCGACACCTTCCCGGGGGCAGCCCCGAACGACAGCACCACCGACTGCATGAAGGACAGCGACGGCGACGACTACGGTGACTCGGGCTCCGCTGGGGACGTCACCGCGGGGACGGACTGCGACGACACGGACAACAGCGTCAATCCCGGGGCGAGGGAGGGTGTAGCGGACGGCGTCGACCAGGACTGCGACGGCATCGAGCGCTGCTACACCGACAGCGACGGCGACGGCTACGGAGAGAGCGCAGAGGTCGACAGCAGCGATCTGGACTGCACCGACTCCGGCGAAGCCGACGACGAGGACGACTGCGACGACAGCGACGCCACGGTCTACGACGGCGCGACCGAGCTCTGCGACGGCCAGGACAACGACTGCGACGGCATCCTGCCGAGTGACGAGAGCGATGACGACTCCGACGGCTACGTCGAGTGCAGCGAAGACAGCGGCGGCTGGGACGGCACCAGCGGCGTCGACTTCGAGGACTGCGACGACAGCACGGCCAGCGCCCATCCGGGAGCCGACGAGTACTGCGACGGCATCGACAACGACTGCGACGGCGACATCGACGAGGACGACGCCCTCGATGTCGTCACCTGGTACGCGGACTCCGACGGCGACGGCTACGGCGACGCTGCCGTCACCGACGAGGAGTGCAGCGCCCCCTCTGGCTACCTCGACGACGACACCGACTGCGACGACGGCGACGCCAGCAGCTACCCGGGAGCGACCGAGACGCCCTATGACGGCATCGACCAGGACTGTGATGGCAGCGATCTCTGCGATGTCGACGGCGACGGCTTCCTCTCAGAGGACTGCCCCGACGGCGACGACTGCGACGACAGCGATCCCACGGTCAACCCCGACGCCGAAGACGAGTGGTACGACGACCTCGACGCCAACTGCGACGGTGCCTCGGACTTCGACGCTGACGGCGACGGCTACGACTCGGCGACCTATGGCGGCGAGGACTGCGACGACGCGGACGCCGACACCTACCCTGGCGCCCCGGACGAGCCCTACGACGGCGTCATCAACGACTGCGACGACGCGGACGAGTTCGACCAGGACGGTGATGGCTTCGACGCCACAGAGGCTGGCGGCGAGGACTGTGACGACAGCAACTCGGACATCAACCCCGGCGCCGACGAGCAGTGGTACGACGGCGTGGACCAGGACTGCGACGGCAACGACGACGACCAGGACGAAGACGGAGTGACCGTCGAGGCCGACTGTGACGATCTGGACCCGGCCATCGGCGAGGACTGCCTCGACACGGGCTGGATGGACTCGGGCACGACCGGCAAGGGCGGCGGCTGCGGTTGCGCCACCGGCGGCGTGGCGCCCGGGTGGCTGGCACTGGTCGCGCTGCTGTCCTACCGGCGGCGCTCGAGGCGCTACTCGTAAGGACCGACCTCCTCCCAGAGAGGCCCGAAGGTGAAGGCGTAGAGCAGGACCGCGTCGCCGACCGGGTTGTCGGCCATGGCGGCCATCTCTGCGTCGAGGGCGATGACCGCATCGGCCGCGTCCAGCGAGCGCACGAGGCGCCGGTGGTTGCCTCCGTCGTCGAAGGCCCGCGAAGCGAGGAGGAAGAAGCCGCTGGCGCTGGGGCTGGCTTCGATCACGGGGACCAGCGGCCCGGAGTCCACGTCGAGCGGACCGCTCCAGCTGCGGGGCCACTCCCGGGCGTAGCCGAAGCCCACCAGGTTGCCACCGAGCTCGGCCGCGGCCAGCTCGTACTGGGCCTCGGCGAGCTCCGGATCGACCAGGGCGAGGTTCGTCGCGGCAAGGAAGATGCTGCTGCCCTCTGGACCGTCGAGCCAGCGGCCATCGGTGGTGAAGCTGGAGATCAAGAGACCCGTGTCGGGATCGACCAGCTCCGCCTCCGCGCGCTCCACCCAGGCGCTGGCGAGCTCGCTGTGGTCGGTGCCCTCGACGTGGTCGTGGAGACGCAGCGCGGCCAGCGCCATCGAGTGGCAGAACAGCCAGCCCTCGTCCGGGTAGGACTCGGCCAGCGCGGCGTCCTCGAGGTCCCCCGCGATGAGGTCGATCCGCGGACGGAGCTCGGGTCCCCAGCGATCGGGATCGACGACCCGACGAGCAGCCATCATCAGGGCGATCTCGCCATCCACGAAGAGGCTCCGCCCGCTCCCGAGCCAGCCGCCGTTGCGACCATAGGGCATCAAGAAGTGCTCCTGCCCTCTCAGCGCCTCGGCGGCGACGGTGTCCTCGATGAGGGCGTCGACCATGCCGAGGAGCCGCTCGCTGTCCTCTGGATGCTCCAGCGCGAGGTTCGTCAGCGACAGGACCAGGAAGGTCCGGCCCATGAAGTCCCACTCGGCGTTGATCCCGCGCATCGCCACGAATGACTCGGGCACCCCCTCGGCGTCCTCCCAGCCCTGCACCTGTTCGAGCAGGATGCGCTCGGCCCGCGGGTGGAGATCCGGCTCGGGGATCGCCGCGAGGGCAGCGGCGCAGCCGAAGAGAAGCCCGGCGATCAGCAGACAACGGCGCATGGTCGATATGACAACGCAGCCATGTGTCCGTTCCTTGCAGCGGGTCACGCCTTTTCGTTCATTGTCCGGTCCGCTCTCGCAGGCGACGCTCGACAGCCTCCTTTCGCTCTGGATCGTCGTTGCAGGCGAAGTAGTAGGCGTCGAAGAAGGCGACGTCGGAGGAGGCGGTGATCGGCGCCGGTCGCCAGGGGCCCCGGGTCAGCCAGCGGTCGATGATCTCGGTGAAGTCGCGCAGCGACATCTCCGGGTGGGCCTCCACGTACGCGACGAGCTCTGGCTCGTAGCAGAACGCCCGCCACTGCTCATCCAGCTCCAGGCCCATGTCCAGGCGAGTGACAGGCCTCCACCTCGGCTGGGGAAACAGCCCCTGCCAGCGACCGATGACAGCGCCGCGCTTGCGCAACACGTAGCCGGCGCGGGGCCTCTTCTCGTGGCCGACCATGCCCCTCTCCTCCACGGGTCTTCGAGCGATGCGGGCGTCGGTGAGGCCGAGGAGATCGATGACCTCCAGCCTGGAGTAGTAGCCCACCATGCCGATGCCGCTGGTGGCGACCACGGGGCGGTAGTCCTCGTCGAAGAGCTCCCCGAGGCGGACCCCCGTGCGCCAGTTGTGGTGGTCGATCACCAGCTGCGGGTGCCACTGGGTCACGGGGTAGACCCGAGTCTCGTCCGTGATGTGCCAGCGGTGGACCTCCGGTCCGATGATCGAGACGCCCCCGAGGGTCGCCAGCAGCAGCCCGTTGGAGAGCGGCCCCTTCGCGCCCTTCGCCGCGAGCACGAGCCAGATCGGCAACAGGACCAGCAAGAAGCGCCCGAACATGAAGTCGCCGCCGACCCACACGACGTAGGCATGCCAGATGGGCAGAGATGCGCCCGCGAAGACGGCGAATGGCCGCGCGCTGCGTCGCAGGCCGGAGAGCGCCAGCGGGATGATCACCCACAGGTGCGCGCCGAGCAGGAAGGCGAGGGTGTAGATGCCACCCTGGCTGAAGTACGCGGTGCTCGCCGACTTGGCGTGGAAGGTGTTCGGGAGCAGCTCGCCGTAGTAGCCAAAGCGCCAGGCGGCGTGGACCAGGACCGGGACGAGGGTCGCGGCGTAGACGGCGAGATCGCGGGGTCGACGCTGGCCACCGAGCAGCACGACCAGGCCCCCGGCCCCCCAGAACAGGAGATGGTCGGGACGGGTCAGCACGGCGAGGGCGAACAGGGCCCCACCCCAGGCCACGGAGCGCTCCTTGTCGCAGAGCAGGAGCGCTCCGCCGAGCACGAGCGCCGCGCCGAACATGGTCTCCATGCCGGTCGTCGCGTAGTCCAGCGCCGTGGCGGACAGGGCGAAGAGCAGCGCAGCCACGCCGGAGCGGGAATGCCGCCAGACCAGCAGGATCACGGCGACGAAGGAGATCAGGCAGAGCGCGACAGCCACGAGCGGGAGCTCCAGGCCGATGACACCCGAGACCGCCGCCGTGAGCATCACCCAGAGGAAGTTCGTGTAGCCCTCCACACGCTCGCCGATGTTCCAGACCAGCCCGTGGCCCTCCAGCAGGTTGCGCGCATAGCGGAAGGACACGAAAGCGTCGTCGCAGACCGACGCTCGCTCGATGGCCAGGACCACCCCGGCCACCACCCCGAGGAGCACCATCAGCGGAGCGATGACACGACGCCGTCCGACGACCGCCAGCAGGGCCCCCACGACGAAGAGCCCGGCGATCCGAGGCGCGGCGTCGACCAGCAGCTCGCCGTAGCGCTCGAGCATCTCGAGGATGACCGTCAGCCGTCCACCCGTGGCAAGGGGGAGTCAGAGAGAAACCCCGGCGAACCGGGGTTTCCGAGAGGTGGCTTTGACTGGAGTCGAACCAGTGACACTACGGGTATGAACCGTATGCTCTAACCAACTGAGCTACAAAGCCAGAGCGTGCGGGTACTACTCGCATCAGCCTAGGGCGTCAACCGCCATCAGCGCCCCGACGAGGAAGCTCCAGCCGAAGACGGCCAACAGACCCGCGAGCCCAAAGAGCCTCGCGACCTTGCGCAGGCGGTCGAGCTCCTGTTCGCCGACGTGCTCCTGGAACCAGGGGTCGTTCATGCCCATCCGGCGGATCGCGAAGGAGATCGCGAGGTCCGGCTTGGCCAGGCTGACGAAGACGAGGCTGGCCAGGACCACGTCGCTGACGATCAGCAGGATCAACACCGCCAAAGTGTAGACCCCTCCCCACCTGTTAGGTTCGCGGCCCCTGATGAAGGCGCTCACCGCCATCTCCCGCGGCATCGACGCGCTGAACGAGAAGATCGGCAAGCTGGTCGGCTTCTTCGTGCTCGCGATGGTCGCTATCGGCGCCTTCAACTCGGTCGCCCGCTACCTCGGGCGCTTCACCGAGACCCAGCTGTCCTCGAACGCCTTCCTCGAAGGCCAGTGGTACCTCTTCTCGCTGCTGTTCCTGCTCGGCGCCGGCTACACCTTGCGGCGCGACGAGCACGTGCGGGTGGACGTCTTCTACGGGCGGCTCTCGAAGAAGAACAAGGCGATCATCGATCTGCTGGGCGGCCTGTTGTTCCTCCTGCCCTTCTGTGTCTTCGCGCTGTTGGTGAGCTGGTCCTCGGTCGCGAACTCCTGGGCGGTCTGGGAGCAGTCTCCCGATCCGGGCGGGCTCCCGCGCTGGCCCATCAAGTCGATGATCCTGGTGAGCTTCGTCCTGCTGTTCTTCCAGGGGATCAGCGAGGTCATCAAGCGCATCCGCGTCCTCCGTGGCGATGACGCCGGGGACCTCGTGCAGAAGGAAGACCCGTGAGCCTCGACTGGCTCGGGCCGGCGATGTTCGTGGTCGCCTTCGGTCTGATCTTCTCGGGCTACCCGGTGGCCTTCGCCCTGGGGGGCACCGCCCTGATCTTCGCCTTCATCGGCGTGGCCACGGGCTTCTTCGACTGGGCGCTCATGAACGCCTTCCCGGAGCGGGTCTTCGGCATCATGAGCAACTACGTGCTGCTCGCGGTGCCCTTCTTCATCTTCATGGGCACGATGCTCGAGAAGTCGAAGCTGGCCGAGGACCTCCTCACCACCATCGGCGCGCTCTTCGGCAGCCTGCGGGGCGGGCTGGCGCTGGCGGTCGTCTTCGTCGGCGCCCTGCTCGCGGCGGCCACCGGCGTGGTCGGCGCCAGCGTGGTCGCGATGGGGCTCATCTCCCTGCCTGTGATGCTGCGCTTCGGCTACTCGCAGGAGCTCTCGGCGGGGGTCATCACAGCCAGCGGCACCCTGGGGCAGATCATCCCTCCGAGCGTCGTGCTCATCGTGCTCGCCGACCAGCTCAGCGTCTCGGTGGGGGATCTGTTCGTCGGAGCGGCGGCTCCTGGTGTGATGCTCGCGGGCCTCTTCGCGCTCTACATCGTGGGCGTTGCCGTCTTCCGGCCAAAGGCGGCTCCGGCGCTGCCCCCCGAGGCTCGACCCACCGAGGGGCTGGTCCGTCGGGTGTTCCTCGTCATGATCCCGCCGCTGGTGCTCATCCTGCTGGTCCTGGGCAGCATCTTCATCGGAGTCGCGACCCCAACAGAGGCCGGCGCCCTGGGCGCCGTCGGGGCCATGGGCCTGGCTGCGATGAACCGGCGCCTGAGCTGGAAGGCAGTCTCCGGCGCCATGCAGGAGACGACCCGGCTCACGGCCATGGTGCTCTTCCTGCTCATCGGCTCCACCGCCTTCGCGCTTGTCTTCCGCGGGCTCTACGGCGACGTCTGGATCGAGGACCTGCTGACCAACCTCCCCGGCGGCAAGTGGGGCCTGCTGGTCGTGGCGATGATCTCGATCTTCATCCTCGGCTTCTTCATCGACTTCTTCGAGATCGCCTTCATCATCCTGCCGCTGTTGGTCCCGGCAGCGCGCATCCTCGGCATCGACATGATCTGGTTCGGGGTCATCATCGCGATGAACCTCCAGACCAGCTTCCTCACCCCGCCCTTCGGCTTCTCGCTGTTCTACCTGCGCGGGGTAGCCCCCCCGGAGATGCCGACGACCGCCATCTACAAGGGCGTCGTGCCCTTCATCGTCATCCAGCTCGTAGGGCTCGCCCTGGTCATCTGCTTCCCGGAGCTCGTGACCTGGTTCGTCGACTAGCCAGCAGCAGGACCAGCCCCAGACCGAGGGGAGCAACCGGCCCGCCGGCGCAGCCACAGCGCCGCTCGGCTTCGATGACCGGGTCGCGTCCCTCTGGAGACTCGGTCTCGCCCGTGTCGGTCGGATCGGAGTCGTGCGGGCCAGTGTCCACGGGACCCGGGTCCTCTGGCAGCTCGTCACACTCGGTGTGGTCGGCCAGCGCGACGACCTGGTAGTCCGCCAGCGCGAGGTCGTAGACACAGATCTCATCGAGAGCGCCGTGCAGATCGCTCTCGTTTCCGAGGTTGGCGCGGGTGTCGGAGCCCATGTAGAGCATGCCGCGTCCGCCGCCGGTGGGGAGGGTCTCGACCGCCTGCGTCTCGCCGACCTCCCGGCCGTCGACGAAGAAGCGCGCATCTGTCTCCGAGCGGACAAAGGCCACGTGGTGCCAGTCCCCGTCGATCAGATCGCTGCCCTCGCTGGAGGACGCGTAGACGTTCTCTCCGTCGCCGTGCTCCCAGAAGGCGAGCAGGGAGCCGTCCTCGTCCGCGACGGACAACCACCAGCTGTAGTTGGACTGCTCGTCTTCGCCTGCGTAGTCGTTGGTGGCGTAGCACAACAGCGCGTTGCCCCAGCGCCCCGGCTGGGCCGAGTCGATGCGGACCCACATCGACAGGGTGAGCTCACCCTTGATGGCGAGCACGTAGTCGCCGATGGCCCCCGCCTCGACCGAGTCGCCGTCGCCGTCGAGGGCCAGGTAGCCGTGGAAGGGGCCGCCCTCGTTGATCCTGGCGTCGCCGAGCACCTCGCCGCCGATGCCCTTGCCCAGCGGCCTCGGAGCGGAGTCGGCCACGACGCCCTCGTCGAAGCGATAGCGCGCTCTGAGCCCCCGCTCGGCCTCGCCGCCAGGGTCCAGCAGCCAGGTGTCGAGGGCCTCGTCGTACTCACCATCACCGTCACCGTCGCCGTAGAAGGTGGCCTGGGCCCAGGCGCCGTCGACCTCGACCAGCACGAAGCCATGCTGCTGCTGGTAGTCGCGGATCGGCGAGAAGCCCGTCCAGCCGCCGCCGGTGCCGAGGATGGTCTCCCAGGTCGGGCCGCCGTTGCCGGGCTGGCTGGCCTGGATGCGGTGCCAGTGCCCGGTGAACAGCGCCTCGACCCCGTTGGCCACGAGCAGCTGCCAGAAGTCACCGTAGGTGCCCCCCAGGCTGTTGTCGGTGGAGAAGGTCACCGGGTGGTGGGTCATGACGTAGACGTGCTCGAAGTCCCCAGAGTCGGCGAGCACCTCGTCCAGCCAGGCCAGGGCCGCGCTGGAGATCCGGTAGCCGCCGTCTTCCTGGTCGCTGCTGACCGCCACGAACCTGGTGTCGCCGTGGTCGAAGACGTAGCTGACGCCCTCCTCGCCCTCGGGGGAGTCCGTCGGCATGCCGAAGTGGTCCCGGAAGGCGGCGAAGGTCCCGCCGGCCCCGTAGACATCGTGGTTGCCCACCGTGACCAGCAGCGTGCCGTCGAAGTCAGCGGTGGCGGCGCTGAAGTCCTCCCACTGGGTGACGGTGCCCCCGACCGTCCCGGAGCCTCCGACGAGGTCCCCGGCGACGAGCAGGTACTCGGCGTTCTGCTGGTTCGCGGCCTCGATGATGGCGGGGAACACCGTCGAGTTGATGCTCGTCTCGTACCCATCGGTCTGGGTGTCCCCGACCACGGCGAAGCGGAAGGCGTCCTCGTCGGCGAGGGCGGTGCAGACGAGCCAGATCATCGGGACACGAAGCTGTGGTACGCCCGCTCGGCGAGGCCGAACCAGCTGCGCTGCTCGTTCCGGGCCTTCGAGAAGGCCTCGAAGATCTTGCGATAGCCGGGGTCCTGGGCGGCGTTGTCCTCGAGGTACTGCTGGGCCGCCTCCTGGGCGCCCTTCATGATGTCGTCGGCAAAGGGCCGCATGACGACACCGCTGGCGAGGATGCGCTGGAGCGCTGCCGGGTTGCGGGCGTCGTAGCGCTGCTGCATGACCGCGCCAGCATCTGCGCAGGCCACGCGGAAGATCTCCTGGTAGGCGACGGGGAGCTCGCTCCAGGCTTTGTCGTTCACGTAGACCGAGAGGCTCGGCCCCGGCTCCCACCAGCCCGGGTAGTAGTAGTTCTTCACGACCTTGTGGAAGCCCAGCTTCTCGTCGTCGTAGGGCCCGACCCACTCGGTGGCGTCGATCGCCCCGCGCTCCAGCGCCGGGTAGATCTCGCCGCCAGCGATGACCTGCACGCTCACGCCGAGCATGTTCATGACGTCGCCCCCGGCGCCGGGGATGCGCATCTTCAGGCCCTGGAGCTCAGAGAGCGAGTTCACCTCGCGGTTGAACCAGCCCCCCATCTGCACGCCGGTGTTGCCGCTGGGGAAGCTGCGGATCCCGAAGTCCGAGAACAGCCCGTTGACGAGGTCGAGCCCGCCGCCCTCGGCCAACCAGGCGGACTGCTGCCGGGCAGTCAGGCCGAAGGGAACGCAGGTGTCGAAGGCCAGGGCCGGGTTCTTGCCCGTGTAGTAGTAGCTGGCGGTCTGGCCCACCTGGACCGTGCCCTGCTGGACGGCGTCCATGACCTGGAGGCCGGGGACGAGCTCGCCGGCTGGATAGACCCTGATGTCGAAGGCACCTCCGGTCATCGCCGAGACGCGCTCGCTCAGTGTCTCGGCGCCTCCGAAGAGCGTGTCGAGGCTACGCGGGAAGCTCGATGCGAGCCGCCACCGGACGTTCTGCCCCGTGACGACCGCGGGACCGTCACCGGTGCTCTGGGGCTGGTTGCAGGCCGCGAGGCCCGCGGCGGCGCCAGCACCGAAGCCAGCGAGAGAGGTCATGAACTGTCTGCGCTTCATGGGCGCACGCTATCGCAACGAAGCATCTCAGGGCTCCGGATCGCAGACGTCGCCGAGACCATCTCCATCCGAGTCCACCTGGTCGTTGTCCCAGCTCGCGTATGGAGACAGCGAGAGCTCCAGGTCCGTGACCGGCTCGCCGCCTTCACCGAGGAAGCGCACGTAGTCGCCCCAGCCGCCGCCCTGGTCGTGGACCTTGATCAACAGCTGGGACCACCCGGCCGGGAGGGTGAGCTCGGCGCGGAACTGATCGGCGGTGGTGCCCTGGCAGCCAGTGATCTCCTGGACCACCTCTCCGTCTAGCCACACCGTGGCGCCATCGTCCGGACCGTGTGCCAGGGTCAGGGTGCGCTCCGTCTCGACTCGGAGGTAGACCGCGATGTAGACCTCGCGCGGGGCGCTGACCGAGCCGTAGTCGGTGAGGAAGCCCAGGCGGTCGTCGCTGGAGTACAGCGCGGTCCAGACGAGCTCCCCGGCGGCGGTGCCCAGCTCGGGGGTGACATCGGGCTCCCCCACGAGGGCCTCCTCCGAGGGCAGGCACTCATCGGGCGAGGTGTGGCCGGTGAAGGGTCCGGCAGCGAGCCAGGTGCGCAGGAAGCCATCGTCGCTCGGCGAGAGCGGTCCCATGTCCGGGCCGTTGGGGGTGTCCGGGCAGTTGTCCGACGTATCGAGCACGCCGTCCCCGTCCCTGTCGTCGTCGCAGCGGCTGGGCAGCCCGTCGCCGTCGGGGTCGTCCTCTTCGGAGATCGGGTAGTCCACATCTTCGCGGTCCGAGAACGAGACATCGAGGGCGTAGAAGGGCACCTCCCTGCCCTGCAGCCCCTCGAGGCAGAGCCCCCAGTCACCCTCGTCGGCGAAGCGGGCCCCCAGCACATCCGCAGGGTCGAGGACAGCACAGCCCTCGTCGTCGGGAGTGCCCACCCCGACGTTGCTGCCGTCGAGGTCGTAGAGGCCAAGGGTCGCCGGCACCGGACAGGGTGACTGGAGCCGAGCCGAGATGGACTGGCAGTCACGGACGAGGAAGGAGAAGCAGTCGACGTCGTCCTCGCCGAGGGAGCCGTAGATGGTCTGGGACCATGGATTGGCCTCCTCGAGGGAGTCGTTCGGCTCCGACTCCAGCGAGCCCTCCGCAGTGCACAGGGGCGTGCACCCGTCGCCGCCGATGGGGTTCCCGTCGTCGCAAGCCTCAGCGGAGTCAGCGACCGCGTCGCCGCACTCCGGCAGCACGCAGGTGCTCCGACATGCATCGGGCTCGGTGTCCGAGTTGTCCTCGCCGTCGTCGCAGGCCTCGCCGTCTTCCAGGATCCCGTTGCCGCAGCCCGGCTCGAACCAGGTGTCCTCGAGGACCGGCGCAGGGTCCTGACATGCCATCCACACAAGCCACATCGGCTCGACCATACTGCCCCGGTGCTCGCCCTGCTAACCCTGGCTCAGGCCGCCGAGTTCCACCCTGGACCGGGCCCGGAGTTCGTCGCGGTGCAGTTCCCCCTCACGGGGCTGGTCCTCGCCGCTGGAGATGCCGCGGTCATCGCCGAACATCCAGGAGTCGCCTCGGTCTCCGAGAGGCCCGGCGGCCTGTTGGTGGTGGTCGCCGAGGACGACCCGGTGGCCCTGTCGAACTCCCTATGGGCCGAGGAAGCCGTGCAGTGGGCACATCCCGACTTCGTCCTCCCGATCGCGCCGCACGCCCTGCCGAACGATCCCTACTTCGGGGACCAGTGGCACCTCGTGAACACGGGCCAGCGGGGAATGACCGAGGGCGCCGACATCCGCGCGGACGTGGCCTGGGATCTGTCGACCGGAGAGGGCCAGCTCATCGCGGTGTTGGACTCCGGCGTGCTGCCGGATCATCCGGACCTCGATGTGATCCCAGGCTGGGACTACATCGGAGACGACAGCGACCCGAGCCCCGACACCAGCACCGACAGCCCGGCGCACGGCACGAACGTCGCGGGGCTCAGCGCGGCGCTAGGGGACAACGGCCAGGGGGTCACGGGGGTCGCGTACGACGCCAGGATCTACGCGATCCGCCTCATCGGTGGTGGCAGCTCTCTGGAGGATGTCTACGACGCCTTCACAGAAGCGGTGGACGCGGGCGCGGTCGTCATCAACAACAGCTGGGGCTTCCACACCTGCGGTTCCTTCGATACCTACGAGACCTTCCGCCAGATGAACCGCTACGCAGAGGAAAACGGCCGCGACGGGCTCGGTACCGTCGTCGTCGCCAGCGCCGGAAACGACGGCTGCGACGCCTCGGGGGATGGCTGGCTGCAGCAGCGCCTGACCTTCGGCGTCGCAGCGAGCGACGGCCACGACGAGCGCGAGGGCTACAGCAACTACGGGGACGTGATCGACATCACCGGCCCCAGCGGCTCCCTGCTCACGACCGACCTCGACGAGGGCGGGTACGGCGCCTGGGAGGACGACTCCTACTACTACGGCTGGTTCTCCGGGACCTCGGGCTCCGCGCCGGTGGTCAGCGGGGTCTTCGCCTTGATGTTCGACGCCAACGAGCGCCTGAGCGCCGCCGATGCCCGCGAGGTCATCTGCGACACCGCCACACGAATCGACATCGACTCCGGCGCCTACGACGCCAGCGGCTGGAGCCCCTACTACGGCTGCGGGCGGGTGGACGCAGGCGCGGCGGTCTTCGCGGTGGCCAACGACCCGCCCCTGGCCCCGAGCCTGCTCGGTCCAGAGGACCCATGGGTCGACCGGGTGCTGTTGGAGTGGGAGCCGGCCCTGGACGCGGACGGTGACTGGCTCGAGTACGAGCTGACCTGGTCCGTCGAGGACATCGTCACCACCTCCGTCGTCGACGGCACCCGCCTCGATCTCACCGGGATGGTCGAACTCGGGCAGACCGTCACGTGGTCGGTGACGCCCGTCGATCTCTGGGGCCCGGGAGCGAGCTCGGAGGAGGCCAGCTTCGTCGTGCAGGCCAAGCCGCTGCCTCCGGAGAGGCCACCAGAGGAACCCGGAGGCTGTGGGACCGCACCGCTCGGCGGGCTCTGGTTGAGCTTGCTGCTCCTGCGCAGTCGACTCACTCGGAGCGAGCCATCTCCAGGTTGCGCTCGATCGCGTCGACGTAAGAGGACTCCGGGTAGTCCCTGAGCAGTCCCTCGAGGATGCTCACGACCTCTTCCACCGCCGAGTCGCGGATCTCGCCTTCGGGCATGTCGCGAGCGCTGACGAAGAGCGCACCGGCGCGCTCGCGCTCCACGTGGACGAAGCCGTCGACGGCCTCCTGCCAGAGCCTGTCCACCTCGGCCTCGCCGCGGTGGGAGCGCAGAGAGGCGACGGCGTCGGCGTAGTCCCCGGCGGCGAGGGAAGCGCGGGCGCTCTCGATGTCCAGGGGCTCGACGATCTCCTCGACCACGATGCCCTCGCCGATGGTGAAGCCGATGCCCTCCGGGAGCTCCGTCGTGGTGGCGCGGGACTCGACCTCTATCAGCCTCGTGAGGTAGCTCTCGACGGCTGTGGCCGGGTGGGGGCCACCCCGCTTCATGTCACCCGCGAGGGAGTGGGCTGCGCTGAGCCTCTCCAAGGTGTCGGCCTCGGTCTCGGCCTCCATCAGCTCGGCGAGCTGCTCCTCGAGCTCGGCCCAGTCGACCTCCGGTCCGGTGTCTCCAGTGTCGCCGCTGTCGGCGACAGGGGGCTTGCCCATGGGCTCTGGGCCCGGGCCGTAGGGCTTGACCTCGACGCAGCCGATGGCGAGCGCGACCAGGAACATCACTCCTCCTGCTCGATCCGGTCCCAGATCGACCTGGGGACTTCAGCACTACCCGTATCCCAGGGGTCTTCGTTTCGGGAGGGATCCGGCATGTCGAGGTCCACCGGTGGGGCCTCCTCCTCTGCATCGACGGTCTCGGCCCGCTCTGCGAAGGGGGCGAAGCGCCGCTGTGGCCCGTCGCTCCCGTAGACGAGCAGGCTGCGCTCCTCGCCTGCGCTCCCGGGCAGCCCCGAGAGGTCGACGACCGGTGCCCTGTAGGTGTGGTCGGGCTCGACGAGCTCGCCGGGGTTTCCCATGAGACCGGCATCGTAGAGCGCTTGCACGGTGCCCATCCAGGCTGGCAGCGCTCCGCTGGCGCCCTGCAGCTTGATGTTGCCCCGAACCATCTTGCGGTTGTCGTCGTAGCCCACGTAGGCGGCCACGGTGTAGGCGCGGTCGTGGTGGATCTCGTCGTCCCGGTTCGCCTTCGGCGCGTGCCCGACGAAGGCGGCGTTCTTGTAGTCGTTGGTCGTGCCCGTCTTGCCTCCAAGGGGGAAGCCGGAGGCGACGGACAGGGCCCGCCGCCCCGTGCCGTACTGCACGACATTGCGGAGGATGTCGACGGTGAGGACTCCGGCCATGTCGTCGGCGACTCTCTCCGCCTTGGGATCGGCCCGGTAGATCACGTTGCCCTCCCGGTCACGGATCTCCGCGATCAGCAAGGCGGGGACCTCCTGCTCGGGCACCTTGAAGGTCGAGCGGGTGCCGGGGACCGTGCCAGGCTCGAAGCCCTTGCCAGGGAAGCGCCATGCCTCTCCGGCCAGGAAGCCCTGGTACACACCGGCGGCCTCGACGAGCGAGACGTCGATCGCACCCAGCGGCATCGACAACACGGGCGGGATCTCCTCCTGCACGCCCATCTCGCGCGCGAGTCCCGCGACGTAGCGCAGGCCCAGGATCAGGCGAAAGTCCGGGTGGAGGTAGAGCAACTCGGGGTCGTAGGGCTCGTAGATCTCGAGCTGCTCCCCCTTTCGCGCCATGGCGTCGCGAGTCGCCTCCAGCGTCGAGGCGTGCAGCAACCCGTCGATCAGCGGGTCCGCCATGACCGGGGGCAACCCCGGAGCTCCGAGGCGATGCACGAGGTCCTCGCCAGCCGGAGCCCAGCCCTCCGGGGAGGTGAAGCAGTTCACGCGGAAGCCGCGAGCGGTCGGCCGAACCGTCAGATCGGGCACCAGCGAGGGATCGATCGGCCCCTTCGCAGAGCGGAGGATCTCGTGCTGCTCGCGGCAGACCTCTGCCATCGCCTCGAGCCGCAGGAAGTTGTGGTCCAGGGCCCGGAGCCGCACGGCCTCTGCCTGCTTGGCGCGCTCGGCCACGAAGCCGCGGCCGTAGTGGAGCGAGCGCAGCTCGACGGCGTCCTCGGGATGGCCGGTGAAGGCCAGATCCGCGATGACCTCTTCCTTCACTGCGCCGAAGAGCGCGTCGTCGATGCGGTCCCGGGTGGCGATCACGCCGTTGTCGTCCCTGATGCGCTCGATGTACTGCGTACGGGACTCGCCCTCGGCCTGGGACAGCCCCGTGAGCTCGGCGAGCCGCCGGACCTGCTCGGGGTTGAGCCGGTCGGTGAGGTGGTAGAGCAGCCAGATGGTGGCGAGGTTCTCGCTGCGCACGCCAGCCCAGCCGATGGAGACGAAGTCCTCGCTCTTGTGGTCCGGCCGCGGGTAGTACCAGGTGCTGGTGAAGGGGAAGACCGCCCGCCGGTTGTCCAGCGCGTCCGTCGGCGCCCAGCCCAGCTGGAAGGCGGCGTCGTAGATCAGGATCTTCCAGGTCGATCCGAGCTGCCGCCGCGCCGTCGAGGCCCGGTTGAAGTTGCGGTTGTCGTTGCCGCCGACCATCGCCCGAATGCGCCCGTCCTCGAGCACCACGACCGCGCCCTGGAGCTCTGGTCGGACCTCGAGATCGCAGAGCCAGACGCCGTCCTTCGCCTCGCGCACGCTGACCCAGACCACCGCCCCCTGTGTCAGCACGTCCGAGACCTTCGCCCGGGTGACGTCGTTGACGATGGGGTAGCGGTTCGACTGCTGGGCGACGGCGAGGAGCTTGACCGCGCGCTCGAAGCCGACATCGTCCAGCCGCCCGGGATGCCCTCCGAGGTCCAGCTCGTAGCCCTCGTCACCGTGAGCGCCGACCACGGCGTAGCGGAACTCGCGGGCCCCTGGCACGTCGTTGGGATCTGGCTTCGGGGCGTGCTCCGCGCCGTGGATGAAGGCAGTGGGCTCGAGGTCCTCCATCGCCGGGCCGGCCTCCGAGAGGTGATGCCAGAGGCCGTAGGTGGCCCCGCGCTGGGCCGCCACGTCGAGGGTGGTCACCACCTGGATGCCCGAGGTCGCCGGGTTGTCGATGCCGGCGCTGGCCAGCAACGAGGGGAAGGGCTCCTGCTCGAGCTGCCGCTCCACCTCGTCCATGAGGATCGAGGAGTCGTAGCGGAAGGTGCCGCGCTTGAAGGGCAGCGGCTCGTCGTAGAGCTCCTCGGCCACCTTCGCGTCGACGTGGCCGTCGATGACCATGCGCCCGAGCACGTAGTTTGTCCGCTCCTGGGCGCGGTCCCTGGCCGTCTGGCGGTCCTCGTCGGTCTTCCCGATGAAGGGGTTGTAGCGCCCGGGGATCTTGACGAGGCCGGCCAAAAAAGCGCACTCGTGCAGGCTCAGCTCGGAGACGTCCTTGTCGAAGAAGTAGCGCGCGGCGATGCCCAGCCCCCGCCCGTTTCCATAGACATGGAACTGGTTCGCGTAGAACTCGAGGATGTCCTCCTTGGAGTAGTGGGCCTCCAGCCGGAGGGTGTCGAGCACCTCGAAGAGCTTGCCGTTGAGATCGTAGGTGCCCGGGTGGAAGAGGTTCTCAGAGGTCTGCATCGTCAGCGTGGAGCCGCCGGAGACCACCCGTCCCGCCTTGACGTTCTGGATCATGGCGCGCGCGAGCCCGACGCTGTCGACACCCGGGTGCGTCCAGTAGCGCTGGTCCTCGGCCGAGACGATGGCGTTGGTCCAGTCCTTCGGGATGTCCTCGTACTCGACGTAGTGACGGTGCTCCTCGGCGAAGAAGACCCCCAGGCGGGTGCGCCCGTCCCGGTAGTAGACAGGGGACTCCTGGGTGATCAGGGCCCGGATGTAGGCCTCCTCCAGGTGCTCGCCGGGGTCTTCGACGACGTAGCGGTCGTAGCCGAAGACCGCAGCGACCGAGGACAACAGCGCGAGGACCACACCCGCGGCCAGGACACGAGACAGGATCCGCCTCATCGCCGAGCATCCATCAGCACGTTCATCACCGCCTTGTAGGCCCGGTCACGCGGGAGGTCCAGCGCCCGGTCCCGGCAGCGGTCGCGCAAGGTCTGTCCAGAGTCCAGGACATGGCGCACCGACTCCGCGAGGCCCTCGATGTCGTCGGCGACGAGCCGCCCGTCGGGGAACACCTCAGAGGCCCCGTTCACCGAGGTGGTCACGGGGGGCACACCGCAGGCCATCGCCTCCAGGCAGGCGTTCCCGTAAGGCTCGTAGCGGGTGGGCAGGAGCATCGCGTCGAACTGGGGCAGGAGCTCCTCGACGGCCTCGACGGCGCCGTGGAAGTGCACCCCTGGACGGTTCCGGCGCCAGGACTCCAGCCGGACGTCGGTGCCGATGACGTCCAGGGTGGCCCCGAGGCGCGTGGCCACCTCGACGGCCTCGGCGAGCCCCTTGCGAGCGAAGCCGGTGCCGAGGAAGACCAGGCGCGGCCTGCCCTCCCGCCGCCAGGCCCGGGGCTGGAAGCGCTCGGTGTCGACGCCGTTGTGGATCACGCGCAGGCGATCCGGAGGCAGTCCATAGTGCTCGACGAGGTCCTCTCCAGCGCGCCGCGAGGGGGTGATGACGGCCTTCGCGGAGCGCACCGCGGCCCTGTCGAGTCTGACCTCCAGGCGAGCCGCCGGGTTCCATCGCCAGTTGGGACGGCAGGCCTCGAGGTAGGCCGCGTGCGCACCTCCGCCGGCTCGGTAGACGTCGTGAGGGGTGTGTCGCCCGAGCCCGAGCACGACGTCGTGGTCCGCGAGGGCGACGCCGCCGGCGCTGCGCCAGAGACTGAGCACCTTCGCCGGCCGCAGCATGGGCAGGTGGTGGAAGTGGATCCGGGGCTCTGGGGTGTCGACGCGGTTGCAGTAGACGTGGACCATGTGGCCCTCATCGAGCAGGTACCGTGCCAACCCGACCAGGAAGCGCTCGGTGCCGCCCTGTGTCGTGAAGCGGCGATGGACGAGGGCGACGTTCATTGCCTTCTGGCGTACAACCGCCCCCACTTGAGCGCCACGTGCATCGACCCGAGCCACGCGAGCTGCAGACCGACCACCCCATCGAGAAAGCCGAGCTTCAGTAGATAGGCCTTCACGAAATGTAGAGGGGGGCGGAGCACGACGTCCCACCAGCCAGCCCGTCGCTCGGAGGACTCCGCGAAGAGCCGGGAGTACCGGTCGATGGTGGCGAGGTGCTCTCCGAGATCGCGGTAGGGCTCGTGGCGGATCACCCCAGCGGCGGTGCCGACGGAGCCCTCGACGACGAGGACCTCGTGGACCCCCCGGCCCTCGCAGCGGGCTCGCGCTCGACGGACCAGGCGCAGCGGTCGGTCGCTCCCGAAGGTCCCGTACCCGACGGCCTGACCGAGCCAGGAGTTGGCTCGCCGGAGGCGGTAGCCGTCATGCTCTCCGGAGGGCGCGGCGAAGCCCTCGAGGCGCTCGTCGGCGTCGAGGAAGAGCACCCACTCGGTCTCGACGCGCTGGAGCGCCCGGTTGCGTTGCTCGACGAAGCCCGGCCAGTCGGTCTGGACGACCTCGGCCCCCGCTGCCCTGGCGAGGGCGACGGTGTCGTCAGTGGAGCCGGAGTCCAGCACCAGCACTGGCCCGACCTCGAGGCCGCTGCTCACGGCAGCCGTGATGCGGTCCGCTTCGTTCCTGGCTAGGACCACGACCGTCAGCATGGGGCGCACGAGAAGAGCGAAGCGTGAGGAGGCGACGACCGGAGTCGAACCGGTGATACAAGGTTTTGCAAACCTTTGCCTTACCACTTGGCTACGTCGCCAGACGGCCGCTGAGGTAAGCAGGACCCGATGGGGTGTCAAGCCGCTGTGCTCGCGCTGATACCGCTGGCTCTGGCACAAGAGAGCCCCGCGCTGGATCTCTCCAGGAGCGTGCCGCTGGTGTCCGCCGAGAGCATCGGCATGGGCAGCGCTGGACTGGCCTGGGCGACGGGTGCGAAGGGCGTGTTCGCCCACCCCTCGGCCCCCGCGATGCGGCCGGTCGAGAGCCGAGCTCGAGTGACCGGGACGATGACGATGACCCTGTCGACCTTCTCCCAGCTGACCGGCATCGGCGCAGGCGACCTCGGGCTGCCCGAGGAGACCTGGACCGGTGGGGTCCTGAGCCTCGGCGGGACCTTCGTCGTCAACAACGGCGCCGGCGGACTCGTCTACTCCACCACCCGCTACGCGCGCGAACAGCGCCTCGTCCGCGCCCAGGAAGGGCACGCCGTCGGCGCCTGGTCCTGGAGCGACGGCAACGTCGTCTTCGGTGTCGGCTACCGCACAGCCGCCGTCGACCTTCGGACGCCCGAGCTCGACGCCCGCTACTCGGGCCGCGGATTCGAGACCGGCGTCGTGATGTGCGCCGCCGGCTGGAGCCTGGCGGTGGCCTGGCGCAGCCGCATGAACGCCGCCCTGTCCGAAGAGGTCGACGGCGCGCCATCCCTCGCCGTGATGCCTCCGGAGCTCGCTATCGGAGGAGGCTGGATCGGCCAGGACCCGGCCTTCGGCCTGCCCGCGCGCATGGCGCTCGACCTCGTCGTCGTCGGCGCGGTGGAGTCCGGGCTCTCGGTCGAAGGCCTGGCCTCCGGCTACGAAGCCCCGGCCGGCTTCGAGGTGAAGCTCTTCGCCCTGCCCTGGTTCGGCGGCAGGCAGCTGCCCCTCAGCACCGACTGGGCGATCGGCGGTGCCCGTGGGTACCGCAACGTGGCCTGGTTCGGCATCGGAACCTGGCGAAGCGGAGTCGTGGGTCCATACGTTGGACCTCGTGAATGAGCCCTGACCCGGGGAAGGGGGCTCGATGGGCGGACTTCCCTTTCGGCGAGGCGTGACGAGAGTGTCCAAAGGTCGGCGGCACGCACCCGCGCCTGGTGCCGTAACATTCGCCGCAAGGGCAGTAGCTGAGGAGTCGCCGAGTGTCGCTCGAAGAAAGAATGCTGGCGTTTGCCCTCCTCGGCGCAGGCTGGGTGCTGTGGCTCCTGGTAGGCCTCTCCGTGCTCTGCGTGGCCGTCGCCGTCGAGCGCGGGATCTACCTGGTCCTGAACACGACCCCCAGCGGGAAGCTCCAGGAAGCCATCACGAAATACCTGGCCGCGGGAGACGCGGGGGACTTCCGCCGCGAGCTCGACGGCATGAACGGGGCCGAAGCCCGGGTCCTCGCCGCCGGTATCGAGGCATCCAAGCACGGGCCGGACGCCGCAGAGGAGGCCATCGCCGGCACGATGGTCTTCGAGAAGATGCGGCTGGATCGCTGGCTCATCATCCTCGGGACCACCGGCAGCAACGCCCCCTTCATCGGCCTGTTCGGCACGGTGCTCGGCATCATCTCGGCCTTCAACGAGCTGGCCCAGCTCGATCCGGAGGGCGCCGGGGCCGTGATGGCCGGGATCTCCGAAGCGCTCGTCGCCACCGCCATCGGTCTCATGGTCGCGATCCCGGCGGTCGTGCTCTACAACTTCTTCCAGCGCCGGATCAAGGAGCTGATGAGCAGGGTGGAGAGCCTCTCGCACCTCGTCCTCGCCCGACTCAAGGCGACTCCGAACGACGCCGAGCCCTCAGAGGCCGTGGCGCTCGCGCAGAAGGGGGCATGAGTGGCTGCGAAGCTCGGCGGCGCTGACAACGACCCGATCGTCGACATCAACATCACGCCCCTGGTCGACATCATCCTCGTCGTCCTCATCATCTTCATGGTGACGGCGACCTACATCGTCGCTCCCAGCATCAAGGTGACCCTGCCCGAGGCCGCCACCGGTGACGCCAGCGAGCTCACGAGCCTCGGCCTCCAGCTCACCAGCGACGGCCTGCTCCACCTCGACGGCGAGCCCATCGACGAGGGCACGCTGCGGGCCACGATCCGCCAGGCCCAAGCCCAGGACGAAGAGATCACCTGCCTCATCGCCGCAGACACCGACGTGCCCCACGGGCGGGTGGTGTGGCTGCTCGACGTGGTGAAGCAGGAGGGCGTCGCCAAGTTCGCCATCAACATCGACCCGGCGACGGCGGAAGCCGGCCGAACAATGACGAACTGAGTGCGCTCCCCCTACGAGCGCGGGTCGAGCTGGTGGAGTGGCGCCGTCCCGGCAGCTGCCATGGCCATCTTGTTCCACGCCGGCGCCGCCTACGGGGTGATGTCCATCGACGTCTCGAGAGACACGGCCGAGGACTGGGTCGAGATGATGGTCATCGAGCAGGAGCCAGAGCCCGAAGCCGAGCCCGAGCCAGAGCCCGAGCCGGAGCCAGAGCCCGAGCCAGAGCCAGAGCCAGAGCCGGTCGACTTCACCGAGACCGTCGAGCCGCCGCCGCCCCCCCCGCCGGAGGAGATCCGGCCTCGCCGAGTCGTTCAGGGCCTGTCCACGAACAGCTTCGCCAAGGGCAGCGGCACGGGCCTCTCGGCGCGAGCGGGCACGACGCTGGCGACAGAGGCCACCGACGAGACGATGGGCCTGGATGAGGACCCGACCTGGGCGAAGGCTGCCTACGCCTCCGTCACGACGAAACCCAAGGTGCGCGCGCTCCCGAGGCTCGATGTGCCCCAGGACGCCATCGACGCGGAGCTGGAGGGCACCTGGACCATCTACGTGGACATCGACGAGGAGGGGCGCGTGACCGCGGTCCGGATGAAGGGGACCGTCGGATTCGGCATCGACGAGGAGTGCATCGCGAAGTGGCGCAGCACGAGGTGGAAGCCCGGCCTCCGTGACGGCGAGCCGATCGCGGTCACCAACATCCCCATGAAGTGCACCATCAAGGCCCTGGACTGATGCTCTGGCTGTCGATGACCCTGGCGCTGGCCCAGGAGCCTCCCGTGGAGCCCGCCGAGGATCCCCTGGCCGAAGAACTCCCCCCGATCGTCAAGGGCCCCGAGATCAACATCTACATCCAGGCCCCCTACCCGGCCGAGGCCGAGGAGGCCGGGCTCGAGGGCGTCGTCGGCCTGCTGATCGAGATCGACGAGACCGGGGTCGTCACCTACGTCGAGGTCCTTCGCCCTGCCGGGCACGGCTTCGACGAGGCCGCCGTGAAGGCCGTCGAGCAGATGACGTTCATACCAGCCGAGGACACCAACGGTCCCACAGCCGTCGCGCTGGAGTTCGACTACGGCTTCGTCCTGGACGCGAGCGAGGTCGAGGGCGCGGTGCCGGAAGAGCCCGTCGAGGAGGAGCCAGCGGAGCTCCCGGTCAACGTAGAGGGCTGCGTCCTCGAGATGGCCACGCGCCGGCCGCTGCCAGAGATGAGCGTGGCCATCGCCGGGACGTTCATGGCCACGGAGACCGACGAGGACGGCTGCTTCGAGTTCCGGGGTGTGCCGCTGGGAGCCCAGACCGTCCTGGTCAGCCGGCCGGGCTGGGCCAGCAAGGAGGTCACGGTCGAGGTCGTCGAAGGCTACGCCTCGAGCGCCGAGATCTGGGTCAAGAACGAGTCCTACGCCGCCGACGCCGCCGTCGGCGTCTACCGGAAGAACAAGGACGAGGTCACGCGGCGGACCATCTCCATGAGCGAAGCCCGTCGCATCCCGGGCACCTTCGGTGATCCCATCCGGATCATCCAGAACCTGCCCGGCGCTGCTCGCAGTCCCTTCTCCACGGGCCTGTTGATCATCCGTGGGGCGAACCCGGAGGACACCGGCGTCTACGTCGACGGCGTCCGCATTCCGATCATCTACCACCTCGGCGGTTTCGCCTCGGTGCTCAACCCCGACCTGGTCGAGTCGGTCGACTACCTCCCCGGCAGCTACGGCGTGCAGTACGGACGGACACTGGGCGGAGTCATCGACGTCACGACCAAGAAGGAGGCCCCCGAGCAGCCCCACATCACCTGGTCCACAGATCTGCTCGACTCCGGCGGGCTCTTCGAGGCGAGACTGGGGCCGACCAAGGACCACCACATCGGCGTCTCCGCCCGACGCAGCTACATCGACTACATCATCCGGCCGATCCAGGAGCGGGCCGGCACGCGCTTCGTCACGAGCCCCCGCTGGATGGACTACCAGCTCCGCTACACCTACACCGGCCTGCAGAACACCAAGGTCACGCTGTTCTGGATGGGGCTCGACGACAAGCTCCTGCTTTCGACGCCAGACGACTACGCCCAGGGCCCCGACCAGGACGCCCAGGGGGACCTCTCGATCCACTACTTCACCCACCGCGTCATCGGCACGGTGGACCACCGGATCAACGACCAGCTGCACCTCCAGGTCTCGCCGGCGATCGGCTGGGACTACAGCGAGTTCGGAGTGGGCCAGACCTTCCGGATGGAGCAGGACCTCTACCTCTGGGAGCTCCGGGCCACGATGCCCTGGACCGTGAACGAGCACGTCGAGGTCGTGCCAGGCGTCGACTACATCGGCGGCGGCTACACCTTCCGGATCGAGCTCCCCATCGAACCCGACAGCTTCGGGGAGTACGACCCCCTCGCCGAGCGCGAGGACTGGGGGATCAGCGACAGCGGCACGGTCTGGGGGCCGGACCCCTTCCTCAAGCTGCACCTCAGGCCGCTGAAGGACCTCGACCGGCTCTACGTCCAGCCCGGCATCCGCTTCTCCTACGTGAACGTGCCCGGCCAGTACACGACGACCGGCTGGGATCCACGCATCGCGACCAGGATCCGCCTGCTCGATCGGGCCTACATCAAGGCCTCCACCGGCATCTACACCCAGCCGCCCCAAGCCACCGAGAGCTACCAGTCGGAGGGCGACTACGAGATGCACGTAGAGAAGAGCTGGGCCACGACCGCGGGCTTCGAGGTCGAGGTGGTGCCCGGGCTCCACGTCGACGGCGAGGTCTTCTACAAGGACCTCTGGAGCCTCATCGTCTTCAACCCGGAGTGGGAGGGCGTAAACGACAACGCCTACGCCAACCTCGGCACCGGCTCGATCCGCGGCGGAGAGATGATGATCCGGAAGGACCCCGTGGGCAACTTCTTCGGCTGGCTCAGCTACACCTACAGCGTCAGCGAGCGAAAGGACTACGAGGACGAGGACACCTACCTCTTCGACTTCGACCAGACGCACATCTTCACCGCGCTGGGGGCCTACGAGCTGCCCTGGGAGGTGGAGCTGTCCGCCAAGTTCCAGTACACCACCGGCCGGCCCTACACCCCCTACGACGGGGCCATCTGGGACGGCGATCTGGACTACTGGGTGCCCTACTCGACAGGACCGCGGAACTCGGCGCGGATGCCGCCCTACTATGCCGTCGACGCCCGCATCCAGAAGGGCCTGACGTTCAAGACCTGGAGGATGAACCTCTACCTGGACCTGCTGAACGTCTACAAGGGCGACAACCCCGAGTTCCTCCTCTTCAACTACGACTACACCGAGTCGGTCTACGTGGGCAGCCTCCCCTTCATCCCCTCACCGGGCATCGAGATCGAGGGCTACCTCTGATGCTGCCTCTGATGCTCGCCTGTGTGCTCAACGACCTCTCACAGCCCTCGACCGTCGACCGGACCCGGATCCTCGCGGTCCGGGCGACCCCCGCGGAAGCCCAGCCCGGAGACACCGTCCGGCTGCGCGCCCTGGCGGTGGATCCCGACGTCGGCATCCAGTCGCTGATCTGGTTCGGCTGCCTGCTCGAGGACAGCAGCGACTTCGGCTGTGACGAGCCCCAGCTGATCGGAGTCGTCGCCCCCGGGGGCGGGATCCCGACCTTCGACGTGCCGGCCGATCTCCTCGATGGCCTCTCCGAAGAGGAGAGGCTCGAGGGCATGAACTACCTCGTGCAGATCCAGGCGGTGCCCAACGGGGTCGACCTCGAGGCCATCGCCGCGGGCGAGGTCGAGGGCGCGGAGCTCGCGACCCTGGGGGAGTCCGGCTACAAGCGGGTCCCGGTCAGCCTGGCCCCCACGCCGAACGACAACCCGGCCATCGAGCACGTCCTGGGCGAGGCCGGGATCGTGCTGGAGAAGAACGACACCCTGGTGCTGAGCCCGGGGCAGACCTACGAGCTCGAGGCCGTGCTCGCGGACGACGCGGTCCAGGCCTACACCTTCCGGAACTCCGACGGCGAGGACGAGGAGCGCGTCGAGGAGCCCTACATCAGCCTCTACGCCACAGTGGGCACCTTCGACCAGTTCTGGAAGCTCCACCCGCACCTGAACTTCGAGTACACCGCGCCCGAAGATCCGGCCTCCGAGACCGGTACCCTTTGGATCGTCGTTCGCGATCGTCGGGGGGGAATGGGCTGGTTGGAGCTGAATCTCAGCTTCCGATAGCGAAGGGTTCCGGGGGCCGCGACACAGAGGGGGGCGGTGCCGCCCGAGAACCCCATGTCGCAGTGCGCCGAGAGGCCCGCAAAAGCGCTTGACAAGTGCATGACAGGCGGTCTGAGCCCGAGTAGGAAGTGCGTGCTATCTTCCCTCGGCTCTCGGGTGCCCCCTTGCCCGAAGTGCATGCTCGAAACGCTGGAGAAGTCCCTGATGAATCACATGCGCACCCTGGCTCGCAGCGTTGGAGCCGGGGTCCTCGGGACGGCCCTCGTCGCAGGCATCTTTGCCTCCGAGGCCGCTCACGCAAATCCCGCCGAGGACGCCCTGAAGGAGGTTCAGGGCGAGGTCCACACCAAGGACGTCGTCCAGAACCGCTTCTTCTTGAAGTCCAGCCGCTTCGAGATCGCGCCCGTCATCGGAGCGGTCCCGAACAACCCGATGGTCAAGCGACGCCTCGGCGGCATCCTGATGGCCTACCACCTGAGCGAGACCCTCGCGGTCGGCGGGCAGTTCTTCTACGCCCCTGATCTCGGCAGCAACGATCTCAAGGGCCTGACGAACACGCTGGTCACGATCGCCCACAACGGCGAGGCGAACGTCGAGTTTCAGCAGCCGCTGGACAAGATGGTCTTCGGGGCCACCTTCTCGGCCAACTGGATCCCGGTCTACGGCAAGATCAACCTGGTCGGCGAGACGGTGCTGAACTTCGACATCTACGGCAGCTTCGGCATCGGCTACCTCGGCATCCAGAAGTACTACGCCGTCTACGACAACGAGAAGGCGGCCAGCAACGTGGACCCCCCCGTCACGCTCGAGAGACAGCAGCTCAAGCCTCGGGTCCCGGTCAACCTGGCCCTGGGCGCCGACTTCTTCCTCACGCAGACGCTGGCCATCAAGCTCGACGCGCGCTCCTACATCTACTGGGACCTCAAGCCCCAGTACGACCCGGACCTGCCAGAGAGCGACGGCCGCCTTTACAACATCTTCATCGCAACCGCTGGAATCTCCATGTACTTCCCGAAGATGCCCGCGCGGATGTCGGACTTCTAGATGCGGAGACCGAGCATGCGCATCATCGCGACCGTGGCTGCCCTCTTTTCGGGTGGCGCCTTCGGCGGCGACGCCCTCGCCCAGGACGACTTCGACGACAGCGCGCTCCTCGACGGCCTTGTCGAGGACGACGACGACGATCTCGACGACATCCTCGGCGGCGACGAAGAGGAGAGCGTCAAATCCGAGCAGGAAGATCTGCGCTCCGGCGACATCGACGACCGCGTCGGCGTCAAGGACGAGCAGATCCTCGAGGAGCGGTACAGGCAGCAGCGCCGGGTCATCAAGACCCTCCAGCGCAAGAACTTCCTGAAGCTGGGCCGCTTCGAAGGCATGCCGATGGTCGCCTTCGTGACCAACGATCCCTTCCTCAACCGCTACATCGCGGGCGGCCGCCTCGGCTACCACGTCACCGAGATCTTCGCGATCGAGGCCGAGATCGCCTACAGCCCGGACCTCGGAGAGGCTGACTGGAAGCCGCTGACCAAGCAGCTCGTCGACGAGAACCACGTCTCCCCCGACATCAGCAAGCTCATGCTGATCTCGAACATGACCTTCCAGTTCTCGCCTATCTACGGCAAGGTCGCCCTTCGCGGGAACAACATCATCAACTTCGATGTCTATGGCGCCTTCGGCATGGGCATCACCCGCACGAACGACGACTTGAACGCACTCCAGGCAGAGGACGACCCGATCGCCCTCGAGACCGAGGTGCAGATCCACCCGACCACCAACTTCGGTGGTGGTGCCCGGGTGGTGTTCAACGAGTTCGTGGCCGTTCGGGTCGATGGGCGCTCGCTCGTCTACATCGAGACGGTCAACTCGACGACGCTGGAGATGAAGAACAACTTCATCCTCTCCGGCGGCGTGAGCTTCTTCTTCCCCGGAATGCAGTAGGCGACCATGAAGACCAGCAGACTCTTCGGTGCCCTGGCTCTCGGAGCCGCCTTGTTCTCCAGCAGCGACGCCTGGGCGCTTGGCTGCGACGAGATCATGAACATGGTGAACGTCAACGTACCCACGTCCATCGTCGTCCAGACGATGGACGACTCGGGCGAGCAGTTCACCAACGAGGAGATCCGCTGCCTGATCAACGAGGGCGCGCCAGAGGACGTCGTAAAGACAGCGAAGAAGATGTCCGCGGCCGCGGCGAAGCCCGAGTCGACCGACACCCGAGAGGATCTCGAGGTCCAGAAGCAGCGCCCGAAGGACACCTACGACGACACGGAGCGCATCGACGAACGCAGCTCCAAGAAGCGTCGCGGTGGCTACGACGAGCTCCCGGAGGAGGGCGAGTCCCGAGACACGACCCAGTGCGGTCGCATGGTCGACGACGCGGTGCAGGCCTTCAAGGCCAACAAGCCCCTGGGCGCCAGCAAGATGCTCTTCGACCTGCTCGAGGAGGGCACCTGCCCCGACCAGGAAGCGCGCATGCACTACTACCTCGCGCGCGCCTTGTTCGACCTGAACATGTACCACTCCTCGCAGTACTACTTCATGCAGGTCGTGAAGAAGGGGCCGGCGAACCCCTACTTCAAGCACGCCCTGCCGAAGGTCGTCCAGATCGCCCGCTACACCGGAGACGACAGCGAGCTGATGCGGGTGGTCCCGAAGATCCCGCCCGAGCAGTACCCCCGCCAGGCCAAGAACTACCTCTACTACCTGATGGGCGTGCGCCTCTATGACAAGGACGAGCTCTCGGAGGCACGCCGCTACTTCGGCCAGATCTCCACGAAGTCGGATGTCTACCTGAAGTCCAAGTACTTCGAGGGTGTCATCTACAACCGCCAGGGGCGGCTCAAGAGCGCCGTGAAGTCCTTCCGCGACGTCTACCGGGACTCCGACAGCGTCGACATCTACAGCACCCGGGAGCTGGAGGAGGTCGGGCACCTCGCCGACCTGTCACTCCTGAACGTCGCGCGCATCTACTACTCCATCCAGCGCTTCGACGAGGCCAGCAAGTACTACGAGCTCATCCCTCGGGACTCCGACTACTGGGCCGAGGCGCTCTTCGAGTCGGCCTGGTCCTCCTTCATGCAGAACCAGCTGAACCGGACCCTCGGCCAGGTCCTGACCGTGCGCTCGCCCTTCTTCAACGAGGACGAGTTCATCCCAGAGGCCACCATCCTCCGGGCCCTGACCTTCTTCAACCTCTGCGAATACGGCCAGGTGGAGCGCGAGTTGCTGGCCTTCGAGGCGGCGGTCCGCCCGATGCACCAGGAGCTGAAGGACTTCGTCAAGCAGTACTCCACCAGCGAGGGCAAGCAGCTCGCCGACCAGGCCTACGAGGCCTACTTCGAAGGCGTGCGTCGCGAGACCGTGCTCCCGAAGTCGATGTTCAAGAAGTTCCTGCAGAACCAGGACCTCTACTCCCTCGTCCGGCACCTCCACATGATGGACGAGGAAGAGCGCAACATCGAGGCTCAGAAGTCGCTCTGGAGGGACACGGTCGGCACCCACCTCAAGCGCATCCTGGAGAACGACCGCCGCCGCTACAAGAAGCGGGCCGGACTGGTCCTGCTCTCCGAGATGGCGCGCATGGCGAACTACCTCGGTGACCTGCTCACCCAGTCCGAGATCATCCGCTTCGAGGTCATCTCGGCGCAGCGGGTGGACTACGACTACAAGATGACCAACCTGGATCTCGTCGACACCCAGAGCGAGTCCCTGATCGACTTCGCGACATCGGTGGACTTCATCTACTGGCCCTTCAACGGGGAATTCTGGGAAGACGAACTCGGTTACTACATCTATACCGAGCAGGGCTCCTGCAACTGACACGCTCTTTTTCTCACCCCCCTCGGTCCCCCCTGAGGGGGGACGGCTTCACCCCCCTCGGCCCCCCCTGAGGGGGACGAACCTCCCGGGCAGCACCAACCGGGACCACTTCACGAAGGCCCCACGCACACGCGTGCGGCCTTTGCTGACGGAAGGACAACGATGACCAGCAGCCTCCGCATCCTGGCCGTTCCCCTCGCCCTCGCTTTTTCGGCGGGCGCTCTGTTCTCTGGCGACGCCTACGCCCAGGACCGGGAGCAGAAGGAAGAGCGACGGGTCCTCAAGGCCGACGACGTCGACGATCTCGCCAACCTCTCGGAGGAGTACCGCCAGATGGCGCGCCAGAAGCGCCACGAGGAGATGGACTTCGCCAAGGAGCTGCTGTCCCGCGGCACCATGCAAGGGGAGCAGAAGGCCGAGATGATGCTCCGCCTCGCGGACCTCTACTTCCAGGAAGGCCGCGACCACTACCTCTCGGAGATGCAGGCCTACGAGAAGAAGTTCGACGCCTGCTTCAACGACCCGAAGTGCGACAGCAAGACGATGTCGCCGGACAACGTCGAGTCGAAGAAGTGGCAGGACAAGAGCATCAAGCTCTACCGCCAGATCCTCCAGAACTACCCGACCTTCGCTCGGGCCGACGAAGCCACCTTCTACCTGGCCTCCGCGTTGCAGGACACGGGCCAGCGCAAGGATGCCCTCAAGGAGTTCACCCGCCTGGTGAAGACCTACCCGGAGAGCGGCTACGTCGCGGACGCCTACGTCCAGATCGGCGAGTACTACTTCGACAACAACAACGCCTACAAGGCCCTGTTGGCCTACCAGAAGGCCTCCGCCTACCGCGACAGCCCCAAGTACAGCTTCGCGCTCTACAAGCTGGCTTGGTGCTACTACAACGTCGGGGAATACGGAAAGGCCATCGACACGATGAAGTCGGTCGTCGCCTACTCCATGGCCGCCCAGCAGCAGGGAGCGAGCAAGAAGGGCCACATCCAGCTCCAGGACGAGGCGCTCAAGGACCTCGTCCGCTTCTTCGCCGACGCCGGCGAGATGGACGAGGCCTACGCCTACTTCAACAAGCTAGGCAAGAAGGACCTCATCCGGGCCATGCTCAAGCGACTCGCCTCGACCTACTTCGAGCAGGGCAAGTTCGAGCAGTGCATCCAGACCTACCGGCGCCTCATCGCAGAGGACCCCAACAGCCCGGACGCCCCCGAGTACCAGAACGAGATCATCCAGGCCTACACGAAGATCGGCCGCAAGAAGGAGACCCTCACCGAGATCGACCGCCTGCTGAAGACCTACGGAAAGAACAGCGCCTGGGCCCGGACCAACGCCTCCGACCAGGACGCGGTCCAGGACGCCCAGAACTACATCGAGCGCAACCTCCGGACGGTGGCCATCAACTACCACACAGAGGCCAAGAAGCTCGGCACCGGCAAGTCAGCCAAGGAGACCTACGCGCTCGCGTACAAGGCCTACAGCGTCTACCTCCAGGAGTTCCCGGACTCCAAGCACAGCTACGAGATGCGCTACGCCTTCGGAGAGCTGCTCTACAAGATCAAGAGGTACGACGAGGCCTACGTCCAGTACATGAAGGTCGTGAGCCTCGATCTCAAGGGCAAGCACTCGGAGTTCTGCGCCGAGTCGGCGATCTTCGCCGCCGAGGAGATGGTCAAGAGGGAGAAGAAGGAAGGCAAGATCCTGACGGCGGGCAAGGGCAACAAGACCGACCCCATCCAGATGTCCGAGTGGGAACGCAAGGAGCTCGACGCGCTCGACCAGTACTCCAAGCTCTTCCCGGACAGCAAGAAGACCAAGAACATCATCTACAAGTCGGCCTACCTCCTCTACAACAAGAACCAGTTCAAGGAGGCCTCGGACCGCTTCCGCGTCGTCATCGGCATGGACCCGGGCTCGAAGGAGGCGATGCTGGCGGCGAACCTGATCCTCGACTCCTTCACCCTCGTCGAGGACTGGCAGAACCTCAAGGAGGTCTCCAAGGCCTTCTACGACCAGGACAGCCTGGGCAACAAGGCCTTCAAGAAGGAGGTCTACAGCATCTACGAGCGGGCCTCCTTCAAGCTCATCGAGGTCACCTTCGCAGAGAAGAAGGACGAGGGCTGGGCCGCTGACCAGTACGTCGCGTTCTACGCGGAGTTCCCCTCCTCGGATGTCGCGGACCTCGCGCTGAACAACGCGACGGTCTACTTCCACAACACCGACCAGCGCGGCAAGGCGATGCAGAACCGCATCGTGCTCATCGAGAACTTCCCCAAGTCCAAGTTCTTCAACGACCAGGTCGCCTCGCTGGCCTACGACTACGAGTCGATGGCCAACTTCCAGGAGGCCGCCGGCTGGTACGAGAAGCTCTTCAGCCTCGACAAGGAGCACGTCAACGCTGCGGACTCGATCTTCTCCGCCGCCCTGTTCCGCAAGGCGATGGGTGATTGGGAAGCCGCCATCAAGAACTACAAGCTCTACATGGCCGCCTACCCGGACAAGGACAACATCCAGGACATCACCCTCGAGGTCGCGAAGATCTACGAGGAGAACAAGAAGTACGACCAGGCAGCGAAGGTGTACCTGACCTTCTTCAACAAGAAGGACCCGGAGGGTGTGACCGCCGACCAGCTCATGTTCGCGCGGCTCCACTACGGCCTGTGCCTGGAGGAGATCGGGCAGCGCTCGAAGGCCGAGAAGCACTACGTCGAGACCGTCGAGTGGTTCGTCACGGCCAAGGAAGAGGGCGCAGAGATGACCCTCGGCGTCGAGTTCGCCGCCGAGATCATGTTCAAGCAGGCCCAGGACACCTACGACGCCTACGTGACCCGGGGCATCGACGGCCCGACGGGCAAGGTCAGCCGCAAGAAGGAGGACAAGGTCCTCGGCGACAACCTGGTCGCCAAGGCCAAGTCCCTCCAGGAGGTCGAGGCCACCTACTCCGAGATCATCAACACCGGAGCCGGCGAGTGGGGCCTGGCATCGCTGGTGCAGCTCGGGCGAGCCTACGAGAACATGGGCGAGAGCCTGGAGAACTCACACATCCCGTCCTACCTGACAGAGGACCAGATCGAGTTCTACAGGATGAACCTCGAGGACAAGGTCTTCCCACAGACAGAAAAGGCCGTCGCCGCCTACCAGGCCGCGCTGGACAAGTCCTACGACCTCAACCTCTACAACGACCAGCTGGCCTTCGCCACGCGACGCCTCGGCGAGCTCCGTCCCGACGACTTCCCGGGTCTCGAGGAGACGGTGCTGGAGCCCACATACACCTCGGCATCGACGACCACCGCCAGCTTCGAAGAGAACCTCTAGGCGCCAAGGAACGGAATCATGACCAATCTGCCATCCGCGCGTACCGGACTGCGCTCCTTCCTCTTGTTGGGTCTCGCGCTGTCCGTGGGATTCGCCACGACCGCTTGCGGTCCTGACAAGACCCCGGAAGTGGACGAGTCCACCATCACTGACCCGGCCTACTTCTTCGACCGCGGCGTCACCACGATGAAGACGCCGGACTCCAAGACCGGCATCGTCGACTACCAGGCGGCGTACGACGACTTCGACAAGGCGATCGCCCTCGGCGGCGGAGCCCGAGCGGAGTTCAACGCCGGCTGGGCGTCGGAGCGCCTCGGTCAGCCCGACCGGGCCGAGCGCCACTACCGCAAGGCCCTGGAGGCCGACAGCGGCTACACCGCGGCCCTGACGAACCTCGCCAACGCCCTCGCATCGGCGGAGCGGCACGCCGAGGCCATCGAGATCTACCGCAGCTACCTCTCCGCCAAGCCAGACGACCTGGACATGCACAACAGCCTGGTCAACACGCTGACGCTGTCTGGCAGCTACGACGAGGCGATCACAGAGGCCCAGAAGATCCTGCAGAAGAAGCCGGACAACGTCGCCGCGTACCGGAACCTGTCGCGGACCTACTTCGCCAAGGGCGAGTACGGCATGAGCCAGCTCTGCGCGGAGAAAGCCAAGACGCTGCAGGACGGCGACCCCGGCATCTACAACAACATGGGCGTCACCTACCTCCAGCAGGAGGACCTGCCGGCGGCGATCGACGCCTTCAAGACCGCGATCAAGATCGATCCGGACAACGTCGAGGCCAACCTGAACCTCGGCTACGTGGCGCTCGACAGCGGCGACTACCAGCAAGCCCATGACTGCTTCTCCCAGGTCCAGACGGCGGCGCCGGAGAACGTCGATGGCCTGCTCGGTCTCGCCGTGGCCCAGCGCGGCCTGAAGCAGTTCGACCAGGCGAGCGCGACCTACGACCGCATCCTGGAGATGGACCCGAGCAACGAGGTCGCCTACTTCAACGCCTCGACGCTCCACGAGAAGTACACGAAGGACTTCAAGAAGGCCAAGAAGGTGCTGCAGGCCTATGTCGATCTGAACCAGGGCAGCATCGGCCCCAACCACGACGTCTTCGCTCGCATCGATCGCATCGCCGAGTCGGAGCGGCTGGAGCAGGAACGCGTCGCCGAGGCCGAGCGCAAGCGTATCGAAGCCGAGGAGCGTGAGAAGCGCCAGAAGGCCCAGCTCGAGGAGCTCAAGGGGCGCGTGGCCTCGTTCAACAAGAAGCTCGACCAGGCGAACTGCCCGGCGGTGGCCGAGATGGGCATGCTCGAGGACTTCGCGATGATCGCAGAGCAGGGCCAGATGGTGGTCGACGCAGAGGACTTCCAATTGGCCGGTGACATGATCACCTTCCTGGAGTCCTACGAGCCCATGCTCGACGACTTCATCCCGATGTGCGCGGAAGCGCCCGCTCCCGAGCCCACCCCAGAGGGCGGCGCCGTCGAACCGGACGGGACGGCTCCAGAGGGCGACGCCCCCGCTCCCGAGGAAGGCGGTGACGAGGCTCCAGAGGCTGGCGGCGAAGAGGCACCGGCAGACGACGCCCCTGCCGAGGCGCCCGCGGAAGAGCCCGCTCCCGAGTAGACCGGGCGATCGCGACGACGCGGTCTTGACATCTGAGCGGGAACCCAGGCCTCCGGAGCATGTCGACACCGGCAGCTCCCGGAGGCTTGCATGCGTCTGCATCACCCGCCCTGATCGGCCGAAAACCCGCCTCCAGGGCGGATTGACCGTACGCTGACAACGGCCGAGCTCGATCTGGCGCACAATCTTCGGCCAAAGGGGTGTAAAGCTCCTCTCGCGCGAAACACCATCGCCATAGTGACCAGCCAGACCGCACACCGAGGACTCCATGAAGCTCATCCGCTACACGTTGGCGCTGTCCGTCGCGTTCACCGCTTTTGCTGCGCCCGCGATGGCGCAGGACGAAGAAGCCAGGATCGTCTACAAGAAGCGGACCGAGATCGACTTCGAGGGCGTCGAGGTCGCAGGTGAGCTCGTGAAGCCGCAGGGTGCACTCCTCCTCGACCGGAAGCGGGCGAACTTCAACCCGCTCATCAAGCTCCGGACCGATTTCAACGAGGAGATGGACGAGTCGGTGAACCTGGTCAAGTAGCCCGAACTCTCTCTCCCTTTTTCTCACCCACCGCACGCGTCCGACCGGGCGCGACCGAGGGAATCCATGTCGGACACCCCTGTCCTGACCTTCGAGGTCTACCGCGGCAACGTCTTCCTCTTCCGCGAGGATCTCTCCGCCGAGAGCATCACCATCGGCAAGGGCCCCGCCGCGATGCTTCGCGTCGAGGACGAGGCCCTCCAGGACCTGCAGGCCGTCGTCAACCTGAACGAGGACGGCACCGTCCAGCTCCTCGACCTCGTCGGCGAGGGAACCAAGGTCAACGGCGAACAGGTCGTCAACGCGACCCTGTCCGATGGCGACACGATCGAGATCGGCGACATCCGCATCTCCGTCGGCTTCGCGGCCAACGACTTCTCCGACGAGGAGGCCACCCAGATGGTCCGCCCGCCGGAGGGCGAAGAGGCCTCCACAGAGGTCACCGACGCCACCGGTGCGTCCTTCTTCGCGCTGAAGTCGAAGGACGAGGCCGAGGCGGACGCCGGTGACGAGGACGCGCCCGAGAGCGCCGAGCCCACAGAAGACGTGATGGCCTTCATCATGCGCTCGGGGACCGCCCAGTCCGACCTGGGGGTCGACCGGACCAAGCAGCCCGTCCTCGAGGTCGCGGAGATCTGGGGCGACGTGGTCATGGACATCAAGCACTACGGCAAGGGCGGCAAGCCCGTGACCGTGGGCACCAGCACAGGCCACCGCTGGCGCTACATGGGCGTCCCGATCGCCTGGGTCCCGCCCGCCTTCGCGAAGATCGCCCCGTGCTTCGGTCCCATGCTGTCGGAGGCCGAGCCGGAGTGGAAGAACGACTTCTACGTTCCCACCGACAACATCCCCCACGAGGACTTCGGACTCTTCACCTGGGAGGGCGGCACCTGGGTGATGAACATCCAGGACAGCTGGGGCGGCTTCGTCGACATCGGCGAAGAGCGCCACACGATCCAGGAGATGATCGAGTCTGGAAAGGCCAGCGCCGCCGGCAACGGTCTCTACAAGATCGACATCGACGCCAACACCCGCGTGGTGGTGGACCTCGGCCACGTCATCTTCTTCGCCCAGCTCGTCAGCCCGGGCAGGCGCGTAATCGCCGCGATCACGGAGAACCTGGACTACCCATTCTTGGGGGTCCTCTCCTTCATGATCTTCCTCGGCATCCTCGCCGGCATCTGGGTCTACACGATGCCGCCGCGGCCCGCCCACGAGCTGAACGAGATCCCGGATCGCTTCGTCGAGCTCCTGCTCCAGCAGCCGGAGATCGAGAAGCACAAGGAGAAGAACAAGCCCACCGGCAACCCGGACGCGGGTGAAGGCGCCAAGGCAAAGCGCGAAGAGGGCAAGGTCGGCAAGAAAGACGCCAAGATGGACAAGGCCAAGGGCAACAAGGTCGAAATGAACAAGCGTCAGATCGACAAGGAGATCGCTGAGAACGCAGGCGTTCTCGGAGCAATGCGCGACGGTGCGGAGCTCGACGGTGTGTTCGGATCCTCCGGGCTCAACTCCGACATCACGGGCGGGATCGGTGGCCTCATCGGCGCCAAGGGCGTGCAGATCGGCTCCGGCGGCCTCGGCTCCCGCGGCTCCGGCCTCGGCGGCGGTGGGACGGCTGAAGGTCTCGGTGGACTCGGCACGAAGGGACGCGGCTCAGGCGCCTCCGGATACGGCAGCGGCGGAGGCAACTTCGGTGCCAAGGGCGAGGGCGGCATCGGCCGCATCGGTGGTGACCCCATCATCCTCGGTGCCCTGGACAAGAGCCTCATCGACGCCGTCATCAAGCGGAACATGAACCAGATCCGCTACTGCTACCAGCGCGAACTCACCAAGAACCCGAACCTCGGCGGAAAGATCGTCGTGAAGTTCGTCATCGCCAAGGACGGCACCGTCTCATCGGCCTCTACGAAGGCCACCACGATGGGCAGCCCGGCGGTCGAGAGCTGCATCAACGGTCGCTTCATGCGCTTCAAGTTCCCCGAGCCCAAGGGCGGCGGCATCGTCATCGTCAGCTACCCCTTCATCTTCAGCCCGAGCTGATGCCCAAGGGCCCCCTCCGGGCCTGACGAAGGGTTGACAGGGGTCGAGACACCCAGTGTCTCGGCCCCTCTTCACGTCGTGTTAGAAACCCCCCGTCTCCCCGAGGTCCCCATGCTGCTCCTCTTGTCGCTGTTGTCGACCGGTCCTTCCTTCGCCCAGGACTACGACGACCTGGACGAAGCCGACGAGGTCGAGGACACGCGCGGCCGCCGCTCGACGAAGAAGCCGGACGTGAAGGAGATCAACAAGGGCGTCTACGCCAAGGCGAACGTCGGAGGCGCCGGGTACATCGGCCAGTTCCGCGGTTTCGTGAAGGGCGGCACCGCGGTGGGCCTCGCCCTGGGCCAGGACTTCGTGGACCGCGAGAAGACCTCGATGGCCTGGGAGCTCGCCGTCCTTCAGGGCATCCACAACGGCTGCGGCTACGACTTCCAGGCCGACGAGGGCTGCGCGGGCAACGACCGCAACGGCGACGGAGTGCCCGACAACCCCTCGCCCTTCGTGCAGGGCGACCTTCGGACCTACAGCTTCCTGCTGAACTACGAGTTTTCCAAGTACCCCACCCGCCGCATCGGCCTGGGGCTGCGCCTCGGCGGCGGCGGCCTCTACAGCCCGCTGTTGATGGACGAAGCGCGGTACCAGACAGAGGTGGTACAGGGCGAGTGGGGCGGCGTCGACCCCGGCTACCACGACTCCTTCAAGCCCGTGGGCTTCGGAGGCCTGACGCTCGAGTACTACAGCAAGCTGTCCCACTTCAGCCTGGGCGGCGACGGGGACGTCTTCTACGCCGTCGGCTTCGATCTCGGTTTCAACGCCACCGCGTACCTGAAGTACACCTTCTGAGCTGCAGCAGCGACGCGCTTCGCTGATCGACTCCGCACCCGCTGGCACGGTTCCTGCGGCATCGGCGTTGGCGACATGCGGCTTGGTTCGCTAAGGTTCAGTCGGCATCGAACGTCCCAATCGTCCGGGGAACTTCATGTTGATTCTCGTCCTGTCAGCCTGTGGGCTCGACAACCTCCCGCCGCCAGGTGATCAGCCGGGCGATCAAGAGCAGCCCGTCGAGTATGGGGACCTGACGCTGTCAGCCTCGGAGATCGACTTCGGCTACGTCGACGCCGGCAGCTGGGGCGACGAGACGCTCGTGCTGACCAACAGCGGCGACGCGACCATCGAGCTCATCGGCGCGAGCCTGGGCAACGCCGCGTTCTCGATCGACACCGTCACCGGCACCATCGGCGCGGGAGAGGACCTCGTCCTCACGCTCACCTTCGAGCCGACCTCTGCGATCGACTACAGCGACGCCCTCGCCCTGGAGACCGACAGCCCTGACGCAGAGCTCGTCTACGTGGACGTGGTGGGCACCGCCGCCTCTCAGGACACCGGCCCCATCGAGGGCGGCAGCTACCTCGACGTGAGCTGGGTGAGCCACGACTTCGGCGCGGTGGACATCAACAAGGGTGACACCACCGCGCTGACCCTGACGAACACGGGGGACGAGGCCCTGCTCGTCACCGACTTCGTCTCCAGCGACGACACCATCGTCGACTGGGGCAGGGAGTTCACCCTCCCCTACGTGCTCGACGTCGCCGACACAAAGGACGTCACCGTCCTGTTCACCCCGACGGACGAGACGACCTACAACGAGACGCTGACCATCACCTCGGACGCGGCGAACGACCCAGCGCTGGCGCTGTCCGTGGTCGGGTCGGGCTTCCACGGCTGCGACATCTGCGGACCGATGATCTCGGTCGACACCGGCTCGACCGACGCCTACAGCATCAGCGACTTCATCGTGATCATCACGCCCTGGGGCAACTCGGACACCCGCTCCGTGGAGATCTGGAACGAAGGCGACGAGGACCTCGTGATCGACAGCGTCAGCGTGGACAACGAAGCGATGCAGACCGACTGCAGCTACTCGGTGGGAGGCTTCAGCGGGAGCAAGACCGTCACCCCGTGGAGCTACGAGACCATCGACATCACCTTCACGGCCAACGCCACCTGCGTGCTCGACTCGGGCACCGTGACCATCAAGTCGAACGCGCTGTACGAGCCGACCTACGAGATCAGCTTGTTGGGCAACGCCCTGGGGTCGTGATACCTCGCCCGGCCGTACGAAGGCGGTAACGAAGCCGTCGTCCAATGCGAGGAAGACATGAACAAGAACCCCGGCCTGCTCGGTCGCAAGATCGGCATGACCCAGTACTTCGACTCGAACGACAACGTCGTCCCCTGCACGGTCGTCGAGGCCGGCCCCTGCGCCGTCGTCCAGATCAAGACCGTCGAGACCGACGGCTACAACGCCATCCAGCTCGGCTTCGCCGCACGTCCGACCAAGGACGCCTCCCGCCAGGAGCGAGAGATCGCAGCCCTGCGCGAGGAACTGGAGACGATCGAGGAAGACCTGAAGGAAGCGGACGAGGACACCACCGCGCGCCTCCAGGAAGACAAGGCCCAGTGGGAGCGCAGGATCATCCGCCTCGAGAAGAGCGCCGCCGCCCATCGCCTGGGCGTCGACCAGCCGCTCCATGGCCACTTCGCCAAGGCCGGGGTCAGCCCGACGCGGCTGCTGCGCGAGTTCCGCCTCGATGATGTCAGCGGCTACAGCCTGGGTCAGTCCCTCACGATCTCCGACGTGCTGAAGGTCGGGCAGAAGGTCGACGTCACCGGCACCTCCAAGGGCAAGGGCTTCTCCGGAGTCATGAAGAAGTTCCACTTCCGTGGCTTCCTGCGCAGCCACGGCGTGCACGAGTTCTTCCGTCACGGCGGCTCGATCGGTACGCGCCTGACCCCGGGCCATGTCCAGAAGGGCATGAAGATGCCCGGTCAGCTCGGCAACGCGCGCGCCACGGTCCAGAACCTCCAGGTCGTCAAGATCGACGCAGAGAAGAACCTGGTCTACATCCGCGGCGGCATCCCTGGCCCCAACGGCAACCTCGTCAGCGTCCGCGGAACCTCGAAGGGCCCGCAGTAGTCACTGGAGAGGCGCCCCCCAGGCCAGCCTCGCTCGCAGCCAGACGGGTTAGCCTGCCTCCCTGGAGGTGAGCCTTGGACAAGGTCCGTGCGTCAGCCGCCGAGGCGGTCGCCGACATCACCGATGGTGCGGTGCTGATGGCCGGTGGCTTCGGCCTCTGTGGCATCCCCGAGCACCTGATCGCCGCGCTGAGAGACCGCGGCGTCAAGGACCTGACGGCGATCTCGAACAACGCGGGAGTCGACGACTTCGGTCTGGGCCTGCTCCTGCAGACGCGGCAGATCAAGAAGATGATCTCGAGCTACGTCGGGGAGAACAAGACCTTCGAGCGGCAGTTCCTCGACGGGGACCTGGAGGTCGAGCTGACCCCCCAGGGGACCCTCGCCGAGCGCATCAGGGCCGCCGGCGCCGGCATCCCGGCCTTCTACACGCCGACGGGCTACGGCACGGTGGTCGCCGACGGCAAGGAGACCCGTGACTTCGACGGGCGCATGTACGTCCTGGAGAAGGCGCTGTCGGCCGACTTCGCCCTCGTGAAGGCATGGAAGGCCGACCGCCACGGGAACCTCGTGTTCCGCCGGACTGCGCGGAACTTCAACCCCATGATGGCGATGGCCGCCTCTGTGACCATCGCAGAGGTCGAGGAGATCGTCGAGCCCGGCGAGCTGGACCCCGACACCATCCACGTCAGCGGCATCTTCGTGCAGCGCGTCGTGCTCGGAGAGCACTACGAGAAGCGCATCGAGAAGCGCACCATCAGGGAGGCCTGAGATGGCGACCGACCGCACCGGCATCGTCAAGCGCGCCGCCCGCGAGCTGCGCGACGGCTACTACGTCAACCTGGGCATCGGCATCCCCACCCTGGTCAGCAACCACCTGCCAGAGGACATGGAGATCGTTCTGCACTCGGAGAACGGCCTGCTCGGGATGGGGCCGTTCCCGCTCGATGCGGACGTGGACGCAGACCTCATCAACGCAGGCAAGCAGACCGTCACCTTCCTCCCGGGGTCCAGCTTCTTCAGCTCCGCGGACTCCTTCGCCATGGTGCGCGGCGGTCACGTCGACATCACCATCCTGGGCGCAATGCAGGTCAGCGAGCGGGGCGACCTCGCCAACTGGATGATCCCGGGCAAGATGGTCAAGGGCATGGGGGGCGCGATGGACCTCGTGGCCGGCGCCCGCCGCGTGGTCGTCACCATGACCCATACGAACAAGCGCGGTGACAGCAAGGTGCTCAAGGACTGCAACCTCCCGCTCACCGGCGTCGGCGTGGTCGACATGGTCATCACGGACCGCTGCGTGTTCGAGCTGCGCGAGGGCAGGCTCACCCTCATCGAGCTCGCCCCCGAAGAGACCGTCGCGAGCATCCGGGCCGTCACCGAGGCCGACTTCGCCATCGCCGACGAGCTCGGAGCGTTCTGAGAGGTCCAGAGTAGAAAAGGCGCCGGGGTCACCCGACGCCTTCAGCC
>DASCPX010000036.1:0-2333 GCA_036012755.1 Myxococcota bacterium | reverse complement strand
GGGCAACGACATCTGGGCCACCATCGCCTGGCCCTCGCGCTTGGGCCCGTAACCTACGACCTGCTGCATCACGCCGGCGAAGGCCTTGTCCTTGGAGGGGTAGTCCTCGTCCTCGGACGTCAACTGCTTCAGCAGAGCGCGCCACTGCGGGTCGTAGCGGGTGGCGATGGAAGCGACGAGGTCGGCGCTGGCCATGCCGGTGAACCGGGTCACCTCGGCCAGGCGGTGCACGAACTCCCGGTCGAGCTTGTCCTTCCCGGGCTTCTTGAACCCGGCGCCGCGGAGCGCGCGGGGGACGTCGATTCGATCGCGAGGCATGGGGCCCTCCTATCAGGACCCCCACAATAGCCAGCGCAACAACTAAGGTCAACCGGCTTCTACTAATTGACTCGCGTGGTCTGTTAATTCTCTCGTTGACTCATGCGCCGAGCCCCTGGCGAGGACGCGAACCCCCCGGTGGAGCGCGGGCCCGGACGCGCCGGGCTCATCCCGTGGGCCAGGGCCAGGAGCGCCAGGCTCATACGACCACGCCGCGATGGAGGACCTCGTCCTCGCGAGCCAGCATCGGCCGCAGGACCAGGATCGGGTCGATGAGCTTCTTGCCGTCACCGCTGAGCACCTGGCCGAGCTTCCGGGCGAGGGATGGGTCGAAGGTCCACTCGCGCCCGCCGCCGGTGTCCGGCTCCTGGAACTCGAGCCGGAGCTCGGGATCCAGAGCCTGGACGTGGTCCTGCAGGTGGCCGAAGATCTCGTGCAGGGTCGCCCTGCGCTCATGAGCGGTCGCCTTGCTGTTGAGGCCCCTGGCCGCAGAGTTCCCGAAGACCTCCAACAGGAAGATCGCGTAGCGCACGTCGATCGGCTGGCTGGCGTGCCGCTCGTCCTCCAGCCAGAGCTCGAAGTCGTCGAGCACCGTGTCCACGAGGTCGAACTTACCCGGGATCCCGTGCTCCGAGCGCACCCGGTGCGCCAGGCGGAGGTGGCGCTCGGCGGCCGAGCCTCCCCACCGGCGGCGGAAGTCCAGGAGGGTGACCTTGACGCCGACCTCCAGCGGCGGCTCCGTCTCGTCGTCCCCCGCCGGCTCCTCCTTGCCGGAGATCTTGTCCAGCACGGCGTAGAGCTCGGGCTCGTCCAGCCCGGCCAGATCGTCGGGGTCGCGGGCGTCGATGACGACGACCTTGGTGGTCCCAGGCTCGCCCTGCACGCCCTGCGCGCCGCTTGGACCCTCCGGACCCTCAGGCCCCATCGGGCCATCGACGCCCTGGGGTCCGACGGGTCCGATCGGGCCATCGAAGCCGGGGGAGCCCTGCTCGCCTGTCTCGCCCTTCAGGCCTTGCTGGCCACGCAGGCTCTCGCCGAACTCGGCCTTCAGGGCACGCACGAGGGCCTTCGCGAGTCGGTCCTCCGTGAGCTCCTCCGGGTCGAGGGGGATCCTGGGATCAGTGCGCTCGGCGCCGTCCTTGTCTTCGTCCTCATCCTCCTTGGGGTCCTTGCTCTTGTCGTCGACTACCGGTGGGGTCGGTGGTGGGGTGTGCTGCTCGAGGGTGCGCTCCACAACCCGCCGCACGCCGATGAGCACGCCGAGCCACACCAGGAGCGCCACACCGCCGACCAGTCCGGCGCCCCACAGGAGCGTGGACCGGTCGTGCTCGACCAGGACGACCAGGACCCTCTCCCGCTCGGGGGGTGGCCACAAGGTCGTGGCGACCTCGGTGATGCGCTCGTCGAGTTCCTCCAGATCGTAGGAGGCCGCGGCCGGGTCGGTGCTGGGCGCGGTGCTGGTCGTGCTCTGCTGCCCGGAGACTCGCTCGCCGCGCATCACGAAGCTCAGCTCGGGCCCCGTCTTGCCCGCCCACTCCCTGCTGGGGTAGGCGGCGTGGAGGGCCGACAACGCGAGCCCCTCTGCGGCGGCGCCAGCCCCGGAGGCGGTGACCAAGGCGGAGGTGTCCACCGGACAGCTCTCGTAGCCCTCCAGGTGGGCGACCTGGCCACCCTGGAGACCCTCGACGCGCGTCTTCTTCGCGGCCTTGGCCTTGCTGGGCAGTGCCTCCTTCGGCTGGCGCGCGAAGGCGTCGACGTGGTCGCTGTCCAGGTCTGGCACGCCGGTGAGCAGGCCGGCGGTGGGGTGGAAGAGGTCCAGCCCGTTGGGATCGAAGCCAACGAGCACCTTCCAGGCCGCGACCCCGCTGCAGGGCTCGACCTCGCGGTCCCCCGTCCCGAGCCGGCAGCGAGGGCCGGAGGTGGTGGAGAGCACGAAGCCGCTGGGCTCGTCCTTGCCGCCCAGGACCTCTACCTGGACGGTCGGGCGGGTCGGGGCCTGGACCAGGCCGGCGGTG
>DASCPX010000035.1:0-1428 GCA_036012755.1 Myxococcota bacterium | reverse complement strand
ATCCTATAGCAAGCGCTTCTTATTTCAGATGGCTAGTTCATAATAACCTCCTATTTTTTTGGGCTACTTATCTGCCCTGTTATTATTCTCTAATTGTATTAAACCGAATTCTAACAAGTCAATAGTTTGTCCGGGTTCATAACATATGAGACTAGGCCTCCTTTAATTTCAAATAAAAACTCTCAGGTGTCTCAAAATCCAAAGATTCATGAGGTCTATAGTTATTATATTTTTCCATAAAGGCCTGTAGTTCAGGCCTAAGTTCGTCTAAATTAGCTGATCCATCGTAAGTTGAGAAGAACTCATATTTTATTGTACCATGTCTCCTCTCCACATTTCCATTAATTTCGGGGGATCTTGGTGGTAACACGAATAATTTTATATTGTTTTCTTTACATGCTTCTTCAAATTTATCCATAAATTCACTTCCTCCGTCGACTTGAATTGATTTAATTTTAAAAGGAAAACCTTGTTTCATAAACTCCAGAAATTGAGCTGCTATATTACTTGTAGCTCGGGAGTAAGCTTGGGAAACTGTATATTTTGTAAAGGAGCAAGTTGCATCAAATTGCTTTACATAGCGACCAGGCTCGACTTCAATTACTGTGTGATCTACCTGTACTAATTCTCCTGGTTCTCTTGATTTCATGCCATATTGCAAGCGCTTTGCATGCTTATTAAATTCTCGCTTTTTCTTTTCTTTTAATCTTCCAAAATAAAAATAAAACGGCCGAACAGTGCCTGCTTTTATATGAAAACTAATTATTCTTCCTACAGTACTAACTGAACTTTTTATTCCATAATCTCGCTTCAAAATAATAAATATCTTCTTCTTTCCCCAGATTGGATTCTCTTTTCTTATTTTTAAAACTAATTCTTCTAAGGTTGAATTATACTTTTTCCTAGGAGTGTTTTTCGGTGTTTTGCTTTTATCTTCTAAACCAGGTAATCCTTCTTTTTCATAAAATTGCTTCCAACGAAAAAATGTAGACCGGGGAACCTTTAAAACTTTAAAGATTACTTCATCATTACAATGTTGTTTTTTTAACTGATCGTAAGACCTAAGGGTGGAATAGCGTTCATAAACCACTACAGAATAATCTGTTCCATCTAATCCATTACTTGCATTACTTAGTTTTTTGTATAAATATTTTAATTGCATTTTTTGTCTCCTGTTTAGTTTGGTTATAACTTATTTCCATACTAAATTGGAGGCCTAATTTTTTCTTATCAGTTTGTATTTAAAATCCCACATGTTCCTGAACCAGGACACAAAATGACAAATCTTTTTTATTTCTTTCAAATTTAAAGCTATTTTTGGATTAATTAAAGAAGTTTAATTCGAACTCTTTTAATTTAGCTGAAGCAGGATTTAAATGAACAAACTAAATAAATATGCTTTATTTCTCTTTGGTTTAAATTTTATAA
>DASCPX010000034.1:0-1146 GCA_036012755.1 Myxococcota bacterium | reverse complement strand
ACCAGTCGGGCGACCGGCTCATCGGAGACCGCCAGCAGGTTGAACTGGTGCCCGTCGGCCATCAGCAATGCGATACGCCTGACCCTGCCTCGCCCCTTGCCCAGGTTCTTGCGCCGGTCTTCGTGCACGCCGATGACCTCGCCATCGTCGAGGGTGAGCTGCTCGGCAAACCAGGTCCTGGGCAGCGTGGGGTAGGGGCGGCGCTCGTAGGTGACAAACTCGAAGCCCCTGTTGCGCAGCGACGACAACGCCTCGGGGAAGGCGCCGGCGCGGTCGAAGGCCAGCAGGATGCGTTGCTCCTTGCCCAGCGCCTCGCGCAGCGTCTGGGTCACCGGCGACAGCCAGCGGCTCAGCGAGTCGTGCTCCGGGGCGGTGTTGCGGAAGAGCGGCCGGCCATCCTCGTCGTGCACGTAGTAGTCCGACGTCCCCGGCCGCGCTCGCTTGTCCTGCATGCGCCAGCCCTTGCGTACCGTGTGCTTGCCCGTGTACGGGCGCATGTGGTTGTCCACGTAAAACACCGCAGCCTCCCCGGACGCCTCCGTCGCCGCCTCGAGGTAGCTCTGCATCATCCGGAGTTGCACCTGCTGGCCACGACCAGGCGGCAGGTCCGCGGCGCGGTCGGCCTTCTGCCTCGCCTGTAGGTAGTGCTTGAGGATTCGACGCGTCCAGCTCGCCGTCGGCACGCCGTCGGCACGCAGCAGCACCCCGCCGCTGGGCGTCCGCAGCCGCCGCACCCCCTCGACGCACCGCTGCCCGAGACCCAGCGCCAGCAGCACCGCGTCGAGGGCCACGCGAAGCCGCTGTCGCAGCCGCCCTCCCGCATCCCAGCTCTGCTGGACCGCGGCGTGCAGCCCCAACGCGTGCACCATCGACACCAGAAGCCAGCCGCCCACATGCTGGACATGCTGTCCGCCGCGCAGGGGACAGGAAACAAGCTCCTCGGTGCCGTCATCTTCTTCGGGGCCGGGGGCGGCAGGCGAACGGGCCGACGCCGGCGCCGCGACCTTCACCGCCGCGGCAGGCTCTGGGGCCTGAGCAGGTCCGGCGGTTTCCGGCTCCGTGGACAGAGACAGCTGCGCCAGCCACTCGCTACGCACCCGGCCCACGCTCCGGTACGACACGTGGTCGGCCTTGTTTTTGCTGCGC
>DASCPX010000033.1:0-3750 GCA_036012755.1 Myxococcota bacterium | reverse complement strand
CAGTGGTTGGGCGTCGGCGGCAAGCTCGAGGGTATGCACGGCTCCAAGGTCTACGACGCCCACCTCGCGGGCGAGGGCGAGAAGGTCGCCCGCTACTGCGCCCAGGACATCATCTCGACGCGGGAGTGCTGGCGGGTGCTGCGCGGCGATCGGTGTCCTGGGGGCACCAGGCCCGCGCCCGATCTGCCCGAGATCCCTGCCGAGGTCCTCGACGCCTATGGTCGCGGACAATGACCCGCGATCGGCTGGGCCGCTTCTGCTCCACCTTTCCTCGCCCGCTGTCGACCTCAGTGGCTCTCAGGCTGGCCCAGGCCCAGATGATGGCGTCGAGGACGTGGAAGCCAGCCAAAGGCGCGCAGGCGGCAAGCATGGCCCCCTGTGAGCGTCCTGGGGCGTGGCTGTCCTGGCCGATGTCGCGAGAGGACCGGCTGATGATGCTCGAGGCGTTGCGGTGAGCCAGATCTCCCTCCTCCAACCGAAGCCCCCGAGCACCGTCCGGCTTCGGCTGGGGCTCTGCCAGGACGTGCTCGAGGGCTACCCCGCCAACCACTTCGGGGCATGCGTCACCGACCCACCCTACGGCCTCTCAGCCCCTCCAGACATCCGCGTGGTGCTCCGGGCGTGGCTGGATGGCGAGACCTACGAGCACGGCTCCAAGGGCTTCATGGCGCGCGAGTGGGATAGCTTCGTCCCTGGTCCCGAGGTGTGGCGCGAGGTGTTCCGGGTGATGAAGCCGGGCGCGTTCCTCGTCTGCTTCGCTGGTCAGCGGACGGTGGACCTGATGGGGATCTCGCTGCGGCTCGCTGGCTTCGAGCTCCGCGACCTGGGCGCGTGGCTGTACTGGTCTGGGTTCCCGAAGTCGCTCGACCTGTCGAAGTCGCTGGACAAGGACAACGGCACACCAGGCACGCCGGGCGACTACGTGCCGAACGGCAAGAACGATGTCTATGGGGAGGGCATGGGCGGAGGCGTCACGACAGCGACATACGAGCCCGCCTCCCCTGAGGCCCGCCAGTGGTCCGGATGGGGGACAGCGCTCAAGCCAGCGCTCGAGCCTTTCCTCCTCGCCCGCAAGCCGCTGGAGGGGACATACATTCAGAACCTCCGGAGGTGGGGCGTCGGCGGGCTGAACATCGACGCCTGCCGCTATGCCTACGGGGACAAGGCGTGGCCTGGGCCGGGGGACCGACCACCCGCCGTGCCGCAGCCAGTCTTCAATGGCGAGCGCCCTGGCGTGTCCGGTGGACACGAGGCTGGAGTAGGCAGAAACGGCGACCGCTTCGACGTGCCGGACCTCGGACGCTGGCCCGCCAACGTATACGCCACGCCGAAGGCCAGCCGCTCCGAGCGAGAGGCGGGCTGCGAGCGCCTGCCGGCGAAGACGGGCGCCGAGGCGTGTGACCGAGAGGAGGGATCAGCGGGGCTGACGCCGCGTGCGGGTGCCGGCAGAACAGCCGAGGAGGTCCGCAACAGCCACCCCACGGTCAAGCCCCTCGCCCTCATGCGCTGGCTCGTGCGCCTGGTCGCCCCGCCCGGAGAGATCGTGCTGGATCCCTTCCTCGGCAGCGGGACCACGCTCTGCGCGTGTCTGAGGGAGCGCCGGGATGGAGTGGGCATCGAGGCCGACCCGGAGCACCTCGCGATCTGCGCGGCCCGGATCGACTACCACCGGGGGATCAGGTCATGACCGTCGTCGAACTCTTCGCTGGCGGCGGCGGCGCCTCGTGCGGGCTGGCTGCTGCCGGCTTCGCCTCCGTCCTCGGCGTCGAGTGGGACGAGGCGGCGGTCAAGGTCGCCCAGACCGCAGGACATCCGACCATCCGGGGAGACGTGCGGGACCTGTCGCTCTACGACGACCACGTCGGCGTCGATGCCGTCTGGTCGAGTTTCCCCTGCCAGGCGTTCAGCGCGGCGGGCAGGCGCAAAGGAGCCGAGGACGAGCGGAACGGCTGGCCATGGACGGTGGAGGTGATCGACCACCTGGACCCGACTTGGCTGATGGCTGAGAACGTGCCCGGCTTGCTGACACACTCAGCGGAGCACTGCGGCGAGGTGGAGCGGTGTCCGGGCTGCTACTTCCACCGAGTCATCCTAGAGGACCTCCGCGCCCGCTTCGGCTGGGTCGGCTGGACGATCAGCAACGCGAGCTCGTGGGGGACTCCGCAGCACCGTCGCCGTGTCTGCATCGTGGCCGGTCCTCGTCCTGTCCGGTGGCCTGCGCCCACTCATGCGGAGCCCGCGAAGTGCTTGGGGCTGTTCGGGACGCTGAAGCCGTGGACGACGGCGGGCGAGGCTCTGGGGCTGACGGGTCACCTGTCTGGCTCGAGTTCCTCGAGCCAGCACCCAGGCCAGGAGCGACCGGCGGACATCACTGAGGAGCCTGCGCCAGCCGTTGGCGGCAAGGGAAACCAGATGTTGGTAGGCGGCGGCACGAACCCCCACTCGCCCGGCCAGCACCAGGAGAGAACGCACCGAGACCTGACGGGCGAACCCTGCACGACCCTACCTGCGGCGCAGGTAGGGAACGCCGGGCCATGGGTCGTGGACCCCAAACACCCGCCAGTGACCGAGGCCGCCCCGCCCCCGTCGATCCGGTCAGGCGGGGATGGGCACTCGGCGCCCCCCGTCTGGCTGGAGTCCCGAAGAGGGCGCGAAGGCGGCTCATCCGTTCCGAGCATCAACCGGGGCAAGCCGCACTCGGCGAGGGTCCAGCACCCTCGCCAGCCCTCGACAACGCTCTGGGCAGCCGGCAACCAAGAGACGCCCAAGGTGCTGGAGCGTCCCTTCGCCCCGGTGTCCGCCACTGAGGCGAAGGGCGCGTCCGCCATCCCTGAGAAGCGCAACCGCGCGTCAGACGACCTGTACCTCGCCACCGGACGCCGCCGGCTGACGGTGACCGAGTGCCGCGTGCTCATGGGCTGGCCCCCCGAGTACGACGAGCACCTCGCCACCGTCACCAAGACCAACGGCTATCGCATCCTCGGCAACGGCTGCGTTCCTCGCTGGGTCGAGGTCCACGCTCGAGCGGTGGTGGGGGCTGACCGATGAGCCGCCTCATCCCGCAAGGTCAACTGTTCTCAACGAACATAGTTCGCCCCTGGGAGCTCGATCGCCTTCTGAGGGAGCGGCACTATCTCGGGCCGACCCGGCGCGGGTTCGCATGGTTAGATGAGTTCGGCGCGCTGGTGCTCGCCAGCCCGTCGAGTCGCCACCTTCCACATGCGACGTGGTTGGAGTTGTCGCGATGGTGTCTCTACGGCAAGCACAACGGGGGTTCGATGCAGTGGGCGGCGGTTCGACGATGGCTGCTCCGGAACCGGCCGGAGATTACGACGGTGGTTAGTTATTCCGATCCGGAGGCCGGTCACACGGGCGCCCTCTATCGGGCCTGCAACTGGCGGTGGGCGCCGACCTGGCAGTTGCTCGTCCCGCCACCGTCAGGGCATGGCTCCTGGGATGGCATCAAGGCACAGGGGCCAAAGGACCGGTGGGTTGATCCGCTCCGGCCTGACCCGTCGCGCCTTGCCACGCTCGGCATCGAGGAGAGCTATGCGCGCCGCTTCCCGTGGGCGCAGTGGGTTGAGCCGGTCTTTAAGAGAGGCCGACCCGTGGGCGGTGGAGCTTCGTGGAAGACGCACCAGGCGCATCGAGGACGACGCGCCCCTCTTCAATCGCCTGCCCGAGGCTGACCGATGAGCCGGAGTCTGGACGCTTGCCCGATGGTCCCCGCCGGAGTAGGGTCTGCACGTC
>DASCPX010000032.1:0-2306 GCA_036012755.1 Myxococcota bacterium | reverse complement strand
GGATCGACTACGCCGAAGATCTAGTCTGGTCGGCTTACGTCGGCGCCTGGTCGCCGTTCTGGGACCCGGACACTTTTTGGTCTGGCCTTCTGAGCCGGTTTAGCGAGCTCGAGACAGTGCCGGAAGGATGGGACAAGCTTGAGGATCTTTGGGAATCGCTCCTTGGGCGTGAGCTCGAGAGTGAGTCCGTAACGTCTGCCGATGTCATTGGAGCTCTTACCGCGACCGGCGACGAAGCCAGCGAAGCCCTAGAGGACCTCGTGGATCGGATCCCGTCACCGGGCCAAGCACTGGAACTCCAGGCCTTAGCGTTCGTTGGGCTGCTAGCCCTATGGGCGGCGAGTAGATGACAGCGCTTCCCCTGGCCCTAGTCGCCGTCGCTATCTGGTTGATCTCGCGCTCTAGCTCGAGTGTAGCGGACGACTTCGACCGCGACGTAGCCGCGATCCTTGCCGAGCTAGAGGCGCAAGGGTTCGAGCCTCTGATCTGGCGCGAGCACCTAGGGCTGGACGAGTGTCGAACACAGGCAGAGCAGAGCGCTTACCTCGAAGCAGGAACGAGCTGGACAGGTCAAAGCGCGCACCTAGATCAGGACGGTGATGGACGGTGCCAAGCGCGCGATATCGTTGATGGACGCCTAGACCCATCCGGCTATCGGGTCTACTGGGGATCGCCGCTCGAGCTGGGATGGGATGACACGCGCGCCGCTATGTTCGAGGCGCACGCTACGGCGTTAGGGGTCGCGGCGATGGCCCGAGGTCTAACCTGGGGTGGCAACTGGACCGGCGACCACTATGACCCCGCCCATATAGAGGCAGCATGACGAAAAAGCAGACGGGCCCGATCTACCAGGGCGCAGGCATGAAGGCGCACCAGGGCGCAGGCATGACAGAGCCGGGATCGAACCCGAAGACCCCGAAGACCCCGAAGACCCCGAAGACCCCGAAGACCTCGAAGACCTCGAAGACTTCGAAGACCTCGAAGGGGTCGCCTGGGTTAAAGTGAGAGGACGGCGCCCCATCCAGGCGCCGCCCAAGACACCAGGTCAAGGAGGACCCAATGTCATCAGAGGTCAAGCTACTCGCCGCCACCGATACGGGCCAGCGCGATTACGAAAAGCCTGGCATACGGATCGACACCGTAAGCCAAGCCCACCAGGTCGCCGCCGAGCTCCGCGAGGAGCTACGCCTGATCAAGGCGGCGAGCGTTCGATACTCCGTCGTCCGAGCTCATGAGGGTATCAACGGATGCTGGTATGCGGTTCTCGAGGAAGACGGGCGCGACTTTGCCTATCTCGAGCTGATGCACGCCGACGAGAACGATGCATATATCGCCGCCGAGATTTGGCTCCAATCTCTGCGGAACGGAGAGCACTGGTCGTTCCGAGGCGCGGTCGCCGCGCTCGACGAGCACGGAGAGCGGATCCTTGATGAGCTTTTGGCATGAGCCGGGGCGACTGGCGCACATTTGGGGGGATCTACCACGCCGATCTAGACTGCTCAGAGGTCCTCGATCTCAGTTCCTACGGCCTGTTGCTCTGGTTGTATCTCCAGGCCCGAACCGAGCTCCACAAGGGGCGAGGCATAACCGAGCAGATAGCGGTAGCCGATATCGCAGAGCGAATGGGCAGGCATCCGACGACGATCCGACGCTGGGCGCGCGAGCTCGAGGCCGCGGGCCTGGTCGAGCGCGAGCATGAGAAAAACCCCGAAGGAGGACCGGCGCCAGTGATCTGGCGGATCCTGGTCCCCCCATCCGTCGAGGCTAAATACGGTGCCCAGGCGCCACCGGCTCGCATGACCAGGCGCGACCGACGAAGGGAGCAACAGGCAGAACGCGAGCGCCAGGCCACCGCGCGCCAAGAACACATCGAACGGCTTCGGACGATCATCCGGGGCGAGACTCGCACCAGGTCTGCGGTCCTCGAGGAGCTAGAGCTGGCCCGCGAGCTCGCAACGCCGCCCGAGGGCGCCCTGGTGATGATGAACGGGCTCGAGATCCCCGGAGCGGCTAACCGCCGCGCCGGGTGGGCGGATCGGGTGGTCGAGCTCGAGCTCGAGCTAGAGGACGCTCCTGCCGAGCGCAGCCCGTTAGCCGCTGCGGCATTGGACGAACTCGCCGCGATGGGGGAGCCGATCACCTGATCCTTGAGACAGCGTAGCTCCAAGCCCCCCGTTTACGGGGGGTACGGGGGGTCTAGGGATCTCAGGGTCAGTATGGAAGGCGCAGCCTTCCTAGTGGCGAGCACTGGCGCTCGTAGGTACGAGCGCCAGCGCTCGCCCCTACGAGCGCCAGCGCTCGCCCCT
>DASCPX010000031.1:0-92475 GCA_036012755.1 Myxococcota bacterium | reverse complement strand
CGACGACGGGCTCCTCGACGACGGCTGGCTCCTCGACGACGACGGGCTCCTCGACGACGACGGGCTCCTCGACGACGGCTGGCTCCTCGACGACGACGGGCTCCTCGACGACAGGCGTCTGGTCCGTCACGGCCTTGCTCTCGCTGAAGCTCTGCCACAGCAACCACCCGCCGACGCCGAGCATCAGCGCGGCGGCGATACCCATGCCGATGAGGAGTCCATTGGGGCGACCGACCGGTTCGATCGGTTCGTCGTCGTGGTCGGAGTCGAAGCCGCCGAGATCATCGTTGGTCTGGTCGAGGAAGGCCTCGTCGCTCTCGAAGTCCTTCTGCGCAAGCGGAGCGTCGATGCGCTCGGGTCCGGCGTCCGGAATCGCCGCGGTCTCCTCTGGCTCCACGGGCGGCTCTGTCGCCACGGGCTCTGTCGCCACGGGCTCTGTCGCCACGGGCTCTGTCGCCACGGGCTCGGGTGTGGCCTGCAAATCGACGCTGACCTCCGACAGGCTCGGAGCGTCGGTGGCGTCCTCGTCTTGCGGCAGGGGCTGCCCGTCTGGAACAGCTGGCTCGGAGACCGCGGGCAAGGGATCGACCGCGACAGCGACGACCTCGTCGGTCGGAATGCCGTCCACGAAGCAGAACGCGACGCTGTCGGCGTACTCCTTCTTGCAGCGCGGACACACTCGCATGGACACCCCTGTTGGAGACCACCCTATAACTCTAATTATCCAACTCCAGCCGCAGTTGTCAGGTCTTGGTAGGGTGACACCGCCGATGCTGCCGCTGTTCCAGGACGAGACACACGAAGCCCTCTATGAAGCCACAGCCCGTTGGGCGGCTCGGGAGATCGCCCCCAATGCGCTCGATTGGGAGGAGGCCGGGGAGTTCCCCCGCGACCTGTACCAGCGAGCGGGTCAGGCCGGGATCCTCGGGGCCGGGTACCCGGAGGAGCTCGGAGGTGCGGGTGGCGATGTCTTCCATGCGCTGGCGATCACAGAGGCCATCATCCGCCACGGGCAGTCCGTCGGCACGGCCGTCGGTCTCGGCTCCCACGGCATCTCCGTGCCCCCGATCATCGAGTTCGGCAGCGCCGCCCTCAAGGAACGCGTCGTGCCTGCGGTCTGCTCCGGAGAGAAGGTGGCTGCGCTGGCGATCACGGAGCCAGGCGCTGGTTCGGACGTCGCCAACATCAGCTGCCGCGCGGTCCGGGACGGGGACCACTATGTCGTCACCGGCGCCAAGACCTTCATCACCAGCGGCGCGCGCGCGGACTACGTGACCACCGCGGTCCGCACGGGCTCAGAGGGCATCGGGGGAATCAGCCTGCTCGTCATCGACGCCGACAGCCCCGGATACTCGGTCGGTCGGAAGCTCAAGAAGATGGGCTGGTGGGCCTCTGACACCGCAGAGCTCGGCTTCGACGGCGTGAGGGTCCCTGTCGGGAACCTCCTGGGCATGGAGAACGGTGGCTTCGGAGTGATCCTGAGCAACTTCGTGAGCGAGCGACTGTTCCTCGCCGCCACCGTGGTGTCGATCGCTCGTCTCGCCCTGGACACGACCGCTCGCTACGTTCGAGAGCGGAGGGCCTTCGGGAGAGCCATCGGGGGATTCCAGACCGTCCGCCACACCCTCGCCGAGATGGCCACCCGAGAGGAGGCTGCCCGCGCCTTCACCTGCACCATCGCCGAGCGCCACAGGCGGGGCGAGAACGTCTTCGTCGAGGTCGCCATGGCCAAGAACATCGCGACGGAGGCCTGCATGTACGTCTGCGACCAGGCCGTGCAGCTGCACGGTGGCTACGGGTACATGCGGGAGTACCTCGTAGAGCGTCTCTTTCGTGACGCGCGTCTCTTCCCGATCGGCGGGGGGACGACCGAGATCATGCGGGAGCTCATCGCCAAGGGCCGAGGATTCGGGTCCCGCTGATGCCTCCGCGCATCGCACGCGCCATCGTCGTCGTCGCCGCGGTGGTCCTCGCCGTGCTGATGCACCACACCTTGCTCGGGCCCGGGGTGCTGCCAGGCGAGGGCGGGAGCGACATCCTGCGCGGCTGGTGGAGCGCGTGGCTGATCGGCCACGAGGTGCCGGGCTGGCCCTTCGACACCGAGATGGTGGGCTTCCCGCGAGGCGCCGACGTCGTGCCCTTCCCCGCGGTCTCGCTCATCGCCATGGCAGGCGTCAGCCGGTTCCTCGGCGCGGCAACGGCCGTGTCCTTCATCGTGTTCGGGCACACGGTGTTCGCTGTCCTCGCGACGACCTGGCTGGTCCGCACCCTCGGTGGGGGCTGGGGCACCGGGCTGCTCGCCGGGGCCCTCGTCGCCACCCAGCCGGTCCTGGGCGGGGCGCTGCGCGACGGCACGCTGGAGGTCCTCGCGGTCGGCTGGATGCCGCTGACCATCGCATGCATGCTGAGGGCGTGCAGGGGGGAGTTTCGCTTCGGCCTGCTCGCCGCTGTCTTCTTCGTCGCTACCTGCGCGGAGTCCGTCTACTACGGCTCCTTCACGGCGGTCGCGGTCCTGGGTGCGCTGACGACCGTGAGGACCCGGCGCGGGCTCTACGCGGTCGGGATCGCCGGAGTCGTCGTCGCCGTCGGTATCGGGCTCTTGGTGCTCGCTTTCATGCCAGTCCTCGACGGCATGGACCGGGCCTTGGCGACCGCACACGAGACCGACGTGCGCAGCCAGAACGCGACGACCTGGGCCTTGCTCGAGTACTTCGCGCAGAACCCCGGGGGCCTCGGGTGGAACGCCGGGGACATCTACGGTCCGCCGCTGTTGCACCTCGTCGTCCTCGCCGCTGGCGGACTCCTCGCCCTGCGGCGGAGCCCCTGGTTGACGGTGCTCGGTGTCTTCTTCCTGCTGCTGTCGATGCACCACGAGTGGGTGATGTGGTGGGCGGACGGTCCGCTCGGCAGCCACATCCGCTTCCCGCGCCGCTACATCGCCGCCGTCACCGTGGTGCTGGCGCCTGGTCTGTGGTGGGGTTCGCTGCCCCTGAGACCCTGGCCGAAGATCGAGCTCGGCATCGGGCTCGTCCTTGGGGGCTGGCTGGCCTGGTGGGGCATGGCCTCTGGTGGCCTGGTCTCGGCCTACCCCCACATCCAGATCCCCTCGCTCACCTTCGCCGAGGTGATCGCAGAGGACCCAGAGGACGCGGCCGTCCTCTTCCTCCCCTTGTGGGTTCCGGGCGGCGGCGGCGACGTTCGCACCGAGCAGCCCGTCTTCGCGAGCCTGGGCACCGATCTGGCCAGCGGTGACCTGCTCGCGTTGCAGGTCCTGACCGACAAGAGCGCCTGGACCGCGCCGAGCCTGGTCACGCTCACCGAGCGCGAGGGCGGCCCCGGCGTGCTCGCGAAGAACTTCAACGATCTGAGCTTCGCGACCGTCGGAAAGCGCATCCCCGAGAGCGCCATCGTGGACGCGGAGAGCTACACCGACGAGCTGCGCTGGCTGATGGGCCTGGGCATGAAGTACGTCGTCGTCGACCTCGAGCGCTACGCGGAAGGCGAACAGGAGCGAATCCACGAGGTCTTCGAGCCGGTGATGGTCTCGATGAAGGACTACGGCGCCGGCACGGGAGTCCGGGTCTACACGCTCTACGAGGAGCGCCCCGAGGTCGTCGCCGTGCCCGCGGTGGCATCCGAGGTCGCAGAAGACGCCCACTTCTCCGGGACGGTCGAGGGTTGGACCGATCTCCGCGGCGAGGTCATCCTCGAGGTGCAGTCCAGCCGCGGCTGGCAACCCTGCATCGTTCGCCGTAGTGACGGGTGGTTCGACTGTGGAGTCATCGATCGCATGCGGGGCGTTCACATCGTCATCGACGGCAACGAGGTCGAGATCGAGCTCACCGGCGGTGGCGCCGAGAGCTCGATTCGTGTCGTCCAGTGAGGCCGCCGCTGCAGGGGCCCGTCTGGAGGTTGGCGCAGCGGGCCGCCCATTGGCACCCCAGCATCTCCTGGGTCGTCGCGCTCACCAGGAACATCGTCGAGCACCAGCTCGTCGATCGGGCAGCGCAGATGGCCTACTTCCTCCTCTTCGCCGTTTTTCCCTTCCTGGTCGCGCTGCTCGGCATCCTCTCGCTCTTCGATCTCACCGACGAGGTCGCCGCCCTCGACGCGCTCATCGCGGACGCCTTCCCTGAGGTCATCGGTGACCTCCTCGTCGGCGAGGTCCACCGGGTCGCCTTCGCAGAGGCCGGCGGGCGCATCGTCGTCGGTCTCGCGGTGTCCCTCTATGCGAGCCAGCGGGCCATCGCGGCCGGAATCCGGGGCGTGAACACCGCCTGGGGGACCGACGAAGGCCGCAACTTCTTCCTGGTCCGGGGCATCGGGATCGTCATCACCCTGGCCACGATGGGCAGCGCCATCATCGCCACCCTGCTGTTGACGCTGGGCGCCGTGGTGATCGAGTGGGTCACGATGCGAGGCTGGCTGGATGGCGCCCTCGCCACCGCGCTCACACTCCTGAGGTGGCCGATCGTGCTGTTGATGCTCCACGGCGTCATCAACCTCTTGTACCGCTTCGGCGCGAACACCCCGATGAGGTGGTCCTGGAGCACCTACGGGAGCCTCACGGCCCTGGCCGGCATCGTGCTGGTCACGGTGGGTTTCCAGGCCTACGTCGAGGGGGTCACGGACCTTGGCGCGACCTATGGCTCGCTGGGCGCCGCCATCGGCATGCTGCTCTACTTCTACCTGGTCGCGGGCACCATCTTCCTGGGGGCAGAGGTCGACGCGCTCAACTGGAGTCGCCGGAAGGGACCCGTCGACGACCGCTTCTCGCTGCTCCGATGACGACGGCGATCAGCCAGGATCCGCCTGCCCCTCCGTCGCATCCACCGCATGAGCGGACCTCGTCGACCCGGATCCGATGCTCGAAGACCTCGTCGTCGATCTTGCGGTCCGCCAGGGCTCCTGCGACCACCCAGATGTCGTCGGCCTCTGCGACCTCGCCGACCAGGAGGTCGGCCTCTCCGAGCTCCAGCGGCACGTCGTAGCTCGAGAAGGCCCCGTCCTCCTCCACGAGGACCTGTGCGAACCACTCCACCGCCGTCGACTCGCTGCCTTGGAGCTCGCCGTCGAAGCGGAGCCGCACGTCTGGCTTCTCTCCCGTCGGCGAGAACCGCGCGTAGCTCGCGCCATAGCGCTGGCAGAGCGCGTCGGGGCTGCCGAAGATCCCCGCCTCCAACACCAGGCCGAGGCGCTGGTCCTGCGCGGGGAACTCCTCGGCCCACTCGGCGTGGGTCGCGGCGTAGGACTCCCCGTCGTCCAGGTCCCAGCTCAGCACCCGCGGCCAGAGGTCGACGAGGACTTCCTCGACGCTCCGGCCCTCCTCGTCCAGCAGGCGGTCCAGCACCACGAGCGGATCGGGATCATCGGCATCGAGCCAGCTGTGGCGGACGATCTCCGCGCTGCCGAGGTGATCGACGAAGAGGAAGGCCCCGTAGGCGTGGTAGCCCTCGAGCAGGACCCCGTCCGGGTACTGGTAGTGGTCCACCGAGAGGTGGGGGAAGAAGGTCCAGCCGAGCAGGTAGTCCCCGACTCCGCTGGCCTCTGGGTTCACTCGCGTGTTGATCCAGACCGCCGTCGCCTCCCACCACCACGCGCCCTTCTCTCCGGTTCCGAAAGCGTAGGGAGAGCCGATGCTGTGCTGCACCGCGTGGAAGAACTCGTGGGCCGAGGTCGTCGCCCGGTTGCCTTCGAGGTCCGCGACCGTGTCCGCCGAGAGCACCAGCATCGGGTAGCCGGCGGTGTCGACCGTGTAGTAGCCGGCGGCGCCCAGGTCAGAGGGGGTGTTTCCGCCGGTGGAGCCGACGTAGACGTTCATGAGGTAGGTGGGGGTCCCGACGGGCTCTGGGTAGGCGAGACGGACGATCTCGATCTCCCAGGCCTTCTCGAGCTCCTCGAGGGTGGACTCCGCGTCCGCCTCGTCGACGTCGGCCCCCCAGCGCAGCACGAAGTTCTCTGAGGCGAGCCACTCGGTCACCTCGTAGACATCCCGCCGCGACTTCTCGGGCAGTGGTGGCGGTGGCGTGACGTCCTCGACCAGCTCCACGCGGCTGTCGACTCCGAGCTCGGCCAGGCGCGACTGGAGGCAGTCGGCGCCGAGCTCGGCTTCTGCATGCTGCAGGCCCGTGGACGGGTGGACGAGCCAGGCCGTGAGGAGCTCTGGGCACATGCCTGGACTCTACTCGGCCTTGATCCGCTCCAGGAGCTCGTCGAGCAGCCGGAGGCTCATGCCCCAGATGAAGCAGCCGTTCAGGCGCACGCAGGGCATGGTCCAGCCGCGCCACTGGAAGCTGTCGCGGCCTTCGTCCGCGAGCAGTCGTCCGAGCTCGAAGTGGTGGACCGACTCGACCTCGCGGTTGAGCTCGAGGCCCCCGATGGCCTCGACGCAGAAGACGTGGGCGTGCACGTAGTGGACGTGGCCCCGGGCGCGGAAGGGCGTGCGCAGGGGTGTCAGCTCGCCCAGCACCTCCGCCCCACAGAGGTCCAGCGCCAGCTCCTCTCGGGACTCGCGGATGGCTGCGGCCAGGGACGTGGCGTCTTCGGGATCGACCCGCCCGCCTGGAAAGGCCATGTGCCCGGACCAGGGGTCGCCCTCGTGCTCCGCGCGCTTGATCATCAGGAGCTCGCCCGCGGCGGTCCACACCATCGCGACCGCGGCGCGGGTGAAGGGCTCCGTCGGTTCCTCCGGCACCCAGCCGTTGTCGCGGGTCATGGCCAGGCGAACGCGGTCCACGACCGGGACTAACAGGCCTTGTGGGTAGGATTGCAGCGATGATCTGGCTTCTCTGCGCTCTCGCCTGCGGCGACGACGACCCCATCGACGAGTCCTGCACCCCCTCGGACGAGGTCTGCGACGGCCTCGACAACGACTGCGACGGTGACATCGACGAGGACGTCCTCGACACGGTCTACGCGGACGCGGACGGAGACGGTCTGGGGAACCCGGCCGCGCCCAACGACGCCTGCGGCACTGACTGGCCCGGCTACTCGGACAACGCGGATGACTGCAACGACAGCGACGCCTCGCTGCCGATGGAGGCCTGGCCCGACGGCGACGGCGACGGCTACGCCAGCGAGCTCTCCGACAGCGCGATGGTCTGCGACCTCAGCGGCTACACGACGGAGCTGGGGGACTGCGACGACGCGGACGCCGGTGTCTCTCCTGGGGCCGAGGAGATCTGTGACGACCTCGTCGACAACGACTGCGACGACAGCGTGGACGAGGACTGCGACCCGGGTGACTCCGGGCCGGTCGACTCTGGCTGAACTACTCCAGCCCCTGCCCGAAGCGGTCCCAGCGGAACTCGCCGAACAGCGGCATGCCGCCGGGCTCGCCGACCATGCAGGCGTCGTAGGACAGCCAGACGAAGTGGGCCTTGCCCAGGATGTTGCCGTAGGGGACCGTGCCCCAGACCCGTGAGTCCGCGCTGTTGTCGCGGTTGTCGCCCATCACGAAGACGTGCCCTTCCGGGATGGTCGTGGCGCTGAAGTTGGCCAGGCTGCTGCGTCCGTAGGCCGTGGAGTTGAGCACCCAGTGCTCCACACCGTAGAGGTCCTCCTTGTAGGCCTTGACCTTCTCCTCGCGGCAGCCGTCGTCCTTGAAGATCAGCTGCTCGACGTACTCCTTGGGCTGCTCCTCGTCGTTGACGTAGACGACGTTGTCCTTGACCTCGACGATGTCCCCGGGCAGCGCGACGACGCGCTTGATGTAGTCCTGGGCCGGGTTCGGGGGCCACTCGAAGACGATGATGTCGCCTCGCTGCGGCTCCGCGATGGGCATCAGCGTGATCTTGGGGAAGCGCAAGCTGCCGGGCAGGTCCTCGCCCGTGAAGGGGACCTTTACGTCGTAGCTGAACTTGCTGACCAGGATGTGGTCGCCGATCTCCAGCGTGGGGACCATCGAGCCCGACGGGATGCGGAAGGGCTCCGCCACCGCCGAGCGGATCGCGAAGACGGCGAGGATGGCTGGGACCCAGGTTTTGAGGAGATCCCACAGCCAGCGCCTGGCCGGGACCGGCTTCTCCTCGTCGTAGTCCAGGATGTCGTCAGCCATCGGGCCTTCCCTGCTATCGCGCTACGGAAAGCGTCGGAGACTTGTTTCACTCGGGCCGGTCCAGGGTGTCGTCGAGCTCCAGCGTCGTGACCCCGGCGAGCACTCGCGCGTTGGTGTTCCGCACCATTCGGGAGAGGTGGTGCAACAGACGCCACATCAGCTTCGTGGCCAGCGCCGAGTCCTGGCGGACGAGTCGGAGGAAGTCGTTGCGGGAGAGCACGAGGAAGCGCGAGGGCGCTGTGGTGTGCACCGTGGCGCTGCGTCGCGGCGAGTCGATGAAGCTCATCTCGCCGAAGTAGGCGGGCGGCCCCAGGCGCGTCAGGGTCACGCCAGCGCGGGTGATCTCCACGCCGCCGTCCTCGAGGATGAAGGCCTCGCGCCCGATGTCGTCCTCTTGGAAGAGCACGGTGTCGGCGGGGACCGCGCGCGGCTCGCAGACAGCCGCGACCTGCACGAGCTCGCGGTAGGTGCAGAAGCTGAACAGGTCGCAGCGACGCAACACGTCGATGTGGTGGGCTGGCGCAGTCTCGTCGTCCTGCTGCGGCTCCGCGGTCTCTGCGCGGAGGGTGAGCATGGTGATGTTGTCGCGACCGCCCCGGTTGTTGGCCAGGCCGACGAGCTTGTCGGTGCCCCCGTTGGCTTCGTGGCTGGGCCTGACGAGCTCAGGCGCACCGATATAGCTGTGGAGCCCATCACTGCAGAGCACGAACGCATCCGCTGGGGCCAGCTCCATGTGGAGGAGGTCGACGAGCACGCTGGGAAAGACCCCGAGCGCCCGCGTGATGACGTTCTTGTTCCGTGCCCGCTTGGCCTGCTCGGGCGTGATCAGCCCCTCCCGGATCTGCTGCTGGATCAGGGAGTGGTCCTCTGTGACCTGGTGGCACTCGCCGTCGCGTATGAGGTAGATGCGGCCGTCCCCGACGTGCGCCGTGAAGGCCTGGTTGCCGATCACCAGCACGGCGTCGAGGGTCGTCCCCATCCGCCCTCCGTCGCCGGTGAGGGCGGTAGAGGCGCTGTAGATCTCCTCGCAGGCGCGCTGGACCGCGTTCTGCAGGAGCCCTTGGACCGCGGCTGTCGTGCTCGCGCCTCGCTTCTTGGCGTGCAGGTCGATGGTCCGGCGGCCCGCCGCCACGGACTCGCGTACGGCGCTGCATGCCAGCTCCGCGGCTACCTCGCCTCGCTTGAACCCGCCCATGCCGTCGCAGACGATGTAGAGCCCGAGCTCCTCGTCGATCAGGTAGGCGTCCTCGTTGTGCTTGCGGACGCGGCCGGGATCGGAGCACGCCCACGCTTGGATGTCGATGTTCTCGCTCATGGCACTGGGGGCTCGGGGGGGGGCCGCGTGAGGCGTTCGCTGGTCGCGCGCAGGCTCGCGGAGAGGCGGAGCAGCATGTTCCATAGGACCTTGACAGCCAGGGTCGGATCTCGCTTGAGCAGGCTGAAGAAGGCCTCTCGAGTGATGAGGAGGAGCTCGGAGTCCTCGATCACCCTGCCGGCGGCGCTGCGCTCCGGCTGGTCGAGCATCGACATCTCGCCGAAGTTCGCCCCGGGGCCGAAGCGGGCGATCTCGCTGTCGTCCTTTTCGGCGGCGACGAGGCCTTGCACGACGAGGTAGAGGCCGCAGCCGGGATCGCCCTGGCGGAACACCCAGGTCCCGGCCCGGTAGCGGACCGGGCGGGTGACGCCCGCGATCGCCAGGAGCTCCCTCTCGGTGCAATAGGCGAACAGCGGAATGCGGGCGAGGGTCGCCAGCCGCCCCCGGGCTGCCGTCGCGACCCCTGCGTTGTCCACCTCGCCGATCTCCATCAGCGCGCAGGCCAGATCTGCGTCGACTCCGTTGTCCCGTGCCGCGCCGAGCAGCTGCGCCGTGACGCCGTCGGCGACGGGGTCGTTCGCGACCTCGCGGATCTTGAGGTCGTCGAGTCCACGGTGGAGGTAGGGCGAGGACAACAGCACCCGGTCCCCATCGACGAGCTGCAGGTTCATCGTCTCCGGCTCGACGGAGGTGTTCGGTCCGAGCGTTCTGGAGGGTTCGACTCGCGGCTTCACCCTCGGCGCCTGGCCCGGGAGGGACTCGTGGAGCTCGTCACCCTGGACGTGGTCTTGCGTCAGCTTGTGGGAGAGGCCCTTTCTCAGGAGGTAGGTCCGGCCATCGCCGACGTGGGCGATGAAGGCCTCGCCTCCCACCGCCCACACCGAGTCCAGGGTGACGGTCACGGCCGCGCCGCGCCGCGCTGAGAGCGCGTTGATCTCTCGCGACGCGATGTTGACGGCCGTCCGGAGCACGTCCATGACCTTCTCTCGGTCGCTATCGCTCGCGCCGCCGGAGGTCACCGTCTCCCGGAGCTCGGAGTGCTTTCGGACATGGGCAGCCACCGTGTCCAGCGCGAGCCTCGAGGCCGCCGCCGCCAGCTCTGCGTCCAGGAGCGAGGCGCGGACCTCTGCGTGAGCGCATCCGCACCAGCCGAGGCTGTCGTCGTGCGCCGCCGCCGCGGCCGGTTGGTCTTCTGCGGTGGCCCCGTGCTGCACGGTGTGCGTGGCGACCTTCATCGCTGTCGGCTGACTCCGTGCGCGAGAATACGGATGTTATCTGATTTGGCCTCCGGTTTCCGATCGGCGGTACCTGGGAAGGAGCACTCCCTGGGCCTTCGCCGCCCGTCCCTGCTGCTGGTCGTCGAGGCCCTCGCGCTCGCCGTGTGGGTCGCCACCGCTGGTTGGCTGGTGCTCGGGCAGGATCCTCGCGGCGAGGTCATCCCCATCGACCCGGAGGCGCTCTCGGCCGGACCCGCCAGCGAGACCTGGATGGGCATCTACTTCGAGGGCGTGAAGGCCGGGTACGCGGTGAGCTCCTCGAGCCCGACGGCTGACGGCGGCCTGCTGCTCCGCAACCGGTCGGCCTTCGAGGTCGCGGCCTTCGGCGAGATCAAGCGCATCGTGACCATCAGCAACGCCGTGGTCGACAGCAACAGGCAGGTGCGCCAGTTCGACTTCTTCATGTCCTCTGATCCTGTCGATCTCACCGCGCGAGGCGAGGTCCAGGGCGACCAGATCGTCATCGAGGTGGTCCAGGCCGGGCAGATCCAGACAGTGCGGATCGACGTCGACGAGCCGCCGCAGATGAGCGTCTCCCTGAACAGCTGGATCGCCGGGATCGAGACCGACCTGGCCGTGGGCCAGCGCTACGAGGTGCCCTACTTCGATCCCGTGACGCTCTCGCAGCAGCCCATGGTCCTCGAGATCGTCGACGTCGAGATCCTCCCGACGGCGATCGTCGACGGCCTCATCCACGAGGGCGAAGAGGCCTACTGGATCGAGCGGAGCTTCGGCGACATCTCGACCCGAGTGCTCATCACGCCGTCGGGGCAGCTGATCCGCGAGGAAGGGGCCCTCGGGCTCGCGCTCGTGCGCGAGACCAAGCAGCAGGCGCTGACCATGCCCGAGGGGACCGAACCTGTCGACATCATCGCCCTGTCCTCCGTGCAGCTGACCGGTGGGCGTCTCGACGCCCCGCGCGACATCATGGTCTTCGAGGCAGCCATCCAGGGCATCGATCCCGAGCTCGTCGATCACGATCCGCCGCGACAGGTGCTCGAGGACAACCGGGTACGGATCGAGGCGCCTCACCTCGCGGAGGTCCCCTCGGACGTCCCGGTCGCGGAGACCGCCGAGGGTTTCGAGGACTACCTCTCCCCCACACTGTTCTTGCCCTCGACCCACCCGGACATCCGTCGAAAGGCAGAGGAGCTCCTAGGTGACGAGACCGACCGGCGGGGCGCCGTGGTGACGCTCAACGACTGGGTGCATGGCTACCTGATCAAGGCGCCGACGCTGGGCGTGCCGAACGCGCTGGAGGTCCTCCAGGTCGGGCAGGGGGACTGCAACGAGCACACGGCGCTGTTCGTCGCCCTCGCACGAGCGCGGGGCATTCCGGCGCGCATCGTCGCCGGGCTCGTGTACAGCGAGCGCATCGGCGCCGGCGGCTTCTACTACCACGCGTGGCCAGAGGTCTACATGGGACAGCAGGCTGGCTGGGTGACCGTCGATCCCACCTTCGGACAGTTCCCAGCGGACGCGACGCACATCAAGATCGTCGAAGGTGACCTCGACAAGCAGGTCGAGATCATGGGTGTGATAGGTCGCGTGAGCTTCCACCTCGTCGAAGCGCGCTAAGGTTCAATCGTGATCCGCACGGAAGGCATCCAGAAGCGGTACCAGAGCTTTCAAGCGCTCCAGCCCCTCGATCTACATGTTCGCAAGGGCGAGGTGTTCGGGTTCCTGGGGCCGAACGGGGCTGGCAAGACCACCACGATCCGCATCTTGAGCGGAGTGCTCCCCCCGACCGGGGGACGCCTGGAGATCGACGGCATCGACATGGCGGTGGACCCCGTCCAGGCCAAGGCCCGCATCGGCTACATCCCCGATCGGCCCTACCTCTACGAGAAGCTGACGGCGCGGGAGATGCTGGAGTTCGTCGGCGGCCTCTATGGCCTGGACGCCAAGGTGATCGAGACGCGCGGCACCGAGCTCCTCGAGTTCCACGGGCTCATGGAGTTCGCCGACGAGCTGGTCGAGGGCTTCAGCCACGGCATGAAGCAGCGCCTGACGCTGTCCACGGCGCTCTTGCACGAGCCGCCGCTGTTGATCGTCGACGAGCCGATGGTCGGCCTCGATCCGCGCGGGGCTCGGCAGATCAAGCAGGTGTTCCGGGACTACGCAGAGGAGGGTAGGACCGTGTTCTTGTCCACCCACTCGCTGGACGTCGCGCAAGAGGTCTGCGACCGCCTCGCCATCATCCATCGTGGCCGCATCGTGGCGCATGGTGCCTACGACGAGATCCGGGCCCGTCGCGCCGAGGGCGCCGGCGACCTCGAGGAGGTCTTCCTCCGCATCCTCGAGGAAGAGGAGGAACAGAAACACTCCCGGGAGGCGGTCTGATGCTCCTGCTCGCGTTCACCATCGCCGGCTGCACGCCCAAGGCCGTGCGGCAGGCCAGACTCCTCGAGGGCCAGTACGTCGTGGGCAACCCGGGAGAAGGCTGGAAGAAGGTCGCCGCGGGCGGCGCTGACTTCGCCTTCCGCAACAGGTCCGATGCCGCGGTCATCTATGCGGACAGCAACTGCGGGGCCCGCTTCGAGGACGCCCCGCTGGAGGATCTCGCCACGCACATGACCTTCGGCGTCTCCACCGGGGAGCCCTCGTTCGAGGAGACCTACGAACTCGACGGGCGCACGGCCTACACGTCCCGCGCCCTCGGAGAGCTGGACGGCGTCCCGGTGGAGCTCGGCACGACCGTGCTCAAGAAGGACCGCTGCACCTACGACATCGTCGTCATCGCTCCACGTGGAGAGCGCTTCCAGTCGGCCTGGGAGGGCTACCAGGCGGTGTTGGCGGGCTTCGCGACCCGATGAGCCAACTCTTCCAGCTCCTCGGCCATGTCGGCGGCGTGGCCAACCTGACGCTTCGGACGCTCCGCCAGATGGTGCGCGTGGAGGCTGCGCTCCTGGTCGAGCAGATGGACCACGCAGGCATCGGGAGCTGGTCCATCGCCGTGTTGACCGCGCTCTTCACCGGCGCTGTCATGGCCATCCAGTTCGCCGTCGGGCTCGAGCCCTACGGCGCTTCGCTCTACACGGGCAAGCTCGTCAGCCTCGCGATGTTCCGCGAGCTGGGCCCCACCCTGACGGCGGTGCTCGTCGGCGGCCGGGTCGGGGCGGGCTTCACGGCCGAGATCGGCTCGATGAACGTGACGGAGCAGGTCGACGCCATCTCTGCCCTGGGAGCGGACCCGGTCCAGAAGCTGGTCGTCCCCCGCGTGCTGGCTTGCGTCATCATGCTGCCTATGTTGACCGTGCTGGCGGACTTCGTGGGTTGCTTCGGCGGCATGCTCATCACGATGCAGGAGGTAGGCGTCACCCCGCGCTTCTTCCTCGAGCAGGTCATCGACACCATCGAGGTCCCGGACCTCTTCCACGGTCTCGCCAAGAGCGTCTTCTTCGGGTACTTCATCGCCATCATCGGCTGCTACGTCGGGCTCAACACCCGAGGCGGGACGGAGGGAGTCGGTCGCTCCACCACGAACACGGTGGTCGCGATCAGCATCACGGTGCTCGTCAGCAACTTCATGCTGACCAAGCTCTTCCTGGCCATCTGATGGAGAGCGTCATCCGCTTCGAGAAGGTCCACAAGGCCTTCGGCGACAACAGCATCTACGTGGACCTCGACCTCGAGGTTCGACGCGGCGAGGTGCTGACGATCATCGGCGGCTCCGGCATGGGGAAGAGCGTCACGTTGAAGATGCTCATCCGCCTGCTGTCGATCGACGCCGGTCGGGTCCTTGCCTTCGGCGAAGACGTCGCTGGACTGAAGGGCCGCGCGCTCTTGAGCCTCCGCCGGCGCATCGCGATGCTCTTCCAGGGCGCGGCGCTCTTCGACTCGCTGAGCGTCTCCCAGAACATCCGCTATCCCCTCATCGAGCATGGCTGGGGCACTCGCGCCGAGCAGGACAAGCGGGTCGCGGAGGTCCTCGACATGGTGGGCATGCCCGGCATCGAGGAGCTCCGCCCGAGCGAGCTCTCCGGCGGCATGAAGAAGCGCGTCGGCCTGGCTCGGAGCATCGCGGTCCAGCCAGAGGTCATCCTCTACGACGAGCCGACCACCGGCCTCGACCCGCTGAACGTGCGGCGGATCAACGGGCTCATCCTGCGTCTCAAGGAACAGCTCGGCGTCACCAGCGTCGTCGTGACCCACGACATGGACAGCTGCTTCACGGTGACCGACCGGCTCGCCTTCCTCTACGACAAGAGGATGAGCTTCGTCGGGAGCCTCGACGAGGCCCGCGCCGCGGACTTCCCGGCGCTCCAGGTCTTCATGCAAGGTGGCCGGGGCGTGCTCTCCGACGAGGACGTCGCCCGCCTGGGCGAAGAGGGCATCAACCAGTAGGTCCGATGCGTCTCGCCTCGCTCGCGCTGCTCTGTTGTGGGGACTCCGATCTCCAGGTCCTCGGCGAGGCGCTCGAGGCTGATGCGCCGCTCGCCGCGTCCTTGTGCGAGACCATCACGGAGCCTCGGATCCGCACCGAGTGTGTCTGGGACGCCGCCACGCGGATGGCCACGAGCGACCTGTCCTCGGCGGTCGAGGCCTGCGCGTCGTTGTCCGGCTCGGACCTCGACGAGTGCGTCTTCCTCGTGGCGGAGACCGCGCGCTCCTTCGAGACCTGCCTGGGAGCCGGTGAGATGAGGTCCGACTGCGAGCGCCATGTCTTCGGGCGCTTCGGAGAGGGGCTCCCCGTGGACCAGCCGCTGGCGGTCGCGGTGATGGAGGCACGCTCCAGCGCCCCCGGATTTACCCCCGACGCCACCTGCTGGCGGGACTACATGCAGGCAGCGCTGATCCCTCGAAGGCCAGTCACCGTCTCGGTCTGCGAGGGCCTGGAGCTGGAGGTCACGAGGGCCTGTGCAGAAGCCGTCGCGGGCATTCAGGCACGAAGCCTCGCCAACGCGCACGAGCGCGGCGCCTTCCCCTGCGCGGGCCCTCTGCCACCGACACTCGCCACGATGGAAGACGACGAGGGCTTCCTCCGCCTCGTCGCCGCCGCTCGAGAGGCGGGCCGGTGCAGCTCGGAACCCTAGCCCATCGCCCTCGCCCCGGATGTCGACGCCGCTACGGCTCCTCGAGCCCTGGCCCGCGCCGATCAGGGCGGACCATGGGTCGCGGGTCGTCCGCGCAGCGACCGGTCGCGCGCAGGTTCTCCAGGATCGTGTCGAAGGCCGGGTCCGGCGCGGGGCGGGCGGCTTCGGGCAGCGGCCCTGTGCAAGGCAACATCTGGCGGTCTGCGAGCGCCTCCAGCTGGCGCTGGAACATCGCCTCGGCGGCTCCGAAGCAGGTCTGCCGCCTCGCCTCGTCCGCCAGCGCGTCGCAGCGTGATCGTCGTAGTGGTTCCTCGGCCCGGAGGGCGCTGCCCAGCGTCCACTCCCACGGCTGGTTCGCCTGTGGGTCGAGGCCGACCTCGGCGATTCGCGCCGCGACGCTGGCGAGGTAGCCGGGGTCTTCGAGGGGCGGGAGTGGGGCACCATCACGGAGCAGGTGGAGTCGGCACCGGGTCTCGAACTGCCCCGCGTGGGAGCACGACGCTGGCACCCCGCTGACCTCGGCGACCAGGAAGAAGCACTCCTCGGCGTAGAACCCGACCAGTCCGTCGCAGTCATCGGGTCGTGCCTCGGATCCCTGAGCGTGGACCTCGGCCAGCGCACAGTCGAACCGGATCGCGGGAGCTCGGACGAGGTGGCACAGGCCCGTCTCCCCGGAGATGGCTGCTACAGGACGGCCAGGTCCGTGGCCACCCCAGGTTCGCTGCAGGCCAGGGTCAGCAAGAGGCCGTTCACAGCGAGAGTCCAAGCAGGAGACATGACCACCCCGGGTCAGTCGTCTCGCAAGGCGTCCAGCGTCGCGTAGACGTCGCGGATCTCCAGTGTGGCGGCGTCGGGCTCGGGAGCGTGCGGAGCCGGTAGTCTCAGGCTCGCCGCCGGGTCGTCGTGCTCGTCGAGGCCTTCGAGGCTGTAGATCGCGATGTGGTCTGGGGAGACGAAGGCCAGCGCCGCCGCGAGATCCGACTGCAGCTCTTCCTCGCTCAGACCCGCCTCGACCCCGATCCCCACCGCTCCGGTGGTGCCGAGGTCCAGGGCGGCTGCGTCCCCGAAGTGCTCGACCATCGTCTCCGCGTAGCTCGTGACGAGTCCAGAGGTGAACTCCTGCGTCGGGTCCTCCAGGGACGAGGCCAGGGTCGACTGGAAGAAGCTCCGGTACACCTGCACGCTCGCGATGTCCCAGCTGATGTCCTGGACGGGTGTCCAGAATGCGAGCGCCAGGGTCTCGTCTCCGTCGGCGAGGTCGTCGGCGATCATCGGCAGGGTCGTGAGGTGGACGCGGAGACCCTCCTCTTGCAGGGCGAGGGTGAGCTCCTCGTAGTCCTGACGAGCTTGCTCGAAGCCCTCCTCGTCGATGGTCTCGACCAGGAAGCTGGCGACCTCGATGTCGCTGGCGCCTTCGTCGATCATCTCCTGGAGCGCCATCGCGCGGTCGTAGGGCATCTCCATGTCGACGACGACACCGTCGAGGTTGTCGCAGTCGTCTCGGGCGACATCGACCAGCTCCCAGGTCCACTCGGCGAACTCCGCGGTGTTGCCTTGGTTCGGCCAGTAGCCCTCCTCCGTCGGCAACAGCGGCCAGACCTTCAGGCCGACGTCGTGCTGCTCTGCCAGGGCGCAGACCGTCCTGAAGCGGTCCATGCCGTGGGTGTCCCGCTCCATGGCCAGGTTCAGATCCAGGCCCCACTCCGAGGCATCCGCGACGGCCTGGTCGAGGTCGTCGTGGAACTCGAGCCAGGCGCTGGCGCGGTCTTCGTGTCGGATCGGCTGGAAGCCGCATGCAAGGAGCCAGAACATCAGAGCTGCCGGTGCTGGGACAGGGGCATGGAGCGCCTAACGCTCGCGACGCGGTCGAGATCGATCTCGGCGACGCAGAGGCCCTCGCCGTCGCTGCACTCGGCCACGACGGTGCCCCAGGGGTCGATGATCACCGAGTGACCGTAGCTGCGACGAAGGCCCTCGTCGTCATGGGCTCCCCACTGGCCGGGCGCCAACACGTAGCACTGGGTCTCGATCGCCCGCGCTCGGAGCAGGACGTGCCAGTGGTCCTTTCCAGTCATCAGCGTGAAGGCGCTGGGCACGGTCAGGATCTGTGCGCCGCGGTCCAGCAGGGCTCGGTAGAGCTCGGGGAAGCGGAGGTCGTAGCAGATCGACAGACCGATCTCGCCGAGGCTGGTCGAGGCGACGACCAGCTCACTGCCCCGCGCGCAGGTGCGCGACTCGGCGAAGCTCACGCCGCCTGGGATGTCGACGTCGAAGAGGTGCATCTTCCGGTAGCTGGCGATGAGCTCACCGGCCGGACCGAAGAGCAGCGAGGTGTTGTGGCAGCGCCGCTGGTCCCCCTCGGCGCGCTCGGCCACCGAGCCGATCAGCAAGTGGATGCCGAGCTCTTCGGCCAGTCGGGCCAGGCGCCTGTGTGTGGGCCCGTCGACCTGCTCCGCCAGCTCCACCTTCTTGTCGTGGGGGCCGAGGTAGGTCGTCGCCTCCGGCGTGGCGACGAGGCTGCAGCCCATGCCAGCGGCTCGGCGGACGAGCTCCTCGGTGACCCGGAGGTTGCGTTGCAGGTCCGAGGAGGCTCGGATCTGGATGCAGGCGGCGGTGAACATCCCGAGCCAACTATCGCGCTGTGCTCAGGTCGCCTCGGCCGAACCCGTCCAGTCGGTGGTCGCCAGCTCCTCGAACCTCAAGAGAGCCACCGCGCCCAGCAGGACTCCGAACCACAGGGTAGCGACGCGCACGAGCAGAGCGGCGGCGACAGCGACGGCCTCTGTGGTCTCGAAGAGGGTCATCGTTCCCCCGACCAGCGCGCCGTCCGCGACCCCGAGTCCGCCCGGCATCGCGCCGCCGGCGACCGTGGCGAAGCTGTAGAGGAAGGTGCTCGCGTCCAAGGTGGCGTTCGTCACGCCCAGCCCCTCGAAGATCAGCAGGAAGCCGACGCACTCCGCACCCCAGGCGACCAGGCTCACCAGGATGGTCAGGATCAGCGGTACCGGCGCGAGGCAGGTGCGCATGGCGACGTACATCATCTCGAGCTTCGGAGCGATGCGACGAGCCAGGGGGATCCTGGCGACGAGGCGGATGATGCCCAGGGAGAGCGACTCGCTGGCGAGCACCCCCAGCCCGACGACTATGACGGCCCCGAGCACCCCCAGCACCCAGATCTGGTCCGCGGCGTAGGTGCCCACCCCGATCGCCGCCAGCACGAGCATGGCGATGCCGTCGGTGAGCCGCTCGGCCACCAGCGCGGGGATCGTCGTCGCTTTCGAGACCCCCGTGCGCTTGCTGACGAGGTAGGGCTTGAGCAGCTCGCCGATCTTGCCGGGGCTGATCACCATCGCCAGGCCTGCGATGTAGATCAGCAGGTTCTGCGCCACCGGCACGTGCACGCCCAGGCGCAGCAGCAGGTAGTGCCACTTGCCGAAGCGCAGCCCGTAGTTCACGAGCGTGAGCAGGAGCACTGGCACGTAGATCCACCAGGTGAAACCGACCAGCTCGTCGCTGACCTCCGAGAACCCCGCCCACACGCTGCCGATGACGTAGAGGATGGCGCCTACGGCGATGGCCCAGATCGCCCATCGACGGAAGCGACTCAACAGATCCTGGCGCGTGTTAGGAATGCTCTCGCCTCGGAGGGTGCCGGGTGCCCCTATTCACCGTCATGAGACGTGGCGAGCCGCCCGTCACGATCGATGCGCCGAACTGGATCGTGGCAATGGGCCAGGGCATCCAGCAGCTCGGCGGTGACACGGCGATCGATCGCCTCGCCTGCGAGATGCTCCCCAACGGCACGGTCATCGCGCGGGATGTGCGATCTGGGGTCGGCTATGTCGTCCTGCCGCTCAAGGGAGACGCACCTCGCCCGCCGGTAGAGGACTCCCTCGACGCGTCGATCCCCGCGATCGAGTTCGTCGACTCCCTCGACGACTCCCTCGAGCAGTCCGTCGACGAGATGCTCGAGCGCACGATGGACCCCGAAGACGCCGAGGTGCCTGACCTCCAGAAGGACCCCGTGCTCATGGAGCACCTTGGTCGCATCGCAGGGACACCGGGTGCCGTGACAGCCTGGGAGCTGTCCCTCGACGTCGCGCGCATGGCGGTCAAGTGCGAAGCGGGCGCTGCGGTCGAGTCAACCCCCCACGCTGGACTGCTCTTCGTCGCCGTAGGTGGGGAGATGGCCGACAAGCTCCGCGCCATGCGCATGCCCTACGGCAAGGGCTTCGTCGGGTTCTGCATCGAACACGGCACGTCGCTGACCGTCTCGGACGTACACGAGGACAGCCGCCACTACGACGCCGTCGACCAGGCGACCGGCTTCTCCACCAAGGCGGTGCTCTGCGTGCCCGTGGCCAAGGAAGGCGAGGTCTACGGCTGCATCGAGCTGATCAACCCACCGAGCGGACGCTTCGGTCGGGCCGACGTTCGCCGGGTCGAGGTCGTCTCGGAAGAGCTCGCCGAGCGGCTCGTTCGCGCGGGAGTGCGGGGCCGCCGGCGCTGAGCAGTGGCTACTGCTTGATCGAGCGGATCGAGCTCTGACGCTCGGTCCTGAGCTGGGCTTGGAGCGCCTTGTAGATCTCGTAGTTCTCCGGGTTGACCGTGTCGAGGCCCACCGTGTTGGTGTCCTGCAGTCGGGCGGGGTGCTTGGTCAGCCAGAACTCGATCTCGGTGCCGTCGTCGTAGGTGAAGCGCCACTTGTGGCGGCTGTTCACGGTCCACTTCTTGCCATCGGTCGTCACCGCGGTGGTCGGCGTGCGCAGCTCGCAGGTGTACATCCAGGGTGTGTAGTCGGAGCTGTAGGTGCAGTCGGTGTCCGAGCTCACGGTCCCGGGGGACACGGTGATGGTCTTGATCTCGGACCAGGACACGTCCTTCAGCGTGCCGTTGCCCTCCAGCTCGAGCGTGATCTTGTTCTCGCTGTCCTCCCAGCCGGTCTCGGCGAACCAGTCGCTCGAGCGCTCGATCCGGCGGATGTGTCCGGAGTTCGTGGTCCCGTCGCCGAAGGTGACAGTGAGCTTGATGTCGGCGTTGTCGGCAGGCGGCGCTTCCACGACCGGTTCTGGCTCGGGTTCCGGCTCCGGCTCCGGCACGGGTTCGGCCGCGGGGGCCTCGGCGACCTCGGCCGCGGCCTCGGGCGGCTTCTTGTCGCCACAGGCAAAGAGGAGGGAGAGGCTGGTCAGGGCGACGGTGAATCGCATGGTTTCTCCTTCGGAAGCGGGCGTTCTGACAGCAAACACGGACAGGGGGTTCATCTATCCCTGTCATCAGCATGTTCAAGCCGGTAGGCTATTGACATGTCGACAACTCTATTGATGTTCTCCATCAGCTTTGCGGGCGCCGTCGACTTCGAGGTCGGCGCCGGCGCGGAGCTCGTGGGCTCCACGACGCCCGGTGCGATCGACGGGGGCCTGGGCCACGCCGAGATCGACGCCTTCCTGGACCTCGACGTCGCCGCCGTCGTCGTCGATCTGGACCTCCTCGGTCCAGCCTCCGTGGGTGTGGACAGGGTCGGTGGCGAGCTCGGCGTTGTCTACCCCGAGTGGGCCGCGGTCCTGGCCACGACCGGCCGCTGGGATCTCGCCGCTGGATTCCAGCCGCTTCCGGCCGGGGCGGAGGCCGTCGATGCCTGGCGGAACCCACTGGTGACCAACACCCGCGGCATGTCCACCCTGTGGCTCGGGGGCATGCTGGGCGCCCGCGCCAACGTGGCCCTCGACGCCCCGGTCACCCCCTCGATGTGGGGCGGCGTCCTGGCCCCCACCACGGTCGGTCTCGGAGAGCCCGTCCTCGGCGGCGGCGTCCAGTTCGGCTACCCGGACCGGGTCCACGGGCACGTGGCCGTCCATACACTGCCGACGCTGCGCGATGTCCGGAGTCACGCGGCGCTCATCGCCCCGCTCCGAGACGTCGTCACGCTCTCCGGCGAGGTGCACGCCGGCTATGCGAAGGACCTCGCCTTCGGTGTCGCTGGCACGGCGGTTGCCATTCCAGGGGGTGTCGTCTCGCCCGTCGTGCGTGTCGAGCACATGGGCAGCCTCGCCGTGGACGCGGGAGTGCTCGCGCAGCCTCACGAGGCCTTCCGGGTCCTGGCCAGCGGGCGCGTCGAGGAGGGCGGGTGGGGTCTCTACGCCAGCGTCAGCCTGGTCGATGAGCGCCCTCAGCCCGACCTCTGGGCGCTTCGCTAGCCCCCGAGTCCCGCTGGGCTCAGGCCTGGCTGGCCTCCTTTCCGCCGACCAGAGGCAGGGCCGCGGCCCCGATCAGGAGCAGGGTGAGCTGCTGCACGCGGACGATGAGCGTGACCGCGCCGGTGTCGACGAGCGAGGCCTCTGTCGTGACCTTGAAGAAGGTGAAGAACAGCGCGTCCCAGCCCAGTTGGCCGCCGGGGAAGGCGATGAGCACGACCACGGCCGCCGTCGCCGCGCAGTAGGTGAAGAGCACGCCGGGGACATAGGGGGCGCTGCCGATTCCCCAGGCGCTCAGCACGATCCCGGTCGAGACGCCGACGTGGGCAGCGAATGACCAGAACACTGCGCGGGCCCAGTTTCTCCAGCCGAGCCGACCGACCTGGCCGAGGGACTCCGCGACCCGCTCGATGATCTCGTCGAGCTTGCTGAAGATCCTGCGGGGGCCTGACTCGGCGCCCAGCCGGCCGACGGTCGAGCGGGACAAGGTGCGGAGCAGGACCGGGCGAGTCGACAGCACCCAGAGACCCACGGCGCCCAGGCAGATCGCGGCCGCCGCGCCGGCGACCATGTTCGTGTACTCGAGGGGCACGGGTAGATCGGCGAAGAGCCAGGTGCAGCCTGCGAGGAACCCGGCCGTGGCGAGGCCGACGAAGCGAGCGTGGATGCCGGCCGCGAGGCAGCGCTCGACGGGGAGGCCGAAGCGGCGGCCCAGCAGCGTGGCGGCTGCCAGCTCACCGACCGGGCCGGGCAGCGCGTAGTTCAGCATGAGCCCGCTGGCGACGATGCCGGTCGTGGCCGGGATGCGGATCTTCTCTCCCCCGGGCAACAGCGCACGCCAGCGGAAGGCCATGAAGATGATGCCGCTCGCCATCACGAGCTGCGACACGAGCAGCAGCCAGATGTTGCTGCGGTCCCAGACGGCCTCGACTTCGTCCTGAGCGATGTCGCTCCGCGAGAGCACGAACACCGAGAGGCCGATGGCGCCCAGGGCCAGCACTGCGAGGAAGACCGTGCGGCGAACTGCCCCACGCTGGGCGGGCTGTTGGCTCAAGTCCGGTCCAGCAACCCGTACTTGTTCAGCTTGTAGCGCAGGGTGTTCCGCTCGACGCCGAGGATGCGGGACATCGCGGAGCGGTCCCCGCCGGACTGGTCGATGGCCCGTACCAAGAGTGTACGCTCGACCTCTTCGAGGTGGGACTGGAGGGAGAAGCCCTCCACCAGGTCCGGGAGACCCACGCCAGCCGCCCGCGCCGAGGGCTGGACGGCGATCTCGAAGGCGGCGGCTCCAAAGACCACCGCGCGCTCGGCGACCGCCGCGAGCTCTCGCAGGTTGCCAGGCCAGCCGTGGAGCACCAGGGCCCGGGTCTGCTCGGGTGTCGGTCTCGGGACCTCTCGTTCGAGGTCCTCCGCGCGCTGGGTCAGCCAGCTCTCGAAGAGGGTGGGGATGTCGTCCGGCCGCTCCCTGAGCGGCGGCACGTGCACGACCAGCACCGCCAGCCTGTAGTAGAGCTGCAAGGAGCGCGGCTCTCCAGTCGCGGTCTCCGCCCAGCTGGGCGCGGCCGAGGCCAGGAGCCTTGGAGACGTGGCCTGGCTCTCCGCGACCTGGTCGAGCAGCTGGGTGAGCTGGACCTGCTCGGTCGGGTCCAGCAGATCGACGTTCGGCAGGAAGACCATCCCCGCGGACTGGAGTCCCTCCGACGAGACGCGGGCCGGGTGGGACACGACGAGGAAGGGCTCGGCAGAGCGGCTGCTCTCCGCGTGGATCTGGCGGGCGAGCTGGGCGCGGCCGCAGCCGGGCTCCCCAACGAGAAGGACAGTGCTGTCCACCCGGGTGACGGCGTGGACCTGCTCGCGTAGCCGAACGGCAGCAGAGCTCTCTCCGTCCTGGACGCGAATGCTGACGCCGGCTCCTTGGAGCTGTTGGAGCTGCTCCAGGATCTGCGCGGGAGCGACAGGCTTCGTGAGGAAGTCGCAGGCTCCCAGGTGCATCGCGCGGACGGCGGCGTCGACGGTGCCGTAGCCCGTCATGACGAGGACATCCGGGGGCGAGGGCAGGCCGCGGGCGTGGCTGAGCACCTCCAACCCGTCGACCGGCTCCATCTTCATGTCCGTGAGCACGACGTCGATGCCGCCGCGGTCGAGGTGCTCGATGGCCGCGTGCCCGTCATAGGTGGCCACCGCCGCGTAGCCGTGACGGCGCAACACCATGGCGAGCCCGTCGGCCGCCGAGCGGTTGTCGTCGACCACCAGGATGGAGAGGCTCATGCGTCGTCTGGCAAGGGGAGGCGGAGCTCGAAGCGCGCGCCACCGAGTTCGGACCCTAGAACCCGCAGGGTACCACCGTGGGCCTCGGCGACCTTCCGCGCGAGGACCAGCCCCAGCCCGGTGCCGCCCTCTCTGTTGCTGAAGCCCGCTTCGAAGATGCGCTCGCGATCGGCGGGGTCGACACCGTCGCCGTCGTCGTCCACGCCTATGACCATCTCTCCCCGGGCGCGGTCGAGGGTGAGCTCGACGCGCCCTCCGCCTGCCGATGAGCGCAGCGCGACGGCGTTGTGGACGAGGTTCTCCAGCGCCCGTCTCAACAGCGCCGCGTCGATCTCGGCCTCCATCGGGTGCTCCCGCGTCACGCGGACGTCCACGTTCTGCTCCTTCGCCGGCGGCCCGACCAGCTGGACGCAGCGGTTGAGCAGCTCGGCGACGCGGTGCTTCCGCCTCACCAGCCGGAGCTCCCCTCCGGAGTCGACCAGGCGGTGGACGACCTCTTCGATGAGCCCGAGCTCCTGCTGGATCATTCGGAGGACCTTGGCTCGCTTCTCGGGCTCCGGCTCGTGCGCGAGCACGTCCGCGAGCATCATCACCGACTGCAGGGGATTCCGGACCTCGTGGGCGACGACCGCCCCGAGCTGCCGCGTGAGCTCCAGGCGCATCTGGATGTCGTCCTCGCGGGCTTGCATGGCGGCCGAGAGCTGGAGGAGCGCGCCGACGAGCGGGCGCAGCTCGGGCTCTTCCGGAGCGTCGAGGCGTACAGGCTCGCCAGCGGCGAGACCCCGCGCCGCCTCGGAGATGCCCGCCAGGGGCTCGAGCAGCTTCCTCACGCCTCCGGCCACGACGCCGCCTGCGAGCGAGCCGAACACCAGGGCCATGAGGAGGATCTGTCGGGTGTGTCCAGAGGATCTCCAGCTTCGGGCGGTCCTCGCCGCCACGAGGCGCTGTCCGCCGGTCTCGGTGCAGGCTCCGAAGACCTCGTAGTCTCCGTGCTCCGCCCAGCCGAGCGGCGTGGGCGTGATGACTCCCTCCGGACAGCGGGCGCCGAGCTCCGCGATGGCCTCGACCGGCTGGCCGACGACCGGTCCGCCGTCGAGCAGGGCGGCGCCGCTGAGGCCGGTGGAGGCCACCAGCGTCGTCAGGTCATTCTCTGTGGAAAGCTCTGTCTTTCCCCCGATTGCGGCCAGGACCGACTGCTGCTGGAGCGCGCGGGTCTGGACACGTCCCTGGATCATGAAGGGCACCACCGCGCCCACGACGGCGACGACCGCGAGGGCACCGGCCAGCGCGGCGAGCCGCGCCCGGACGCTCAGGCGCAGGCTCAGTCCTCTGTCATGGTCAGCGTGGACTCACCCGACTCCTTGTCACCCGCGGCCTCGACGGCCCTGAAGCGGATGGCGAGACCTTCAGTCCCGTCGAGCGGGTAGAGCTCCTCCTGCACGCTCTCTCGTGAGAGATCGGTCTGGGCCTGGGTGGCCTCGCGGAACGAGCGGCCATGGTCGTACTGGAGGTGTTGGGGGGAGCCGCAGCCGAGCGACAGGGTGAGAAGCAGCATCAGTTGGCCTCCTTGTTCGGGCTCAGGTCGTCCAGCGCCGCCTGGGCCCGGGCGTGCTCGGGGATGATCGAGAGGGCTTCGCGGTAGCTCTGTCGGGCGTGGTCCTGGTCACCACGCGAAGCCTGAGCCAGGCCCAGGTTGTAGTGCGCGTTGGCCTCCAGGATCTCCTTGTCGAAGCCGTACTGGTAGTCCAGCGCGACGCGGAAGGTCGCCAGCGCCTCTTCGTCCCGACCGAGAGCGGCGAGTGAGAACGCGAGGTTGTTCCTGGCCCGTCCGTAGGAGGGGTCCAGCTGCAGGGCCTGCTGGTAGGCGTCGACGGCCCCTTCGTGGTCGCTGTCCGCCGCGAGCACGAAGCCGAGGTTCTGCCAGGCGGTCGCCTGCTCACTGATGGTGGCGTTGCGCGGCAGGCGCCGGATCGCCGCCTCGCAGGCATCCGCGGCTTCGCCCACCTGGGCGAGGTCGGCGTGAGCGATGCAGACGAGACCGTGCCTCTCAGAGGACATCCGGTACTTGCCGTCCAGCAGCGTGAGCGCGTCACGTGGCAGGCCCTTGCAGAGCAGCGCTTCGGCTTGGAGCAGATCGACGGGCGCCCCAGAGAGACCCTGGTCCCGAGCCGCGGCGATGCCGTGGAGGGCCTCGTCGCAGCTACCGGCCTCCAGGAATGCCCGAATGAGGTCGAGGTGGACCGCTGTGGTGTCGGCCAGCGACCAGCTCTCCTCGGGCACACCGCGGGTCGTGACACAGGACAACAACAGCAACACGGTCATCCCCCCAGCGCCGGCAGGAGGTTGCGAATGACCTTCACGATCGCCGGTCCGAGGACCACGATGATGAGGCAGGGGAGCATGAAGAGGATCATAGCGACCGTGAGCTTCGGCGAGATCTTCGCCGCGGCCTCCTCGGCCTTCTGCATGCGCTTGGTTCGGACGAGCTCGGAGTGGACTCGGAGGCTGCGCGCCACCGGCGTACCGAAGCGCTCCGCCTGGATCAGCACGTTCACGAGCGAGGCGACCTCGTCGAGTCCGGTGCGGACCTCGAGGTGCCTGAGCGCCTCGGTGCGGGAGATGCCGGCGCTGACCTCGTTGTTGACCAGCTTGAGCTCGTCGCACAACAGGGGTGCGGCTTCGCCCATCTCGTTGGCCACCCGCCGAAACGCGGCGTCCAGACCCAGACCCGCTTCCACCGACGCGGTGAGCATGTCAAGCGCGTCCGGGAAGGTCCGGAGGATCGCATCCTGGCGCTTCTGGAGCGTGTTCGTGACCCACAGTGCCGGCAGCCAGTAGCCCACGGCGCAGGTCACCAGCGCTCCGGCCACGGACCCCAGCGTGCCGGTCTGAAGCGGCAGGATCGCAAAGAGCAGCGGGAAGGCGACGGCGAGGGCGAAGCGTATGGCCGAGTACAGCTCGACGTTGTTGCGGCCACGGTAGCCGGACTGGATCAAGCGCTTGCGGAGGGCGTTGAAGTCATCGCTGTCCTCTTTCGGGGCGGCGAGGCGGGCGATGGTCTGGCCGACGGCGCCCATGCGCTCGCTGCGCCGTGCGTCCTGGGCGGGAGCGCTGCCCGTCATGTCCGTCAACCGGTCCTGGGCGGTTCGCCACGGGTTGACGATGAAGAACACCCCCGCGAGCGCCGCGACGACGGTCAAGAAGACCAGCGCTCCAGCAGCGACAGCGACGGAGCCCATCAGACGTCCACCTTCGTGATCTCGCGCATGACGAACAGGCCGAGGGTGAACCAGACGATGATGAAGCCCAGCATCATGCGACCCAGGGGGTCTTCGACCAGGGGCCGCAGGTAGAAGGGCCGAAAGAACCAGATGGCGCCGGTGACGAACCACGGGAGGCACGCGAGGATGACCGCGCTGAAGCGCGCCTCTGCCGTCAGGGCCCTCACCGTTCCGTGGAAGATGAAGCGCTTGCGGATCGTGTTGGAGATGCTCTCGAGGATCTCGATGAGGTTGCCGCCGGTCTCTCGCTGCAAGAGCACGCTGGAGGAGAAGATCTTGAGGTCGAAGTTGTTCGGGTTCCGAGCCGTGAGCGACTCCATGCACTCGCGGAAGTCGCGGCCCAGGTTGTTCTGCTCGTAGACCCGGCCGAACTCGGCGGCGATCGGCTGGTGCATCTCCTCCGCGCAGGAGCGCATGGCCTCTGCGATTCCATGACCGGCCTGCAGCGAGCGGGCGACGAGCTCCAGCGCGTCCGGCAGCTGCTCGGTGATCTTCTCGGCTCGGGCGTTGGCGATGGAGCGCACCCGGATCACCGGAATGTAGGCGAACATCACTCCGGCGATGCCGATGGCCGACTGGCTCAGGATCGTGAGCCCGAGCATGCCGACCAGCGCCGCGCCGACCATCTGCAGCGTGAGCGACTGGAAGGTACACGGGTGGCCGGCTTCCAGCAGCAGCAGCTCGAGGTTGCCCGCCACCGCGCCGCCGATGTCGCCGAGACTCCTCGGGTCACGCCGCTGCTGGAGACGGAAGAGCGACTCGCTGTGGTCGTCCCCGAGGGTGCCCAGCCGCCGGGAGAGCTCTTTCTCCTCCTGCTGCTTCTGCGTGACGCGGTACCACCACCAACCCTGCATGGCGAGCAGGACCGCGGCGAAGACCACCGCGATGACGAAGATGGTGAGGAATCGGTTCACACTTCCATCCGGAAGCGGAACAGGTCGGGGGGCAGATCGATGCCGTTCTTCAGGAGCTTCTCGGCGAACTTCGGCCGCGTCCCGGTCGCGCGGAAGGTGCCGCGGACGCGTCCCTCGTCGTCGATCGTGCGCTGCTCGAAGACGAAGATGTCCTGGGTCGTGACGACGTTGCCCTCCATGCCGATGACCTCTGTCACGGCCGTGATGCGGCGGGAGCCGTCAGCCAGGCGGTCGAGCTGGATGATGACGTCCAGGGCCCGGGCGATCATCTCGCGGATGGTCTTGTCGGTGAGGTTTCCCATGCCCATGCCGATCATCGTCTCGAAGCGGGCCAGGGCGTCGCGGGTGGTGTTGGAGTGCACCGTGGCGAGGCTGCCGTCGTGGCCGGTGTTCATGGCCTGCAGCATGTCGATGGCCTCGCCGCCGCGGATCTCTCCGAGGATGATGCGGTCGGGGCGCATGCGCAGGCAGTTCTTGAGCAGGTCGCGCTGGGTGACCTCGCCCTTTCCTTCGAGGTTCGGAGGGCGCGTCTCCAGGCGCACGACGTGGTTCTGCTGGAGCTGGAGCTCGGCGCTGTCCTCGATCGTGATGATGCGCTCGTGGTCCGGGATGAAGGAGGACAGCACGTTGAGCATCGTCGTCTTCCCAGAACCAGTACCACCGGAGATGATGACGTTCTGGTGGGACTTGACGCAGCCGCGAAGGACCTCGAGCACGGGACGGGGGCAGCTCCCGAGAGCCACGAGGTCCTCGGCCATGATCGGCACGGTGCCGAAGCGGCGGATCGAGACCGTGGGTCCATCCAGGGCCAGCGGGGGGATGATGGCGTTGAAGCGTGAGCCGTCCGTGAGGCGAGCGTCGACCATCGGGGTGGTCTCGTCCACGCGGCGACCGACCGCCGACACGATGCGATCGATGATCTGCATGAGGTGGCGGTTGCTCTGGAACTTCATCGGGTAGCGATGGAGGATGCCCTTCTTCTCGACGTAGACCTTTTCGAAGCCGTTGATCAGGATCTCCGTGATCTCCGGGTCGCGAAGGAGTGGCTCCAGGGGTCCGAGTCCCAGGATGTCGTCGAGGATCTCCTCGACGAGCCGCTCTCGCTCGAGGCGGTTGAGGGGGAGGTTGCGGGTCTCCACCTGCTCGGTGAGCGTCGCTCTCAGCTTGGCAGCCAGCTCCTCGCGCGGGGTCTGGCCGACCTGGTCGAAGTCGAGTGACTCGATGAGCTCCTGGTGCAGCGTCTTCTTGATGCGGTTGAACTCTTCCGTGTCGCGGAGGCCTCCCTGCGTGGGAGAGGCGGTCTTGAAGCGCTGCTGGGCGCCTCTGACGCGGTCGATCAGGCGTGAGCTGCCCACGTTGCCTCCAGGGTTGACACGGTCAGTTGAACAACCAGTTCAGAGCGCTACCGCGCTCCTTCTCAGTCTGGTCGATGGATTCCTCGTGGTCTGTCACGATCGTGACCATGTTGCTGTAGTCGCGCGCCGCCGGGGAGCGCTTGTTCACGTCTCGCACGAGTCGCCCCTCGTTGACCGACTGTGCAAGGGTCTTCCAGTCGTTCTGCACGCGAGCCGCGACGCGCATGCCCAGGTTCTGCTCGATGTCGGGGAGCGCCAGCTGCGCCTTCTTGTCGTAGCGGTTCACGATGAGGCGGATGCGCTCCTTGTCGATGCCGATGCGCTCGAACAGCTGGAGCCGTCGCCAGGCGTTCTTCACCGCCGGCACGTCCGCGTTGGTGACGAGCAGGACCAGGTCGCTGACGGTGATCGTCGTCAGGGTGGCCTCGTCGAGGCTCACGCCGCAGTCGATGAGGCAGTACTGGTAGCTCTCCGCGCAGATCTGGAGCATGCGGAGGATCGCGTCGCCCTTGACCTCCTCTCGCTCGTCGATCTCGTTGGGCTGGGCAAGGATGTGGGTCTTGCTCTTGTGGACCGCCACGGAGCCCGCGAGCATGCGCCCGTCCAGGCGCTCGAGATCGCGCAGCACGTCCTCGATGTTCCGCTTCGGGCTCAGGTCGAGGAAGCTGGCGACATCGCCCATGGAGAAGTTCAGGTCGATCGCCACGACCCGGTGGATCGGGGAGAGCTCGGCGGCGAGGTTGATCGTCAGCGAGGTCACGCCACAGCCGCCCTTGGCGCCGCAGATGGCGATGACCTCGCCTCGGTCCTCGTCGTCCATGGTGCTGCTGTAGACGGCCTCGTGGACAGCGTGTCGGAGGAGCTCGGCGTCCTCTGGCAGGACGACGTACTCGCGGTAGCCGGAGCGCATCGCCGCCCGAATCCGGTTCGGGTCGGATCCTCGCGACAGCGCCACGAGCGTCGTGTGCGGGAAGTCGCTGGTGATCTCCGCGCCGAGCCGCACGGCCTCCTCGAAGTCCGAGTCGAAGCCGACGATGAGCACGTTCGGCTTCGACTTCCGAGTGGCCTCATAGGCTGCGGCGTACTCGATCGAGCTCACGGGGAGCACGGCCTCCGCGCCCAGGGTCTCCCGCAGCGAGCCCATCCCGCCCTTGTCGACTCCGACGATGAGGACGCTTGCCGCCCCTCGGGTTGGCCCCAGGCTACGCATGCCTCCTTCAGCGCTCCAGGCCGACGTTGCCCGTCGGAGATGCCGTCCTGGACCCCGCCCGGTGATCGAGGCCGAGGAGGAACAGCTCGAAGTCATTCGGGTTGTTGTCCTCTGCCCCGCCAGGCGGCAGCGGGACCTCGTTCGGCGCCATCGGGCGCACCAGCCGCGGCGTGACGAAGATCATCAGCTCCGTCTCGTCGCGATCGTGCTTCGTGTAGCTGAACAGGGCTCCGATGATCGGGATCTCTCCCAGGATCGGGACCTCTGCGCGGGTGTATCGGACCGACTCGGAGAGCATGCCCGCCATCGCGAAGGTCATGCCGTCGCTCATGCGCAAGTGGCTGTCGGCCTTGCGGCTGATGAAGCCGGGGATCTCGATGCCCGTGATGCGGGTCGAGGTCGAGTTGTCGATCTCGCTGACCTCGACGTAGGTCCGCATGTCGATGACGCCGTCGCCCAGGACGGTCGGGATGAAGAGCAGCTTGACGCCGTACTCCTTGAACTCCAGCGTGATGCGGTTGTTCGTCTGCGCGACCGGCACCGGGATCTCTCCACCGGCGAGGAACTCGGCCTGCTGACCGGACAGCGCCACCAGCGTCGGCTCGGCGAGGATCTTTGTGATGTCGTGCTGCTCGAGCACCGAGAGCACTGCCGCGACGTTGACCGGGTCGTCGATCGCGCCCATGAACGAGAAGGCCCCGGTGCCAGCGGAGGCGATGGTCCCGCCGTTGAGCAGCTCGCTCATCTGGATGCCGCCTGTCCGCTCGTCGGGGGTCGAGGCCAGCCCGCGGTCTCCGGTCGTGGACGGGTTGACCATGTTGCCGGCCGCGTAGTCGTTGCCCCAGATGGCGTTGAGGCCCATCTCTCGGACCGCGGAGCGGCTGACCTCGGCGAAGACCACCTCCAGCTGGACCTGGTGGTCGCCGCGCACGATCATGAGGTTGACGAAGTCCTCGTCGTAGATCTCGGCGATGGCCGCGATGCGTTCCAGGGTGACCAGATCGGGGACGGCGCCCTCGATGACGATGCGGTTCTCGAGCGGGTAGACGCGAGGTGGTGGACCGGAGCTGACCAGTTCGCCGACTCGCCTGATCAGGTCTGACAGGTCGCGGTGGACCGTCAGCTCGAAGACCTCTGGGTGTTCGGTGTCGTCCCGGTACCAGACCCAGAGGTCGGTGCTCCCGACGGCGAGCCCGCGGATCGAGAACTGGCCTTCCTCGAGGAGCTTGATCTCCGCCACGTCCGGGTCGGAGATGAGCACCCGCGCGAAGGGGCGATTGGACTTCTGGATCGAGGACTGACCCACTTCGACATCGAGCCACTGGGTCCGAGGCACGTCCTGAGCATGTGCAGGCGACGCGACCAGGACGGACCCGAGCGAGACGGCACACAGCAGGATCGGCAGCGACAACACAACGAACAGCTTCTGCATCATTCCCTCAGCGCTTGCGCTTGTTGCGGCTCTCGTCCCGCGTTCCGTCCGAGTTGAACTCGATCTGGGTGACGTCGCCGCCGCTGACGACCTCGGCCTTCGGTCCCTCTGCCGCCTTGGTGGTCGTCTTGCGGACGGCCATGGTCGTCAGTGGCTTGTCTTCGTCCGGTATCAGGCCTATCAGCGTGTCGACCTTGGCGCCGTGGGTCTCGACCCGGGTGATGTCGATGTCGGCGCGGAGGGCCAGCACGATGTCGCCCTTGGCCGCCGCGAGCGCGATCTGCTCCGCCTCCTCGAGGGTGACCTCGAGGGTGACCGTGCGCTTGCCCTTGGTCGCCGAGGACTTCGACGAGGTCTTCTTCACCTTCGGGGACTCGCCCTTCTTGGCGCTCGCCGTCTCCGTCTCGTCGCCCCCCACGCCGCCGAGGGTGTCGCCGACGGCCAGGACCTTGATGCCCTGCAGCAGCGTCTTGGCGATGGCCCGAGACTGGGCCGCTTCGCGGTCGTCCGGCTTGATGACGACGATGACGTCGACGTAGTTCAGCGGATGGACGAAGCCGGCCACGGCCTCCTCGGCCTTGACGGCGACGGAGATCGCGCGCTTTCCGGGGGTGATGATGGCGTTGAGGCCGACACCGGCTTCGCGGCGGGCCAGCCGCTCGGAGCGGACGATCTCGGAGGCGAGGATGCGCTCCTTCGGTGTCCGGCCGATGCTCTGATCGACCGAGGTGAAGACGACATCGGCCGGCACCATCTCCGGCGACAGCGCCCTGACGGCGACGTCGCCTTCCTGGATGGGCAGCCCCATGTAGAGATTGCGGGTCGCGACCACGACATCCACGGTCTCGCTGGGCTTGCGTGCCTGCTCGACCTGGTTCTGGGCGCTCTTGAGCATTTTCACTACGAGCACGGCCGCGAGGACCGCAGCGACCAGCGAGACACCGAGGAAGAGATAGGCCTTCCCCCGGCCACCGGTCTGCTGACGTTGCTGCATGAAGGACTCCCGGTGGAGGCGGAAGTATACGACTTCCGCAGGTATAGAGGCCTGGCCCTAGGCTGTGAAGCCCTCGATGACGGGCTGAAGTAGCGGGAAGGCCGTGGCGAGGCCGCAGCCGACCGGGACGGCGACGGCCATCGGGACGCGTGCGGTGTCCGCAAGCAGCACTCGCCCGGTCAGCGCCTGGACCCGCCTCGTGCCCAGCATGGCTACGGACACGAGGCCGTGGCAGAGCAGGGACCAGATCAGCGCGTCGACGACCATCAGCGGTCCAAGGAAGGCACCGACGACCACGAAGAGCTTCGCGTCGCCGCCACCCATGAGCTTGAGCGCCCACTGAGGGAAGGTCAGACCGAAGCCCAACACCGCCCCGAGCACAGAGAGCCCCAGCCCGGACCACCCACCGTCATAGACGGCGAGGCAGGGTCCGAGCAGGAGCCCACAGAGCACGAGCGGGTTGGGAATGCGCCGCTGTGCGACGTCCCAACCCGCTGCGATGACGAGGATCGCCTCGAGGAGCAGGAGAGCGGTGCTCACCTGCTCGCGTGCGGCCTCAGGAGGTCGCGGCGTTGACGGTGCTGGCCACGCTCGAGAAGAGGGTATCGAGCGAGGTGCCGAGCGCGGTCAGCGCTGCGATGATGGCAACGGCGACAAGACCGGCAATGAGGCCGTACTCGATCGCGGTGGCGCCAGACTCGTCGTTGATGAAGGCCTTGAGCATTGTTCTCTCCCTGAGAAGTTGGTGGCGGGTCGTACCCACCGTGAGACAGTAGCGGCACGGGCTGTCACGCAGCAAGTCATCCGGTGACATAAAGTGACGGTTGTAATCGTCGTGTAAGACGTCTACTTGCCAATACTCAGTAATTCAAAGGTCTTGGCGTCAGCGACAAAGCGTGACAACTCTGGTGACAAGGCTCGTTCGCGCCAACCCCGCAGGGGAATCGGGGTTCGTGCCCGCACGGCCTCTGCCACCTCGCGCCGGAGGGTCGGGGGCAAGGCCAGCCTCGCGGCGATTCCGTGCTGGAGCTCGAAGCTCAGCGCCCACGACTCCAGGCAACGCTCGCAAGCCTCCAGCTCGACCCGAGCGGCGTGATCGTAGGTCTCGTCCCCCCGCCCGGAGGCACAGTGAGCCAACAGCACCGCCGAGTGGCGTCGGGCCAGTCGCTTGGGGAAGCGTCGGTTCCGCGTCATCTCGTCCAGGCTGGATGGGCGCCGTCGGGCGAGGTCGACCAGGACGGCGTTCGAGGCGATCTGCGAGTGAGGCTGGTCCTGGGCCCTCGCCGTGGCCTCGCGCCAGGCCGCCAGGCGCTGCAACACGCTGCGGCCGCGCGGGGAGAGGATGTCGGCCGCCCCGATCCGCATCCAGGCCTCCGCGACATCCGGCTCTGACAGGGCGCTGTCCACCTGCTCGGAGCAAGCCTCGAGCGCCCACTCCAGGCGGTCGCCCACACGCTCCAGCAGGACCTCCGCCAGGTGGTGGAGCGAGCTCACGTCGGAGATCGCGTAGGTGAGCTGGGCCTCGCTCAGCGGACGACGGCTCCAGTCGGAGAGCGTCCGCGAGCTGGCGCCCGCCTCGCCGAGCACCTCTCGGACGAGGTCACCGAGGGTGCGCGGGTAGCCCAGGCCCGCAAAGCCAGCGAGGGTCTGGGTGTCCAGGACGCGGCCCGGGACGAGTCCCGCGACCCGACCGAGGATCCCAAGGTCCTGGTGGGGAGCGTGGGTCAGCAGGTCGACGCCGTCGAGGGCCCGGAGGCGTCCGAGCTCCAGCGGCGCGAGGGGGTCGATCAGCACGATCCGGCCGGCCCGATCGCGCAGCTGGACGAGCTTCAGACGGGGGTAGTAGCGGTGCTCGGAGTGGAACTCGGTGTCCAGCGCGATCGGGGGCTCGAGTCCCGCCAGCGCCGCACTCAGATCCCGGTCGTCCTGGACCAGGAGCGGCTCTACCAGGACCAGCTCGCCCGCCACTGGCCTCCCTCGCCCGGCGCGACCCAGGTGTCCTCTTCGACCAGGCGGTCCGCGTCCCTGAGGTCCAGGTGCATGAGCCGGTAGCGCTGGCGGGAGTCCACGTGGACCTCGCGCCAGGCGGAGTCGGCCATGGGTTCGAGCAGCTCCGTCAATGGAGGCAGCTCAGCGTTGGCGAGCCCCTCCAGGAGCGGGGCGAGGCAGGCTGCCAGCACGCTCTTGTCACGCGACAGCACGATGGCGTGATCGTGCACGGTCAGGATCAGGGCTGCGCGGGCCTTCAGCGAGTCTGGCAGTGCTTTCTCGGGGTGGGCCAGCAGGCTGCCCGGGAGGGCTTCGATCGCCTCGATTCGGGGCCGCTCCACGAAGAGGAGCTCGGCGGGTGCCTCGAGGCGATCGAGGTGATCCGTCGTTCCGACCCAACCTCCGCTGGGGAGCGGACGAGCGCCGCGTGGAGCCGGCGCGTCGCCCAGGTAGACGGGCGTGGCGTGGCCGAGGCACCCGAGGAGGGGCTCCAGGACACGCTCCGCGCGCAGCGGCGCCAGGTAGAGGGAGAGCACGCCGTCCCCCTCCTCGTAGAACCCGAAGGCCGCCGGCCGTGGCGTCGTGGTGACGGCGATGTCCAGCGGTGGATGCATCGGCCCTTCAAGGCCCACCATAGCGCGATAGATGCGGGCCATGCCGTTGTTGCTCGCTTGCGCCTCGAGCCCCGTGCTCCCGACCATCGGACCGGCACTCGAGCTCGATCCCGCCGGAGACGGCGTCGCTGCCGCGGACCTCGACGGCGACGGCTTCGACGAACTCTTCTACATACACGACGGAGTGATGCGCTGGGCCGGCGGCAGGCTGGAGCTGGAGGGGTCCTTCCAGCGGGCCGCAGCCGGGGATCTGGACGGCGACGGTCGCGAGGAGCTGGTGCTGGCGACCGGCATGAGCCGGGAGTACCGGGGGCCCGCCCACTTGGAGGTCGTCTCGGCCGACAGCGTCGAGCGCCTCGCGTCCTTCCCGGGAGATCGGACCCAGATCCCGGAGCTTCGGGTCATCGACGGCCAGGTCTGGGTGGCGACCTACGCGAACAGCCGCGTCGTCGAGTCCGGCTGGGTCGTCTCGGGGGCCCTCGACGTCAAGGCCAGCGGGCTGCTCGCCACCCGGAGCGTGCCGGTGGGCGAGGAGGTCGTGCTCGCCCATGTCTATGGCCCGGAGCCGAAGAGTGACGGCGATGTCCGCGTGGGGGCCCGTGTTCTCCCCTCTCACCGAGGCGCGCGCAGCCTCGCCGTGGCCGACCTCGACGACGACGGCGACCTCGAGCTGCTCGCAGGGGACGGCTGGCACTACGCCTACGGTGAGCGGGCTGACGGTCGCGTCACGCTCTTCGAGGGGCCGAGGTGGGAGGAGTCCCGGGCCATCGCCCATTTCTCCGACGACTACTCGGCGAGGGAGATCGAGGTCCTCGAGGAAGGCTGGATCCTCGTGACCGGCACCTCTGGTGTCCACCTCCTGGTCCGCGACTCGCTCGGGTGGAAGGACCACGTCCTCCGCGACATCCCCGAGTCCGCCGTCGCCGTCGCCGTCCGCACCCCCAAGGGTCCCGCGGTCCTCGTCTCTGGCACCCCGTCTGTCCTGGTCCCGCTCCGCTGATGGCCCTTCGAAGTGTCCCCGCCTACCTCAACGAGCGCTTCCCTCCGGTGGCGTACTCGATCCTGGTGGCGCTCTTCTTCGGCTCGGCGGCGCTGGTGTCGCACGCCGTAGGTGGAGGAGAGGCCACCTCCTGGGCTGGTGGCGTCGTCGTGCTGCTCGTCTTCTTCCACCTCCGCGTCTTCGACGAGCACAAGGACTTCGACGGCGACGTCGTGGCCTACCCGGACCGGGTGTTGAGCCGTGGCGACGTGACCCTGAGGGACCTGCGCGTCCTCGGAGCCATCGCCATCGCGGTGGAGCTCGCCATCTGTGCCTGGATCGGCCCTCGGGCCTTGATCGCCTGGGCGGCGACCCTGGTCTTCACCCTCTTGATGCTCAAGGAGTTCTTCGTCGGCCAGTGGCTCTCGAAGCACATCGTGGTCTACGCCATCACCCACAACCCGGTGGTCGCCGGTCTCGCCCTGTTGGGCTGGGCCTGCACCGACGCCGGCTGGCATCCGGCCTACCTCGCCTACGTCGCCATGATCAGCCTGGCCTCCCTGGGCTTCGAGGTGGGTCGCAAGTTCCGTCTCCCGGCAGAGGAGATCGAGGGCGTGGAGTCCTACACCTCGGTCCTCGGCCGCGGCCGCGCCTTGTTGCTGTTGTGGGCGTCGATGGTCGGGGGCGTCGTCGCCTTCGCTGTCCTGCTGCGCTTCCTCGATGGCGGCTGGATCGCCAGGAGCTGGCCGCTGTCGGGCCCCTGGGCCATCGATGGCCTCGGCAGCGTCGTCGTGCTGCTGGTGGCCATCTCTCCGGCCGCGCTGCTGGTCCACCGCGAGTCCGCCGCAAAGAAGGTCGAGGGCGCATCCACCCTGGTCCTCTTTCTCTGCATGCTCCTGAGCGGGGCCTTCGCGTGGCCGTGATCCGCCAGGGCTGGGAGCTCGCGCTTGACGACGTCGGCGCGGACATCATCGGCGGCAAGGGTCTTGGCCTCGTCCGCATGGTGAGGCTGGAGCTGCCCGTCCCGGACTTCTTCGTGCTGGAAGCCCGTGAGTACCGGGTCTCCGGACGCTTTCCCAAGAAGCTGCGTGGGCCCCTCGAAGCTGCGCTCGAGGCTCTGGGGCCGGGACCCTACGCCATACGCTCCAGCGCGGTGGCCGAGGACGGCGCGAGCCACTCCTTCGCCGGGCAGCTCGAGAGCGTGCTCGGCGCCTCCACCGTCGACGAGGTGGTCGAGGCGGTCTCCACCTGCTGGAGATCCGGCAACAGCGAGCGGGTCCGCTCATACTGCCGCGAGGCGGGCATCGAGCCCAGCCCGGTGGCCGTCGTCGTGCAGAGGCTCGTCATCCCCGACGCCTCGGGCGTCATGTTCACCGGCACCCCCGAGGATCCGGACACCGTGCTCATCTCGGCGGCCTGGGGTGTCGGGGAGGGGGTGGTCCAGGGGCTCGTGCCTTGCGACACCTTCCGGGTCTGTCGCCGGGAAGAGGTCGACGAGGAGCTCGAGGACAAGGACGAGGCCTTCCGGGTGGGCGAGGGCGTGGCGCCCGTGCCCCTCGACATGCGAGGCATTCCCTGCCTGAGCGAGCAGCTGGTCCGCCGCGTGGCGCGCCTGGGCCGGCGTCTCGACGAGGAGCTCGGCGGCGCCCAGGACATCGAGTTCTGCGTGCTCGGAAACGAGCTCTTCGTGGTCCAGGTCAGGCCGGTCACGGTGCGCGTACCCCGGGGCCGGCGGCTCTTGTGGGACAACTCGAACATCGTCGAGAGCTACAGCGGCGTCACCACGCCGATGACCTACAGCTTCGCCAAGCGGGCCTACACGATCATCTACCAGCTCTTCTGTCGGGTCATGGGTGTCGACGCGACCACGCTCCGGCGGAACGAGGGCATGTTCCACCGCATGATCGGCCTGGTCCGGGGCCGGGTCTACTACAACCTCAACGCCTGGTACGGCGTGCTCACGCTGCTCCCTGGCTACCAGGTCAACCGCGCCTTCATGGAGCAGATGATGGGGGTCGCGGAGGTCGCAGAGGACGAGGACGCCGGCGCCGAGGCAGCGGGCTGGCAGAAGGTCCTGGTCTGGTATCCGAGGCTGGCCTGGCTGGGCGTCAAGATGGTCTGGCGAGTCTTCACCCTCGACCGCAGCGTGCGGCGCTTTTCGGAGCTCTTCCGCGCCGCCTATCGAGAGCACCGGGCAAAGGACTTCGACGCTCTCTCGCCCTTCGAGTTGCTGGCGGTCTACCAGGACCTGGAGACCAGGCTCTTGTGGGAGTGGACCCCGCCGATCGTGAACGACTTCTTCGTCATGATCTTCTACGGGCTGCTCAAGAAGCAGTGCCAGGAGCTCACGGCGGACGAGGACACGAACCTCCACAACGAGCTCCTCGCCGGCGAGGGAGACCTGGAGTCCACAGCCCCCACGATCGAGGCCCTGGGCATGGCCGCGGACCTGCGTGGCTCGGAGCTCGAGGCGCTTTTCCTCGGCGAGGGCGACGACGACGAGATCCTCGCCCAGGCGCTGGGGGACCCGGACTTCAAGAAGCGCTTCGACCGGTACATCGCTCTCTACGGTGACCGCTGCGTGGACGAGCTCAAGCTCGAGACGCTGTCGCTGCGGCACCGTCCCGGCTTCCTCGTAGCCATCCTGCGCAACTACCTGCGCGGCGACGCGCTCGATCCCAGCGACTTCGGGGCCTCCGAGCGGCGCCTGCGCCTGGCCGCAGAGGCCAGGGCGTTCTCGCTGGTGAGCGGGCTGAAGGCCTGGGTGTTCGCCTGGATCCTGGACAACACCCGGCGTCGCGTGAAGTGCCGCGAGGACCTGCGCTTCGCCCGGACCCGCGTCTTCGGCCTCGTGCGGGACATCATCCGCGCCTGGGGACTGCGCCTGGTCGAGGCCGATGTCCTCGATGTTCGAGAGGACGTGTTCTACCTGACCATCGAGGAGGTCCAGGGCTTCCTGCGCGGCACCACGGTCACGACCGACCTCCGCGGGCTGGTGGCGCTTCGCCGGGCGGAGTTCGAGGGCTACCGCGCCGGTCCGCGACCGGACGAGCGCTTCCACACTCGCGGCATGGTCTACATCGGCAACCGCTTCCGCGGCCCCATCCAGCCGGCGATCGACGCCGACGGCAACCTCGTCGGCACCGGCTGCTGCCCTGGGGTCGTCGAGGGGCCCTGTGTCGTGCTCGACGACCCCAGCGGAGGGGTGCGGCTGTCGGGCGAGATCCTGGTCGCCGAGCGCACCGATCCGGGCTGGGTGCCGCTCTATCCCTCGATCTCGGGCCTGTTGGTGGAGCGGGGCTCGCTCCTGTCCCACTCGGCGGTCGTCGCGCGCGAGATGGGCATCCCGACCATCGTCGGACTCAGGGGGCTCACGGAGCGGGTCAGCGACGGAGATGTCATCCGCATGGACGGGGACACGGGAGTCGTCGAGGTGGTCGAAGCCACCTGAGTCTTCTCTCGGGGCGCAAGTGGCGCTATGTTGATGCCATCTGGCACGGAGCTCGGATGAGCCCTACGCCGTCGATAGTCACGCTGATGGGTGGTGAGCAGGCACTCGGTCGCAACGTGCGCATCGCTCGGGTCGCTTCCCACGCCGTCGATGTCTTCGGCAGCTCCGAGCGGGCAGCGGCGTGGCTGCGTCGCGGCAACCGGGGCCTGGGCGGGGTGGTTCCCCTGTCCCTCCTCGACACGGACATCGGCGCCGAGCGTGTCGACGACGTGCTCACCCGGATCGAGCACGCCGTCATCGGTTGAAGCTGTACCGGATCTCGAAGCGCCGCTGGGCCACGACGGCCTTCACGGGTCACGGCGCTGCCGTCGCTGGTGGGCGCTGGAACAGCCCGGGTGTGCCTGTGGTGTACGCCTCGACGACGCTGGATCTCTGCGTCCTCGAGCTGCTCGTCCACGTCGACCTCTCGCTGGTTCCCCCTGACCTCGTGTGGTTCGAGGTGGACGTGCCAGACGACGCGATCCTCGAGCTGGACGCCCCCGACGGCTGGATCGATCTGTCCTCGCCGAGCGCCGTCGAGGCAGGTGATGCCTGGCGTCGCGCACGCTCGAGCGTCGCGACCCTGGTGCCATCTGCGCTGGTGCCGATCTCGGACAACGCCTTGATCAACCCGCGTCATGGTCGCTTCGGCGAGCTCGTCATCTCCGAACCACGCGATCTCGAGCTCGACCGTCGGCTACCGCGGCGATCATCCGATCCACCTACGTGATCGCCGCAGTAATACCGAGTCCGTGAAGATCGACCGCAGGCGCTTTCGCTCCGAGCTCTCCGAGACCGACCTCGCGAGCAGGATCAACTACGCCCAGTGCTGGGAGGACGAGGACATCCTGCAGGAGGCGCTGCAGGTCGGCCCGGCGGACCGTGTGCTGTCCATCTGCTCGGGCGGTGACAACTCCATCAAGCTCGCCTTGGAGGGCGCAGAGGTCGTCGCGGTCGATCTCTCCTTCCAGCAGATCGCGCTGACCGAGCTCAAGCTCGCTGGCGGGCGCCTTCCCTACGAGGAGCACCTGCAGCTCCTGGGCCTGCTCGAGGGCGGGCGGCGGGTTCACATCTACCACCACGTGCGCGAGCACCTCTCGGAGGATGCGCGGAGCTTCTGGGACGACAACGAGGGCACGATCCGCCTCGGCGTGCTGAAGCTCGGGCGCTTCGAGCGCTACCTCGAGACCTTCCGCACGAAGCTGTTGCCGCTGGTCCATCGCAGCTCCACGATCGAGGACTTCCTTCACCTGGAGTCGGTCGCACAGCAGGCTCGGTTCTACGAGGAGCGCTGGGACAACCTGCGCTGGCGGGGGCTCTTCCGCCTCTTCTTCAGCGAGCTCGTCATGGCCCGTCTCGGGCGCAGCAAGGAGCAGTTCGCCCAGGTCGATGGGCCGGTCGGGGAGGCCTTCCTCGGGCGCGCGAAGCACGCCTTCTCCGAGCTGCCTGTGCGCGACAACCCCTACCTCCAGTGGATGCTCGCCGGTCGCTACCTCGACCTCGAGTGTTCTCGGGCCTACCTCACCCGAGAGGGCCACGGCATGCTCGGCGAGGCAGCGGAGCGGATCACCCTGGTGCACGGAGATCTCGAGTCCCAGGTCGAGGCTGGCGGCTGGACCGCCTTCAACTTCTCGAACCTCTTCGAGTACGTGACGCCCGAGCACCACGAGGTCCTGCTTCGACTGTCGCTGGATCACTCCGCGCCTGGAGCGCGGCTGGCCTACTGGAACACCCTGGTGCCTCGGAGTCGCCCCGAGTCCCTCGCGGATCGGCTCGAGGTCCACGACACGAGCGACCTGCTCTTCCGCGACCGGGCCTTCGTATATGGGGGCTTCAACCTGGAGACCGCGGGGTGACGTGGCTCCTGGCCTGCACCCACCAGGTCTCGCCGCCCTCCGGCGTGCCCGACACCAGCGCTCGTGCCGACAGCAGCGACAGCGTGCCGGACAGCCAGCCCGCGGACGACAGCGGTCCGATCGACGAGCGAGAGCTGTCGGAGCTGGTCCTGCGCGCGAGCCACAACTCCTACGAGGGCGGTGACCGCGGCAGCCTCGTGGAGCAGCTCGACGCTGGGGTGCGCTTCCTCGAGCTCGACGTGCACGACGACGACTTCGAGGACGAGGGCTACCGCATCGGCCACCTGTGGGTCGGTCAGGGGGTGGACCACGACGGCAACCCAGCCTCCGACGCCCTCGTCGACTGGCTGGCCGTGATCTCCCAGTGGTCCGATGAGCACCCCGAACACGCGCCGATCGTGCTGGGCCTCGACCTCAAGGACGACCTCACCGACAACCCACACTACGACCAGGGCAACCTGGCTCGGCTCGGCGACGAGCTCCTCCAGGCCTTCGGCGAGGACCTGCTCGTGGAGCTCGCCGGCCTCGACGCCATGCGCGGCGAGGTCGCCGTCGTCTACTCCGGGCACGAGGGCACGCGGCTCGCCGCGCTGCGGGACGAGGGTGCCAACCCCGCCATCGCCGTGAACGCCGAGGGCCAGGTCGTCGAGGTCCACGACGACGGCTTGGGCTCGCTCTGGTACTGGGCTGGCCAGCTCGACGGCGAGGGCGTGAGCTGGAAGCGGCACGGGGCCCTGGGCTCGGGCTGGGACCCCGCGGTGGCGCTCACCGACGGTGGAGAGGTGCTGCTGATCAGCACGGACCAGGGCAACCTGCTCGACTACCGCGCCGGGCGCTTCGACGGCGAGGACATCGTCTGGAGTGACGCGGTCGCGTTCGACAGCGGGGTTCTACCCAGCCTCAGCTGGCTCGGGGGCACGGAGTTCCGCGAGGTGCACCAGAGCGCGAGCACCGGGTCCACGTGGTTCTGGCTGCTCGAGCTCCAGGACTCGGTCGTGAGCCTCGGAGACCACGACACGACCAGCGATGCTCGCTACGACGAGACCAGCGCCGGCGAGCTCGTCGTCACCAGCGATGAGGGCGACATGGTGGTGAACGGGGAGCGCATCACCTACCCGACCCGCGCCTTCGTCGAGCTCCAGCAGGGCAACGACGCGCTCATCGAGGCCCAGGCGAGCTTCGCCGCCGTGAGCAGCGGCGACACCGAGCAGGTGGAGGCCTGGAAGGCCGAGGGCCGCATCGTTCGGGTCTGGGGCTTCGACGAGGACGACGCCGCGAGCTCGGCGGTGCCCCAGCTTCCAGCGACGGACACGCCCCTGGCGCCGTGGTACGAGGCCTGGTGCGTCGCAGCGGGCGCCGTGGAGTAGGCATGACCTGGGGCGAGCGAATCGTCGGCGCGATCTACGACTTCCGGTGGGTCGCGCTCCTGGCTTGTCTGCTGCTCACCGGGCTCGCGGGCTGGCAGGCCTCGACCGTCGGCGTCGACAACGCCGTCGAGATCTGGTTCCTCGACGGCGACCCCACCCTCGCCGCTTACCACGACTTCCAAGAGGACTACGGCAACGACGAGGTCATCGCGCTCGCCGTCCACGACCCCGAGGGCATCCTCCGCCCAGAGGGCTACGAGAGGCTCCGGCGCGTCGGAGAGGTCGCCTCCAGCGTAGAGGGCATCGGCGAGGTCCAGAGCCTCGTCACCGTCATCGACATCCGCGGGGACGGCGAGGTGATCGAGGTCGAGGCGCTCGTGCCAGAGCGCTTCGCCTCCGAGACCGAGTCCGACTCGCTCAGGGAGTACATCCTCGCCGACCCCTTGCTCACCGGCGTGCTCGTCAGCGAGGACGGCAAGACCGGGCTCGTGCTCGCGCGCATGGACGCGATGGACGACATCGACGCGCGGCGGGACGGCATCCTCGCCCAGCTCGACGTCGACCTCGCAGAGGCGGAGCTGCCTGTCAGGAGCGCGGGGATCGGGGTCATCTACGCCGCCCTGAACAAGCTCGCGACGGTGGACTCCGGGATCTTCATCGCGGCCAGCTACCTGCTCATCATCCTGCTGCTCGCGGTGCTCTACAGGCGCATCCTGCCGGTGGTCGTCACGATGGGCACCGTCGGGATCGCCGCCACCTGGCTCATGGGGGCCTTCGGGGCCGCGGGACGCGACATCAACATGGTGACGATGGTGCTGCCGACGCTGGTGGTCATCATCGGCATCAGCGACTGCGTCCACATCCTCAGCCACGCCGCCCAGCAAGCAGAGGGCACCCGGCGGCAGCGGGTCGTGAAGGCGGTGGGCTTCATGTTCTGGCCCTGCCTCTTCAACACCCTGACCACCGCGATGGGCTTCCTCGCCCTCTGCACCGCGCCGATGGCCGTCATCCGCGACATGGGGGCCTTCGCTGCGGTCGGCCTCGTGGCAGCCTTTGTCGCCGCGATCGTTGCCTGCACCTTCGCGTTGTCGACGGAGAAGTCCGAGCCGGCCCAGGTGGACCGCGGGTGGATCCAGGCCATCGTCGACTGGCTGGCGGATCTCGGCATCCGGCGAAGCCGCGAGGTCCTCGTCGCTACCGGCTTGCTGGCGCTGGTCTGCTCGATCGGCGTCGCCCGCATCGAGGTCGACACCTACAGCATCGACTTCCTCTACGACGACCACCCGGTGAAGGCCGACAGCGACTGGATCGAGGACAACGTCGGCTTCTACATGCCGCTCGAGGTTGTCGTCACCGGGGCGGATGACCCGCTGGACATCGAGGTCCTGCGAGCCGTCGACGCGTGGGCCACCGCCGCCGAGGACAACGAGAACATCGGCTGGTCTCGCAGCGTCGTGGACATCCTGAAGAAGCTCAACCAGGCGATGACCGACGGCCGAGCCGAGAGCTTTGCCCTGCCAGACGCCTTGGATGTCGACGAGGCCAACGGCAAGATCCAGAGCCTCGTCTTCTTCAGCGAGCGGGATGTCGACTACGAGCCCTGGGTCGACGACGAGACCCTGCGCGTGACCTTCGGCATGAAGATGATGTCGGCACGAGGCATGGCCGACACCCTCGATACGGTGCTCGCCCAGGCGGACATGCCAGAGGGGGTGACGCTGGTCCCGAGCGGGTACCTGCCGCTCTACGTGAAGATGATGGACTACATCGTCGAGAGCCAGCTCAAGAGCTTCGGGCTGGCCTTCGTGGTCGTCTTCCTGCTGCTGGCGTTGTTGTTCCGCAGCATGCGAATCGCCGCGCTCGCCATCCCCGCCAACCTCGTCCCGGTGCTCTTCGTGCTGGGGGTCATGGGCCTGGCCGAGATCCGCCTCGACGTCGCAACGGTCACGATCGCCGCCATCGTGTTCGGGCTGGTCGTCGACGACACGGTGCAGTTCCTCTACCGCTTCCGAGCCGAGCTGCGTGCGGACGGTGACCACGAAGGGGCCATCCGACGCACCGTGGGCAGCGTCGGCCGCAGCCTCGCGGTCACGACAATCGTGCTCGCGCTCGGCTTCTCGGTCCTTGCCCTGGCAGAGGTCAAGTCGGTGGTCTACTTCGGCGTCCTCATCAGCATCGCGATGCTGTTTGCCCTGCTCGTCGATCTGCTGGTCCTGCCTGCTGTCATCATGCTGATCAGACCGCGTCTGGGCTGACGCGGTAGGCTTTCGCCACCTTGAGTCAGCCGGACATCATCATCTTCTCCGGGCCCACCTTCGGGCCGACGGTCGCCGAGCTGCTCGAGGAACTCGGGTGGTCGAGTCGGTGTGTGCACGACCGCCGCGAGGCCCACGACCTCGTCGCGATGTCGAGGCGCTGCCTCCTCTTGGGCGACGCGCGCCTCGACCCGGTCTCCTTCGCCCACCCGGGTCACGTCGACGTGGTCCCTGTCGGACCGGCGGATCCGATGATCGTCTCAGACGCCATCCGGCGTGGCGCGGTCGACTGGATCTCCGTGCCGCTGGAGCGCAACGCGCTCCTTCGCGTCGTCGAGGTCGCCCGCGCTCGAGCGGCTCAGGAGGAGCGGGTCCGAGAGGTCCACGCGAAGGAGGTGGCGGAGCTGAAGGCGCGTGAGGGTGGACCCCAGGGCGCTCGACCCCTCGATCCGACCGAGGTGGCCGCGACCATCCTCCACGAGATCAACAACCCGCTGACCGCGATGATGGCCTACCTCGAGGACCTTCGCGTGAGCGTGGACAAGCAGCGCTTCGGACGGGCCAGGGAGACCATGAACGCGCTGGAGTCCACCCTGGACCACATCCGAACGGTGGCGCGCAGCGGGCGCACCCTGGTGCGAAGGACCACAGGGCCGGGGAGCTGCATGGCGGCCATCCAGGCGGCTGTCGTCATGGCGGGCAGCAAGCGCAACCCCAAGGTCACGACCCACGTGGACGTGAACATCCCACCGGTTCGCATGCCCACCCACGTGCTCGCCCAGGTGCTGCTGAACCTCGTGATCAACGCCGGCCACGCGGGCTCCCGCACCGTCGTCATCTCGGCGCTGCATCGGGACGACGAGGTGATGGTCGACGTGATCGACGACGGCGCCGGCATGGACCCGTCCGTGCGCCAGCGCGCCTTGGAGGGCGGCTACACCACAAAGGGCGCGAGGGGGAGCGGGGTCGGGCTGGCGATGGTCCAGCGGGCAACCCAGGAATACAGGGGCCGGATGGAGCTCCTCTCCCAGGTAGGCGCCGGCACCCAGGTTCGCCTGCATCTCCCGGTGACCTCGCCGGAGCTCTGATGCTCGATCTGACGAAGTTCCACGACACGGTGCCCGATGAGGATCAGGCCGCCGCTGGCAGGTAGTCCCTCCACTCGTCGGGGATGGTCACCCTCGAGAAGAGCAGCTGGACTCCTTCCCACGGCGTCGGCCGGCGCGGCCAGCGGCGCAGCGAGAAGCCAGCCTGCTTCAGCGTCTGGTCTGCCTTCTGCTGGTTGCACCCCCGGCATGCGGTCACGACGTTCTCCCAGGAGGTCACCGGCACCCGCTTGCCGTTCCACGGCAGGGTCACGCGGCCCTTGTTGGAGCGCGAGCGCGGCACGACGTGGTCGAGGGTGAGGTCGACGGTGATCGGGTGACCGAGCCCGGTGCGGGGCGCCCTCCGGCAGTACTGGCAGGTCCAGACGTCGCGCGCGAGCACGTTCTGACGGCTGAAGCGGACCTTGCCGCGGTGGCTTGCGTACTGCTTGAGGTTCACCACGGCAGGCCAGGGCAGGGTGGTGCTCGGCGAGCGGATGAGGCGACCCTCGTAGGGAGCGACGAGGTTGGCCTTCTTGTCGATCAGCAGATTCACTGCCCGACGCCAGTCCAGGACTCGGACAGGAGAGTAGTCGGCGTTCAGAAGCAAGACATCCTGCATGTCGCCCTCCACTGTTCGGGTCCGGGAAAGTGTAAGCAGCAGTATGTCTGGGAAAAGCCCGAAATGCATGACACGTCAATACTTCCCTTAATGATCCACTACCGCTATGGTGTCCTCTTCCGTCGAGATCCCACCACTACCCCCCGCCCCGCTTCCCCTTGGCCAGCTCCCGCGTCCTCCTCGTCATGGACGATCCCGACCTGAGATCCCTCGCAGGCCATGTCTTGCGTGGGAGCGGTGTCGAGGTCCGCGAGGTCGCCGGGGCGATGGGCTTCGCCGAGGCCTTCGCAGCCGGCGAGATCGACGCCTGCGTCTTGTCCTGGGCCCTGGCCTGGACCTCTCCCGCCGAGCTCGTCGCCACCCTGAGGCGCCGCTTCCCGAGCTGCAAGACCCTGGTCCTCGGGGACGCGCCTCCCGACGAGGTCGCCCGCGGCGGCATCGACGGCGTGGTGCCGATGGCCTTCGTCGCGAAGCTGCCCGCCACGCTGTCCGCCGTCACTCCAAGCGAGACCAGCCCGGACCTGGGTCGCATGCTCGAGAGGGCGGGTCTGCCCTGGTTCCATGTCGACGGCGGCGGCTGCCTGATCGACGCGAACCCCGCCTTCGACGGTCTCTTCGGCGCCGGGCCGGAGACCAACGTCCTGCACGCCATAGACCAGGAGCTCGATGGCTCGGACACTCGGAAGCGAGTGCGGATCGGAGGAGCCTGGTTCGAGCTGCGGCTCTCCGCAGGGTGGGGTGTCCTGATCGACGTCAGCGACGAGGAGCGCCTCGCCAGGGACCTCGCCGAGGCTCGGTATGCGGCGACACCCGCATCCGGCGACACGCTCCTGCTTGCGGAGAAGGAGCGCCTCGAGCAGTACGCCCACACCGTCGCCCACGATCTGCAGGCACCCCTGCGCACCCTCGCCATCCGTCACGAGCAGCTGGGCCAGCGCCTCGGCGAAGAGGTCGACCCCAAGGTCGAGCGGCTGCTGGACGAGGCTCGCGAGACGGTGGGGCGGATGGAGGTCTTCGTCCGCGACCTGCTCCCGCACGAGGCAACAGAGGGCGCGAAGACGGACGCCGAGCGTGTCTTCGACGAGGCGGTCTCGAACCTGGGCGCCCTCATCGAGGAGCGCGGGGGCAAGGTGGAGCGCGGACCGCTGCCGAAGGTGACGGTGCCGCGGACGGAGCTGCTCCAGCTCCTCCAGAACCTCATCGGGAACGGCGTGCGCTACGCCGACGGCGAGCCCGTGGTGACCGTCTCTTGTGTTCAACGAGACGACAACTGGGTGTTCTCGGTCGCGGACAACGGACCGGGGATCCCGCTCGAGGACAGCCAGCGTATCTTCGGCGCCTACCAGCGGGGCGAGGTGCCCAAGGGCGGCGCCGGGCTCGGGCTGGCCATCTGCAAGCGCCTGGTAGAGGCGCGCGGGGGGTGGATCTGGGTCGACTCGAACAACGGCGGGTCGACGTTCCAGTTCGGACTTCCTGTCGAGTGAGACGCTGATGCTGAAGGTGCTGATCCTGGAAGACTCCCCTGCCGAGGCCGAGCGTCTCGTGGGCTGGCTGGAAGGGGAAGAGCTCAGCGTGACCCACGTCACGCTCCTCGCCGACGCCGTCGCCCACCTCGAGGGGGGAGGCTTCGACGTGGCGCTCCTGGACCTCCACGTCCCCGACAGCCAGGGGCTCTCCACCTTCGAGGCAGCCTTCGCCGCGGCTGGAGGTGTGCCCATCGTCGTGCAGAGCGGCATGGAGCTCGAGAACGTGGCGCTGCAGGCCGTGGCCGGCGGCGCGCAGGACTACCTCATCAAGCGCAACATGGACGCGCAGGTGGTTCGACGGGCCATTCGCTACGCGCTGGAGCGTGGCCGTCTCGTGAGGGAGCTCGAGCGCAGTCGTGATCGCTACGCCCGGGCCCTGGACGGGGCGCGTGACGGCATCTGGGACTGGCACGTAGAGGAGGACAGCTTCGTGGCCAGCTCACGCTGGCGGAACATGCTCGGTCTGCCAGACGACTTGCGCATCTCCTCGGCCCAAGACTGGTTCGCTCGGGTCCATCCGGACGACCTCGACTCGCTTCTGGCTGCCATCCGCGAGCACCTGGGCGGGCTGTCCCCCCATGTCGAGCACGAACATCGCATGCGGACCGAGTCAGACCACTGGCGGTGGATGCTGGCCCGGGGCCGGGCGGTTCGCCGAGACGGGCAGACCCGCATGGCAGGCTCGCTCTCGGACGTCACCAGACGCCGCGAGGCGGCCGCGCGCTTGCTGCACGAGGCGCTGCACGATGACCTCACGGGGCTGCCGAACCGCACGCTGTTGCTGGATCGCCTGGCCCAGGCCATTCGACGCTCCCAGCGGCAGGACGGGGCGGCCTTTGCCGTGCTGTTTTTGGACCTGGACCGCTTCAAGGTCATCAACGACAGCCTCGGCCACCTCGTCGGAGACCAGCTGCTGATCGCGGTGTCGCGCCGCCTGCGCCAGTGCGTCCGGCCATCCGACACGGTCGCGCGCCTGGGCGGTGACGAGTTCGCGCTGCTGCTCGAGGACATCGATCCCGAGCAGGGCGCAGAGGCCGCGGCCAAGCGCATCCACGATGCCCTCGGCGTGCCCGTCGTCGTAGGTGGTCAGGAGGTCTTCACCAGCGTCTCCATCGGCATCTGTCACGGGGACGGGAGCTACGGCAAGCCAGAGGACCTGCTGAGGGACGCCGACACCGCGATGTACCGCGCGAAGCGCCTCGGCAAGGCGCGCTTCGAGGTCTTCGACGAGGATCTCCACTGCTGGGCCCTGTCCAGGCTCGAGCTCGAGACCGGGCTGCGTCGTGCCATCGACCGCGGTGAGTTCATCGTTCACTACCAGCCGATCCTCCACCTTGGAAACGGCTCGCTGGAGGGCTTCGAGGCGCTCGTTCGTTGGAAGCGTCCAGGCACAGAGGGCCTCGTCCTTCCAGGCGACTTCATCGCGGAGGCCGAGGACACGGGCATCATCACGCCGATGGGGACCCAGGTGTTGCAGACGGCCTGTCGCTTCGGTCGACAGCTGAACGCGGGCGGAGAGAGCAGCCTGTCGATGAGCGTGAACGTCTCCAGCCACCAGCTGCGTCAGCCGGAGTTCGTCGAGATCGTCGACCGCATCCTCCGCCAGACTGGCATGGACCCCCGCTCGCTGGTGCTCGAGCTCACCGAGACCGCGCTGATCGAGAACGCCGACACGGCCATCGAGATGCTGGCGGCGCTCCGCAGACACGGGGTGAAGGTGCACCTCGACGACTTTGGCGCCGGCTACAGCTCGCTGGCCTACCTGCACCGGTTCCCGATCGACAGTCTCAAGATCGACCGCGCGTTCGTGAGCGGCCTGCCGCTGCGTCGTGAAGACTGCGCCATCGTGCGCGCGATCGTCAGCCTGGCGAAGTCCCTCGACAAGGGGGTGGTGGCCGAGGGGATCGAGACGGCGGAGCAGCTGCGGCACCTGCGTAGCCTCGACTGCGCTCATGGGCAGGGCTACCTCTTCTCGCGAGCGGTGCCCGCCGAGCAAGCCCGGCACCTTGCTTCGCTTCGCCACTCCATGCCGTCGACGATGGTGCGGACCTGATCCTCAGTCGGACAGTCGCAGGTCGTCGATCTCGACGAAGCCCTCTTCGCTTCCGAGCTCCGCGCACAGGCGCACCTTCTTGGCCCTTGGCGGGGCTTCGATCACCACGTCGAGGTCGGACCAGTCAGCCGATGCGACCCCCTGGGCGATGAGCTGGATGCCCTTGTCGACGTCCGTCTCTCCCTCGATCAGGCTGCCGTCCCCAGTGAAGAACCGGGCGGTGAGCTGGCCTGCCATGCGCTCGCGCGTCAGGCCCTCGTAGCGCCAGCGGCCGACCACCCGGATCGACTCCACCACGGGGGTCCGCGCGAGCTCGCAGACCTTCACCGGCTGGTCGCTTCCGGGAGCGTCGAGGCGGATGCGGCCCTCTGCGAAGGTGATCCTGTTGCTCCCCGCTGGGACCACCTGCCAACGCGAGGGATCGTCGAGTTCGCCCTCGACCACCGGCGCCGCGGCGGTCTCGCCCCTCGAGGACGCGGGTACGTTTCCGCCCACCTCGTAGACGCCGACCGTAGGGTTGCGGGCGTTGATGTCGAGGGCCCAAGCGCCCTTGCCCCGCGCCCGCACCGGCTCGCGCTTGGCGAACCAGTTCACGCCAGCGGTGACGGCCTCGTCGGTGATGGAGGTCTTGCGCACCCCTGCGCGTTCGAGCTTGTCGGAGCCGATGACGTGGGTGGCCCCGGCCTCGCGCCAGCCCTTGCCGCCGTCGAGCAGTGAGACCTCGATGTGCTCGAACCCCACGAGCTCCTCAGCCGGGATGCCGAGCTCGACGGGGACGGCCACGATCCAGTCGTTCGGGGCCTCCTCCGCCAGCCACTGCGTGATCTCCGTCCGGGCGTCCGTGCCGTATCGCACGCTCTTGAGGGTCTCGGAGGCCGAGACCCCGGCGGGCAGGAGCAGCAGGACGACGCCGACCTTTGCGAGCAGGCCAGCCCGGTCGCCGAGCTTCGGAGCGATAGCCTCGAAGAGCCAGACGAAGCCCACCGCGGCGAGCAGCGCCAGCGCCGGCACCAGCACGACGATGTTGCGCTTGAAGAAGACGGCGGAGCCGCTCATGTAGACCAGGTAGACCGCGGGAAAGACAGCGAGGAGCGCCACGGGCCGCCACCGCCCGCGGCCAGCCAGGCCGAGCGCTCCGGCGATCCCGACCGCCCAGGCGGGGAGGAAGTCGGTCGAGATGCTCCGGACCATCTTCCACAGGTGAGTCAGGCCCGACTCGGTGGAGGCGGCGTCGTGGCCCCGGTACATGTAGTGGTTGACCTCCTTCGCCATGTCCGTCAGGGCGGTGCTGACATCGGAGAGGGCGAAGGGCATCGTCATCACGAAGACCACTCCGGCCAGTGGGACCAGGAGGATGCCCAGCCAGAGGCGTTCGCTCCGCCGCTCCGACAAGAGCCACGCTGTCACGGGCAGGACCGCCGCAACGGCGGCGTTGTACTTGAAGCCGATGACCAGGCCAAGGGCTGCCGCGGCCTGGAGGTAGTGGCGCTTCTCTCCGACGCGGTAGACCCATGCGCTCGCCAAGAGCAGTGCCGCCAGGGCCATCGACGTGGGCACGTCCACCGTGATGAAGCGGCTGTGGACGACGTGGTAGTGCGAGAACGCCACGAAGAACCCGGCCAGCGCACCGATCCGCGTGTCGTCGAAGAGGCGTCTTCCGGCGAGGAAGGTGAGTCCTGCGGTCATGGCGCCCATGAGCGCCGTGATCCTGCGACCGCGCTCCCACATCTCGGGGTCGCCGATCGTGTGGATGAGCCCGGTGTCCAGCCCGGTCGGGATGTCCGCGAGCTTCACGAAGTCGGTGGAGCCCATCGAGCCCAGGTACGAGAGCGCGGCGCCTAGGGCCTGGACGTAGATCGGAAGGCTCGGGTAGTGGAACCAGTGGGGGTTCCAGTCTCCGGTCTGGAGGATCTCGATGCCCTTGTTGATGAGCTTGGGCTCGTCGGGATGCCAGCAGTAGGGCAGCCCGGCGTCCGTCGCCGGCAGGCGGAACAACAGCGCTGCCGCGACGAGGAGGCAGAACAGCACCGCGGGTTTTTTGAGGAGCGCGACCACGACGCTCGGTCTAACTCACCGCGTTCCGACGATGGACCAGGTCTTGTTGCTGCAGTCGTAGCAGCTGCCGACGAACTTGGCCTTGAACACCCCCTCGAAGGTGTCGGCGTTCGTGAACTCGCCGATGAACTGGTAGGTCTCATCGCAGCCGCCGGTCACCGTGCGGTCCGTCTCGAAGCTCTGGTCGGAGTCGTCCAGCGTGCCGGTCGTCGTGCCCGGCTGGCCACCGGTGCCGCCGCCGTAGATGGCGATGTTCGTGCCCGAGTGCGTGATGTCGACGATGGAGAAGGACAGCTCCACGAACCCGTAGGCGCAGTCGTAGCTGATGCTCGTGTCGAGGAACCAGGTGTCGGTGTAGTCGAGCTCGCAGTCTTCGTCCCACTCCCCGTCGCAGTCGTTGTCGACCTCGTCGTCGCAGATCTCCTCGTAGCCCGGCCAGGCCGTGCTCTCGTTGTCGTCGCAGTCCCCGTCGCAGGTCGACCAGGTGTCGCCGTCCTTGTCCTCGGCGTCGGGCGTCGCGGAGCTGCAGTCGTCATCGACGTCGTTGCAGGGGACCTCTTCGGCGCCGGGGTTGATGTTGGCGTCGATGTCGTCGCAGTCGCCCTCGCAGACCGTGTAGTCGTCCTCGTCGACGTCCGGGTCGTCGAGGGTGTCCTCGTTGCAGTCGTCGTCGAGGCCGTTGCACTCGGTCTCGGAGTTGCCAGGGTAGACGTCCGGGTTGAGGTCGTCGCAGTCGTCGCAGTTCGGGAAGCCGTCGTCGTCCACGTCCGCCTCGTCCTCTGTCTCCGCGTCGCAGTCGTCGTCCCAGCCGTTGCAGGCGATCTCGTCGGCGCCGGGGTTCACGTCTGCGTTTCCGTCGTCGCAGTCGAGGCTCTCTGCGGGGTAGACCGCCGCGCAGTCGGGGTTGTCCGCGTCGAAGTAGCCGTCTCCATCCCGGTCGAAGGGCTCGTCGACATAGTCTTCGCTGGGCTGGACGCTTCCGTCGCAGATGGCGTTCTGCTGGATGCCGATGTCCTGGTCGCAGGCGAAGAGCGACAGCAGCGCGATCATGGGGCCTCCTTGAGAGCCGGCTCAGTATATGAGGTCCTCGATGCGGTCGGGATTCTCGCCACCAACCGTCATCTCGGCGTCAATCCCGCCTTCGACCGGGAACCTCGTGTCGTGGTCCGGGTCCGGTGACCCGAGAGGTGGTCTGTGTTGCTCTTGGACTTTCGCCTGGAGGGTGGCGAGATCGTCAGCCGGTTCCGGGCCGACATGGCTGGGACACTGGACGACGAGAGCGCCACGATGAGCCTCGCAGACCTCGTGGACTGCGGTCTCGTGGTCGAGGACGACGACGAGACCTACTCCCTCGTCATCGAGCCGGGCTCGGAGCTGAAGCTGGAGCTGGGCGAGCTGTTTCTGGTCACGAGACTGGCCGGGCGATGACCACGTAGTCGGCGCCCAGGTGGCTGCCCCGATGGCGCTCCAGGCTCTCGAAGAGCTGGTCAGCCACCCGCGGTGAAGGTCAACTCGAGCGTGATGCCCACGTCGTCCTGGATGAGGTCGTCGGGCTTGCCTGGGTAGGACACGCCCCAGAGTTGGCGGTCGAGCTCGAACTGGGCGTCGATCTCGACGGCTTGTCCCCCTACGCTGACCGTGGCCGGGAAGCTCACCTCCTCGATGACGCCGTGCAGATCGAGGTCGCCGGTGATGATGTAGCCGCCGTCCCCTTGCTCGACCGAGGTCGTCTCGAAGGTCGCCCTCGGGAACTTCGCCACGTCGAAGAAGTCCTCGCCCATCAGGTGGGTGTCGAGCTTGATCTTGTCGGTCTTCACGCTGGCGAGCTCGATCTCTCCCGAGAGCATCACGAGCCTGCCCCGGTCGACCAAGGCGGTCCCTGAGATCCCGTTGAACTGGCCCTCGTGCGAGCCCGTGAGCTTGTGGCCCTTGAAGCCCACCGTCGAGGTGCCGGGGTCCAGCCGCATCGATCCAGCCAGGGTCGCGTCGGCGATCGGGACGGTCCCGTCGGTCGAGGCCTCAGTCCCTTCGCCCTTGCCGCCCTTGCCGCCCTTGCCGCCCTTGCCGCCCTTGCCGCCCTTGCCGCCCTTCTTGGACCGCTTGGAGCGCCCGGTGCGTTCGGGTTGGTCGGGTTGGTCGGGCTGGTTGGAGCATGCCAGCGCGAGGAGGATGAGCATGTCCCAGGTCTAACGGATGCCTGGCAGGTTCGACTCCAGCGTCACGACCTCGCCGATGGGTGGGGGCGAGAAGAGCTCGATGCTCCCCTCTTCGAAGTAGAGCAGGCGCGTGCTGTGGTGCTCCAGGACCTCGTCGAAGACGAAGTCCACCGTCTCGGGCCGACCGTCGGCGGTCACGGCCCTGACGTAGGCCGTGAAGCCAGGGCGCTGGATGCCCTCGTCCAGGACGAAGGGCGTCGTGTCCCGGGCGATGCGCTCGCCAGTGCCGTGGAGCCATCCCCGTTCGACCTCCAGTGACAGCGTGTGGTCGTCGAGGCGCTCCACGTACACATCCCGGCTGGAGGTCGCGAGCAGCCCGACGGCAGCCGGAGCTGGTTCACCGCGCAGCGTCGGCACGATCGGAACGTAGAAGGTCGTGAACTCGTGCCCGGTCACGAAGATCCAGGTCTCCCCGGGCGCTTCTGGACCCGGTGGATGGCTCGAGAGCGGGTGCTACCAGGCCCCGCATCATCAGGTCCACCGTGCCGGCACGCAGCGGCAGCATCAGCGCCGACCAGGGGCCGGCCAACAACAGCAGCACGGCGGCCACGCGCCCGCGGTGGAGCTCCCAGCGAAGCGCGAGCAGGCCAAAGAAGCCGATCCCGGCGAAGATCAGGAGGCGGTCCATCGGGAAGGCGGCGCAGAGGGGGACCAGCGATCCGAAGGAGCCGAGGGCGAGGAAGCGGGCGCGACGGTCGTTTCGTAGAGGCCAGAACAGCCAGATCAGGAGCGCGCACGTGGCGAAGCCGGCAGCGGTCAGGGCGAGGTGGGCCGATCGGGGCAGAGAATCCACAGATCGACCGGCACCTGGAAGGTCTGGGCCAGCATCAGGATGGGGCCACGCTCGACGACGGCTTGCAGGAAGTCGAGGGGCTGCCTGGCCGGATCGATGTAGAGCCCCGATCCCGCGGCGCCGTAGCCGAGGTGGGAGTAGAGGGCTCGCCATCCGAGGACCAGGAGGGTGTAGGGCGCCAGTGGGAGGAGGCGCTCCTTCCACGGTCGGTCCTCTGTGAGCTGCCACGCCACCACATAGGCGAGGCCGCCAAGGGTCGCCTCGCCCGCCAGGAGCCCGACGCCGGCGAGGGTCCATGGAAGCAGCAGCGAGCCCCGGCCTTCCCGCCAGCGGATGAGCGTCCACACCGTCGCAGCCCCGAAGGCGAGACAGATCAGCGCGTTCCGGTTCGCCACCCAGGCGATCGGCATCGCGTGAGCGTCGAGGACGTAGAGCAGAGCGGCGAGCCCTGCGGCCGTGCCGCCTACGCTGCGCCTCAGGAGCAGCCCGACGAAGAGCGCGCCGAGGAACCACCAGGCCAGGCTGTGGAGGTGGTGCATGACGGCGGCATCGCCGAAGACCCGCCAGTCGAGCACGTGAGTCATCGAGGACAGGGGCCGAAACAGCGCGGCCCGCACCTCGGGGTGGCTGTACCAGGGCAGGATGCCCTTGGAGATCAGCAGGTCGTTGGTCGCCCCCGGCTTCATGAAGGAGAACATCTCGAGGGCCGGATGCAGCCCTGTCTCCCAGCCCGGCGCGCCCAGGATCTTGAGGCGGTGGACCCAGTCGTCGACGAAGAAGCCGGTACGGAGCGCCGGCAGGCATAGGACGGTGCTGATCAGCGCCGGCAGCAGTGGGGCTTTGCGGGACTCGCAGAGCCGCCTGATCACATCTTGAAGAGACTCATCATCTGCTGCAGGGCGCCGGGGTCGTTGGTCTTGATCTTGCCCCGGGCGATGTCCAGCGGGCCCGGCATCTTGCCGTGGAGCACCATCTTCTCGAAGAGCTTGGGGTCGCACTTCAGCACGACGTCGGCGTCGCCCGTCCTGCCCTCGACCGCTTCGCAGTGATCCGGGTGGCAGGTGACCGACCACTTCTCGTCACCCACTGAGAAGTAGTAGCTCTTGGTGGCGCTCAGCTGGCCGGGCTGGTACCGCTCTGGCATCGTCTGGAAGATCTGGCGGACCTTGCTCATCGGGACTCCTTCGAGGAGCGTCTGTATACCTTCTGGAGGATCCGCGCGACGAGCTTGCGCACCCGGCCCTTGAGTCCCTCGGACTCGGTCTCGTGCGCGGTTCGCTGCACCTTTCCGCGCAGGTGCTTGCGAAGCCAGTCGGCGTCGTTCAGTTGGGCTCCGGCCCATCAAGGGTAACGTCCGCCGGTGGAGCTCTCGGGTCGACTCATCGCGGTGACGGGCGCGACCGGTTTTCTCGGCGGGCACATCACAGAGGTCCTCGTTGGCCGTGGTGCTCGGGTCCGGGCGGTAGTTCGCAGCCCGGAGAAGGGCCGGTGGATGGCCTCGAAGTGGGGGGTCGAGCTCGCGCAGGGCGACATCATGGAGCCAGAGGGCCTCGCCCGCGCTTTCGAGGGCTGCGACGCCGTGGTCGCCAACGCCGCCCTCAGTGTCCGGGGGGTGGATCCCTCCTGGCAGGACTACGAGCGCGCCAACGTCACAGGCTGCACCAACCAGCTCCACGGTGCCTCGATGGCTTCGATTCGGCGGGTCGTGCTCATCTCGACGGTCGGGGTGTACGCGGTTCGGCCGTTTACGCGCATGGGCGAAGACCACCCCAAGCTGAACAACCTGCGCCAGGCGCGGTGGTCGCTGGGGGCGCTCACGACGAACCCCAAGTACATGTTCTCCAAGCAGCTCGGGGAAGAGCGCGCCTGGGAGATCGCGGCCCACTCCGGCCTGCAGCTGACAGCCCTGCGTCCAGGCCCGATCTACGGCTCGCGCGACCACAAGTTCATCCCGCGCTACCGGAGCTACCTGCAGAGACGCCTGGTGTTTGCTCCGACCTTTCGAGCACCCCACGTGCACGTGGGGGATGTCGCGACGGCGGTCGCCGGTGCCCTGGAGAACGAGACCAGCATCGGCCGCCCATACAACTGCGCTGGTGGCAGCGTCTCTCCCTATGAAGCGCTCAAGACCATGAAGTCTCGGATCGGCGGGGGCTTCATCGTCCCGGTCCCGGTCCCCGTGTGGGTCGAGTACGACGACTCTGCCGCGGAGCGAGACCTCGGCTACCGGAGCCGTTCGATCGCCGAGGGCATGGCCGAGGCGCTGTCTTGAAGGGCATGCGAGCCTGGCTTCCGCTCTCGCTGGCCCTTCTGGTCTCGCTGCCGACCCTTGCCCTGCCATTCATGCTCGACGACTGGTTCCACCTCTCGGCGCTGGATGTCTGGTTCGGCGAGGGCGAGCGCCTCCCCGTCTACTTCGAGGGCTGGGAAGACCCCTGGGGCCTCCCGAGCTGCTTTCGCTTCTTCGTTGGGGACAACCTCGCCCACATCGAGGCTGGCCTCGTGCCGTGGTGGCTCGATCCGGACCTGCGAATCGTCTTCTTGCGGCCCCTGTCGTCGCTCACACACGCACTCGACCACCGGATCTTCGGGGCCGAGCCTTTCTGGCACCACGTCCACTCGGTGCTCTGGTACATCGCCGCCGTCGTCGTGGTCGGGCGCTTGTACCGCCGCGTGCTGCCCGCGCTGCCCGCCTACGTGGGGGCGCTCATGTTCGCGGTGGACGAGGCCCACTGGTACCCGACGGCCTGGATCGCCAACCGGAACGCCATCATCGCCCTGGTGCTGGCGCTGCTCGGCCTCATCGCCCACATCCGCTGGCAGCGTGATGGGTGGAAGCCCGGCTTGCCCCTGTCGGTCCTCGGCCTGGCCCTCGGTCTCGCAGGCGGAGAGGCCGCCCTGGGCGTCTTTGCCCTGCTCTTCGCCTTCCAGGTCTGGGGCCCTGCTCGCTCGAAGTGGGGTGGGCTGGCTCCAGCAGTCCTCCTTGGTCTCGCCTGGGCCGGGCTGTACAAGGGGCTCTCCTTCGGCACCCACGGTTCGGGCCTCTACATCGATCCCAGTGCGGACTTTGGCGCCTATCTCCTCGCGGCCCTGTCTCGCTTCCCGATCCTGTCGGGGGCCCAGATCCTCGGTCTGCCTGCCGACGCGGCCTTCGTCGAACCCAGGGTCATTCCCTTCCTGATCGCCGGTGGCGTGGTCTCCCTCTTCGGCGCCTGGTGGGCGATGCGCTGGCTCTCGGATCAGGAGGGCTGCTCCGAGCTGAAGTGGCTCGTTCCGGGCGGCCTGCTCGCCCTGATCCCCGTGATGGCGACCTTTCCCATCGTGCGGCTGTTGCTGGTCCCCGGGGTCGGCCTCTTCCCGCTCCTGGCCATGGTGATGGTGAAGCTCTACCGGCAGAAGCGGCACGTCCTCGGCGCCCTGATCGGCATCCCGCACCTGGGCCTCGCGCCGATCGGGTGGTTCGTCCTGACCGGGGTCTCGCTCTACGTGGATGACGAGTTCGCCCGCCTGAAGCAGGAGGTCGGCGCCTACGACGGCGATGACGTCGTCCTCCTCGGCATCGCCGATCCCGGCGTCGTCGTGTACCTGCCGATGGAGGCCGCCTACGCTGACATTCCGGGGCCCCGGCAGTGGCAGGCGCTGTCGCTCGCCGCAACAGATCATCGCGTCAGGTGGATCGACGAGCACAGCTTCGAGCTCGAGATCGTCGATGGGCGCATCGGGGACGCGCTCTTCGAGCAGCTGTTCCGCAACTTCGATCTCGCCCCGCTCGAGGTCGGGTACCAGGTCCAGAGTCAAGGGCTGAGGATCCGCGTCGCGGAGACCCGCGATGGGGGTGCGTCGCGCCTTGCCGTAGAGAGCGAGCGCCCGCTGTCCGAGCTCGTCTTCCTGACCTGGGAGGACGACAGCTTCGCCGAGGTGGAGGTGGTCGTCGGCGAGGGTCTGCTTCTCCCGTACACCCCTGGACCACTCGGCATCTGACCTATCCTCTGGCCATGTCGTGGTTGCTCCTCGCCTGCACGGAAAAGGGACCTCCTGCGACAGGTGACTCCGCGTCGGTCTCCGATCCCCAGGGTTCCTTTGCGGCGCGTACGCTCGCACTGGGCTCCTACCACGGCTGCGCGCTCGTCGATGGAGAGGTCAGCTGCTGGGGCGACGACACCTATGGCCAGCTCGCGGCCCCTGCAGAGGACTTCGTGTCCATCTCGAGCGATGTCCTCCACAGCTGCGGGCTGACCAGCGACGAGCGCGCCTCGTGCTGGGGGCTCGACACCGCGGGGCAGTGCGATGCGCCTGGCACCAGCTTCATGGATGTCGACGCGGGCACGAGCGCGAGCTGCGGGGTCACGCTCGAAGGCGGCATCGAGTGTTGGGGCCGCGACCTCGGAGAGGTCCCGAGCGGTGACTTCGTCGAGGTCGGCATCGGCTCGGAGCACGCCTGCGCCCTGTCCGTTGACGGGGAGGTCTCGTGCTGGGGAGACGGCAACGACTACGGCGAGCTGGACGTCCCCGAGATCGGCGAGGTGGAGCACCTCGTGGTCGGGGGCTTCTTCTCCTGCGCCCTGGACACGCTCGGCCAGGTCCACTGCTGGGGGCGCAACGACGCGACCCAGGCCAGCCCGCCCTCCGGCGAGTTCCTCCAGATCGACGTCGCGGTGACCAACGGCTGCGGGCTCCTCGCCGGCGGGACCGTCGCTTGCTGGGGTGGAGATGGCGAGGGGGCGGTGAGCGACGCCCCGACTGGCATCTTCGACGAGGTCGGCAGCGGCTCGCACTTTGCGTGTGCCAGCGACGGCGGGCGCATCTCCTGTTGGGGGGATGGCGGCCGGGGACAGACGGCACCGTAGATGCTGCTCGTCGTCCTGGCCTGCGCGACCCCCGAGGCGCCCCCTCCCGTGGCCAGGGTCGCCGGGTCCGCTGAGCAGCCGGACATCGTGATCCTCGTCGCGAGCGGACTCAGGGCGGACACCAGCGAGCCGGGAGCCGAGGCGGTCTTCTACGAGGCGCTCGGTCACGAGCCGAGCACTCGCTTCAGCGCCGCCTACGCCCAGAGCTGCACCCCCCACACCTCCTTCGGCTCGATGCTCACGGGGCGCTATCCGAGCTCGATCCCGCTCTGCGCGATGGTCAGCGGCAGCAGCCTGACCCCAGCGGCACAGCAGCCCTGGTGCTCGACCCTCCCTCCCGGGACCACCGGCATGGCCGAGGTCGCCAAGGCCTACGGCTATTCGACCGGTGCCTATGTCGCGGACGTGACGAAGGGCTACAGCAGCGACTGGGAAGTGCTCGAGGAGACGGCGGCCGCGTGGTGGTCCGAGCACTCCGGGCCGAGGCTCTACCTCGTGATGGTCAGCGACCTCCACATGCTGCAATACCGACCATCCGTGGCGCTCAGGCCCGAGCCCGACAAGGCCGAGCGGGAGCGCATCGACCTCGCCGCTGTCGCGGAGGACTACCGGCGCGTCACCCGCTCGGTCGGAGAGGGGCTCTCTCGCGTGCTCGATGTCCTCCCCTCGGATGATCGCTGGGTCTTCGTCACCTCCACCAACGGCCTCTCCCTCGGCGAGCGCACGGGTGTGAAGAGCGACCACCTGGGCGCTGTCACCCACGGCATCATCGTCGACCGCACGGTCCGGGTCCCCCTCGCGATCCTCGAGCCCGCTCCCGGTCGCGGCGAGGTCGACGATGTCGTCGAGCTCATCGACCTGGTCCCGACCATCGCCGAGCTCGTCGGGGGTGTGGCCCCCGCGGGACTGACCGGCCGCAGCCTGCTCGCCTCGGGCCCCGACCCGGCGCCGTACGCCTACGCGGAGTTCGGAGACATGCTGTCGCTGCGGGAGGGCAGCGACTTCCTGGCGCTCCGGTGGTTCCTCCACAACGCCTCTTCGCTGGACCTCCGCCTCACCGACGGGCTCCTCGAGGCGACCATCGGGTCAGACGCCTTCACCCTCCACGACGTCGAGCGTGACCCGCTGCAAGAAGAGGACCTCGTCATGGAACAGCCGGAGCGCGCCGAGGAGCTCCGCGCGCTCATGGTAGAGGTTCGCACCGGCCCCGGGGCCCCGCCGGAGACCGATCGATCCCGCATCGAGGCGCTCCAGCTCCAGTCCGCCGACGGCTACTGGTAGCGAACCTGCATCGTCGGTGGGATCGAGTCGTCGTCGAGCTCTATGTCAGAGGTGAAGACCTCGACATCGTCGACCCGGATTCGGAGCGCCGGCCCGACCGGGTAGCGCCCGATCTCGCCGGTGTGCACACCCGGAGAATCCTCCGAGAGCGCGGCTTCGAACTCGCCGATGTGGGCCACCACTGTCGCCCCTGCTGGAGCCTCGACCTGCAAGGTGAAGCCTCGCTTCTCGGTGCTGGAGCCGCTCCCGACGATGGCCGGCCCGGCGTCTGGGAAGCCTCCCGGAGGTGTCTCCCCCCCCTGCTCGGAAGCGGCCCTTGTCTCATGCTGTGGAGGTGGCTGTTCCCTCTCGCCCTTGTCGTTTACCTCTGCGTGCTCGACGAAGACCGGGGCCCCGGTCGCGCCGGCGACCTCGTCGAAGCCAGCCTCGATGGTGAGCTGGCGCAGGCCATCACCCGTGCCGCGGGGTGGGTCGTCGGCGAGTGCGAGCGGAATCCACCACATGCCGTCAGTCCATGTACCCCATCGACTTCAGCCACTCCTGGAGCTGAACGTCGTCCTGGTAGCCAGGCGGCTGAGCGGTCCAGGGGCGCTTGCCGGTCTCGTAGGTCGGTATGGTGGCGACCTCGGGCGGGGCCTGGAGGCAGGGCGTGACCGGCGCGCCGGCGAGGTCCTCACCCGTCGGCAGTCGCATCAACCACAGCGCGGTGGGCGTGACGTCGACGGTCTCCACCTCGGCGGTGGTCTCGCCTGGGACCACGCCAGGCCCCAGGACGCCAAAGACGCCCAGATCCTCGAGCCCGTGGGACCCGGAGTTGACGAAGCAGGAGAACTGCGGTCCCTCGTACTTCCCCAGGGTCCTCCCACAGGTGTCGATGAGCTCCCGACTAGCGGTGAGGCCCCCACCCCTGTATGTCGTGAGCAGTGGTGACCCGCTTGGAGTCACGAGCGCGAGGAGGGTCTCCTTCGCGGTGCCGTCAGGGTCGTTCTCGATCGTGATGACGGGCACGCGCATCCGGTAATCGAGCGGGTTCACCACAGGCGTCGACATCCGGTGGGAGATCTTCAACGTCGCGCCCTCGAGCTGGACGCTGCCGTGCTCGATCGTGCCGCGCTGACCGTCGAGGACGGAGCGACTCAGCGCCACCCGCCGCTCGTTCGGGTTGGCCCGAGTGTGGCCATGATCCGAGAAGAGCACGACGTACCCGTCCTCGCCGACGTAGTCCATCGCCCAGCCGACGAGGTCGTCCCCCAGCCTGGCCGTCTCCTTGACGATCTCGAAGCCAGTCACGATCTGCTTCCGGGTCGTTTCGCCCAGACCCTCGAGCTTCTCGGGCTGCTGAGCGGCCTCCCACTCGGCGTAGAGCATGTGCAGGCTCTGGTCGTGCCCGTAGAAGGGGAGCACGATGAGATCGAAGTCGCCCTTGGCGAGCTGGCTCTGCATCGATCCCGATCGCAGCAGACCCACGCCCATCCGGGTGATCTCCTCTGCGTGGACGGCGGGCGTGACGTCGAAGCCGCGGTCGCCGTCGATCCCGGGCGGGAAGGCGCTGTCTCCCTCCCGGGAGATCATCACGCCGTTGATGGCGTAGGCCGGGGCCGTGATCCAGTAGTTGATGACGAAGGTGCTGCGTCCCCATCGCGACGTCATGTCCCAGATGCGGTGCTTCTTGATCTGCTCCTGGGTCGCTCCGAAGGTGCCGCCGACCCCGCTGTTTCCCTGCTGGATCCCATGCTCTTCGGGGTGGTGGCCCGTCGCGATGCTCATCCAGCTGTTGGGAGACTGTGCGCTGTCGATGACCAGGTTCGCGGTGCAGCCCTCCTGGCGGATCTTCGCCAGGTTCGGGAGGTGTCCCTCGCCGATCATCGGGTCGAGGATGTCCCAGTCACCGCCGTCGATCCCGACCAGGGCGACTCGAGGACCCTGCGGATAGCTGCGGGGAGTCTCGCAGGCCCAGAGAACGAGGAGTGTCAGCACGGTCGGAGGGTAACAAGACAAAGGGCCCGCCCCTCTCGGGATGGGCCCTCGTCGTGTGCGGAAGAAGCGACTAGAACACGGTGCCGATGATGACGATGAGCAGACCGATGGCGGCGCCGATGCCGCCGTACATCATGAAGTTCTTCGCCTGCGTCTCCGTGTCCCCGAGGAGCTCGTCGCGGCTCTTGGAGGACAGCATCAGGCTTCCCAGCATGCCGTCGGGGGTCGTGATGACGCCGTCGGCGAACTTGCCGCTCGCGAAGAGCTTCGCGCTGGGCTTGAGCACCTTCTCGGTACAGCTGAACTTGTCCGCCTTGCTCATGGGGGGGTTCTCGAAGGGGTACTCGCCGAACATGATGGGCTCGCCCTTGCCGACGGCGCCCTTGAGGTCCGCGAAGAGGCCCTCCTTCTTGCTCTCCTCGAAGGTCTTCTCGAGACCGTCGAAGTCACCGCCGTCTCCAGCGTTGACCGGCACCGCGCCGGAGCCGTCGTCGAGCTGGATGGGTGCCGCCTTCTTCTCGTGGATGTAGTCCTTGCTCCTGGAGCTGTCGCCCTCCTTCCAGGTGCCGACGACCTTGAGCTCGTAGAAGAGGCACTCCGTCTTCGTGACGGGGCTGATGAGGAGCTGGTCGCACTTGACCTCTCCTTCGCAGCTGATGGCTCCCTTCTCACCTACGCCGGTGCCGCTCGAGGCGTCGCCGGTGGAGACGAAGGGGGCGCTGGCGAGCTTGCCAGCCTGGAACTTCTTGTAGGCGCCGAACAACACAACGCAGATTCCGATTGCGATGACCAACGAGCCGAGTCCTACCATTCCTCTGTTCCTTCTGTGATTCGTTCCGGGATGCGCCGAGCGCGGTACCGTAACGCGTGCTCTGGCCCTTGCTTACAGCCTTGGCTTGTCTACCGGGAGCGGGTGGAGACGGGTCCGACAGCTCCCACCACGCCGTGCTCCTTGTGTCACTCGACGGGCTCCGTTCCGACTACCTCGAAATGGCCGATACGCCCACCCTGGATCGCCTCATTTCCGCGGGAGCGCGCGCGGAATCGCTGGTCCCTCCCTTTCCCAGCAAGACCTTTCCTTCCCACTGGACGCAGGTGACGGGCCTGCATCCCGAGAACCACGGGATCGTAGACAACACGATCTTCGATCCGACCACTGACCGGTGGTTCTCGATGATGGACGACGAGGCGACCGCCGATCCGCGCTGGTGGGGCGGGGAGCCCGTCTGGCTCGCGGCCGAGCGCCAGGGTCTGCGCGCCTCGACGCTGTTCTGGCCAGGATCCGAGGCGTGGCCAGCATCGACTCACGTCCCCTACAACGGCTCCCTGTCCTGGGACAGCCGCATCGAGATCGCGTTGGACTGGCTGTCGGATCCGGATCCGCCGCAGTTCGTGACCCTGTATTTGCCGGAGCCGGACTCGACCGGGCACGACTTCGGGCCGGACCACCCTGAGCTGTCACGCGAGATCGAGTCCGTGGATGCCTGGCTCGGTGAGCTGGTGGATGGCCTCGAGCAGCGCGGGCTGGACGGGGTGGACCTCGTCGTGGTCTCGGACCATGGCATGACGGGCATCTCGTCGGAGCAGGTGGTCTTCCTCGACGACGTCATCGACCCGGACGCCCATCTCCTCGTCACCTGGACGCCGGTGACGAACCTCTTCACCGACACCCCGGACGATGTCCTCGAGGCGCTCGCTGCTTTGGACCACGTCACCTGTGCACTGAAGGGGGACCTCGAGCCGCGCCTGCACTTCGCAGCCAGCGATCGCATCGGTGACGTCGTCTGCCTCGCGGACGAGGGCTGGTCGATCTCCTCCCGGGGGTTCTGGGGAGCCCACCCGGAGGTCTACGAGGGAGGCACCCACGGCTACGACCCGGCCCTTCCATCGATGCACGGGATCCTCGTGGCTCGGGGGCCGTCCTTCGTCGAGGGCGTCAGCGTCGAGTCCGTGGAAGGGGTCGATGTCTACGGCTTGCTGTGTGCCGCCCTCGGGATCGAGCCGGAGGCCAATGATGGGGACTTCAGCGCTGTGGAGAGCTTGCTGCGTTGAGGCTCCAGTCGTAGGGCTCGAAGCGGTGCGGACAGTCGGCCTCTGCCAGCGCGGCATAGGTCTCGTCGTACTGCGCTGCGTAGTGACAGGGTGTGTCGAGACGAAAGTCGTCCTCGAACCAGTCGAAGATCTCGGAGAAGACGGCCTCGTCGCCGTCGAGGCGGACGCGGGTCTCCACAAAGCGTGTCATCGCCTCGTCGAGCTCGCTGTCGAGCCCCTCCGCGGTGAACAGCCCGTCCCGTAGCGGGGGGCAGCCTGCGCTTGCACAGTTGATGGCGCCGTGGACACGAGGATCGTCGAAGGTGGCCCGGAGCTGGTCGTCCTCCAGCGCCTTCAGGCTTGTCCAGGTCCCATCGAGCTTGAACCTCAGGCCGGTGAAGAAGCCGGCACCGCCGAAGCCGAGCAAGCCGACGCGCACGTCCCTGACGGACTCCAGCGGCCAGTTGTCGAGGACGCCGGCCAGGGTGAAGGCGTTGTAGGCGTTGATGCGGTGTGCGAAGAGCTCGTCACCGCTGAGCTCCTGGGGCTGGGCGAGCCAGGCCACGTAGCGATCCAGCGGCGCCGGGTCGCTGCGGAGGGACTCGTAGTCAACGAAGCCGTCGTCCTGGACCGCGGCCTGGAGACTGGTCTCCCAGGCTCCTCGCGGATCTTCGGTTGGAGCCGGCCCCGGGGCGAGTTGGCTCGTGCAGGCCACGAGGAGGATCACGCCGGCATCCGCAGACTGCTGCGCCCGGGAGCTTCCGGCACCACGCGGACCTGGACACCGATCTGCTGGGCCAGCCCGTGCACGTGGCTGATCACCCCCACCTTTCGGCCGGTCGACTGGAGCGCGTCCAGGGTGGCGAGCGCGATCTCGAGGCTTCGTTGGTCCAGGGCCCCGAAGCCCTCATCGATGAAGAGGCTCTCGACCTTCCTGTCCGTGCTCATCGAAGCCAGTCCCAGGGCGAGGGCGAGGCTGACGAGGAAGGTCTCCCCGCCGCTCAGACTCGCCGCGGGCCGGACCTCGTCGCCCATGGCCTTGTCCATCACCTGGATCTCGAGGTCTTCGTCCGGGACTCGCATCAGCTCGTAGCGGGGCGCGAGGTCGCCGAGCTGGCGGTTTGCGTGGCTGACGAGCCGCTCGAGCGTGAGGCCCTGTGCGAACTCCCGGAAGCGGCTTCCCGTCGCCGAGCCGATGCAGGCGCTGAGCATCCGCCACACCGCGGCCTGCTCCCCGAGGTCCTCGAGCTCCTGGCGGAGCGTGTCCCCCCGCACCCGGTCTCGGTCGTCTGCGTCCAGGCGGCCTTGAAGGCGGATCCGGACCTTCTCTGCTTCGTTCCAGGCCTCGTTCGCGCTCGCCTCGGCCGCCGGGTCGGGGTCTGCTGTGGGCTTGGTCTCGACGTGGTGTTCGAGGGCCCTGGAGCGCTCCTCGAGCACCGCTTGGGCGCGCTGGGCTCGCCGAACGAGCTCCTCGAGCTCGGCCTTGTGGCGCTGCACCTCCTCCCCGCCCATCGACAGCCCGGAGTCGAGGTCGCTCTTGTCGAGGCCGTGCTCCGTCAGCGCGTCCTGGAGCTCGCGCTGGGCTCGGCAAGCCTCCGCGTCCGCATCGACGAGGGCCCCGTTGGTGTCGCTCTCACCCTTCTGGGCAGCCGCTTCGCGTTCGCGCGCGTCCTGGTGCTGGTTCTGGGCCCCCGTGAAGGCGGTCTCGGCGAGTCGGGTCCGTTCTCGGAGTTCCGTCTCGACCTGCTCGGTCGACCGGCCCCCGAGGAGCCTCGACCGGGCCTGGACCAGCCTCCGGAGCTCGTCCTCGGCCTGTCGGGCCTGCGCCGCTTCTCGCGTGGCGTCCGCCTTTGCGCGGCCAGCAGCGCCCTGGAGCTTCGTGTCTTCCAGCTCGTCCTTGGCGATGCGTTTCGCCAGTGCAGAGATCCCTGTCTGCGTCCGACGCCAGCGCTCCACGCGGGTGGTGAGCCCTACACGAAGCGCTTCGGGGTCCGCGAGGTCGTCATCGATCAGGCCCGCCAGCTCTTCCTGGGCCGCTCTTCCCAGGCTGGCTTCGCCGGCCACCGAGCGCGCCTGTCGCTGGGCGGTCGCGAGGCTCCGGCTGGCGATCTGCTGCCCCTCCAGCGCTCGCTTCTGGTCGGCCTGGGCGCCGTCGGCCAGCTGCTCGGAATGGCGGAGACGGGCCTCCTCCTCGTCGATCTGCTGGCGGCTCAGTGGCTCAGCCCCGAGCTGCTTGCGCAGGGGGATCGCCTGCTCGTTCGCCAGGGCTGCGGTGCGCGTTGCCTCGGAGATCTCCCGGTCAGCCTCTCCGACCACTGCGGTCGCCGCGGCCAGGGCCGCCCGCGCCTTGTCGATGCGCTGTTCGAGTGCTCGGAGGTCGGAGCGGAGGTCGTCCACCAGGTCTGCCAGGGGGGCGTGCGAGGCCCACGGATGCTCCGTGGCTCCGCAGAGTGGGCAGGCTTCGCCATCTGTGAGTTCCGCCCGCCGTCCCTCCAGACTTCGAGCAGACTCCGCCGCGCGGAGGGCCTTCGCAGCCTGCTCCCGCCGCGGGCAGGCGTCTCCGAGAGCCGCCCGTGCCTCATCGGCTCGACCCTTGGCCGCAGTCCTGCGGGCCCGTGTCTCGTCCGTCCGCACCCTGGCGGCCCGCGCCTGCTCCGAGAAACGAAGGAGCTGTTCGTGCAGGTCGAGCTGGGCCCGGCGCCGATGGATCCCGGGGACGTCGAGGGCCACTGTGGCGGCGGTCGCCAGAGCCAGCACAGCCTCCGCCTTGGCGAGCTCCTCTTCAGCGAGCTCGACCGCGTGGGGCTCCACCCCGGCCGTCGCCAGGCGCGCCCGAGCCAGTCGCCCGAGCGCTACGTCGATGCGCTGCCACTGTTCGGCGAGCTCGCGGTCGGCGTCCAGCGTTGCGGTCCTGCGGGCCAGCTCCGTTCGATCCTCATCGAGCCGCCGGCTGAGCTCGGCTGCGGCCCGCGCCGCCTCGGATGCCCCGCTCGTTGCGGCTCGTACATCCACCAGGCGCTGGTCGCGGTTTCTCTCGCTCAGCGCCCGCCTGTCATCGAGTGCGTGCGCCCGAGACAGCTCGTCCCCGAGCCCTCGGACCTCTGCTTGGACGGTCTGGTCCTGGGCTCGCGCCGAGTTCAGTAGCGCCACGGCCTTTGCGAGGGCAGCCGCAGACTCGGTGGCTTCCGTCCTGGCGGTGTCGTGGCGCGCCCGCGCTGCCGACAGCGCCGCCTCGCCGCGGCTGGCCCCGTCGCGGAGCAGTCGCAGTGGAGCCAGCGCCAGGTTTCGTCTCAGCTCGTCCTTCCATGGCGGCTCGACGGCGAGGTCCGCCGCGACTCGAGCTCGGTTCGCGTCTTCGTGGGCCGCTTGCAGCCGCTCCTGCTCGCGGCCCCAGTTGCGTTGGGCTTCCAGCGCCTCCAAGCGGGTCTTCGCCTCCTGCTGGTCCTGGCGAGCCCGCCAGGCTCCTTGTTCGAGGTCCTTTCGTTCTGTCTCCGACAAGATGCCGAGTTGGTCGAGCTGATTCGACAGCGTCTCGATCCGATCGCGTCCTCTACGGGCGCGCTCGAAGGCGGCGACGGACAGCTGGGCGTAGATGTCGGTGCCCGTCATGCGTTCCAGCAGCTGCGCTCGCTCCCTTGGAGGGGCGCGCAGGAAGGCGGCGAAGTCGCCTTGGGCCAACAGGGCCGATCGCCGGAACTGTTCGTAGGTCAAGCCGACCAGCTGCTCGATGCGCTCCTTCGTCTTCGTCTTGGGATCAGAGGGCCCGAAGATCGTGGTCCTTCCCGGCACATCGTGGAGCTCGAGCGTGGCGGTCTGGAGCGCGCCCGAGGCCCTCGACCGGGCTCGCCGGACGCTCCATCGGGCCCGATAGCGGCCCCCGTCCATCCCCTTGAACTCGACCTCTGCGTAGCCCTGGGCCGTGTCCCGACGGAGGATGGTTCGCACGTCCTTTGCCGTGAGGTTGTCGGTGTCGTTGTGACCCCGCACGCGGCCGCGGGCCCCCTCCAGGCGGGGGACGCGGTCGTAGAGCGCGAGGCACATCGCATCCAGGAGCGTGCTCTTGCCCGAACCGGTCGGCCCGGTGATGGCGAAGAGCCCGACCTTGCCAAGGGCTCCGCGCTCCAGGTCGAGCGCAAAGGGCCCCCGGAGAGACGCGAGGTTGCAGCCGCGAATGACGCAGATCCTCATGCGCTCTGTCCGAGGGAGGCCGCGTCGTCGAGCAGGCTCCGGAAGGCATCGATCACGGTGTCGGGGGGCGGGTCGCTGTGGTCCTTGGCCCACATTCGGAGGAACACGTCTTCGACCTCCAGGTCCTGCAGGACCTCCGGGCTCGTGAGCGCCTCGCCGCTGCCCGTGTAGGCGGTCCTCACCCGGAGCAGCCTCACCGCCTTGGCTTCGATGGCGTCTTCGATGCGACGCCGGAGCGTGGGCTCGGGCTGCTCGAGCGAGACCCGAACCTCCAGGAAGGGCGGTGTCCTGTTCGCCAGGTCCCTGTCCGGAAGGCTGCTCAGGCGCTCCAGCACCGCGCCCAGCGGAAGCTCACCCTCATCCGGTATGCGGAGCAGGTCGACCATTCGTGGCACGAGGATCGGCGTGGTCGAGACCAGCTCCTCGCCCTCCAACTCCACCAACAGGACCTGGTGTTCGTAGGTCCGCTCGGTCATCGACAGGGGAATCGGGCTGCCGGAGTAGCGCACGCCCGGCGCCAGCTCCTGGGCCTTGTGCAGGTGCCCGAGGGCGACGTAGGCGAAGGCGTCGCCGAAGAGGGCATCGGCCTGGAGCGCGTGCCCGAACACCTTGCGCTCGGAGTCGGGACTCTCGGAGCCGCCCTCTGCGTGGAGGTGACCCATGCCGATCAGGGCCACTCCGGGTTCGATCCGCTCGCGTGCTGCGGCCAGCAGGGTCTGGTAGACCGCCCGCACCCCCCCGTGGACCGGGTGTCCCGAGGGGACCGATGGGAGGTCGCCTGCGCGCAGGTAGGGCACTGCGATGACCCAGGCTGCGATGCCCTGTTGGTCGTGCAGGGGCACCAGCACGCCCCCGGTGTCGATCTGCTTGCCCGAGCGGAAGGGCAGCCCGCCGACCACCCGCACGCCAAAGGTGGAGAGGACCGGGCGAGGAGCGTCGAGTCGGGGCGCCGAGTCGTGGTTTCCGCCGATGGCGACGATGTCGAGCGACGGGAAGCGGGCTCGCGCGCGGGCGAGGAAGTCGTACCAGGTTCGCTCGGCCCGGACCGGCGGATTGGCGGTCTCGAAGATGTCCCCGGCGATCAGGAGGGCATCGACCGAGTTGATCTCGATCTGCTCGAGCAGGAAGTCGAGGAAGGCAGCGTGCTCCTCGCTGCGGTCGTAGTCGCCGAGGGTGTGGCCGAGGTGCCAGTCAGCCGTGTGGAGGAGTCTCATGGAGTGCTCCCCCAGAGAGCCTTGCGGAGGCCGGATGCCCGCTGGATCCTGGCGCCGATCGCGTCCGACAGCACCGTCTCCGCGGAGACCACGGTCACCTTCGACTTCGCGCGAGTGACGCCCGTGTACACCAGCTCGCGGGTCAGGATGCGGGAGCCGCGGGTCGGCAGCATCAGGATGACCTCGTCGAACTCCGAGCCCTGGCTCTTGTGAACCGTCATCGCGAAGACGGTCTCGCAGGGGGGCAGCCGCGCGGGGTGGAAGCTGCGTGGCGTCCCGTCCAGGCCCTCGAAGTGCACGCGAAGGCGCCCCTGCGGGTCCCTGAGCGTCACGCCGACGTCGCCGTTGAAGAGCTCGATCTGGTAGTCGTTGCGGGTGACGATGACGGGACGTCCCGCGTACCACTCGCCGCGAGGAGACAGCAGGCCCGCTCCGACCAGTCGCGCTCGGATCAGCCGGTTGAGGGCTTCCACGCCGAAGCGACCGCGCCGATGGGCACACAGGACACGAAAGCGGTTCAAGGCGGCGAGGGCTGTCCGGGGATCGGTGGTCCGGGTGTAGTCGCGGTAGCCGTCGAGGACAGCCTGTCCCACGAGGTCGTCGGGGCGAGCATCCTCCGGCGCATCGATCCGGGAGACCTCGGGCGATTCCTGGCTCGCGAGGATGGCCAGGGCGTCCGCTGCGTCACCGGCGTTGATGGCCAGGGCCAGCGCTCCGATGCCAGGGGCCTCCGCGAAGCGCCAGCTCTTGCTGAGGTTCACGAGACACTTGGAGATCGGAGGGTCGCCCTCTCCGTGACAGATGTCCCCGAGCACCGCGCCAGCCTCGACGCTGGCGAGCTGGTCGCGATCTCCGAGCAGGATGAGTCGGGCGGTGGGCGGCACCGCGTCGATGAGCTTCGCCATGAGCGGGAGGTCGACCATCGAGGCTTCGTCGCAGATCACGACGTCCGCGGGGAGGGGGCGGTCGCGGTCGTGCCGGAATCGGGTGGGGGCGTCGGGCCTCCAGCCGAGCCGACGGTGGATGGTCGTCGCGCGCAGCTGCAGTCCGGCTCCGAGCTCTTCGGGGAGCTTCTCGGTGGCCTCTCGCAGGGACTCCTGGAGTCTTGCCGCCGCCTTCCCCGTCGGGGCGACCAGGACGACCCGGATGTGGCCGTCCGCCTGGTTCTGCAACAGCGCCACGATGCGTGCCACGGTGTGTGTCTTTCCGGTCCCCGGACCGCCGCTGATGACGCAGAGCCGCCGGCGAACCGCGAGCTCGGCGGCCCGCCGCTGGAGGCCACCGTCGAAGAGCAGGTCCAGTCGCTCGGAGAGTCGCTCCTGGTGCGCGACGGGGATCTCCTCGGTCGCCCGCGTCGTGAGGGCTTCGAGGAGATCGGCCTGGTAGCTCCAGTAGCGTCGGAGGTAGAGGTTGCCCTCTCCGTCGAGTCGTAGGGGTCCCGCGACCAGGGGACTTCGCGCCAGCCGGTCGAGCCAGTCCTCGATCTCCGGCCACTGAGCGCCTTCGATCGGAGCCCCTTCGCCATCCGCGGGCGGTGTGAGCACCAGGCGTCGCAGGTCGGCGCAGACGTGTCCGTGCGCGGGGGCGCGGCTCGCCAGGGCTGCCGCCAGGACGATGTCGCTGTCGTCGTCTCCGGCCAGGCGACAGACGGTCCGGGCGAAGTGGGCGTCGAGCGGACCGAGGGTGCCGACCTCGCGCAGGGTCTCGAGCGAGGGGATCATGGGCGCCTCAAGACGTCGTCGAGGGCCTCGACCATGGCGAGGCTCGGACGGTCTCGGAAGGCGCCGTGCGACGCGCCGAGACCAGGGTCCATGCCCTTGATGAAGAGGTAGGTCGCGCCGCCCATGTCTTGTTCGTAGTCGTAGTCCGACAGCCGCGTCTGGAGGTAGCGGTGCAGCGCCAGCGTGTAGAGGTGGTACTGCAGGATGTAGTGGCCGTGGCTCATGGGCTCGGCCAGCGCGGCCTCGCCGTAAGCCCCGAGCGTGTCGCCCACGTGGTTGGACTTGTAGTCCACGACCCACCAGCGGTCGTCGTGGTGGAAGATGAGATCGACGAAGCCCTTCAGGAAGCCGTGGAGGGGCTCGAAGTCGAGCTCGGCGAGTCGGTCCGCGTAGTCGGACGGGAGGTGAGCGGAGGCGTGCTCCCGGAAGACCTGGGCGAGTTGCCGCGGATCGATGCGGTCGGCGGGATCACAGGCCCTGAGTCCGTGGCGCACCGGCAGGACGAACTGCAGCTCGTTCAAGCGCTGGTCCTGGGAGAGGTCGCGCAGTCGCAGTCCGTCGTCGTGAAAGGGCGTCTCCAGCACCCCGTCCAGGAAATCCGAGACCGGCTCGCGCCAGGTCTCTCCGTCGTAGCCGTGGACCTCCAGCGTGCGAGTGACGAGCTCACGGTCGACATCGAGGGTGAAGTCGAGGTGTTCGAGCACATCGTGGAAGAAGTTCCCGGCCTTGGCGCCGCGCGGGAAGTCTGGAAGCGCGATGGGCTCTCCCGCACGTGAGACCTGGGTCGCGGGGACCGCCGTGTCGTGATCCCGCCCCTCTGCGGTCGGCCCGAGCGCGGTCGCGGGGCGGTCCCCCTTGAGGCCGCTGAAGCTGGACGTTCGCCAGGTTCCGTCCAGCTGGCGAGCGCACCTCCTGGCCGCGAGCACGACCGCTGCGCCGTCTCCGGGACCCCAGGGCGGCACGCCCGCTGCGTCGCGTCGGCTCACCCGCTGGAAGGCCACGCTGTCCGGGAGGCGGTCCACCCGGGCCTCCGCCACGTCGAGCACCGCGGCGATGCCGAGCTCCGCGACCCGCCGGCGCGTCTCCGCCAGGGCTTCCTCGGGGATCACCGGCTCCGGCTGGTGGAGCAGGTAGGAGAGCGGGCTGTCGTCGAAGTTCCGGTAGCCGGGGACGAGGTAGACGTAGGCTCGGTGCTTCGCCCGGGTGAGGGCGACGTACTGGAGCCGGAGGTTCTCTGCCTTCACCTCGTCGTTGAACCAGCGCAGGTGCTGGGCCTTGTCCGCGCTCCCCAGGTCGATCATGCGCGGGTGATCCTCGAGCCCGACATGGTGGAAGCGCAGGATGGGCTCGTCGCGCGCGGTCTTCATCCAGCTGGTCCAGAGGTAGGGCGCGAACACCACGGGGTACTCGAGGCCCTTGGCCTTGTGGATGGTGATGAGCTGGACGGCCTTCGCGTCGCTCTCGAGTCGAAGGCTCAACACCTCCGGGTTCGCCATCGGGTCCATCCGCTGGGCCCGGAGCCAGCGCAAGAGCCCGGTGATGCCGAGCTGTTGGTCGATCGCCGCGGTGTGCACGAGCTCCACCAGGTGCAGGAGGTTCGTCATCCGGCGTTCCCCGTCGGGGGTGCCCAGCAGCCTGTGCTGGACCTTCTGGTCCTCGAGCACGCTCCGGAACATGCGCGCGAAGGACTGGCGTTCCCAGAGGGCTCGCCAGGTGCGGAAGCGCTCTACCCAGCCATCCCATCCCTCAGAGTCCTCTTCGTCGAGGGCGGCGATGTCGGCGGCGCCGAGTCCGAGCAGGTCCGTCGCCAGCGCAGTGCGAAGGCCCGTGGTCCGCGCGGGTTCTGCGACCCCGGCCATGAAGCGCTCGAGCTCGTCCGCTTCATGCGACGACAGGACTGACGAGGCCCCGTGGAGCACGCTGGGAATGCCCCGGACTCGGAGCGCGTCCTGGACCCGCTCCGCCTCGGCGTTCTTGCGCACGAGCACGGCGATGTCCCCCGGAGCGATGGGTCGGGGCTTCGTCTTGTCATCGTCTCCGGCCAGCAGCGCGCCGCTGTGGAGCAGGCGCGCGATGTCGGCCGCGACGAAGCGGGGGAGGCTGTGCTCGATCGACCCGCCATAGAGTCGCTTGCCCTTCTGCTTGGAACCCCGGAGCGCGTAGTCGTCACAGCCGCGGATGATCACGGCAGGCAGTCCGTCGCGGAGGCGCTCGGTGGCGCCGGGCTTCGGCGAGACCTGGGGATAGTCGATGAAGGACTGGGCGAAGGCCCGTGTGAGCCCCCCGAAGAGCGCGTTGAGGCCCTCGATGAGCGCTGGATCCGAGCGGTGGTTCACCGACAGCGTGTAGCAGCGGTCACCGGCGTCCTGCTTCGCCCTGCCGTAGGCGAAGATGTCTGCCCCTCGGAAGCCATAGATGGCCTGCTTCGGGTCACCGATGAGGAAGAGCCAGCCGGCGTCCTCGAAGACCCGCTTGAAGATCCGGTACTGGACTGGATCCGTGTCCTGGAACTCGTCGATGAGGGCGGCCTCGTAGCGGCGCCGGATGGCGGCAACGAGTCGCTCGGACTCAGGTCGCTCGGGGCGGAGCGCCGCGTCGAGCTGCAGGAGCAGATCGTCGAAGGACCAGGTCCCGCTCGCCGCCTTGCGCTCCGGGAGGACCTCGAGGAGGTATTCACGGAACTCCAGGAGCAGCTCGATCAGGTGCCGGTCCAGGGAGCTCGACTCGCTGTTCCAGCTGTCCCAGAACAGCTCGATGGCGTCGAGCAGGGGGTGCTCCGGCAGGGCGATGTGAGCCGCGATCGCCTCCTTGCGCAGCTCTCGCAGCTGCCAGGGTGGTGACCTCTCGGGGCGGCTGGGGGTGAGCCACTCGTCCACGCCGCCGAGCTTCGTCTGGAGCCGGTCCGCCCTGAACTCCCAGCTTCCCCGCTGGCGAGAGAGCGTGCGCTCGAGGTCGTCGCGCCCTTCGGACCAGGCGAGCCGCAGCGCGAGGAAGGCCTGGACGAGGGCGTCGTCCGTGGGGGCGGGCAGGTCCTGGCGATCTGGCAGGACAGCGAGCTCCGGCTCCGCCGCGACGCGCTCCGCGAGGGCGAGCAGGCGGCGCGGGGTGAAGCTGGTGGTCTGGGCGTGCCGGACCAGGGCCGGGTGGGCGTTCCCCATGCGGGATGTCCAGAAGTCGAGGACCAGCTCTTCGAGCAGGTCCGTCTGGTCGCCGACCAGCTCCGTGTCGAAGAGGGCTCCGGACTCGAAGGCGTTCTCCTCGAGCATGCGCTTGCAGAAGCCGTGGATCGTCGAGATCGAGGCCCGGTCGAAGTCGTTGAGCGCAGCGCGAAGTCGTCGCGTCGCCGTGGGGCGGTCGTGGGCCGTGACCTCGGCCAGGTGCTCCAGGATGACGTCGTCCGTCGGCTCGTCGCTGCCCAGGCGCTGCAAGGCCTCTCGGAGGCGCTTGCGCACCCGGTCCTGGAGCTCGCTGGTGGCCGCCTCGGTGAAGGTGACGATGAGGATGTCCTGGATCTCGAGACCCTCCTCCAGCATGAGCCGCAGCACGAGGCCCGTGATGGTCCAGGTCTTGCCGGTGCCGGCGCTCGCCTCGATGAGCGTGGTCCCCTTGGGGAGGAGCTGGCGCGGGTCGAAGGTCTTCATCGCTCGCACCGGCTGGCCAGCATGGGCTGGTAGACGTGCTGGGCGAGTCGAGCCAGGTCGGGGCCCGATCCGATGCGGAGGTCCGGCTCGAAGTCGACCCGCCCGATCGCGCGAAGCACGTGGGGGTCATCGCCCTCGCCCCCCCATCGGGTCCGCCACTTCATGCTCCCAGCCTTCTTCGCGGCGTAGCTCCACTCCCCCCAGCCTCCTTTGTGCTGGACCTCTGCCCAGGCCAGAGCGCTCTCCGGGAACAGGGGGAGGGGCTGTTCCTGGCCCCTGATGTAGAGCTTCACCAGGTCGGCCAGCCGGTCCCTGGCCCAGTCCGGGCGCAGGGCTTCGAAGTCGTAGCGGGCGACACCCCCGCCGGAGCGCCTGCCCAGCAAGCGCGTTCCGACCCGGAAGCCGCTGGCTGCGCAGGATGCGAGGTGCTCGATCCAGGCTCGCAGGTGGTGCTTCGCCTTGAGCTTGGAGTAGTGGTAGAGCAGCCGCCCAGCTTCGGTCCAGCCATCCACCGAGCCTGTGAGACGGACGCCGTCGAGATCGAGGTCGACCCGCACGACCGGCCGGGGCGAGGTGCCCAGCATGCTCCGAACCTGCTCGGCGAGGGGCTCTACGACCGGGCTCACCTTGGTCTCGAAGAGGCAGTCGCCGGGGACGCCGTGGGGGAGGGTGCCCTTCGCTCGGACCGCGGCGGTGTAGTCCTCGACTGCTCGATCGGGACAGCGCACGGCCTTGTCCAACAGCGGGGCGCCGATCGCCCACAGCTCCAACCCGTTGAGCTCGACCGGCTCGCGGTCGGCGATCGGATCCTCCTCTGTCCCGAAGCGAACGCGGAGCCGCCGGTTCATCAGCGACACCAGCGGGCCTCGCTCGAAGAAGCTGATCAGATCCTCCAAGGCGAGCTCGCTCAGCGCAGCCGCCGCCGGCAAGCCCTCGGCGAAGAACGGAGGCAGGTCGTCGCGACCGCCGCTGAGGCGCTCGGCGCCCTCCAGGTAGTCGTGATCGAAGGAGAAGAGGCGGTCGTCCTGCGCAGCGCCGAAGTTCGCTGGGCTGAAGGGCTGGAGTGGGTGTGCGACGACGATCTGGTCGCGGAGGGGTCCTCGAGCTTCTTCCAGGGCGTCGATCAGCTCGCTGACCATCACGCTCGGAGGGGCGGCCTTGTTGTCGCGGATGTCCTGGCCCTTGTAGGTGATGACCAGGCGGTCCCGCGCTGAGAGCAGGGCTTCCAGGAAGAGCGTCCGGTCGTCCTCGCGCGGGGTGCGGTCCCCGGGGCGGCTGCCGTCCACCAGGTCGAAGTCCAGGTGGCGTCCCCGCCGCGGATAGGCTCGCTCGTCCATCCCGAGCATGCACACGACGCGGAAGGGGATCGAGCGCATCGGCACCATCGCGCAGAAGGTGACCTGGCCCGAGAGGTAGCCGCTCGCCGGCATGCTCTCCGCGAAGACGGACCCGAGGAAGGCGAGGATCACGTCGACGTCCAGGGGATCGTCGAAGCCGATGGCAGCGGCCCTGTCTCGGGCGTCTGCCAGCACCGTTCGGACCTGCTGGTGCTGCCAGGAATAGTCGCCCTCGGCCTCGATGAGATCGGCGAGGACGGTGGTCGCGAGTTCGCTCCAGTCGGAGAGCGAGCACGGGTCCCGCATGCGCTCCAGGGCGCCGAAGAGCCGCTCGCAGAACTCGACGAAGCGACCCAGGAGCCGTGTCTCGGTGCCTTCGATCTCATCGTAGGGGAGCACGCCTCCGAAGAGCTGCTCGTCGTGCCCTCTCATGGCTGTGCCGAGGACCAGGCGGTCGAGACCGAAGCGCCAGGTGTTCTGGCGGACGGCGGGCACGTCGAAGGTCGCCCGGTGTGCCTCGTCGATTCCCCAGCGGATTCCGCTCTGGCGCACCCAGCTGGTGATCGGCTCGAGATCCTCTGCCGAGATGTCGAAGCGATCCCGGATGGGTGCGTGGCCGAGCAGATCCAGGACCTCGCTGGCGCTCACCCGGGCGTCGACCAGCGAGACGATCGCCATCAGCGCCTCTGCGACGGGGTTGTCGCGACGAAGGCTGCGGTCCGAGACGCGGAAGGGGACGTAGCGTGGGTCCCTGGGCTCCCGGTCGAAGACGGCCTTGACCAGCGGGGCCCACTGCTCGACGTCCGGCATCATCACGGCGATGTCCCGTGGCTGCAGTCCGGGCATCTCCTTGAAGAGCTGGAGCAGCTGGTCCTGGAGCACCTGCACCTGGCGCAGCTCGCCGTGGCAGGAGTGGACGGTGATCGAGCGATCCTGGGGGTCGGCGGGTCGCTCCGGGGCTTGCAAGTGCAGGATGTCCCGCTGCAGTCCACCGAGGAGATCGTCGTCGGCCGGCTCCTGGAAGAGCGCCTCGTTCGGCTCCTGGTAGTCGGCCTCTTCGAGCACCAGCTGGAACTCTCGGCCAAGCCGGCCCAGCGACCCCAGGAGGGGGTGTCCCACCTCCAGGTGGAGGTCCCCCGGCGTGGCCGAGCCGAACAGTCCGGTTTCGTAGCGGTCGATCTGGCGCTGGCTCCGCACATGAGCCCACCACTCCTGGCTCGGCGCGAGCTGGAAGAGGTGGACCTCGATCTGCCGGGCGAGACGGGACAGGACGTCCACGTAGAGCGGCGGCAGGGTGGAGACGCCGAAGAGGAAGAGGCGGTCGGGGAAGTCTGCCAGGGGTGTGTCCCGGCGCACCATCGCGTCTTGGAAGGGGCGCCAGAGACGAGCGATGTGGCCCCCCTCGATGCGCTCGGCCAGGGCCCGCCAGAGCTGGGGCTGCCAGGTCTGCTCGCGGCCCCGCTCCCACTCCAGCACCACCTCCGGTCGGTAGGTGGCGTAGCGATCGAAGCAGCGAGCGATGCGCTGAGCGAGCTGGAAGCGCTTCACTCCGCGACGATCGTCTGAGAGGTACTGGTCGAGAGGCTCGAAACCAGGGCGCTGGAGAAGCTCTGGCAGGACGCCGAGGATCGTCCAGACCAGGGAGTCCGGCCGCCAGTGGTCGAGACGCGCAGCCCGGTCCCCGAGCGCGGCCTCGAAGGCCTGCTGGACGATGCGGCCGGGGAAGGGGAAGCTCACGTTCGCGCAGATGCCCAGGGCCTGGCCGATCTGCATGGCCAGCCAGCGCTCCATGCCTTTGGAGTGGACGACCACGGTCTCCGGAGCAAAGGGATCTCCGCCCGGACGACCCAACAGCTCGGTGAGTGGAGGAAGCAGCCTCTCCACTCGGTTGGACTTGTAGACGAACACGTTGCCTCGAAGAGCAAGCTAACCAGCGCTCCGGACAGAAACTGTCCGAGCAGGTCAGCGCCTCTTCCTTCCTCGGCCCGCTTTCCTCTCCGCGACCTCTCTTCGCTTCGCCTGCTCATCGAGCTCGTCACGGAGCTTGCGATAGGAGCGCGCCCGCTGGACCGAGACCTCGCCGGCCTCGACAGCCGCCCAGACTCCGCAGCCACTCTCTGTTTCCCGGTGCTCGCAGTCCCGGAACTTGCAGTCCGCGTGGGCGATGACGTCTGCGAAGGCGTGATCCACCCCGGCCCCCGCGCGCCAGAGTGACAGCTCGCGCATGCCTGGGGTGTCGATCAACAGCGCGCCCCCCGGCATCACGAACAGCTCCCGGCGGGTCGTCGTGTGACGTCCCTTGTTGTCGCGCTCGCGCACCTCCTTGACCTCCTGGACTTCGTCTCCGAGCATCAGGTTCGTCAGCGTCGACTTTCCGACCCCACTGGAACCGACGAGGCAGATCGTCCCGTGGGCATGGGGCGCGATGACATCGAGGGCCTCTGGCTCCCGCGCCGAGATGGCCACGACCGGGCAGCCAACAGCGACGACGCGGGTCTCGGCGACCCGTGACGCCACGACCTCGCAGAGGTCGGTCTTGTTGAGGACGACGACCGGCTGTGCTCCGCTCGCCCAGGTGGCGGCGAGGTAGCGCTCGAGCCGACGCACGTTGAAGTCGTCGTCCAGCCCCATCATCACGAACACCGCGTCCACGTTCGCCGCGACGACCTGTTCGTGTTCGGACACCCCCGCGGCCTTGCGGAGGAACACCGACCTTCGGGACAGGAGGGCCTCGATGAGCTTCTTGCCCCGGCGAACCCCCACCCAGTCGCCGACGGCGGGACGCTCGATGCGCTCACCTCGCCAGCCTCGTCCGGGGAGGCGAACGACCAGCTCTTCGGAGCCCGTGTGGACTCGCCAGGTCCCCCGGTGCTCAGAGGTCACCCGCGCCGGCGACAGCCCTGGACACCGCTCCCCGAACTCGGCGGCCCGCTCTGGAGTCCAGCCGAGGACCTCGAGGGTCACGGGAGCTCGGAGGGAACGGTGTAGTGAGGCACGGCGATCTCGGGGGGGCTTCTCAATCTCCGATCCGGGGGGTCACGTCAACCCCTCATTTCCCGCCTCTACGCCCCCCAGGCGAGCTCTGCCGGGTACTCGGGCATGGCGTCCAGCTCCTCCAGGGGGCCGAAGCGCCACACTATCGCAGCGTCCACCTCGGCGAAGATCACGGGGCTGCCGTCGCTGCTGGCGCACAGCAGCGTGCCCCCTTCGTGGGCGCTGAGCCAGACCCGGGAGCCGTGCACGACCGTCTCGGAGCGGAGGACCGAGGCCCAGGGTCCCTGGAGCCGCCGGACGGAGCCGCCCAGGTCCTCGATGAGCTCTGCGTCGATGGGGCCGGGCAGCCGGTACCAGCGCTCCACCTCACCCCAGATGTTCGTGTTCATCCAGGCCTGGGTGCGCCTCATCGACTCCTCCGCTAGCTGCTCTTCTCCTCGGATCACCGCCGCCGGCAGACGAGGGGCGATGTGGCGATTACGATCGCCAGATGGGAATCCTCGACGACCTCCTCGCGAAAATCAGCAAGACGGAGGCGGGTCAGAAGGCGGCAGGCGTCGCCGCCGAGAAGGCAGCAGAGGCCAGCGCCGCCGCCGCCGCCAAGGCCGCCGAGGTCGCCCTCGATGGGCTCGCCGACGACATGGAGAAGCACTTTGTCGGCGATCTGGACGAGGTCAACGAGATGGAGCGTGAGCTGGAGGCCAAGGCCCGCGCTCGGGAGGAGCTGCGAGCAGAGAACTTCCGCAAGGTCCACGAGGAGCGCATGAGCCGCGAGGAGCGAGCGAAGAAGGAGCTGGCAGAGCTCAAGGCCAAGCTCGAGCGCGACTCCTGAGCTGTCAGATACCCTCGCCGAAGACGACCCAGACCCGATCTGTCTCGCCGATCACGAGATCCCGTTCGGAGTCGGCGCTCACGGCCCCCCCGGTCATCGCGGTTGGAGCCGCGTCGATGCGGTGCGGGGTGCCCTCGACGGTGATCGTCCCGCTCCATGGGCCGAGCTGCACCCACCCGTTGGCACCACCGATCAAGAGCGCGCCGTCGGCGTCTCCGAGGATGTCGCCAGCCTGGTCGTAGGCGTTGGCGCCCTCTACTCGGGAGAAGTCCTCCAGCATGCCCTCGGCGGTCACCGGGCCGTAGACCAGCATGACCGCTCCGACATCGACGTCCGCGTCCCGGTCCATGCCGGGCACTCCCACCGCCAGATCGTCGTAGCCGTCGTTGTTGATGTCGCCGAGATCGGCGAGTGACGACCCGGCGAAGGCCGCGTTGTGGGGCCCGATGAGCTGCCCGGCGGCGTCATCGAGGGACGTGTTCGCGCTCAGGGGACCCTCGACGACGTAGACCGCTCCAGCCTTCTCGGAGTAGGTGGAGTCCCAGTACGCCCCCACGGTGAGATCCGAGATCCCGTCTCCACTGAGGTCGCCCATCGCCAGCGCCTGACCAGCTCTCGCGCCCTCCGGTCCGGTCAGTCGGAACCCGGCGCCCGCCAGGCCCGACGAGGTGATCGGACCGTTCATGAGGTAGACGGCGCCCTTGCGAGAGGAGCCGGTCCCGTAGCGCGGCACCCCCACCGCCACGTCCACCTCTCCGTCTCCGTCGTGGTCCCCGCCAGCCAGCGCCGTGCCTGCTCCGCCCTGGCCGTCGCTGGCGGTGAGCCTGGCCTCTGCCCAGTCGGTGTCGACCACGCCGGTGCCGCTGAGCTCGACGAGGTAGACCTCGCCGGCGGATCCGTTGGCAGTCGAGGCGCCGACAGCGACGCTCGGGCTTCCGTCGCCGTCGAGGTCGCCGAGCCCGGCGAGGGCGTTGCCGAGCCCCTGGCCCGCGGAGCTGCCGTTGAGGCGGAAGTAGGCGTCGTCCGAGCTGAGCTCGCCGGTGGAGTCGTTTGCGAAGACGAAGATGGCCCCCTTGCTGTCCTGGGTCGGCGCCCCGATCGCCAGGGCTCCGGCAGAGAGGTGCAGCGCTGCGCCGAAGCCGCTCCCAGCCTCTCCCTCGATGAGGAGCCCGGCGTCGGCGCTGGTGATGGTGTCGCCCCAGTCGCATCCTTCGGCGGCCTCGTCGCAGTCGTTGTCGATGCCGTCGTTGCAGATCTCCTCGGCGTCGGGGTTGATCTCTGCCTCTCCGTCGTCACAGTCACCCGAGTTGTCGACGTAGCCGGCGGGGCGCTCGCAGGCCTCGATCGGCTCCTGCTCGCCCCCGAATCCGTCGCCGTCGAGATCCTCGTAGAAGGTCTCCATGACACCCTCGTCGATCGCTCCGTCGCAGTCGTCATCGACGCCGTTGCAGATCTCGGGCACGTCACAGGGGTCCGCGGAGCTCTCCTGTTGGCTGTCGTCGCCGACGTCGGGCTCGCTGTCGGTGACGGTGGAGTCGTGAGTCGGTGCGGGGGAGGGGCAGGCCAGGAGGTACCACATGCAGGCAGGATGCCACCGGCGGGGCTACGATTCGAGGCGTGTGGTTGCTCTTTGCGTGTACCGGGACCGAGGTCGACAGCGCGGCCGAGACGCTCGACAGCGATCCACAGGCCGACCCCAGCTGTGTCCTTGGCGAGCAGAGCTGCGACGAGCGAGGTGTCTGCTGGGTCAGTTTTTGCGCGGACGCCTACCGGATGGGGTCCGCGGGCGCTGGAGAGGAGCTCGAGCAGCCGGCGCACGCGGTGACGCTCCGCGGGTTCGAGCTCACGATCTCGGAGATGACAGCCGAACAGCACCGCGCGTGCGTCGATGACGGTTCATGCCGGCTGTGGCCTGGGGACGAGCCGGCAGTGGGGCGCTGTAACCAGGAGGAGCCGGAGGCCGGGCTGCCGGCGAACTGCATCGACTGGGACATGGCGGTCGAGCTCTGCGCCTGGGCCGGCGGCCGGCTGCCCTCCGAGTCCGAGTGGGAGTACGCCGCCCGCAGCGGAGGTCAGCCGCCCCCCTTCCCCTGGGGCTGGGCCCCTCCCTCCTGTACGCGGGCCAACTTCACCCAGGGAGACTGCGGCCAGGTGACCGAACCGGTGTGCTCTCTCCCGGATGGTGACACGGAGCAAGGGCTCTGCGACGTGGGGGGCAACGTCTTCGAGTGGGTCGAGGACTGGATGCACGATGGCTATGTCGGTGCCCCGGACGACGGCAGCGCGTGGGTCGATGGCAGCGACGAGTCCTACCGGGTGATGCGCGGCGGCGGCATCGGGTCGGCAGAGGACCTCCGCACCCGCAACCGCACCTTCCACGGTCCCGAGTTCCACTACGGAGGGCTCGGAGTCCGCTGCGCGCGCTGATTCGGCTCTTCAGCGGCGGAGCAGGTCCACGGCGCTCGGGCGGCCCGTCTCGGCCTCGCGGATGGCGCGCTCGCAGACCCCCGGATCGGCGTAGAGCGCGCTGGCCGCCTTGTGCAGCGAGGAGCGCGTCACCGGCAGGATGCCGCGGGAGTGCATCGCCATCGCCGCAGCCATCGACAGGATGAGGCGCACGTCGTCCGGGTGCAGGCGTCCGGCGCGGTTCCGGATCTCCGTCTCGGCGGCCTGGAGGAAGGCGCCCCGGCGCTGGCAGGCGGGGCCGATGATCTGATCCAGCGGCGCCTGGCAGTCGAGCGCGCGGTGGACGTCGGTGAGGGTGGAGCGCTCGGCCGAGTCCAGATTCCCATTGGCGAGCCCGACGTAGAGCATCGTGATGATGCAGGCCAGCTGCTGCTTGCTCTGCGGCAGCTTTCGAGGCTTGGGCGCGGAGCGCGTGTCGAGTGCCTCGAGGATTCGGGCGATCTGGGAGTCGATGGAGCGGAAGCCCCGTGTGCTGAAGGCCTTGCCCCCGCTGCTTCGCATCGCGACGAGGTCCAGGGCGGCCAGTTCGATGGCCTTGAAGCGGATCGGGATCATCGGATGGGTCCGAACCCACTCGTGGCCCTGGCCGCGGTCGTCGATGTGCGAGGTCAGCTCGTCGTACTGCTGGCGGAAGGAGCGCAGCATGGCGTTCTCGGAGATCCCGGACAGGCCGCTGGAGATCTTGAACAAGGCGGTGACCGCCTTTCCGAGGGTGCCGCAGCAGAGCATCCCGATGCGGTCCGCGCTGACCTCGGCGGCTCGGGACCAGGCCATTATCGTCCCGGCGGTCAACGGGTCGACCATGCCTTCCTTCTTCTGGAAGACCTCGTGGATGCTGAAGTTGCTGTGCTCGAAGATGACGTGTCCGAGCTCGTGTCCGATGACGAAGTTCAGCTCGTCGCGGTCGAAGTCGCGCAGGAGCGAGGAGTGGACGAGCAGGTCGAAGCGGCTGCCGTGGGCCAGGATGTTGGCGTTGTACTCGGGATTCTGGACGACGTAGAGGTCTCCAACGAGGTCTCCACCGAGCAGCGACAGGCAGGCCTGGTACTGCCGGTGGACGTCGGGGAGCAGGTCCTCTGTGATGCGCACGGCGTCGCCGAGGAGGTGGCGCTTGCGGGCGTGGAACTGCTCGCGCACGACGTGGTCGCCCTTGCTCGTCAGCTCGTCGCCGAGGACGTTGCACAGCTTCGAGAAGAGGCTGGCCTCGTAGGAGAAGCGCAGTCCTTTCAGCTGGTCGAGCATGCCGGCCTCCGGGCGGGCCCTGTGAACGAGGTGCCAGTTGTCAGCTTACATGTTGTAGAGGCCGCGTCTGCCCGCCTCAGTCCTTCGAGCCGGCAACCCACTTCAGCCCCCACCCGTAGGTGCGGTCCGCGGCGACGTGGTCGTCGTGGAAGGTGGCGCACTTGGTGACCTTCATGCTGCCGTCATCCAGGAAGTCGATCCAGCAGATCGCGCAGAAGGTCCGCGAGTCACTCGACTTGCCGAGCTCCACGATGAGCTCCGGACAGCCCGGGGCCTTGACGCTCACGACACCGTCTGTCTGGGCCCAGTTCGCCGCGCCCTCGTAGATGTAGGTGAAGACCATCACCCGCCGCAGCATGTCGCGGTGCTCCAGGTTGATCTTGACGAACTCGCCCTCGGCCACTCCGCCCGTGCGGTCGTCGCCCAGGTGGTAGATCCAGGGGAAGTCGTTGAACTGCCCTTGCTGCAGGAGCCCCTGGTTCAGCGGCTGGACACAGGCCTTGATCGGCTCGTGGGTGTCCGGGTGGGCGACCTTCGACTCGAAGAAGACGCCGAGGTCCAGGTCGATCTCTTCGTCGCCGCCGAAGAGCGACGCGAAGAAGCCCTTCTTCTCTTCCGGGTGCTCGTTCCAGTTCAGGTTGATGACGAGCTCGTTGCCCCCGCGCTGACCCGCGACGACCTTGGGCTTGAGCGCGAAGGAGTCGCCCTTCTGGGCCAGGGTCACCTTCGACTGCACCTTGAGGTCCGCGGAGCCCGGGACCGTGCTGCGGAACTCCTCCAGGCCCATGACCATCGAGTCGTTCACGAGTTGGGCACCCATGAAGCTCGACTGGAACTTGCAGATGACGGCGACGCAGCCCTGCTTCTGGCTGTCGAGTTTGACCATGTGGGACTCGCCCCGATCCGTGATGACCTCGACGCGCGCGTCGTAGTTCGCGAAGACCTTCTGGGCCGGGTTCGAGGCGTCCGTGAAGTTCAGCGCGCAGATGTAGATCTCCTCGAAGTCGTCGAGCTTCGTGATGCGCAGATCTTCCTGGTTGTCACCGCCTGTGGCGCCCACACCCTCGTCGCCGGAGAGCTGGATGAAGGGGAAGGCGTTCAGATCGCCCAGGCTTCCGCCGGCGTAGCCGTCGCTGTAGACGCCCCCCGTGCGGCCGTCCCTGGTCTTGTAGAAGGCCATGAGGTCGAGGTCGACCGCGGAGGTCCAGATCAGCGAGACCTTGAGCTGCTTGAACGAGCCGATCTGGGCGTTGGCACCTTTCTGCTTCAGTTCCATGAGTTCCTTCCTGGGTCAGATCAGGGGTGTGGTCGCAAACAGGGCGCGCCAGACCACGAAGGCGAGCCACACGCCGTAGAGGGAGAACAGCGCGATGGCCTTGCCCTTGCCGATCTTCTTTCCGATGAGGAAGAGGCCGAGCACAACGGTTGTGGTGGCCAAGAGCCCCCAGCGCAGGATCTGGACATCGGCGGCGTCCCCCAGGTCGCTGGAGAGCGTGATGTCGCCGTAGATGAGTCCATATGCCAACAGCGGCAAGCCCAGGGCGACGCAGATGTCGAAGATGTTGGAGCCGACCGCGTTGGCCACCGCGTCGTCGTAGTCGCCGTCCATGGCATCGCGGACGGAGATGACCGTGTCGGGGACGCTCGTCGCGGCTGCGGCGAGGATGACCGTGGTGAAGAAGAGCGGGACGTCGAGCTGCTGGGCTGCCTCGACCACCGCCCAGGACAGGCCGTAGCAGGCCACGCCGATGACGAGGACCGCCATGCCCAGGACGACCCAGGCGCGGCCGGTCGTGAACGCGGCGCCTCCGAAGAAGAGCTCGTTGAAGTCGAAGGTCAACAGCGCCTTGAGCTTCGACTTCTCCTCGCCGTCGTCATCGTCATCGTCGTCGTCGTCGTCATCGTCGTCCTGTCCCCCTTGGGTCTTGATCTGCCACATCAGGACGCCGAAGTAGACGAGGTAGATCGCCATGAGCGCGCCGCCCATCCACCACTTCATGACGCTGTCGCCGAGGAAGTAGATCAGGGCGAGCTCGGCGAGGATGAAGAAGGCGCCGTCGCGGATGACGGTGAAGCGATCCAGCGTGATGTGCGGGACCTTGAGCCAGCTCCCGTCCTTCTGCTTCACGCCCTTGTACATGACCGCGAGGACACACAGGGCCGGGATGATGACCGCGTTGAAGACCGCGCTGCCGGCGCAGGTCGCGACCCCACCCGTGAAGCCGTCCTGGTCGTGGTAGAGGAAGAGCAGGAAGGTCGTCGTCAGGAGCTCCGGAAGGCTCGAGGCGATGGCGTTGATCGTCGCCCCCTGGACCCCCGGGGGCATGTTGCGGCCGAGGTAGCCGGAGGCGTCCTCGAAGGGGTCGCAGGCGTACATGATCACGACGGACGCGAGCACGACCACTGCGATTGAGAGAGCGAGCATCATCGTCAGCTTCCGCGGGCCGAAGGGGGCCGGTACAGGGGGCTAGAGCAGCGCCGCGAGGCGCTCGGGCAGGGTGACTCCTTCGTCGCCAAGGCGGACCAGGAGAGAACGCTCGAGTTCGTCGACCTGGCCATCGCCTTCGATGCGTTCCACGAGCCACACGGTCTCGGCGGCCCCGATGGTGCCTGCGCTGTCGTCGTCGCAGAGCAGGTGTTGGACGATGCCCTCGACGAAGAGCCGCTCCCAGGCGGCGCAGTTGTCGTTGCCGGAGGTAGCGTCGTTGAGGTCGAAGAGGAAGTCGGCCTCCGCGCGGTCGACGTCGGCGCCAGAGCCGCCGCCCTGGCCGTAGATCACGGCCTGGATCATCACGGCCTCGTCGTCGTCGATGATGCCGTCCTCGATGACCGCTGCCTTCAGCGCTGCCAGCGTGAAGGCGTTGATGCTCTCGTGGCACTCGGCGGCGTTGGCCGTCAGCGCCACCAGCAGGGCGAGCTCGATCTCGTCGACGACCCCATCACCCTCGATGTGCTCGATCAGCCAGGTCGCTTCGTCCTCGTCCACCGCGCCCGGGGACTCGTCGTCCTCGAGGAGGTGGGCGATGAGGGCCTCGACGAAGAGCACGCCCCAGGACTCGTCCGCGTCGGTGGCGCCGTCGTTGAGCAGGAAGAGGAACTCGGCCTCCTCCCGGTCGATGACGCCGTCCTCGAAGAGGCGCTCCCGGATCTGGCTGACCTCGTCGGCGTCGATGACGCCGTCGTCGAGGATCTCCTGGGCCCAGCTGTCGAGTGAGCTCATGAGTTGATGATGTCGAGCAGCTGCTGGAGGTTGGTGAGGCCCTTCAGCGTACCTGCCTTGGACATGTTGGTGATCTTGCTGCCGATGGCGCTGTTCTCGATCGCGGCGATGATCGCCGTGTTCCCGAAGGTGCCCGCGTCGAGCCTGACGTCGTGGCTGGTGCCGGAGTCGTCCATCACGTTCAGGCTGACGTCCGAGTCCGCGAAGCGCGCCGGTGCGCCCTTCTGGACCTGGCCGTAGTCCCAACAGATGAGCCACACGGACTTCATGTCGTCGAGCTTGGTGATGCGCAGCTGTTCCTCGTTGTCGCCGCCGGTGTCCCCCTGTCCCTCGTCACCCGAGAGCTGGATGTAGGGGAAGTCGTTCAGGTTGCCGAGGTCGCCGAAGTAGATCAGTCCGTACTGCCCGTTCTGACGCTGGTAGCAGGCCGCCAGGTCGAAGTCCGCCGCGGTCGTCCACTTCATGGTGACCAGGAGTTGCTTGAAGCTGCCGACGTTTGCAGCCTCGCCCTTCTGCTTCAGTTCCATCTGTTCCTCCCGGCTCGCCGGCCAGAGATGCAAGTGCACAGGACCCCTATGCAGCTGTTGGTGGGGAAACAACTCGCGCGCGCAGGTGATCATGTCCGAGCGGGCATTTTGCACGACTTGCCAGGGCTTTCGGGTGCGTTAGGGCCGTCAGCCGCCCCGCCTCCGAGGTTCCCCAGATGCTGTCGCGGATCTGGCCACTGCTGTGGCTCTTCTTTATCTCCGTCTCCGCCCAAGCTGCTGAGATCACAGGCCAGATCAAGGGCCAGGTCCAGGACACCTCGGGCCTCGCAGTCCCCGGTGCCGCGGTCGTGGTGAGCTCGGAGGACCTGATCGGCACCCGCAGCGTGCAGACGGACGCCAGCGGACGCTTCCTCGTCGCCGCGCTCCCGGTCGGCGTCTACCGGGTCGAGGCGAGCCTGCCGGGCTTCCACACCTCTGCCGCCGACGGTGTCCGCCTGAACATGGGCAGCACCGCCACGCTCCAGATGACCCTGCGTCCGGCAGAGGCCGAGACGGTGATCATCGTCGAGGAGGAGGTCCCGGTCGTCGACACGGAGAACGTGCGGACCGGCCTCACCTTGTCCGCGGACCAGATGAAGAACCTCCCCACCGCGGGTCGGGACTACCAGTCGATCATCGGCCTGGCGCCTGGCGTCGTCGGCAGCGGCAACGCCAACGTGCGCGGCGGGCTCGACAGCCAGAACCAGTTCTTCGTCGACGGCGTGAACGTCACCGACCCGGTGACGAACACCTTCGCCGCGAACATGAACTACGACGCCATCAAGGAGGTCCAGGTCATCACTGGCGGCATGGACGCCGAGTATGGCCGAGCTCTCGGTGGGGCGATCGAGGTCGTCACCAAGAGCGGCGGAAACGAGTTCGAGCTCAGCGCGAACGTCCGCTACTCCGACCATCGCTTCAAGGTCTACACCCCTCGACCCTTCGACGCCTCCTACGACGATCCCGACGCAGAGGACGATCCCGACGCAGAGGACGCCTACCTGGACACCTCGCTGGCCCTGAACGTCGGCGGTCCGATCGTCAAGGACAAGGTCTGGTTCTTCGCCAGCGGCCAGGGCAACCTGGACCGGACGGCCCTGACCTTCGACAACGACGAGGTCGGCCGCCCCTCCGGGCCCGATCCCCTCACCGGGGACGAGATGAGCGAGGTGGCGCCTCGCGACTGGAAGAGCGGCTACGCCTTCCTGAAGGTCACGGCGCAGCCCAACAGCAGCCACCGCATCTGGCTCTCCGGGCACTCCGATCCCACGAAGATCTCGAACGTCGAGCAGTACGCCTACACCCTGCCTTCGGCCGAGACCATCCAGAAGCAGGGGGGCTCGATCACCAGCCTCGGCCACATCTGGATGCCGAGCTCCGCGGTCAACGTCGAGACCCAGTTCACCTGGATGAAGAACCGCATCGAGTACTACCCGGTGCTCTGGGACGACTGCCAGAACTGGAACTCGGGAGACGGCAGCTGCGCTGACGACTTCGGCACCGGCTGGTCAGCCGCCGACCCCGACGGCTTCAGCTACGGTCCCGCTCCATACGCCTACCTCACCAGGCGTCAGCGCATGGCGCTGTCCTCCAAGCTGTCCTGGTTCGTGCACGCCGCCGGCGAGCACCGCGTCAAGCTCGGCATCGAGGCCGACCGGATGACCTCGCAGACCGTCATCCCCGGCATCGAGAGCAACGACGGCATCGACTACTACTCCTACGGAGAGAACGGCCCGGCGGACCTCGAGGGCTACACGCCCGCCTACACCGTCCGCTACGACAACAACAACCAGGCCGACCTCACCGGACAGATCTTCAGTGTCTTCCTTCAGGATGTCTGGCAGCCGGTTCCGCGGCTCACCCTGCGCCCCGGTGTGCGCATGGACAACCCGACTCTGCGCGACGACGCCGGCGAGACCATCTTCACGGACGTCTCGGTCAGTCCCCGCTTCGGCGTGGCCTTCGACCTGCTGGGTGACGGGCGGACCAGCGTGCACGCCTACTACGGGCGCTTCGTCGATCCCGGCTTCCTCTACATCAGCGACCTGCTGCGCCAGCGCTCGCAGGGCTACGGCGTCTACAACTGGGACGAGCAGACCGGAGACTGGAGCACAGAGGCCTCCTCCAGCGGCGCCTCGACCTTCCTTGCCCACGACGACCTGAACCCGCCGACCTCCGACGCGGTGGACTTCGGCGTCACCAAGGCCCTCGGCGACTCCTTCGCCCTCGACGTCAACTACAGCAAGAAGCACGCTCGCGGCTTCTGGGAGGACGACGAGGTCAACCTGATCTGGAACGACGACGCCACGCAGCTGCTCGGCGGCCGCAACGGCACGACAGAGGCCATCTACCGCCTCCGCACCTCGCCCGAGCGCTACGTCGACTACGACAGCGTCGAGTTCGTCCTCACCGGTCGTCTCAACCAGTGGTGGGTCCAGGGGAGCTACGTCTGGTCCCGAGCCTACGGTACGGCCAGCGACCAGGGAGCCACGGCGGCCTACGACTTCTACCCCCAGATCCCGCTCGAGGAGGGCTATCTCGCCTTCGATCGGACCCACGCGCTGAAGCTCATCGGCACGCAGGAGCGGCCGCAGATCTGGCAGATCGGTCCGGTGGACGCTGGCTACATGGTCGGCTGGAACTACCGCATCGCCAGCGGCTTCCCCTACCGGAAGACCTACTACAACCCCTACTACCAGGACTGGTACAACTACGCCGAGCCGGACGA
>DASCPX010000030.1:0-1057 GCA_036012755.1 Myxococcota bacterium | reverse complement strand
AAATGAAAAGAGAGCAAGAGTTTCAAGTTAAGTTGTATTCAATGTTCATGGAATATTTGGATAGAGCGAAAGATATAGATGGGTTTGTTGATTTGGTGGAGAAGCCGTTTGTAGAAGCGGTGATGAATCATTGTGATGGTGATGTGCTACGAGCATCTGAGTTAATTGGGTGCTCCAAGACGGGGCTTGCTAATAGATTGAGGCGGGAGTTTGGTACGGCAAAGATTGGGGGTAATCAGGTTTTGCTCCGGCCGATGAGGATTAGGGGTTATCAGAAAGTTAAAAAGAGAGTTGGGGAGTAAATAATGTTTTCTAACATCGTAAGAGGTGGTCAAACCCTGATGCACAGGGTGCGAATGTTCTGGCAGGTGATATTGGCCTCGTGGAAAATTGGGTTGCTAGTGGCCGTGTTGTTTTGTGGAGGGTATACATACAAGACCGTGCCTAATTATGTTTGGGTGCAGGTTTTTTCCTATGCCAGGGCTAAGGCTGCTGTGAGCTTAAGCTCTATTAGTGGGAGTGTCCCCAAGCAAAACTTTCAGTTAAGAAATGGTAGGGTTATTAAAACAACGGCGAAAAGGATATTGCGCGATGTTGAGGTTAATCACAACCTGAAATTTGTGGTTTGGCAATTCAAGCAAGGGGTGCGTTATGGTTTGTTTGTTTGGTTTTTATTGTTTTTTGGCGCGTTAGTTATTTGGAGCTTTCATGGTAGAGGGCTTAAGAAAAACAAACATTTGCGCGGCACGTCTTTGTCTGGGGCATTGGTTTTGAAGGAGCAGCTCAAGAAAAAGATGGGGCGATTGGCTTCTATGGTTGCTTTGAGGTGGTCTAAGGACAAAATTGCCTTGGAGAAAAAAAGCGAAGTTCTAGGCACTTTGTTGGTTGGCACAATAGGCTCTGGGAAAACGGTGGCTCTGCTTGAAATAATGCAGCAGGTTTGGAAGAAAAATGGTTGGTTTTCTTGGCTTGCACCCACCAAAGGAGAGAAGGCGTTCGTGTATGATGTTAAGGGTGGTTTTGTGGAAAAGTTTTATCGGGAGGGGAAAGATATTCT
>DASCPX010000029.1:0-1515 GCA_036012755.1 Myxococcota bacterium | reverse complement strand
TCAGCCCAGTGCAGCCGGTGGATGGGCTGTGCAGCGGGGGCCAATTTTGGCGACCGGAGTGAGCCATGGCATCGTCGCCTGGGGGGCACCGGGACGACCTCTGCTCTCCAGGCGGCGTGACTGGCCAGGACGCCGTGGTGCAGCTCCTCAGATCGTTCCAGCGGCGTCCAGGGTCGCGAGCACCCCATCGACCGCCCAGAAGGCGCTGTAGATCTCGCCCTCGGCGATCCAACCGCCCCACCACTGCTCCAAGAACCATCGGTTGTTCCAGGACTTCGTCCGGATGGTCTGGTAGGACAGGGTGATCATCGTGTCCTCTCCGTAGGCGCCGTCCACCCAGTCACCGAAGAAGAAACCGGTCAGCAGGTCCTCGGCGTCTGTGTCGTAGTGCACGCGGAGGTCCTCGATGAAGTCGGGAGCAACTTCGATCATCATCTCCCCGAAGGCAAAGAAGTCCTGCTTGTTGGCCTCGGTGGTCTCTACGGCCACCAGGCCGTACGGAAGATCCAGGGTCAGGTGAGCCACCATTCCAACCACCACGGCCCGGGTCCTCGAGACGTCGCTTCGATCCGCCAGTCGGTAGTAGTGCTCCCAAGCCCAGGACGGTGAGTCCTCGGTCAATGCTCCCCTCAGGTTCAGGAGGTAGCGTCCGGCGAAATCCACGATGATCCGCCTCGCCCAGGCCTCATCCTCGAACTCTCCGTGCTCGATGGCACGGATTCCCCTCCGGGTGATGTGCCGGTAGCTCGTAGGAAACATTCCCCACGGATCCCCACAGGCCTCGAAGAGTGAGGCGATCCCGTCGATCCGTTCGTAGGTCGTGTAGATGTCTTCCTGGTCGGTGACTTCTGTCAGAAGAATCATCTCTTCAGCCGCCTGCGCCGAGATCCTGTCGCCCACGCACAGGGGCACACCAGTGTCCTGCTCGTCGCCGGCGTCGTGCTCTTCGACATCTTCCTCGTCATCGCCGTCCAGGACCCCCGAGAGGTCCGCGTCGGAGGACTCTCCGTCCTGAAGCTCCCACGATTCGACATCGAGCCCGGAGTCCAGCGAGGGCTCTTCGGCACACCCCAGACCCAAGACGCTCACACCCACTACACCAATCCACATCCAGCCCTTCATCTCGAACTCCTCGTACACGAACGCAAAACGCCCGCACTCTATAATCTACTGCGTAGTAGATTTATCTCCTTTGAGTCCCTGACGAGCGCCCGAGTTCGCCCTTTCCCCCAAGGTGGAGCCTGAGCGCGACCCACTACGCGCTCGCAGCGGCACGTTCACATCGTGCGCCACCCGCTTCTATGCCCCCGGTGACACCGCGCTGACAGCGGGCACCGTGTATGTGCTGGACGTCGAGGATCGCAGCGTGGACGTGTGGGTCTCGACCCGCTCGTCGCAGAGGACCTCGACCGCGTCGGTCTGGATGGAGCGGGCGAGCTTGCGGACGGGCTCGGGCATCGTCGCCGAGAAGAGCAGCGTGCGGCGAGGTGGGCAGCTCTCGACGATGGCGCAGAC
>DASCPX010000028.1:0-8073 GCA_036012755.1 Myxococcota bacterium | reverse complement strand
GGGGTCTACGTCGGCATCGACGTGCTGCTGTCGCTGTGGAAGGCGGAGTACGCGGCGAGCGGGGACGCGCTCACGATCCTGTTGTGGGGCCAGGCCGCGTACGTGCTGACGGTGCCGGTGAACGCGCTCATCCCGATGTCGGGCAAGGCGAAGCTGAACCTCGGAAACGCCAGCGTCGCCGCGATGTTGAACATCGGGCTCAACGCCTGGTTGATCCCCCTCTACGGCATCGAGGGCGCCGCGACCGCGACCGGGATCAGCCTTGGGGCGTGGTCCCTGTGGCGCATGGTGCAGGTGCGTGTCCTGCTCGGTCAGCAGGGCTTCGGCGCCCGCGCCGTCTTCCTGGTCGTCAGCTTCGTCGTCCTCGCCCTGTCCTTCCGTGAGCTCTCCGCCGGTTACGGGCTGCTCGTCCAAGGCGGGGCCACGCTCTCGTCGATCGCGCTGTTCTGTGCGGTGGCGTGGATCTGGGGCCGCACGCCAGGGGACAGCGAGGTCCTCGATCGCGTCACCACCCGCCTGAAGAGGAGGTTCGGCCGATGACTGAAGGTCAACAGAAGAAGGTGCTGAGCGTCTTCGGCACGCGCCCGGAGGCCATCAAGATGGCGCCGGTGGTCAAGGCCCTCGACGCGGCAGAGGGCTTCGACTCCCGCGTCTGCGTCACGGCCCAGCACCGGGAGATGCTCGACCAGGTCCTGGAGCTCTTCCAGGTGACGCCACACCACGACCTCGACCTGATGAAGCCTGGTCAGAACCTCCACGAGCTGACCGCCCGGGTGCTCACGGCCCTTCGCCCGGTGCTGCTGGAGGAGGAGCCCGACGTCGTGCTCGTACACGGAGACACGACCACCACCCTGGCGACGACCCTGGCCTGCTTCTACCTGCAGATCCCGGTGGGCCACGTCGAGGCCGGCCTTCGCACGGGCAACCTGGCGGCGCCCTTCCCCGAAGAGGCCAACAGGGTGCTCGCCGATCAGCTCTGCACCTGGTGGTTCGCCCCCACCGAACGCAGCAAGCAGAACCTGGTCGACGAAGGGCTTTCGGGTCCGGGGCTGGTCGTGACCGGAAACACGGTCATCGACGCGCTGTTGTGGGTCAGGGATCGGGTCGTCGGCGCCGATCTCGGCGACTGGAAGGGGGTCTACGGCTCAGCCTTCGACGCCATCGCCGGCAACCGGCTGCTGGTCGCCATCACGGGCCACCGCCGAGAGAACTTCGGCCAGGGCTTCCTCGACATCTGCACCGGCCTGAAGACCCTCGCGGAGCGCTTCCCCCAGACAGCCTTCGTCTACCCGGTGCACCTCAACCCCAACGTGCAGGAGCCTGTCTACGGGCTCCTCGGCGAGCTCGACAACGTCCACCTCATCCCGCCGCTGGACTACGCCCCCTTCGTCCGCTTGATGGACCGCTCGACGCTGATCTTGACCGACTCGGGCGGAATCCAGGAGGAGGCCCCCTCACTCGGAAAGCCGGTCCTCGTGATGCGGGAGACCACCGAGCGTCCAGAGGCCGTCGACGCAGGCACCGTCGAGCTCGTCGGCACAGACGTCGACCGCATCGTGGGGGGTGTGAGCCACCTGCTGACGGACGGGGCCGCCTACGAACGCATGTCCCGGGCGCACAACCCCTACGGCGATGGCCGGGCCTCCGAGCGCATCGTCGAAGCGCTCTACAGGTAGTCCTCGACGAAGGTGGCGTCGAAGGGCCAGAGGTCCTCGTTGACGATGTTCATCTCGCGGTCGATGACGACGATGGTCGGGTAGCCGCTGACCACGTACTCGTCGTTGAACTGGTCGCCGTCGGCGAGGACCGGGTGGGTGAGCTCGAAGGCGCTGGCCCAGCGGGCGGCGTCGTCGGAGTCTGGACGCGCGCCGCCGCTGTCTTCTTGCATGAGCGCGAGGTAGGCGAGGCCCTGGTCCTCGTAGTCCTCCCAGGTGCTCTGGCCGTGGGGCGCCATGTCCTGGCAGGGGCCGCACCACTCGGTGAAGACATCGAGCACGATGACCTGGCCGTAGAACTGGTAGAGCTGGACCTCGTCTCCGTTCTGGTCGACAGCGGTGAAGTCGTTGGCCACGTCGCCGGTCCGGAAGCCCGTGCCCACAAGGGTGGAGGGCACGTCCTCTGTCTCCGCATGCCACCAGTCGTTGTCGGGGCCGTAGAGGTCCGGCTCGTCGTCCCCGGTCTCTCCGGGGGGCGGCTCGGCGATGTCCACGACCGTGGTGTTGTCGCTCCCGAAGTCTGGAATACAGGCGACGAGGACCGAGAGCGAGAGGCAGAGCGTGACGATGCGCATGGAACTCCTTCGAGGGCGCAGCTTAGCCGGCCCGTTTCCTACTCGCTCACGCCCAGCAACAGGTACACGGCGCCCGAGCCGCTGCCGCCCTCGTCCGCCGCGACAGCGCCGACGAGCACGTCGTCGTAGGTGTCGCCGTCGGTGTCCCCGGCGAAGCTGACGGTGCCGCCGGCGGAGTCGTAGTTGTTCGAGCCCTCCAACCGGACGGAGGCATCAGAGGCGTCGTAGCTGCCGCTGAAGTTCTGGCCGTAGAAGACCCAGGCGCCCCCGCGCGAGGTGTCGAAGCCGTTGCCTCCCACGACGAAGTCCTCTGTCCCGTCGCCGTCGAAGTCGCCCCCGCCCGCTACCGAGGTGCCGAAGGCGTCGTTGTCGTTCTCGCCGTAGAAGGTCGCCGTCGCGAGAGAGAGGTCGCCGCTGGCGCTCACCGCACCGCTGACGAGGTAGACCGCGCCGCCGTCGGTGGCGCCGTCGTCGTTCCCGGGGGCGCCGACCAGGAAGTCGTCCGCGCCGTCACCGTCGAGGTCGCCGATGCGGGAGACCGAGGCCCCCGCTGTGTCGCTGGTGGACTCGCCGGTGAGCACGATGTCGGCGTCGCCCACCTCGTTGACCCCGGAGAGCGAGCCGCCGAAGAAGGCGTAGACCGCCCCGGTGCTGCCGCTGGACTGGCTGTGGCCGATGAGCATGTCCTCTGTGCCGTCATCGTCGAGGTCACCGGCGAAGCCAACGTCCGCGCCCATGGAGGTGCTGGCCTCTGTGGAGTGGAAGCTCGCTTCGGCGTCGTTGGCGTCGATCTCACCGCTGCCGCTGAAGTCAGCGAAGAGGTAGACGGTGCCTGTGTTGTCGTTGCTGTCGTACTCGGAGTACTGCGCCCCGGCGAGGAGGTCGTCGATGCCATCACCGCTGAGGTCCGGACCCATCGCAACGCCGCCCCCGAGGCGGTCGTCCGGTCCGGCACCGACGAGCTCGAAGTCAGCGTTGGCGGCGAGATCGTAGCTGCCGCTCCAGGACCGCGAGCCGGTCCCCAGCATCACGTAGACCGCGCCGTAGCCGTTGCCTCCACCGTTGGCGCGAAGAGCGCTCACGGCCAGGTCGGTGTTGCCGTCGTTGTCGAGGTCGAAGCCGCCAGACACAGCGGTGCCCGCGCGCTCCTTGGTCGTGTCACTGGTGCCGCCGCCCGTGAAGGTGGCGTCAGCGGAGGAGAGATCGACGGTGCCGCTGGAGAGGGGCCCGTACATCACGTAGGCCGCCCCGTTCTCCGAGTAGACGGAGGACTCCCCCTTGGCGCCGACGGCGATGTCGTCTGCGCCGTCACCGTCGAAGTCCCCGATCCCGGAGATGGAGCTGCCGGCGGCGTCCCCCCCGTCCTCGCCGACGAGCATCGTGTCGACATCGCCGAGGTCCAGGACACAGAGGTCGCTCGAGCTGTCGCAGTCGTTGTCCACACCGTCGTTGCAGACCTCCTCCTCGCCGGGGCTGATGTCGCCGTCGGTGTCGTCGCAGTCGGTGCCGTCGCTGACGTAGCCGGTGGGCTGGGTGCAGGCGTCGACGTCGTCCGAGGAGTCGCCGTAGTCGTCACCGTCGTCGTCGGCGTACCAGGTGTCCGCGTCGGAGGCGTAGTCGTCGTCGACGACCCCGTTGCAGTCGTTGTCCACGAAGTCACAGGTCTCGGTTTCGCCGGGGTTGGCGTCAGCGTTGGTGTCGTCGCAGTCGTTGGCGTTGTCGGTGTAGACGCTGGGCTGCACGCAGTGGAAGACGATGTCGGTGGTGGCGCCGTAGCCGTCGGCGTCAGCGTCCTCGAACCAGACCGTGTCGGGGTTCCTGTTGGCGTCGTCGTCGTCGCAGTCCTGGTCGTCGATGACGTAGCCGCTGGGCTGCTCGCACTGCACGGTGGTGTTGTCAGGGTCGCCGTAGCCGTCGGAGTCCGTGTCCGCGTACCACTCGGTGTCAGGGTTCACCGCGGCGTCGAGGTCGTCGCAGTCGGTGTCGTCGTCGACGAAGCCCTCTGGCTGGCTGCAGGCCTGGTCCGTCCAGTCGGCGTTGCCGTAGCCGTCGCTGTCGGCGTCTGCGTACCAGGTGGCGGCGTCGACAGCGCTGTCCTCGTCGATCTCACCGTCGCAGTTGTTGTCGATGTCGTCGCAGTACTCGTCCGCGGCCGGGTTGACCTCTGCGCTCGAGTCGTCGCAGTCCTGGCATGCGGCCCAGCCGTCGCCATCCAAGTCGTCGTAGCCGACGGAGCCGTCGCAGTTGTAGTCGCTCGGGTCGGCGCAGTTGTCCTCTGTCGCGCCCGGGTACCAGCTCGCGTCGTCGTCGTTGCAGTCACCGCCTTCTGTCACCCAACCCTCGGCTTCGCAGGCCACGACCTCGGTGTCGTCGTCGCCGTAGCCGTCGGCGTCTCGGTCCTCGAACAGCGCGATTCCGTCGAGCGGATCCTCGTCGATCTCGTCGTCGCAGTCGTTGTCGACCCCGTCGCAGTACTCGGCTGCGCCCGGGTAGGCGGTCGAGTCGCCGTCGTCGCAGTCCTCGTCCTCGAAGTAGCCGTCGTTGTCCGCGTCTTGCAGACCGGAGTCGTCGTTTGTGGGTTCCTTCCGACATCCAGTCGAGAGAACGATGAGCAGAGGCAGGCTGTACATGGGTCGTCCTGGGTCTGGACTCAGGATAGGAACGACCAGAAACGGGTGTCAACGGACCGACACCGGCCTGACATCGGCATTACCACAGTGCTGGGCGAAGAGTGACTTGGAGCACTGTGCCGAAGCCGAGGGTGATCGTCGCCGCCGCGTCAGCAGGAGTCCTGGTCGGGTTGGCCTGGTGGCTGGCCTACGTGCCCATGGTCTACCCGCTCTGGGCTCTGGTGGCGGTCCACGTCATCGCCTGCGTCGGGCTGAGCCTGGTGTTCGGGCGACTGGGCTGGGGCCTTCGGTCGGTCCTCCTCGGGACGGTCTTCGGCCTGGTCGTGATGCCCGCTGTCGCTGTGCCATTCCATGATGCGGGGCGCCTCGGCGGCCCCAGCGGGCTGATCGCGGACCTCGCCTTCGTCGCTGCCGGCTGCCTGATCGGCGGACTTCTCGGAAGGCTCTCCGAGCTGGAGGTCGCCCGTCGCCGGGTGGCCTGGACGATGGGGGTCCTGGTGGCTGTGTTGACAGGGATCATGGTGTCGGTGGTCTCAGCGAGCATCCCCGACGGAAGGCTCCCCACCGCCATGAAGACCGACGCCTTGTTCCCCTACGGCCCGGTGCTGGTCTTCGGCATCGACGGAGCGGACTGGCAGGTCGTCGGTCCCTTGATGGAGGCAGGCCGCCTGCCGGAGCTCTCGGCGCTCTTGGAGCGCGGTCGCGGAGGGGTCCTGCGCTCGAGCGAGCCGATGGCATCTCCGGTGGTCTGGACGACGATCTTCACCGGCGTGGAGCCTTCCACCCACGGGGTCGCCAGCTGGCTCCAGAGTGACGCCCGCAGCCGTCGCGTGCCGATGCTGTGGGACATCCTGGGGGCCCACGACCGAAGCTCCCTGGTCGTCAACGTGCCGGGGACCTGGCCGCCGAACGAGGTCCCCTACGGTCGGCTCGTCAGCGGCTTCCCGATGCCGGGCATCGCCAGCGGTGACACCTCGCCGCTGACGGGGAGCTTCCACACCGGCGAGGGCGAGGTGCTGGTGTCCTCTCCAGAGGTCATCGGCCGCTTCGGCGTCACGAACACGCTGGTCGACACCGCTGCGCGGGAGGGGCTGATGCCCATCGACGGGCTGAGCGTGGTGTTGGAGCTCGATGGAGAGAGGCTCTCGGGAGAGCTCGGAGAGCACGATCTGCGAGTGAACTCCTGGTCTGCCTGGCTCCAGGTCGAGGACGTCGCCTGGCTCCGGGTGTTCAACCTCGGCGAGGACCATTTCTTCGTCACCCCGCCGCTGCAGGACCCGACCAACCCCCGCCATGCCTTCGCCACGGGGGAGCTCTCGGCATCCTTGCAGGGAGAGGTCCCCTACATCGTCGAGGGTCTGGGTTGGACGGCTCACCGCGACGAGCGCATCGACGAGCTCGTCCCGGGTCTCATCATGGAGACCCAACAGCGCCAGCTCGAGCTGCTCCTCGACGAGCTCTCGACCGGAACCCCGGACCTCGTGGCGACGGTCTTCACGGCGACCGACCGGCTCCAGCACCCCTACTGGTCGCTGCACGTGCCGGATCGCTACGCGGAGACCTGGCGGGCTCCCGATGATCTGAGGGGGATGGACCCGGTGGCCGACGCCTACATCGCCGCCGATAGGGCCCTGGGGCGCGTGCTGGAGACGATGCCCTCGGACACCCTCGTCTTCGTGGTCAGCGACCACGGTGTCAGCGAAGAGGACCCCAAGCACAAGCCCGAGCTCGGCGAGGCGGGCCATCGCAGCGACGGCTTGTGGATCGCCGCTGGCGGAGGCATCTCGCCCTCGGCCACGCGCACGGAGTTCCGGGTGGTGGACGTGGTCCCGACGCTGCTGTCCTGCATGGGAGCCCCCCTGGCGAGGGACTTCGAGGGCACGCCCGCGGCGATCTGCTCGACGGACGCGGTCAGCAGCGTGGACAGCTACCTCGGCGAGGCGGGATCAGGCTCCTCTGGGGTGGACGAGGACCAGCTGCAGCAGATCCAGAGTCTGGGGTACATGGAGGAGTGAATCGGTGAGTCAGGGCCGTGGCGCGGTGACGCGGAGGACGGACGGTCCGAGCCCTCTGCGGTGTCCAAACCGCGATGTTCCTGGCGCTCATCGGACTCGTGGCCGCGAAGGACCGGGCTCTGGACCCCGGAGATGTGGACGTCCGCGCGGGCTGGGGGACGACGCCGCGAGTCCGCGGAACGGCGGGGTGGGCGATGTGGGGCCTGTCCTGGTGGGGCACCGAGGGCAGCTTGGACGTGGGGCTGCTGCGGGTCGGGCCGGTCGCCATCAGCGGTGGGGTCGAGGGTGGCTACAGCCGACCCTGGGTGACCCAGGGCTTCGTGAACGGCGTCCTCGACGCCTATGTCGTCACCAATCGCATCGACCTCGGGGCCGAAGCCTGGAGCCTCGGCGGTCGCGCGCGGCTGACCTTCGCCGCCCGCGACGAGGCAGTGCTGCAGCCCTACCTGGTGCTCGGAGTCGGGCGGCGGCAGCTCACCCTGTCGTCGGCATGGGCGGGCTCGGTCCTGATCGCGGACGCCAGCTACACCCTCACCTCCTGGCACGTATCGCCAGGAGCGGGCTTCGGCCTGGTGCTCGGCCGCGGCCTGCTGCTGTCCTGGGAAGCCAGGTGGAACCAGGGAACGTCGGCCCGCGCGGACACCACCGGAACGGTCAGACTCGGACCCTACGAGCTGGCCAACGCCCAGGGCTCTAGCGTCAGCCGCGAGGCTCCTCGGGGGCTGACCTGGGCCTTCAGCGCGGGGTGGCGCTTCTGACAGGGTCCGGCGTACCTCGATGCTCGGTGCTCGATGGTCGATGGTCGCAGTTCTCCCCCCCGCCGCCCTACTCCTCCTCTTCCTCCTCCTCCGCGTAGGGATCGAGGGGATTGCCCTTGTCGTCGATCTCCTCGCCGTCGAGCCTGCGGAGGAAGATGTCCCGCTTGTCCTTCTTGTGGAGGTCGTACATGTAGCGGACGGTCGTGAGGTCCGCGCCGCCCTGGGAGACGACACCGACGACCTTCCAGGTGCCGTCTACCCACTCGAGCCCGAAGCTCTTGTCACGGCCCGTGCGCTTGTGGGTCATGTTCACGTGCCACATCGTGTCGATCTCGGAGTCCGCCGTGATGCGGCCGTAGTCATCGAGGTCCTTGATGACG